>JBGAOR010000099.1:0-18435 GCA_044221705.1 Planctomycetota bacterium
TTCATCACGTCGCCGCACGCCGGCGCGCCGACCATGCCGGTGCCGATGCTCGCGTCGCCCTTGTCGAAGGAACCGACGTTGCGCGGATGCTCGTAGTGCTCGATGACTTTTTCGCTATAGGCCATGGTACTTCTCCGAAAACTCCAACTCAGTGCCAGCTCGCCGGCGTCGTCGTCAATGCGCCGCCCACTGGATCGTGGACAGGTCCACGCCGTCCTGGAACATCTCCCACAACGGGGAGAGTTCGCGCAGCTTGGCGACGTTGCGCGTGATCGCCTCGACGGCGACGTCGATCTCCTCGACCGTCGTGAACCGGCCGATCGTCATTCTCAGCGACGAGTGCGCGAGCTCATCGCTGCGGCCGAGCGCACGCAGCACGTAGCTCGGCTCGAGGCTCGCCGAAGTGCAGGCCGAGCCCGACGACACCGCCAGGTCCTTGATGCCCATGATCAGCGACTCGCCCTCGACGAAGGCGAAGGACAGGTTCGAGTTGTTCGGCAGTCGGTGGTCCGGGTCGCCGTTCAGCTTCACGTGGCCGATCTCGGCGAACACGCGGCGCTCGAAGTCGTCGCGCAGGCGGCTCGTGTGCTCGGCGTCCTTCTTCCACTCGGCCTGCGCGATCTCGCACGCGCGGCCGAGCCCGACGATCCCCGGGACGTTCAGCGTGCCCGAACGCATGCCGCGCTCGTGCCCGCCACCGTCCATCTGCGCGGTGAGCCGCACGCGCGGGTTCTTGCGGCGGACGTAGAGCGCGCCGACGCCCTTCGGGCCGTAGATCTTGTGCCCGCTGAGGCACAGCAGGTCGACGTGATCGGATTCGACGTCGACCGGGATCTTGCCCACGGCCTGCGTCGCGTCCGTCAGGAACAGCACGCCCTTCGCGTGGCACAGGGCGCCGATCTCGCGGATCGGGTTGATCGTGCCCACCTCGTTGTTCGCCCACATGATGGCGACGAGGACGGTGTCGGGCCGCAACGCCTTCTCCACCGATTCGAGCGTGATCCGCCCGGTCTTCGTAGGTTCGAGGTACGTGACCTCCCACCCGAGCTTCTCGAGGTGCTTGCACGTGTCGAGCACGGCCTTGTGCTCCGTCAGGCTCGTGACCATGTGCCGGCCCTTCTCGCCGTACATGTCCGCGACGCCCTTGATGGCCAGGTTGATCGACTCCGTCGCGCCCGACGTGAAAACGATCTCCTTCGGGTTCGCGCCGATCAGGGCGGCGATCTGCGCGCGCGCCTTCTCGACGGCCTCCTCGGCGTGCCAGCCGAAGGGGTGGCTGCGGCTCGCGGCGTTGCCGAACTCCTCGGTGAAGTACGGCAGCATCGTCTCGAGCACGCGCGGGTCGAGCGGCGTCGTCGCCTGGTAGTCGAAGTACAGCGGGAGCTTCATGGCAGGATCGCGGGGGTCTGGCCGGCGTCGGGGCCGGGGCGGGACGGCATGCCGGCGGGGGCGCTCGATGTCGTGTGTCCGAAGGGCGAGGGGACCGCGGGGAGTCGGCGCGGCGACGTCTCGAGTTCGACGAACGGCCCCGCCGCGGAGAGGGACTGGAGCGTCGTGCGCTCGAGGAGTCGCCAGATGCCGTCGCGCAGGCGGTGCAAAGGCGACCGGATCGGGCAGACGGGCTCGACATCGCAGTTCGATTCGCCGGCCGCCACGTGCGCTTCGCAGCCGGCGACGACCGGCGCGCCCTCGAGAGCGACGACGACGTCGCTCAGGGTGATCCGCTCGGCGCCCCGGGCCAGCGTGTAGCCGCCCGCGGCTCCGCGTTGCGACTCCACCAGGCCCGCGCGCGCGAGGTCCTTGACGACCTCGGCCAGCAGCCGGCGCGGGATCGGGTAGTGCTCGCCGACCTCGCGCACGCTCACGACCTGTCCCGCCCGATCCGCCATGTGGATCAGCGCGATCAGGCCGTACTCGGTGCGTTTGGTGAGTTGCAGCACGGGGCGGTTCGAGGACCGGAGGGTGGGTCGGGCAATCCGCACCGAAATAGTGCTCTTTGCGGGTCCACACGAGAGCCGGTCCGGGTCTCGTCTGGAGGAGTGTAGGAGCCGTCCCACACCCCTGCCAAGGCCCATCGGTCAGAATCTGCCGTTCACGGGAGGGTTTTGTGACCCGGCCCCGGGTCGGAAGTCTGGGCAACGTCGGCCCGGCCGCCTCAAGCTAGCCTCTGGTCCGGTCGATCCCCTCCACGCATGGGCGACGGAACTGCACCTCTCTGCTTCACCTGCGGACTTCCCGGCACGAACTCTCTGCAGTTCAACCGACTGCCGAACGGCTCGGTCTGTCCAGCCTGCCGGGACCGGCTCCTGGACTCGATCGCGCCGGCTCTCCCGGATCGGTCCCACCTGCGTCTCCCGGAGCTGGGAGCCGGGACGGCCGTCCAGGAGGAAGCCCACCGCGAGGTGGATTGGGACGGCGATCCGCGCCCCTGGCCGCCGCCCGGTCTGGCCTCGTAGGTTTCGATCCCTGGCGTGCGCTGGGGGCGGTCGCGGCCTCCCGGGCCTCAGCCCTCGCCGACTCGGCTCTCGCCGACTCAGCCCTCGATCAGGAGCCGCCGCAGGTCTTCCGGCAGCGGGATCGGTCCCCGCGCACGGTTCCCGAGGTCGATGCAGGCCAGCTCGACGAGGACGCTGGCGATGCGCGCACCGTCCGCCGGCCGCGAGATCTCGGATTCGAACGTGACCGACGCGGCGCCGAGCTTCCCGACCACCGTGCTCACGGTCAGCTCGTCCTCGTAGAGTGCCGGAGTGCGATAGCGCGCCTCGAACTTGCGCACGGGCAGCCCGATGCCGCGCCGCTCGAGGTCCGCGTAGGAGCAGCCCAGCTCGCGCATGAGCGTCGTCCGGCTCTCCTCGACGTAGAGCGCGTAGTTGGCGTGGTGGACGACCCCCATCTGGTCCGTCTCGCCGTAGCGGACGCGCAGGCGCAGGACGTGGGGAGCGCGGGGCTGGCGGGCTTCCATCCCCGGGAGCATCGCAGGCGTGGCGGGCGATCGCCAGACACCGCGCGGTGGGCGTCCATGGCGACGGTCGCGGCGCGCTGGTAGAACCTCGCGACGCATGGCGCTCGAAACGGGACGCGCGGGGCGCGGCGACGCGAACGTCGCCGCCATCCTGACCTGGGTGGTCCCCGGGGCGGGTCACGTCTACCTCGGAGCGCCGATCTTCGGGATCGCCGCGTTCCTGGTCATCACGGGGCTGTACCTCCTGGGCATCCGTCTCTCGGAGGGCATGGCCTTCGAGTTCCTGCAGACCGACCTGCGCTCTCCGATCGCGCCGATCCTGACGCCCGAGGTCGGGAACCTCTCGGCCGTGATCTGGCACATGCGCACCTACGGATTCGGGCCCACGTTCCCGCGGCCGTGGCCGGCGCACATCGACCTCGGCACCTTCCTCACGGCTTGTAGCGGGCTGCTGAACGCGTGCCTCGCCTGCAAGGCCCACTTCGACGCGCGCGTGCCCGCGGGACAGCGCTCGACGAAGCCGTCGCCGGGCCTGCTCGTGCTCGCGGGCTGGATCGTTCCCGGGCTCGGCCACTGGCTGCAAGGGCGGCGGCTCCGCGGCGCCATCGTGTTCGTCGTCGTGGCCGGTTTCGTCGTGCTGGGCAGCGCGCTGGCCCAGGGCGCGAACCTCGATCGCGAGCGGCACTTCTACTACTGGAGCGGGCAGTTCCTGGCCGGAGCGCCCGCCTGGATCCTCGAGGTCCTCCACGGGCACGCGCTCGTGCGCGCCGACATCCGATACGTCGATGCCGGGCTCGCGTTCGCGGCCGTGGGCGGTCTCCTGAACATCCTGGCCTGGCTCGATCTCTTCGGCGTGGCCGAGCAGGAGGGGCTCGCGCACCTCGAGTCCGACGCGCCTCCGGCACCCAGGGTGGCTGCATGAACGATCTCCTGCTCCACCTCGCGCTGTTCGCCGCGATCGGCGGGGGGATCGTGACGCTGGCCGCGTTCTACGCGGAGCCCGACGACGCGAAGGCGCTGCGCGGGTTGCCGCGCCGGTTCGCGGTCTTCGCGTTGGGCTGCGGGATCCTCGCCCTCCTCCTGGTCGTGGCCGAACACACCGTGGCGAGCGTGCGCTGACACCCGGATCGCCGCGATCGGCGGCGGGGCTCACCCCAGTCTGCGGTAGAGACCGCCGGGTCCGCGCGCGATGCGGCCCGCGAGCTCGAGCTCGACGAGTGTGGTCAGGACGTCCGTCGCCTCGATCCCGAGCACCGCGGCGATCTCGCACGCGTCGCGCGAATCGCCGACGAGCGCGGCGAGGACGCGGCGCAGCGGCTCCGCGAGCTCGGTCGAGGCGGCGCGCCCGGACGGCCGCCCTTGCGCGGTGGACGGGTCGGCGCCGAGCACCTCCTGCACGATCTCCTCCGGCGACTCGACGAGAGCAGCCCCCTCGCGCAGGAGCTTGTGCGTCCCGCGGGAGAGCGGGTGGTCGACGCGCCCCGGCAACGCCCAGACCTGGCGGCCCTGGTCCGCCGCCCAACGCGCCGTGATCAGCGAGCCCGAGGCCGCGGCCGCCTCGACGACGAGCACTCCCACGCAGAGTCCCGAGATCAGGCGGTTGCGCAGGGGGAAGTGGTGGGGGCGCGGGTCGGTGCCGGGTTGGAACTCGCTGAGCAACAGCCCGGACGCCGCCAGGCGCCGCGCCACCTCGCCATCGGGCCAGGGGCGATCCACGGCGCTCCCCAGCACCGCGAGCGTGGCCCCGCCGACGTCCAACGCCGCCGCGTGGGCGGCCTGGTCGATCCCGCGCGCCATGCCCGACACGACGACAATCCCCGCGCGCGCGAGCTCTCGCGCGAACCGTGCGGCCTGGGCCTCGCCGTAGGGGCTCGGCCCGCGCGCTCCCACGATGGCGACGCGCGGTCGCAAGTCGATCAGACGGACCTCGCCCCGCAGCCAGAGGCGCTCCGGCACCCCCTCGATCTGGGAGAGTTCGGCGGGCCAGGAGGGAGATCCGGGTTCGATGCGCAGGAGTTGGGTGGGACCGCTCACGCCCCAGAGACGTACGGGGATCGAACGGGTCGCAGCCCGCGAGGAGAAAATCGAACTCGCCGAAATTCGTACCTTTCCCTGCGACCCGAACGGGGTCCGAGCGGTCCAGGGGGTGCGCACTCGACGCACCCCTGCTCCCCATCCACGCCGACCGCATCACGAACCGAACCATGAAGCACGTCCTCGCCCTCCCGTTGTCCGTCACGCTCGCTGCCGGCTGCCTGCTCTCCGCCTGCATCATCAACGTCGACTCGCACAAGGAACGCAGCGGGCGCTACGTCAGCAGCGCGACCCTCCAGCAGATCGAGCCTGGGAAGCCCCAGGACTACGTGCGGGCTCTGCTCGGCGAACCCACGTCGCGTACGAAGATCGACGGCCAGATCGAGATCTGGAAGTGGACGTACAAGGAGACGAAACGCCGCGAGGGCCAGTTGATCTTCGTGTACTCCGGCGACGAGACCGAGGAAGTCGAAGGCGCGACGTACGTCGAGTTCCAGGACGGACTCGTGCGCAAGACCTGGCAAGACTGAAGCGCACGGGGGACCGGCGAGTCCCGGGATGGTCCGCGGGATGTCGCCGATTCGCCGGCGCGAAGCTCACCGCCGGGAGGAGCGACCCTTCTCGCCCGGCGCGTCGGCTCCCGGCCGGGCCCAGTACTGCTCCCAGCGGCGCGCGAGCTCGCGCGGTTCCGCCTGCGGCGCGGGCGCGATCTTCACGGTCGCCTTGTTGTCGCGGTACCAGCCGAGCCAGAGGTCGCGCGACTCGCCCTGGTCGACGCCGCTCAACGACCACAGCGCGAGCCGGAGGTCCTTCATGAACGGCTGGATCTTCACCGGGCCGACGCCCTCCATGAGATCGGTCAGCGCCTTCAGGGACTCCTTCGTGCGCACGCGTCCGAGTCCCAGGACCTTCGCCTGGATGACCTGAGCGTCTTGCGCGGACCAGGGATTGTCGGCCAGCACTTCGATCGAGCGCGCGTTCCCGTGCTGGCCGATCGCGCGCAGCAGGGCGGCGTACAGTGGCAGGTCGTCCTTCGCGGCCTTGACCTTCGCGCGGGCGAGCAGCTCCTCGAAGGCCTGCGCGCTCGTGCTGAAGCGCAGGGCCTCGATCGCGGCCTTCTGGACGGCGACGTCCTCGTCGTCGAGACCGCGCGCCATGCAGCGCACCACCTCGGCGTCGGGCAGGTTCGCCGCGGACTCGATCGCGCGGATTCGCGGGCCCGCGTCCGGCTTCGCGAAGGCCCCCTTCAGCTCGACGAGCGCGGCCTTCACGCGCTCGGCCTCGGGGGCCGGCGACTTGCCGGGCGCGTCGGGGGACGGAGTCGGAATCAGAGCGGCGCAGGCGAGGAGGATCGGGAGGATCATGGTGCGTACCGGAACCGGCCGGGGCGAGGCGGGTACCGGGGTATCGGGCGGGGAGCGCTCGGGCCTGAGCCGGCGGGCCCGAACTGCGCCCGCCCTCGACGTGGGGGCGGAAACGAACACCGGAGACCGTCCGCGGGACGGCCTCCGGTGGTCGATCCGAACGCGAGCGTCAGGAAGCCGGCACGGGTTCCGTCGGCTTCGTCTGCTCGAAGTTCAGGCTCGCGCCGTCCGGGCTCACGGTCACCCGAATCGGCTCGGTCGAACCCGAACCCATGCGCAGGATGTGCTCGGCGAGCGGATCCTCCACGAAGCGCTCGATGGCACGGCGCAGCGGGCGCGCGCCGTAGTCCTCGCTGTACCCCTTCGTGATCAGGAACTCGATCGCCTTCGGCTCGAGGTCGAGCTTCACGCCCTTCTCGGCCAGGCGCTTGCGCACCTCGTCGAGTTGCAGGTGCACGATGCGCGCCAGGTCGTCGTTCGTCAGCGGGTTGAAGACGACGAGTTCGTCGAGGCGGTTGATGAACTCGGGCCGGAAGTAGCGCTCGACCTCGATCATGACGTCGGCGCGCATCCGCGTGCGACGCTCGTCGTCGCTGGGCTTCGTGGCCTGGCTCAGGCGGTCGAAGCCGAGCTTGGCGCCCGACTTCATCTGCTGGCTGCCCAGGTTGCTCGTCATGATCAGGATCACGTTGCGGAAGTCGACGTGGCGACCGAACGAGTCGGTCAGGCGTCCTTCCTCCATGATCTGGAGCAGCATGTTGAAGACGTCCGGGTGCGCCTTCTCGATCTCGTCGAGCAGGACGACCGAGTACGGACGGCGACGCACCTTCTCGGTGAGCTGGCCGCCCTCCTCGTAGCCGACGTAGCCCGGCGGAGCGCCGACGAGCCGCGAGGCGTTGTGCTTCTCCATGTACTCGCTCATGTCGATCGTGAGGAGCGCGTCCTCGCTGCCGAACATGAACTTCGCCAGCTGCTTGGCGAGGAACGTCTTCCCGACGCCCGAGGGCCCGAGGAAGATGAACGAGCCCATCGGACGCTTCGGGTCCTTCAGGCCCGAACGCGAGCGCCGCACGGCGCGCGCGATCGCGGTGACCGCGTCGTTCTGGTTGATGACGATCGAGCCGAGCTCCTTCTCCATCTGGAGCAGGCGGTCGGCTTCGGCCTTCTCGAGGCGCGTCAGCGGCACGCCCGTCATCTTGGACACCGTCTCGGCGATCACTTCGGCCGTGACCTCGCCGACCTGCTCCTTGTCGGCCTGCTCCGCGCGCCAGCGGTTCTGCATCTCCTCGCGCTTCTTCTTGAGCTGGTAGGCCTGGTCGCGCAGCTTCGCGGCCTTCTCGAAGTCCTGGGCGCTGACCGCCTCGTCCTTCGCGCGCTCGAGGCGCTCGATCTCCACCGAGAGCTCGCGCAGGTCGGGCGGGGCCACCATGGCCTTGATGCGCACGCGCGCGCCGGCCTCGTCGATCACGTCGATCGCCTTGTCCGGGAGGAAGCGGTTGTTGATGTAGCGCGTCGACAGCTCGACGGCCGTTTCCAGCGCCTCGTCCGTGTAGCGGACGCGGTGGTGCGCCTCGTACTTGTCGCGCAGGCCCTTCAGGATCTCGATCGTCTCCGTCGGGCTCGGCGGCTCGACGTTGACGGCCTGGAAGCGGCGCTCGAGCGCGCCGTCCTTCTCGATGTGCTTGCGGTACTCGTCGAGCGTCGTCGCGCCGATGCACTGGATCTCGCCGCGCGACAGCGCCGGCTTGAGCACGTTGCTGGCGTCGATCGCGCCCTCGGCGCCGCCGGCGCCGACGAGCGTGTGCAGCTCGTCGATGAAGAGGACGACGTCGCGGACGCGGCGCACCTCGGTCATGACGGCCTTGATGCGCTCCTCGAACTGGCCGCGGTACTTCGTGCCGGCGACCATGAGGGCCAGGTCGAGCACGACGATGCGCTTGTTGCGCAGGATGTCGGGCACGCGGTTCTCGATGATCTGCTGCGCGAGGCCTTCGACGATGGCCGTCTTGCCGACGCCCGGCTCGCCCAGCAGCACGGGGTTGTTCTTCGTGCGGCGCGAGAGGATCTGGATCACGCGCTCGATCTCGTTCGCGCGGCCGATGACCACGTCGAGCTTGCCTTCGCGAGCGAGCTCGGTCAGATCGCGACCGAAGCTGTCGAGCGCCGGCGTCTTGCTCTTGCCCTGGGCCTGTCCGGCGCCCTGGGGCTTCTCGTTGCCCTCCTGCTGCGCGCCCTCCTCCTCTTCCTCGTCGTTCGATTCGGCGCCCAGGAAGTCCAGGACCTCCTCGCGCACGTCCTCGAGCTTCACGCCGAGGTTCAGCAGCACCTGCGCCGCGATGCCCTCGTTCTCCTTGATCAGGCCGAGCAGCAAGTGCTCCGTCCCGATGTAGTTGTGCCCGAGGTTGCTGGCCTCCTCCATGGAGAGCTCGAGCACCTTCTTCGCGCGCGGCGTGAAGGGCAGCTGACCGACGGACACCATCGTGGAGCCCGTCTTGACGATCTTCTCCACCTCGCTGCGGATCTTGGCGAGGTCGATGCCCATGTTCTTCAGGACGTTGGCTGCGACGCCGCTGCCTTCCTGAACGAGGCCCAGCAGGATGTGCTCGGTGCCGAGGTACTCGTGGTTGAACCTCTGGGCCTCCTGACGGGCCAGGTTCATCACCTTCTTGGCGCGGTCCGTGAAGCGGTCGAACATGGTGTCTCCGGGGCCCGTGCGCGGTGAGGGGACGATCGGGGGCGACGAGCCAGCGCCCACCGGTGCGGTGATGGTAGCTAACTCTGACGTTTCGACCTTCAAGGTCGGCGAGGTGAAGCCGTGCCGCGCGTGAAATCGCGTCGGACGCCGAGCCGTCAACTCTTTCGCGGCTCTTCGAGCTGCTTCAGTTCGTCGCGCAGCCGCGCGGCGTTCTCGTACGCTTCCTCGCGGATCGCGATCTCGAGCTTCTGGCGCAGGTCGACCAGGCGCTGTTCGCGCTCGAGCGCCAGTGCGTCGATCGGGGGAGCGGGGATCGCAGCGTCGGTGCCGGGCAACCGGCCGACGTGCTGCCGCGCGCCGTGGACGCGCTCGAAGACCTCGCCGAGGTGCGCCGCGAAGGCGTCGTAGCACTGCGGGCAGCCCAGTCGCCCCTTGCGGCGGAACTCCTCGAGTTGGAGGCCGCATCCGGCGCACGTCGGGCCGCCCTTCCGGCGCGTCTGCTTGGCCGTGATCTGGAGCAGCTTCCAGATATCGAGCTGGGCCTTCTGGAGCGCGGGAGCGTGGGGCAGGTCGAGGGTCTGCGCGCAGACTTCGCACAGATGCTGCTCGCTCACGTGGGGCGCGGTCTCGGCCGGGGATGCGGTTCCATCGCCGACGGACTCGACCGGAGCGACCACCGGGGTGGCGATCTCGGTCACGTGCACCGTCGCGGCGTTCTTGAGGCAGTTCTGGCAGATCATCCCGTCGGGCGCGGCTGGGCAGACGCGCACGTTCCTTCAGGTCTAGCCCCCGCGACCCGCCTTGTCGAGACGCCGCTCCGGCGGTGCGGGATGCGGGGTGCGAAACCTCTCCAGGGATTGTCGGAAGGCCTGGGCCCGCTCCTGGAAATTCAGGTACTGGTCGTAGCTCGCGCAGGCCGGTGAGAAGAGGAGCTCCTCGCCGGACTCCATGGCCCCGAAAGCGGCCTCGACGGCCTCGGGGACGGTCGCGACGGCGATCGCGTCGATCCCGGCGGCCCGGAAGGTCTCGCTCAGCAGGGGGCCTGCCTTACCGAAGGAAACCACGCGGCGCACGCGCCCGCTCGCCGCGCGCACGAGCTCGTCCAGGGGCAGGTCCTTGTGCTTGCCGCCGACCAGCAACGTGAACCCCGGCGCGAGCGACCCGAACACCGCCAGGGTCGAGTCGGGCGTGGTCGAGACCCCGTTGTCCCAGACCCGGTGTCCAGCGAACGTGCCCAGGTCCTGCATCCGGTAGGGGAGCGCGGTCAGACCGGGGACGGCGGCCGCGAGCCGCCGCGGATCCGCGCCGAGGAGCCGCGCGAGACCCAGGGCGAGCAGGGTGTTCTCGCGCTGGAACGTTCCCGGCAGGCGCAGGTCGTCGACGCGCCCGAGGATCTCGCGCTCGAGGCGGAACGCGCCCGCGCGCACGTTGAGCCCGCGGTCGGAGTCCCGCGTCGGGAACGCATCGAGCCGCCGCAATCCGGGCTCGCTCCAGCCGGCGAGCCGCGGGTCCTCGGCCGAGAGGACCGCCGTCCCGCCGGCCGCGGCGGCGAGGCCCAGGATGCGCCGTTTCGCGGCCGCGTACTTCTCGAGGGTGCCGTGGCGATCGAGGTGGTCCGCGAGCACGTTCGTGACGCACACGACCTCGACGCGCGGCACCGCGCCGTCGCGGCCGAGCGCCGGAGGCAGCGACTCCAGCTGGTACGACGACATCTCGAGCACGACGACGTCGTCGGCTCCCATCGCCTCCGCCGACTCGACCAGCGAGCGGCCGATGTTCCCCCCCAGGTGGGCGCGCTGTCCATCGGCGAGGAGCAGCTGGTGGAGCGTGTTGCACGTCGAGCTCTTCCCCTGCGTGCCCGTCACCGCGGCGATGCGCGCCGGGCAGAGCTCGAGGAACAGCGCGATCTCGCTCGTGATGGCGACGCCGGCGGCGCGCGCCACCCCGAGCCACTCGTTCGACGGTGCCACCGCGGGGTTGGCGACGACGAGGTCCGCGTCGGCGAAGTCCTCGCGCCGGTGCTCGCCGAGCACGAAGCGCAACGGCACCCCGGCGAGCTCCGCGACCGCGGGCGCGAGGTCCGCCGCCGAGCGCGTGTCCGTCACGGTCACCTGCGCACCGCGCTGCGCGAGGAATCGTGCGACCGCGACTCCGCCGCCGAAGAGTCCGAGGCCCTGCACGGTGACGCGGCGGCCATCGAAGCGGAGTCGTGCGGACACTGGGAGTACCTCGCTGGAAACGGCGTGTGGGTGCGGTCGATGGAGGGGCTGCGCGCCGGGTCGGGGATCAGTCTTCCGGCTTCGGCGCCGGCTTCGGCGCGGGGATCGTGGACGGCCGCGGGCCGCTGGGCTCGGCGAGTCGCAGGCTCTCGGCGCGCTGCAGGACGGCCGTGAGGTCGGGTCGGGTGACCGGACCGACGTCCTGCTGCATGGGGACCTCGACGCGCCGCACGTCCTTCCAGCCGAAGGGCAGGAGCACCTCCGTCACGAAGTCGAGCGGGAACGTCAGGTACCAGGGCGCGTCGATCACGACCTGTTGCGAGACGGTGGCGTAGCCCTGCTTGTAGAGCGTGATGCGCCGCGTGCCGTACGCGTCGAACGCGATCTCGTAGGGCGTCGAGCCGACGACCGTGTCGTCCAGGCGCACCAGCGCGCCAGGCGGGGTCGAGGTGATGACGAGCTTGCGCTGGGTCGCGCAACCGCCGAGCACGAGCGTCGCCAGGACGACGAGGCCCGTCCCTCCCAGTCCGTGCATGCCGCGCGCCCTCATCGCCTGCTGTCTAGAGGAGCCGTCCTCCGGTCGCAAGGGCGCGCCTCGGTCCGGAGCCGAGCCAACGTGCGAGTTCGCGATCGGCGCGCATGCCGCGAGGGCGCGCGAGTGGCGGAGAGAGAGGGATTCGAACCCTCGGTACCCCTTGCGGAGTACACCGGCTTAGCAAGCCGGCGCTATCGGCCACTCAGCCATCTCTCCGCGAGTGGGCGGGGAATCCTATCCATGCCCCGGGAGTGCGGCAAGGCGACGCGCCGGGGGAGAGCGAATCGGTGCCGCAGGAGCCCGACCGGGAGCTTCAGAGCACGACGGCGCGCGCCTGGACGAACGCGTAGAAGAACACCGCGTCGGGATCGTGGGCGACGCGCTGGAGCTCGACCTTCATGTCCTCGACGACCCGCTCGGACACCTTGCCGGCATCGCGCAGGCTGGGCACGCCCGACAGGAGCAGTTCGGTCCAGTACCCGAGGAACTCCGCGCGCTCGCCCGGCGCGCGGTTGTCGAGGTGGATCGGCTTCACGGCGACCTCGATGTCACGGTACCCGACGGCCTGCAGCAGGTTCCCGAGCTTCGCGCCCACGAACGGATCGCCGCGCAGCGCGATCTGGTGCTCGTTGAAGGCCTTCCAGTAGCCCAGCGTGGCCGGGCTGTACGGCTGGAGGAAGAACGTCGCGTTCTGCACCTCGGTCACGACGATGGGGGACCCGGGCCGCAGCACGCGCCGCGCCTCCGACAGGACCAGCATCGGGTCCGCGACGTGCTCGAGGATCCAACACAGGAACGCGCCGTCGAACGAGTCCGCGGCGAACTCGAGCTGGCCCGCGTCGCCGGCGTGCAACGCGTAGCGCCCCTTCGCCCAGGGCAGCTTGCCGAGGTGCGCCTTCGCGCGCGCCAGGTTCGTCGCCGACGCGTCGACGCCCGTGACGTGCACCTCGGGATGCCTGCGCAGCAGGATGTCCGTCTGCGCCCCGACGCCGCAGCCGATCTCGATCAGCTGCCGCGTGCGGCGAAACGGCATGCCCTCGTGCACGCGCGGTTCGAGGAAGCGCGCCTGCCGGTAGAGGCGATCCTGCTCGTCGCGCGTGAAACCGTGGACGTAGCCGCGTGTCTTCTGGGGACGCTTCTTCATGCGCAGTCGGCGTTCAGCCCGCGATCGCGTGCTTCTTCAGGTCCTCGAGGCGCACGATCTCGAGCGTCGCCGCGTGCGTCGCCGCCAGGTCGACGCGCGGCGCGCAGCCGGCTTCGAAGGCCTCCTGCCAGCGCGCGGCGCACAGGCACCACTTGTCGCCCGGCTTCAGGCCCGGGAATCCGTACTCCGGCATCGGCGTCGAGAGGTCGTTGCCCGCGCGACGGCTGAAGTCGAGGAACTCGGCCGTCATCAGCGCGCAGACGGTGTGCACGCCCAGGTCGTCCGGCCCCGTCTCGCAGCAGCCCGTGCGCAGGAATCCGGTGAGAGGCTTCTTCGAGCACGTGGCCAACTCGCCGCCGAGCACGTTGCGCGCCTTTTGGGTCGCCTTCTGGATCATGTCGAGCTCCTGTGCACGCGACGATCCTGCGCGCGATCGCCCCGCGCGTCCAGTCGGGCGTGCACTCGGGCGTGCAGTCGGGCGTCGCGTCGCCCGCACGGTGCTGGCGCGATCCGGCCCCTCGACGGCATCCTGTGCGCCCTCGATCCGCCCCGCAGCCCGCCTCGATCCCGAACGGAATCCCACGCGATGAAACACGCTCTCGCCCTGCTGTCGCCGGTCGTCCTCTCCTTGCTCGGCGCCTGCGCGGCGACGGATCCGCAGTCCAAGGCACCGGAGTCCGGCGCGCACGAGGCCAGCGCGAACCTGCCCCTCGAAGGAACCGAATGGCGGCTCGTCGACGTCGGCGGCAAGCCCGCGATCCCGGGCGTCGGCTCGCGCACGGCGTCGATCGCATTCGGACCGGACACCGGCAGCGCGCGCGGCAACAGCGGGCTGAACTCGTTCTTCGGGCCCTACGCCGTCGACGGCTCGAGGTTGCGCATCGAGAACCTCGCGATGACGCGCATGGCCGGATCGCCGGAGCTCATGGCGCAGGAGTCGGCGTTCGTCGCCGCCCTGCACGCGGCGCGCTCGTGGCGCGTGAAGGGCGACACGCTCGAACTGCTCGACGAGAAGGGCGCGATCCTGGCGACCTTGCGCGCGACGAGCGCGGGCTGATCCCCGCGCGGCGGTCGGCGGAGGCGGAGGGATTCGAACCCCCGGTGCCTTGCGGCACAACGGTTTTCAAAACCGCCGCGATCGGCCACTCTGCCACGCCTCCGCGGGGAGAGTACGCGCTCGGACGCATGCGCGGCCAGCGCTTCCCGCGCTCCGGCCTCAGGTCGCCGGGCCGGGCTCGGACTTCTCGTCGCCCTCGGCCTTCTGGTCGGGCAGGAGGCTCGCCAGCACGGCTTCGGCCACGCGCACCGGGCACTTCGCGCGCAGCGCCAGGGCCAGCGCGTCGCTCGGCCGCGCGTCGATGACGGCCGTGATCGATCCGGCCGGATCGCGCAGCACGAGCTGCGCGAAGAAGGTGTTGTTGCGCAGGTCGACGATGTCGACGCGCATCAGGTCGTGGCCGAGCTCGCGAATCGCCTGGTAGGCCAGCTGGTGCGTCAGCGGTCGCTCGGTCTTCTGCCCGGTCACGACGCGCCGGATCTCGTTGGCCTCGGACTCGCCGATCACGATCGGGAAGCCGCGCTGGCCGCCGACCTCGCGCAGGTAGATGAACTGCTGCTCGGCGTTGTCGTACAGCACGAGCCGGGCGAGCTCGACCGGCACCATGACGACTCCCGCCGACGGATCTTCGTGTCCCACGCCCGGAGGATGCCACGCGCGCGGGTCCGCCGGAAGCGGCCTCCGCACGGCGTGGTATCCTCCGCGTTTGCGACCATGGACGCCCCGCTCCGGACGAAGCCCCCCGCCGCTCCGCACGAAGCCCCGAACCGGGGCGAGCTCTACCCCGAGAACCCCGCGCTCGTGCGCCTGTGGCGCGGCTCGCGGGTCGAGTCGCAGCACCGCGGCGCGTGGGTCCTGTGCGACGCGGACGGCACGGTGATCGACGGAATGGGCTCGTGGAAGGTGCCGATCTTCACGCGCAGCTCGGTGAAGTGCCTCCAGGCCCTGCCTCTGATCGAAACGGGGGCCGCCGAGCACTTCGGGTTCAGCGAAGGCGAGATCGCGCTCGCGCTCTCGTCGCACAACGCCGAGTCGATCCACACCGAGGGCGTGAAGCGCGTGCTGTCTCGTCTCGGACTCGACCCGGGAGCGCTGCAGTGCGGGGCGCAGGCGCCGGGCGACCCGGAGGTGCGCAACGCGCTGCGCGACGCGAAGGCGCGGCCGACGGCGCTGCACAACAATTGCTCGGGCAAGCACGCCGGCTTCCTGGCGCTCGCGAAGCACATCGGCGCGGATCCGGACCACTACCTGGATCCCTCGAGTCCGACGCAGAAGCTCGTACGGCAGGCCGTGCTCGAGATGACGGGGCTCGAGGACGGGGAGATGTACACCGCGGTCGACGGCTGCAGCGCGCCCACGTTCCAGATGCCGCTCACGGCGCTCGCGACCGCGTTCGCGCGCGTGTCGAACCCGCACGGATTGCGGCCCGAGCGGCGCGCGGCCTGCGAGCGCATGCTCGACGCCGTCGCCGCCAACCCGGCGATGATCGCCGGCAACCACCAGCGCATCTGCACGGACATCGCGCGCGTCAGCGGCGGGCGGCTCTTCCCGAAGGTCGGCGGCGAGGCCGTGTACGCGATCGGCGTGCGCGGCCAGGACCGCGCGCTGGCGATCAAGATCGACGACGGCAACTACCGCGGCCTGCACCCGGTGATCGTCGAGCTCCTGCGGCGCTTCGGCTTCGCGAAGCAGGACGAGCTCGCCGCGCTGGAGTCGTGGGAGGAGAAGCGGATCACGAACTGGGCCGGCCGCGAGGTCGGGCGCACGGAAGTCGCGTTCTGATTCGGGCTGCGGCGAGCGCTCGCGCGCGCTCTAGACTGGCGCCATGGCCTGGAACCCGCCGCCGCCGCCGGAACTGCCGCTCGACGCGCACAAAGGGACCGCGGGCCGCGTGTTGCTCGCCTGCGGCAGCGCGTGGATGCCCGGCGCGGCGATCCTCGCGGCGCGCGCGGCACAGCGCGCGGGCGCGGGGCTCGTGCGGCTCGCGTGCCGCGACCGCGGGCTCGTGGCGATCGTCGCGCCCGTCGCGCCCGAGGCCGTGTTCGTCCACGATCCGCTCGACGCGCTGGCCGCTGGCGATCACCACGCGGCGCTCGCCGGGCCGGGCCTCGGCCTCGACGACGTCGCGCGCGGGATCGTCGCGCGGGCGCTCGATCGCGCGGACGTGCCGCTCCTGCTCGACGCGGACGCGCTGACGATCCTGGCGCGCGAACCGCGGCTCGCCGAAGCGCGTCGCGGCCCGCTCGTGCTGACCCCGCACCCCGGCGAGGCCTCGCGCCTCCTGGGGCGCGACGTGCCGCCCGATCCGGACGGACGCGCCGACGCCGCACGCGCGATCGCGCGCCGATACCGCGCGATCGTGTGCCTCAAGGGACGCGGCACCGTCGTCACCGACGGCGAACGCGTCTTCGCGAACGACACGGGGAACCCCGGGATGGCGACGGCCGGGGCCGGGGACGTGCTCGCGGGGATCGCGGTCGCGTACCTGGCGCAGACCGTGACGTGCGCCAGCCCGGCCTGGACCGCGTTCGACGCGGCCGCGCGCGCCGTCTGGATCCACGGGCGCGCCGGGGATCTCGCGGCCGCCGAGCTCGGAGCGCGCGCGCTCGTCGCTTCCGACCTCGTCGCATTCCTCCCGCGCGCGCAGCAGGGCTAGACTCCACCGCAATGTCCAAGGCCAACGCACTCCACGTCCCGCCGGGCGCGGTCGAGACGCTCGACGACGGGCTCGGCTTCGTCGCGCTCGTCGACCGCATGCAGAACGACCCCGCGCTCAAGGTCGTCAATGCCGCGCGCATCTCGTACGAGCGCCAGAAGAAGGGCTTCGACGACAAGGATCGCGCCCTGTGCTCGTTCCTCTGGGAGCACGGCCACACGTCGCCGTACCGCCACTCCTTCTACACGTTCCACTGGAAGGCGCCGCTCTTCGTCTTCCGCCAGGCGTTCAAGTACCAGGTCGGCAGCGGCTGGCGCGAGTACGAGGTCGATGGCGCGAGCGTGTCGCTCGAGGTCTTCGACGTGATGTTCGACACCGACAAGGGCTGCTCGTGGAACGAGGTCTCGGGGCGCTACGTCGAGTGGCAGCCGGAGTTCTACGTGCCGCGCGTCCTGCGCGCGAACCCGCCGCACGGCAACAAGCAGGCGTCGGTGGACCTGGGCACGGCCTTCGACCACGCCGGCGAGCGCGAGTCGATGCTCAGCGAATGTCGCGAGGCCTACGAACGTTACGAAGCGCGCATCCGTCGCGGCGTCGCGAAGGAGATCGCGCGCATGTGCCTGCCGCAGAGCCTGTACAGCCAGGCGTACTGGACCGTGTCGCTGCAGGGCGTCCTGCACTTCCTCGAGCAGCGGCTCAAGCCCGACGCGCAGTACGAGATCCGCCGCTACGCCGAGGCCGTGCGCGACCTGGTCCGTACGGATCTCGAAAGGATCGGGGTCTCGACGGAGACCGCGCGACCGGACTCGGTAGGAAGCCCTTGATGCGCGCCGTCCTCGCCCTTCCCTGTCTCGCGCTGGCCTGCGCCGGTGTCTTCGTCGCTGGGAGCCCGTCCGCGGCTTCGGCCGAGGCTCCCGCGGTGGTCGCGGCCGCGCAGCAACCCGCCGCGGACGTCTCCGCGAAGTTGCGCGAGGCGTTCGCCGCGGAGGGGATCCTCCTCGACGCGGCGCACGGCTTCGCGTCGGTCCCGGCCGAGATCCTCGTGCGCGGCGACCTGCTCGAGTACCTCGTCGTGAACCCGCGCGGCGCGGTGCACGAGAGCGCGTTCCTCACGAGCGTGGCCGCGAGCCGCATCAACGCGGCGCTCCTGGCGCTGGGCGTCCAGCCCGGCCGCAACGCGCGCTGGCAGCGCAAGGATCCGCCGCCGACCCTCGAGGAGATCCGCGACGGCGCGCCGGCGTACGACATCACGCCGCCCGAGGGCGACGGATTCTACCTCTACGTCGCGTGGAAGCTCGACGGCGAGACGTGCTTCCACCGCATGGAGGACCTGATCCTCGACCTGAGGACGGGCGCGACGATGCGGCGGCACCGCTGGGTCTACCTCGGATCGCGCATGCTCAAGCTGCGCGGAGACGAGGGCCAGGAGGCGTTCGCCGCGGACCTGGAAGGCAACCTGATCAACATCGCCTTCTTCGAGCAGGGGAACACGCTCCTCACGGGCGCCCTCCCCGAGTGCATCGACCAGACGGTGTGGCAGTCGAACTTCTGGCTCTTGCCCGAGCGCGAGAGCCCGGTGGAGCTCGTGTTCGCGCGCGAGAAGCTGCTCCAGTGCCCGGCCGACGTCGAAGCGCGTCTGCGCGAGGCGACGCGCGTCGCGCCGCGCGAATCGCGGTGAGACTCGACCCTGTCAGCCTCGACCCTGTCAGCCTCGACCCTGTGAGCCTCGACGCCGCGAGCCGCGACCTCCTCGACGCCGCGCGCCGCGC
>JBGAOR010000100.1:0-18662 GCA_044221705.1 Planctomycetota bacterium
GACCGCGTCCTGCCGATCCGCGCGGCGAGCGTCGACGTCTTCCTCAGCATCGACGCGCGCCGGCCGCGCGACGAGTTCGCGCGCTGCCTCCGACCGGGCGGCGCGCTGCTCGTCGCCGTGCCGGGGCCGGGCGACCTGCGCGAGCTGCGCGCGGCGACGCTGGAGGACGCGCGCGACCTGCCCGGCCTGGCGCGCGTGATCGAGGAGCTCGCCGGCGCCTTCGAGCTCGCGGACCGCCGCGCGACGGCCGAGGTCGTCGAGCTCGACGCGCAGGGTCTGCGCGACCTGTCGCTCGCGACGTACCGCAACGCGCGGCGGCGCGAGGACGAGCGGCTCGTCACACTCGGTTCGCTGCGCGTCACGATCGCGCACGAGGTCGGGCTCTTCCGCGCGGTCCGCGCCTGATCCGCCGCCGCGCGGACAGGCGCCGGCGCGAAGGTCGGACGCGGCGGGTCGCTCCGCCGCTATCCTGCGCGCGCCCGCATCCCCCCGAACAGAACCATGCTGCACATCCTCCTCGCCGTCGCGGCCAGCGCCGCGGATCCGCACCCGTTCTCCGTCCACGACATGCTGGCCATGCGGCGCGTGTCGGAACCGGAGGTCTCGCCCGACGGCCGGTCGGTGCTCTTCACCGTGCGCGACACCGACCTCGAGGCGAACCGCGGCCGGACCGACCTGTGGATCGCGGCCGTGGACGGTTCGTCCGTGCGCCAGCTGACTTCGCACCCCGAGAACGACTCCGCCGGCCGCTGGGCCGAGGACGGGAAGAGCGTGCTGTTCCTCTCGACGCGCGGCGGCAGCTCGCAGGTCTGGCGCGCGCGGCTCGACGGCGGCGAGCCGCAGGTCGTCACGAACGTGCCCCTCGACGTCGAGGGCTTCGTCCCGTTCCCGGGCGGCAAGAAGCTGCTGCTCGTGCTCGACGTCGTGCCCGACGCCGACGGCGCGAAGGAGATCCCCGGCACGACCGCGCACGACGCCGAGAAGGCCAAGGCGAAGTCGAAGGCGCGCATCTACGAGTCGCTCCTCTTCCGCCACTGGGACACGTGGGAGGACGCGAAGCGCCTGCACCTCTTCGTGTGGGACGCCGAGGGCGGCGCGCGCGCGCTGACGCCCGGGATGACGGTCGACACGCCGACGAAGCCGTTCGGCGGCGTCGAGGAGATCGCGATCTCGCCCGACGGCAAGGACGTCGTCTTCACGGCGCGCGTTCCCGGCCGCGAACAGGCCTGGACGAACGACACGAACCTGTGGCACGTGCCCGCCGACGGATCGGCCGCGCCGAAGCCGCTGACGGCCGAGAACCGCGCGGTCGACACGGCGCCGGCCTTCTCGCCCGACGGCAAGAAGCTCGCGTACCTGGCGATGGCGCGTCCGGGTTTCGAGTCGGACCGCCAGCGCGTCGTGCTGCTCGACTGGCCGCCGAAGGGCAAGCCGAAGGTGCTGACCGAGGCCTTCGATCGGTCGCCCTCCGAGCTCGCCTGGACGACCGACGGCAAGGCCATCCTGGCCACGTGCGACGACATGGGGCACAAGTCGCTGGTCTCGATCGACGCGGCGAGCGGCGCCGTGACGAACCTCGTCACGACCGGCACGAACGCCAGCCCGCACCAGGCCGGTGATCGCGTCGTCTTCCTGCAGGACACGCTGTCGAGCCCGGCCGAGCTGTGGTCGTGCGCGCGCGACGGCAAGGACGCGAAGCGCATCACGAACCTCAACGCCGAGCGCGTCGCGGCCGCGAAGATGGGCGACGCGGAACCGTTCACGTTCGCCGGCTGGAACGGCGAGACCGTGCACGCCTGGCTCGTGAAGCCGGTCGGCTTCGACGCCGCGAAGAAGTGGCCCGTGGCGTTCCTGATCCACGGCGGGCCGCAGGGCAGCTTCGGCGACCACTTCCACTACCGCTGGAACCCGCAGGTCTACGCCGGCGCCGGCTTCGCCGCGATCATGGTCGACTTCCACGGATCGACGGGGTACGGCCAGGCCTTCACCGACTCGATCACCGGCGACTGGGGCGGCAAGCCGTACGAGGACCTGATGAAGGGGCTCGATGCGGCGCTCGCGAAGTACACGTTCCTCGACGGCACGCGCGTCGCGGCGCTGGGCGCTTCGTACGGCGGCTACATGATCAACTGGATCGCGGGCCAGACCGACCGCTTCAAGGCGCTCGTCAACCACGACGGCAACCTCGACGAGCGCATGGCCTACTTCGACACCGAGGAGCTGTGGTTCCCGGAGTGGGAGCACGGCGGCACGCCCTGGGAGAAGCCCGACGGCTTCACGAAGCACAACCCGATCGACCACGTCGGGAAGTGGAAGACGCCGATGCTCGTGATCCACGGCGGACTCGACTTCCGCGTCGTCGACACGCAGGGCATGAGCACGTTCACGGCCCTGCAGCGCCGCGGGATCCCGTCGAAGTACATCAGCTTCCCCGACGAGAACCACTGGGTGCTGAAGCCCGGCAACTCGATCCTGTGGCACGAGAACGTGATCGAGTGGATCACGCGCTGGACGAAGTCCGGCGGCTGACGTTCGGGCCGCGGAGACGGGCCCCTCGGGCCCGACCGGTACAACGCGGCGGGGCCGCGCGTCGCACGAGCCGCGCGGCCCCGCTCGCGAACTCGCGCCCTCGATCAGGGTCGCGCGCCGCCCTCGAACATCTCGGCGACCGGCACGGTCGTGACGTTCGCGGCGGAGATGCCGGTCGGGTACGCGGCGATGACCGCGTCCTCGGCCAGCACCTCGGCGTCCTTCGTCACGTCCTTCGGGTAGACCACGGGCGTCGGCGCGCCCGAGGTCAGCGCGGCCGCCAGCTTCTGCGGAGCGTTCGTGACCGCGGTCAGCACGAGGTCGTCCGTCCGCATGTACTTCGCGACGGCGGCGTTGACCTCGGCCAGCGTCGTGCGGTCGAGCGCAGCGCGGAACCGCGCGAGATGGCCGTCGACGCCGTAGTAGCGGTCGTCGATCGCGTAGCCGAGCCGGTCGTACGTCGACTCGGCGAAGTGCGTCGTGTAGCCGCGCAGGAAGTTGCGCGTGGCCTCGAACTGCTCCTGCGTCAGGCCGTTCTTCGCCAGCGTCTCGACCTCTCGCAGCGCGGCGCGGATCGCGAACGGCGCGTTCTCTGGCGCGATCGTGCGGATCCAGACCTCGAAGAGCCGGTTCGAGCGTCCGACGCCGGTCGGCGGCATGGAACGGCGCCCGCCGCGCGGGAAGGCCTCGATGTAGGAGTAGTCGCCGTAGTTCAGGCCGCGCGTCTCGCGGATCACCTGGTACAGGTGGCTCGAGCTGTTCCTGTGCTCGCCCAGCCACGAGTTCGCGATCCACAGGGCGTAGAAGTCGCGGTCGCCGCGGCGCACCGAGATCGGCGTCCCGAAGCTGATCGAGGTGCCGCTGGCCGACGGGTTGTCGATCAGGACGGCGTGCCGGCCGCGGACGGGCTCGGGCGCGATCGCGACCTTCGTGCGCGCGGAGCCCGGCGCGACCTTCTGCGCGATGGCCGACGAGATCGCTTCCGGCAGTCCCGCCGCGTAGCCGCCGCCGACGCCGACCACGATGCTCTTGCGCGTCCAGTTCGCGGCGTGGAAGGCCTTGACGTCCTCGAGCGTCAGGGCCTTCAGCGACGCGACCGTCCCGCCCTCGACGTGCGCGTAGCGCGTGCCGCGGTAGACGCGCTCCAGGAGCGCGGCCTTGGCCAGCTCCTCGCCCGAGGCGAAGCGCAGGTCGTTCTCGATCGACGAGATCGCGCCGGCGCGCAGGCGCTCGAAGTCCTCAGGCCTGAAGGCCGGCTCGGCGACCGCCTCGCACACGAGCCGCGCGAAACGCTCGGCCATGTCGCGGTGCACGAGGCCGCCGACGATCGTCATCTCGCGGTCGGTGTTGGCCGAGTAGCTGGCCGACATCGGGAACAGCGCGCGCAGCACCTCGTCGTACGAGCGTTGGGCCGTCGCGCCCTCGGAGACCATCGCGGCGGTCAACGCGGCGAGGCCCTCCTTGCCCGGCGGATCGTCCTGGCTGCCGCACTGGATCCAGAGCTGGATCGAGACGGTCGGGTCCTCGGCGATCGGCAACAGCACCGGCGCCTGCGCCAGCCGCTCGGAGCCGGCCTTCGCGATGGGATCGACGGGGCGCGCCGCGCTCGCCGCGGCCAGCGGCTTCGGCACGACGGCCGAGGCCGCGTCGGGGACGACCTGGTCCTTCGTGTGCAGCGTGGCGACCGTAGCGCCCTCGCGCACGAGCCAGCGCGCGGCGGCCTGACGCACGTCCTCGGGCGTGACCGCGGCGAGCGTCGCGTACTGCGTGTCGACGGCCGCGACGTCGCCGGTGTGCGCGACGATGCGCGCGAGGGACGACGCGACGCCGTCCGGCGTGGTGAGCGCGGTCAGGAACCCGTAGCGGCGGCTCGAGCGCACCGCGTCGAGCGAGGCCTGCGGGATCGGCGTGCGCGCGAGGCCGTCGACGACGGCCCACAGCTCGGCCTCGACCGCGCGCACGTCGGCGGGGTCCTTGACCAGCGTGAACACGTTCCACAGGCCCGGATCGCGCGACGCGTCGAAGGAGGCGCCCAGCATCTCGACGCGTTGCTCGTCGAGGACGAGCTTCTTGTAGATCGGCGACGTGGAGCCGAACCCGAGCTCGCCGGCCAGCTCGCCCGCGACCGCGAGGCGGTCCGCCGGATCGAACGCCGGTCCCTTGAACGACAGGACGAGCAGGGGCAGCGTCTGCCCGTCGAACGGGATGTCGACGCGGCGCATGGCCGTCTGCTTCGGCTCGACGGGGACCTGCGGCGCCTGGTAGCCCCTCTTCCACGGGCCGTACTTGGCGCGGATTTCGCGCATCGTCGACGCCGGGTCGAAGTCGCCGGTCACGACGACCACGACGTTTTCGGGCCGGTAGAAGCGGTCGAAGAAGGTCTTGGAGTAGGCGTACTGGCGCGGCATCGCCTCGATGTCCGCCGCGAAGCCGATCGTGGTGTGTTTGTACGTGTGCGCATCGAAGGCCTTGTCCTGCAGCGCTTCGAAGAGCACCGAGAACGGGCTCGAGCGGCCCTTCAAGTACTCGCCCTTGACCGCGCCGGCCTCGGTGCGGAACTGGTCCTCCGTGTACTTCAGGTTCTGGAAGCGATCCGACTCGATGTCGATCACCGTCGGCAGATCCTTCGTGCCGACCGACATGTGGTACGCGGTGTAGTCGTCGGTCGTGTAGGCGTTGGCGTCGGCGCCCATGCTGCTCACGATGCCGTCGTACACCTTGCCTGGGTGACGTTCGGTGCCGCGGAACATCATGTGCTCGAAGAAGTGCGCGAAGCCGGTGACGCCCTTCTCGACCTCGTCGCGCGATCCGGTGCGCACCACCGTCCAGTAGGACGCGAGTCCGTCGCTCGGAACCGGGATCAGCACGACGCGCAGGCCGTTGTCCAGCGTCTCGCGCTGCACGCTGTAGGGGAACGTGCCGCTCGCCGAGCGGGCCACGGCCGTCGAACGTTCGACGGTCGCGGTGCCGTTCGGTTGGGAGCTTTGGTCTGCGGTCATGGTCGAGCAGCCGGCGGCGAGGAACGCCGCGAGCGGGAGTGTGTTCTTCATCGGTTTCGAGGGGCCGCGCGCGCAGATTCCGGCCGCGCGCAAGGCCGCACAGGGTACTGCCGGGCCGCGCGGGCGGCACGCAAGGTCACTGCAAGCGCCGCGCGAGCCCCGCGGCGAGGCGATCCAGGGCCGCCGGGCACTGTTTCAGGAAGAGGGACGGCTCGACGAGCTCGAGCTCCATGACCCGCGGGTCGCCGTCCGGGCCGCGCGCCATGTCCACGCGGGCGTAGAGGAGCTTCTCCGCGTGCGGCTCGAGGGCGCGCAGGCCGAGTTCGAGTTCGTCGGGCTCGATCGGCAGAGCCTCCGAGACGCGCTCGGGGTCCGCGCCGAAGCGTGGCGTCTTGCGCACCGCGTGCGTGAACGCGCCGTCGATCCACACCAGCGCGCGCTCGCCGTGGCCCTCGACCGAGGGCTCGTAGGGTTGCACGAGCACGTCGCGCTCGCGGAGCAGCGCGGCGAAATGCGCTTCTCCCGCGGCGAACGCGTCCGCCTGGAACCGCTCCGTGCGGAACGATCCGGCGCCGACCGCGGGCTTCACGACGACGTCGTCCCAACGGCGATCGCCGGCGACCTGCGCCAGCGTCTGTCGCGATCCGCGCCCGAGCACGCGCGTGGGCACGATCGGGATCCCGCGGCGCTCGAGGTCGAGCAGGTAGCGCTTGTGCAGGTTGCCGCGCACGACGTCGCTCGGGTTCCAGAGGGGCGCGGCGCGCTCGGCGCGTTCGAGCCAGCGCTCGAACGCGCGGACGTCGTGGATGTAGTCCCACGTCGAGCGGATCACGGTCGGGACGCGCGCGTCCCAGTCCTCCTCCGGATCGTTCCAGGCCGCCATGCGCGCCGCGATGCCGCGCGCCCGGAGAGCCGCGAGGAGGACGTCTTCGTCGACATCGGGCTCGGGGAGCGGGCGGCAGGTCGCGATGCGCAGGTCCATCCGCGCGATCCTAGCGGTTTCGGGCCTCGCGCCGGCCGCGCGGGGGCGACATCGGAGCGGTCCGTGCCGTATCCTCCCCGCGCCAGGAAGTCCCCCGTGCGCGTCCTCTTCGTCTACCCGAACCTCTACACTCAGATGGGGTTCAACCACGGGCTCGCGTCGCTCTCGGCGGTGCTGAAGGCCGCGGGCCACGAGACGCGCCTCGTCAACCTGAACGAGAACCTGCCGCCCGTCCCGACGGCGGACGACCTCTGGGAAACGGTGCGTGCGTGGCGGCCGGGGCTGATCGGCTTCTCGTGCCTCACGCAGCAGTACCGCGCGGCGCTCGAGATCGCCGAGGACCTGCGCGCGCGCGCGGCCGCCGCGGGCGTGACGCTCCCGCCGATCGTGGTCGGCGGCATCCATCCGACGATGGTTCCGCAGGACGTCATGGCCGACGGCGCGTGGGACCACGTCGGCGTCGGCGAGTGCGAGGACGCGCTGGCCGAGCTCGCGCGGCGCGTCGAGCTGGGCGAGCGACCCGACGACGTGCGCAACTTCGTGTCGTGGCAGGGCGGCGTGCGCCCGGCGGACGCGGCTCGCGGCACGCACGGTGCGGGGTCGTTCGTGGCGAACCCGGTGGGGGAGTTCCCCGACTTCGCGCGCCTGCCGATGCCCGACTACGCGCTCTTCGACGTCCAGCGCATCACCGATCAGAAGCACGGCTGGTTCGGGCTCATCACGTCGCGCGGGTGCCCGTACCGCTGCACGTACTGCCTGAACCACAAGATCGTCGACCGCTACAAGGCCGAGCTGGGCCGCAGCGTGAAGGACATCGGCTTCTTCCGCTTCCGGCCCGCGGCCGCGATGCTCGAGGAGATCCGCTTCGTGCTGTCGCGCTACCGCGGCGTCGGCACGTTCATCCTCGACGACGACCTGTTCACGCAGAACGTGCCGCACGCGCTCGAGTTCTGCGACCTGTACGCCAAGAGCGGCATCGGCGTCCCGTTCGTCGTGAACGCGCACGTGAAGCAGCTCGACGAGCGCGTCGCCGAGGCTCTGTCGATGGCCGGCTGCCGCATCCTGAAGCTCGGCATCGAGTCGGGTTCGCCGCGCGTGCGCAAGGACGTCCTGAAGCGCCACATGACGCAGAAGGACATCTTCGAGACCGTGAACGCCGGCGAACGCCACGGCCTGCACACGTCGGGCTTCGTCATGGTCGGGCTGCCGGGCGAGACGCACGCGGAGCGCTGGGAGACCGTCGATTTGCTCGCGGAAGCGCGCATCGGCCGCTACCGCACGTCGTTCTTCTATCCGTTCCCGGGCACGGATTCGTACCGGCTCGCGATCGAGGGCGGCTACTTCGATCCGGCGGCGCCGCGCGAGCTGGCCGACTTCACCGAGGGCTCGATCCTCGACTTCGGCGCGCAGGAGAACCTGTTCATCGACAAGCTCGGCAGCCTGATGCCGTGGTTCGTGAACAGCCGGATGTCGCGCTTCCGCGAGGCGCCGGCGTCGGCGCGCTACGCGCCGCTCGTCGAGCGCGTGCTGGCGCTGGACGAACGGGAATGGGCCGCGTTCAAGCCGCAGGTCCGTCGCATCGACGCCGAGCTGGCCGCGGCCGCGGTCGCGGCGGGCGAGGAGCACTACGCGATCCGCTACAACGCGTTCATGGGCGTGCGCAGCGACTTCTACCTGGCCGAGGAGCGCGGGCTCGAATGGACGACGGCGGCCGCGAAGCCGTCGGTCGAACTGCACGGCGCTGCTCGCGATGCGGCGCGCGAGACCGCCGTGCTGCGGCGCGACGCGGCGCTCGCCGCGGCGGCGGCCGAGGTGTGCTGAGGCCGTGGACGCCGCATCCTCCTCCGCCGGCGCGCACGCCGGAGCCTTCTCCGGCCTGCGCATCGCCGTGCTGGGCGACCTGATCGCCGACCACTGGCTGTACGCGCGTCCCTCGCGGCTCTCGCGCGAAGCGCCGGTGATGGTGCTGCGCCACGACCGCGAGGAGCTCGGCTGCGGCGGAGCCGCGAACGTCGCGCGCAACCTGCGCGCGCAGGGAGCGCAGGTCGCGCTGTTCGGCGCGGTCGGCCGCGATGCGACGGGCCGCGAGCTCGCCGCGGCGCTCGACGCCGAGCGCATCGAGGTCGGCTCGGTCGCCTCGGTGCCGGGTTGGACGACGCCCACGAAGACGCGCGTCCTGGCCGCGGAATCGCGCCGCAATCCGCAACAGATCCTGCGCATCGACCGCGAGCCGTCGGGGCCGCTCCCCGAGGCCGTGCGCACCGCGGCGGTCGCCGCGCTGCACGCGCGCATCGACGAGTTCGACGCGCTGCTCGTCTCCGACTACGAGTACGGCATCGTGGGCCTCGAGGCGGCGCGGCTCGCGCGCGCCTTCACGGACGCCGGGCGCATCGCCGTGCTCGACCCGCGCCGCGGGCTCGAGGACTTCGCGGGGGCGTTGAGCGCGCTGACGCCCAACGTGGGCGAGCTCGCGACGTTCGCGCGGCGCTCGGTCGACGACCTCGCCGGCGCGCGCGCGGTGCGCGCGGCGGCGCAGGAGCTGCTCGCGCGCGTCGCCGCGCGCTGGCTGCTCGTGACGCGCGGCAACCTGGGCATGGCTCTGTTCGGCGAGGGCGTCGCCACCGGCGGCCTGTGGATCCCCGCTTCGGGCGACGGCGAGGTCACCGACGTGTGCGGCGCGGGCGACACCGCGGCCGCCGTGTTCACGCTCGCGCTGGCCGCGCGCATCGATCCGGCCGAGGCGATGCGCCTCGCGAACGCCGCGTCGGGTGTCGTCGTCATGGAGTCGGGTGCGGCGACGTGCTCCCCGGCGCAGCTCGCCGCCGCGCTCGCCGCCGCGCCGAGCCCGACGTTCGCCGTCGTCGAGGGCACGTGAGCGGACGGTTCCTGCGATCGCGCGAGGAACTGGCGGCGCATCTGGGCGCGCTACGCGCTGCGGGATCCGTGCGCCGCGTGGTGCTCGCGAACGGCTGCTTCGACCTCGTCCACGTCGGCCACGCGCGCTACCTGGCCGACGCGCGCTCGCGCGGCGACTGCCTGGTCGTCGCGCTGAACACGGACGAGTCGGTGCGCGGCCTGAAAGGTCCCGGCCGCCCGCTCGTCGCGCTGGCCGAGCGCGCGGAGCTCGTCGCGTCGCTGCGCTGCGTCGACTTCGTGACGAGCTTCGGCGAGGCCACGCTCGAGGCGACGCTGCGCGCGCTGCGCCCGGACGTGCTCGCCAAGGGCACGGATTACACGCCGGCGAGCGTGCCCGAGGCCGCGATCGACCGCGAGCTCGGCATCGAGATCGCGATCTGCGGCGATCCGAAAGACCGTTCCTCGAGCGCGTTGCTCGCGCGGATCGCGCGGTCCGCCACGTGAGCGGCGAGGGAGCGCAGGATCCGGGCCCGGGCGCGAAGGCGCCGCGTGCGCACTGGCTGCTGTTCCTCGGCGCGCTGATCGGCGCGTACAGCACGCTGTGCGGCATCGGCGGCGGCGTGTTCGCGGTGCCGCTGCTCCACTACGTGTACCGGATGCCGTTGCGCACGGCCGTCGCGAACTCGCTCGTGCTCGTGGCCGCGTCGACGGCCAGCGCGACGCTGCTCGAGGCCGTGCACGCGGAGTCGGCGCTGCGCCTCGACGTCGTCCTGACGCTCGTCGCGGGGAGCGTCGTCGGATCGCGCATCGGCTTCGCGATCGGGAAGCGCGTCACCACGGGAGTGCTGAAGGGCTTCTTCGCCGTGCTCCTCGTCGGCGTGGCGATCCAGCTGCTCGTCGACGACGGCGCGCGCGGCGTGTTCGTCGCGGGGGCGGCTCGCCACGAGCTGGCGACGGCGGACTTCGCGCGCGTGGCCATCATCGGGCTGTGCGCGGGCGTCGTCGCGCCGCTCCTCGGGATCGGCGGTGGGCTGGTGGCCGTGCCGGCGCTCTTGTACTGCGCGCCGTGGATGGGCTTCCTCACGGCGCGCGCCTGCAGCATGGCGATGTCGACCGTCACCGCCTGGCAGTCCGTGTGGCTCTACCGGCGCGACGGCGAGATCCACAGCACGGCTTCGCTGTGGCTCGCCGGCGGGGCCGTGCTCGGCGCGGCGACGGGGATCCAACTCGTCCACGTCGAGGCGGTCACGAGCTCGGCGCGCGTGCTCGTGGCGATCGCGCTCCTGTTCGCCGCGGCGCGCTTCGCCTGGGATCTTGCGGCCATGAAGGTCCGGGCGCGCAACTAGGGACCAGGGAGCCGGCCTGAGACGTCGACCCGAAACGACCGCGCCCGGCCCCCATCGGGAACCGGGCGCGATCCGATGCGATCCGCGACGACTCTCAGTCGTGGAAGATCGACTGCGAGAGCAGCTCGCCCTCCGTCGGGTTCAGGCCCTGGGTGAAGGGCAGGTTCGCCGTAGAGCGGTTGGGGCCGTCGATCCGCATGGACGAGATCTGCACGGCCAGGATCGCCGCGTTGTTGACGCTGTCGGCGGTCGAGAACGCGGTGCCGCCGTTGATGCGGTACCAGCCCGACTCGAGGCCCTGGATCTGCTCGGTCGGCGAGTCGTTCGAGTCGTAGAGGAACTGCTGCAGGAAGACGCCGTTGATGTCGCGCAGGCGGCGCTTCGTCCAGCAGCGGAAGGTGGTCTGCGCCGAGAACTGGTTCTCGTTGTCGTTGTAGACGAGGAAGTTCACGACGGCGGTGAACTGGCCGGCGCCGGTCAAGTTGATCAGGACCAGGCTCGTCTCCGGGTACGGTTGGGGATCGCTGCCGATGCCCTGCGTGATGCTGGGCTCGCCGAAGAAGTGCGGGACCATGAGCGTGTCGACGACGCGCTCGTACTCGGTGCCGTCGAGGTTCCGCTCGCCGTCGGCGGGCGAGATGTCCGTCGGGCTGCCGTCGGTGGCGCCGCGTCCCGAGCGGAAGACGAACGGCGTGACCTCCGTGTACGTGTCCGGGGCGATCTGCACCGAACTGCCGATCAGGTAGTTCCACGAGATGGCCGCGAACGTGTTCGGATTGCGGGCATACACGTAGACGTAGCCGCGCTCGAACGACGTGTTGTGCAGGTCCGAGCGGACCGTGAGCGTGTCGTTCGGCGTCAGCAGGTGGTTGCGGTCGAATTCCTGGCAGTAGAAGACGTCGCCGACCGGGTCGCCGTTCACGTAGATGAAGTGGACGTCGACGGAGCCGGCGAACGAATTGCCGACCTGGGTGAAGTTGTTGTTCGTGTTCGTGACCGTGATCGCGGTGAACCCGGGACCGGTCGAATCGAAGCAGGGGAAGACGAGCAGGCTGCCCGCGTCGGGCGCGCCGTTGCCGGCGAAGGAGGCGGCGGACAGGAATGCAGTCGCGAACAGTGCAGCGGCGAGGCGGATCGAGCGCATGGTGCGAAACTCTCGAGGGGACGGGATGCCGGCGGAAGGCCGGTGCTGCGCGACGCGAGACGTCCGCGCGGTCGACGCAGCGGGCGGAGTCTAGGTACGCGCTCCGTGGCGACCAATACGCTCCCAGGCCCACGCGCGCGCGGCGATTGCAGGTTCCTGAGGAACGCCGTCATGGTTGGCCACGGTCGCGGATCCCCCCGGACGCGCCGGCTCCTGGAAAACCGGCCGCGGGCGCGCTCGCGCCCGCGGCCGGTCACCGGATCGCGTGCGATCCGCCCTACGCGTACACGCCGCGCAACCCGTCGGCCTGGCTGACGCGGCGGACCGCCAGCATGTGGGCCGCCATGCGCAGGCTCACCTTGTGCTCCTTCGAGAGCTTCACGACCTCGAGCCACGCGCCGGTCATGTAGTGCAGCAGGCGCTCTTGCACCGTCTCCGCGCTCCAGGCGTAGCCGGCGCGGTTCTGGACCCACTCGAAGTAGTTCACGACCGCGCCGCCGCCGGTCGCCAGGATGTCGGGCACGACGTGCACGCCCTTCTCGAAGAGCACGCGGTCCGAGCGCGACGACACGGAACCGTGCGCTCCCTCGATGATCAGCCGGGCCTGGAGCTGGCGCGCGATGCGCAGGTGCACCGTGCCGGCGACCGCGCACGGGATCAGCACGTCGCACGGGCGCACGAGCATCTCCTCGTTCGTGATGCGCTCGAACGAACCGAGCGCGCCGCGCAGCGAACCTTGCTCGGCCCGCCACGCGAGCAGCGACTTGATGTCGAGTCCGCGCTCGTCGTAGAGCCCGCCGTGCACGTCCGACAGACCGATGATCTTGTGACCGTCCGCGACGAGCAGCTGGGCCAGGTTCCCGCCGCGCATGCCGGCGCCCTGGATCACGATGCGCGCGCCGCGCTTCGGCAGGCCGGCCAGCTCGAGCGCCTGGCTCAGCATCGCGCGCAGACCCTGCGCGACGGAATCGGCGTGCCCGTGCGTGCCGCCCAGGCACAAGGGCTTGCCCGTGACGGCCGCGTTCTCGGTGTGGCGCGCGTGCATGGACACGGTGTCCATCACCCAGGCCATGATCCCTTCGTCGGTGGCGACGTCGGACGAGAAGATGTCGCGCTCGGGCCCGATGTCCGTGAGCATCGCCGCGACGTAGCGGCGCACCGCGCGCTCGACCTCGCCGCGGCTGTGCCGCGAGGAGGCCATGCGGATCCCGCCCGCCGCGCCGCCGAACGGGACGTCGAGCACGGCGCACTTCCACGTCATCCAGCCGGCCAGCGCGCGCAGCTCGTCCATGCGCAAGCCGGCCTGGATGCGCAGGGGACCGAAGTACGGCCCGAGCCCGGCGTTGTGCTGCACGCGGAATCCGTCGAGCACGGCCATCGTGCCGTCGTCCATCTGGACCGGCAGGGACACCTGGATCTCGCGGTCGGGCTTGCGCAGGATCGCGTAGATGTCGGGGTCGAGCCCGAGGCGGTCGGCGGCCTCGTCGAAGCTCGCCATCATCGTCGCGAACGGGTTCTCGTCCTCGACGGCGTGCGTGACAGGCGCCGGATCGTCGTAGTCGAGCGCGGACAGGTCGCTGGCCGAGATCACGCGAAGACCCCCCGCAGGCGGTAGACGGTCGCGACGCGGTCGATCGAGAGGATGTAGGCCGCGATGCGCATCGAGACCTTGTACTTGGCGGCGACGGCGGACACGTCCTCGAACGACTTGACCATGATCTGCTCGAGCGAGCTGTTCACGCGCTCCTCGGTCCAGAAGTAGCCCATGCGGTCCTGGACCCACTCGAAGTAGCTGACCGTGACGCCGCCGGCGTTGGCCAGGATGTCCGGCACGACCATGATGCCGCGCTCGTCGAGCATCTTGCTGGCGACGGCGGTGCACGGGCCGTTCGCGCCCTCGACGATCAGCTTCGTCTGGATGCGCGCGGCGTTCTCGCTCGTGATCTGGTTCTCGGTCGCGGCCGGCACGAGCACGTCGCAGGGGATCTCGAGCTGCTTCTTGCCGCCCTCGATCGATTGGGCGCCGGGGAATCCCTGCAGTTTGCCCGTGGACTTCACGTGGGCGAGCACCGCGGGCATGTCGAGTCCCTTCTCGTTCAGGATCGCGCCGTACTGGTCGCTGATGCTGATGATCTTGTAGCCCTCGCGCTGCAGGAGCATCGCGCCGATGCCGCCCACGTTGCCCGAGCCCTGCACGACGACGCGCGCGTCCTGCGGACGGATGCCGAGCTTCTTGCAGGCCTCGCGCGTGATGAAGAGCACGCCGCGGCCGGTCGCCTCCGCGCGCCCGCGGCTGCCGCCCAGCGCGATCGGCTTGCCGGTCACGACGGCGGTCGTCGTCTTGCGCACGTGCATCGAGTACGTGTCCATGAGCCACGCCATCGTCTGCTCGTTCGTGTTCATGTCCGGCGCCGGGACGTCGCGGTCCGGCCCGAGGATGTCGAGGATCGCGGCCGTGTAGCGGCGCGTGATGCGCTCGAGCTCGCCCTTCGACAGCTTGCGCGGGTCGCAGATCACGCCGCCCTTGCCGCCGCCGAACGGCACGTCGACGACCGCGCACTTCCAGGTCATCCAGGCCGCCAGCGCGCGCACCTCGTCGAGGTTCACGTCGGGCGCGTACCGGATGCCCCCCTTGCACGGTCCGCGCGAGAAGTTGTGCTGGACGCGGTAGCCCGTGAACACCTCGATGCGCCCGTCGTCCATGACGACCGGGATCGCGACCGTCATCTCGCGGTCGGGGCGGCGCAGGACCTCGCGCAGGCCTTGGTCGAGCCCCAGGTGGTCGGCAGCCGTGTTGAACAGCTGCGCCATGGACTCGAAGGGGTTGAACTCGTTCGGCTGGGCTTTGGGTTGGGCCGCGGCGGGGGCAGTGGACATGCGTCGATCCGGTGGGGTGGGCCTCGCGGCCGGCGCGCTGGAACGCGCGCTCGGCGGGGCCGGTGGAGCCGCTCAGGGTAGATCCCGGCGACCGGGTGCGCGAGGGGGGCCATGCACCCGCGGTCAGCCCGCGCGGCCCCGGCCGGCGCCGCCTGTCGTCCCCCTGCGCGACGGGCGCGCGGCCTCGCTGGGGAGCCCCCTTGAAGCCGTCCGCGCGGCCTCGACCGGGAACGTCGCGAGGCCGCGCGGATACGGGTCGGCCGTGTTCACCTGCACCGCGGTCGCGATCCCGAGCTCCTCGGAGTCCACGAGCTCGGTCGCGTAGCCCGTGAAGCAGCCGCTGTTGCCCCGGGTCGGGCCGAGCGCGGTCGGCCGGAGGATCCTGGTCGACGACCGGCCGGCCCGGTCGGCCGGGACTTGCGGCATCGAGGCCGGGTGAGAGCGCTGCACGCGGGCTCGGCGTTCCTTGCGGGCGCCACCGGCGGCGGGGCAGCATGGCCGTGTGAACGTGCGCACGAGCCCGGATCCGCACCGCGCTGCGCCGCGTTCCCGCGTCGCCGCGCTGGGGGCTCTGGCGGGAACCCTGGTCGCCGCCTGCGCCTCGCCGCGCTCCGAGCCCCGCGACCGCTTCGAGCGCATCACGCCCGAGGCCGCCGGGTACTCCGCGGAGAGGCTGGCCGAGCTGCCCGCGCTGCTCGCCGCCGCCGGCTCGGAGTCGCTGCTCCTGCTGCACGACGGTCGCGTGTTCTTCGAGTGGGGCGACATCCACCGGAAGCGGCTCGTGCACTCGATCCGCAAGGCGCTGCTCAACGGGCTGATGGGCACGTGCTACGCGGAAGGACGCGTCGACCTCCAGGCGACGCTGGCCGAACTCGGGATCGATGACATCCCGCCGTCGCTGACGGCCGAGGAGAAGCGCGCGACGCTCGAGCAGGTGCTGCAGTCGCGATCGGGCGTCTACCACGAGGCCGCGGCCGAATCCGAAGGGATGAGCAGCTCGCGACCCGCGCGCGGAAGCCACGCGCCGGGCACGCACTGGTACTACAACAACTGGGACTTCAACGTCGCCGGACGCGTGTTCGAGCAGCTCTCCGGGACGAGCGTGTTCGACGCGTTCGCGGCGCGCATCGCCGAGCCGCTGGGGATGGTCGACTTCGCGAACCGCATCGTGCCGCAGCCCGATGGATCGCGGCCGGTCGGCGACGATGCCGACGGCTACTACCAGCTCGAGCCGGATCGCTCGCGCTACCCCGCCTGGCACTTCCGCCTCTCGGCGCACGACCTGGCGCTCTACGGCCAGCTCTACCTGCAGCGCGGCTCGTGGAACGGACGCCAGATCGTCCCCGCGGAGTGGATCGACCGGAGCACGCAGCCCGTGTCGATCGTGGACGAGCGCTACGGACTCGCGTACGGGATGCTGTGGGACGTCCTCGTGCCCGAAGCAGGGGACGAGCATCCGTCGTTCTTCCACACGGGTGCGGGCGTGCACATGCTCGGCGTGTATCCGAAGCACAAGCTGGTCTTCGTGCACCGCGTCGACACGGAGGGCGGCCGGCCGTTCGACGACGGCGACCTCTACCGGATCATCCGCCTGGTCCACGATGCGCGCGTCCCGCCCGCGCAGACCGCGCCTGCAGAGCGCTGAGCACGCGGCGCGCGTCGTTCGCGGCCGCGTGCGGCTACCGGCCCGGATCCGGCACGGTTCGGGCCTGAGCGGGGAGCGAGCCCTGTCCGGACGTCGAAGGCAGGGCCGGGAGCGGCTCGCGATCGTGGGCCGCGCGAGGCGTCGCGCCGCGCTCCGCGACCTCCGCGCGCAGCTCTGGCGGAAGGAGCTGGGCGACGTCCTCGGGTGCCCGTTCGAACAGCTCGCGCACCTCGCGTTGGATCGCGGTCCGCGGGTTGGCGAGCCAGGCGCGGCACTGACCCGCGAGCCAGAGCCAGCGGCCCAGGCGACGCCGCCGATTCAGCGCCAGCGGGCCGGCGACGTGCGCGAAACTCCGCGCGAAACGTGCGTAGCGGCCGTCGCCGGGGGCGCCGAGCAGCTCGCCGCCGAGCAGCGCCTGCAGGGCGCGCTCCGACCAGGCATCCAGCACGGGGAAGCGCTCGCTGTCGAGGAAGTGGTGCGCGAAGCGCGACGCGAACCCCAGACCGTCGTAGGAGCTCTTGCCGTGGCGATCGGCCACCGCGGCCAGCGCATCGACGACCTCGAGACCGCAGCGCTGCGTGTCGACGTGCTTCAGGAGCTCGCTGATCTCGCGCGCGAGCGGATGCCCCACGTGCGTCTTGCTGGTGTCGATCGGGTGCAGCGCCAGCACCTTGAGCAGGGTCGACGGGCCGTCGAAGGTGCTCAGCGACCCCTGCAGCGACGCGAGCGCGCGGTCCGCCTGCCGCACGTCGTCGAGTCGGCTCCAGAGCCTGTCGGCGGCTTCGATCTGCGCGTGCTCGAGGGCCATGGTCGATCTCCGATGGAACGGGAAACCTCGACCTCTTTCGTCCCGCGCGCGATCGCGACCTGACTCGTTCCGTGCTCCCCCGGCGGCAGGCCGGCCCGCGCGCGCCCGGCGCGGGTTCGAGGTGCGTTTCGGCGCGCGCGAGGGCGGGAACGGCGTTCGGTCCGCCGACGCGCGGTTAGGATCCGCGCGCTTGATCCGCACGCTCGAGCCCGAGGAACTGCGCGGCCTGATCGCGCTCGAGGTCCGTCGACCTCTGCGCGCGCTGCAGGGTCGCGAGACGTTCCTGCACCGCACCGCCGACGGCCGCGCGATCGTCGTCAAGCGCGCACGGCCCGGCGCGAGGCCCGGCGGTCGGCGCGAGCACGAGGCGCTCGTGCGGCTCGCGGAGCTGGGCCTGCCGGTGCCGGTGAGCTTCGGATTCGCCGCGGGTCCCGCCGGGTCCGTCGTCGCGATGGAGCGCGTCGAGCACGTCGAGACCGCGCGCGACCGGCTCGAGCGCGGACGCGCGGACGAGCGCCGCGCGCTGCTCGAGCGCATCGCGGCGCTCCTCGCACAGCTGCACCGCGCCGGCTGGTGCCACCGCGACTTCTCCGCGCACCACCTGCTGTTGCGCGAGCCTCGGCGCGAGCTCGTGCTGATCGACGTCGGTCGCGCCGGCCGTGCGCCGATCCCTCGCGGCCGGTGGTTCGTGAAGGACGTGGGCGCGCTCTTGAGCTCCCTGCCGCATCCCGTCGGGGATCGCGAGCGCCTGGCCTTCGTCGCGCGCTACCTGGACCGACGCGGTGTCGTCGAGCGGCGTGCGCGGCGTCGCTTCCTGCGCGCGGCCCTCGCGAAGGCCCGCCGAATCGCTGCGCATCGGCCGGTCGAGACGGGGGTGCCGCGAGCCGGCGCCTGAACCGCGATGCGAACCGTCTCGACGCCACGCCCCGATCGCGGGCTGCGACTCGCGATCCGCGCCCCGAACTGGGTGGGCGACCTCGTCATGGCCACGCCGGTCCTCGAGGCCGCGCGCGCGGACCCGCGCTTCTCGGAGGTGCGCGTCTTCGTGCGCAAGCACCTGGCCGGCGTGCTGGCCGACGGACCGTGCGCCGATCTCGTCGAGCCGCTGGGCTCCGACGCGGACGAGGTGCGCGCGTACGGCGCGGTCGAGCCCGCCGCGCCGCGCGCGTTCGGAGCCGAGGCGGTGCTCCTGCTTTCGAACTCGTTCGGCGCGGCGCTGCGCGCGTGGCGTGCGGGCGTACCGATCCGCGCCGGCGTCGCGCTGTCGGGGCGTCGCGCGCTGCTCACGCACAGCTTCGTCCCGCCGACGCGCGACGGGCGGCGCGTGCCGATCCCGACCGCGCACCTCCTGCGAGACGCGGCGGGACTGCTCGGGATCCTCGTGCCGGATCTGCACCCGCGCCTCGGCGTGCGCGCGGCGATCGTCGACGAGGAGCGCGCGCGCCTGCGTCGGCTCGGCGTCGATCCGGCCGAGGG
>JBGAOR010000101.1:0-18156 GCA_044221705.1 Planctomycetota bacterium
CGTCGCGCAGCCCGCGCTCGTCGCGCAGCCCGCGCTCGTCGGCGCCGCCAGCGCTCCGGCCCGCGTCTCCGCGTCGGACAGCAAGGTGCTCGCCGTCCCGAGCGCGCGCCGCGTCGCGCGCGACCTGGGCATCGACCTGTCGCGCGTCCCGGCCAGCGGTCGCGGCGGCATCGTCCGGCGTGCCGACGTCGAGGCGTTCGCGCAATCGGGCGCCGCGGCGCCGGCTCAATCCGCTCCGGCGACCGCCGCTCCGGCTCGTCCGACCGCGCCCGCGGTCGTCATCCCGGCCGGCGAGCGCGAGACGCGCGTTCCGTTCCGCGGCGTGCGCCGCAAGATCAGCGAAGCGATGGTGCGGTCGAAGTTCACCGCGCCGCACTTCACGGTCGTCGAGGAGCTCGACGTGACCGAGCTCGTCCGGCTGCGCGAGACCGCCAAGGTGCTCGGCCAGGAGCAGGGCGTCAAGGTCACCTACATGCCCTTCATCATGAAGGCGACCGCGCTCGCGCTGGCGAAGTACCCGATGCTGAACGCGCACCTGGACGAGCAGAGCCAGGAGATCGTGCGCTACGGCTACGTGAACCTCGGCATCGCCATGGACACGGACAACGGACTCATCGTGCCGGTCGTCAAGGAAGTCCAGGCGAAGGGGATCCTGCAGATCGCGACCGAGCTGAACGAACTCGCCGAGCGCACGAAGCAGGGCAAGGTGCGGCCCGACGACCTCAAGGGCTCGACGTTCTCGATCACGAACGCCGGCAACATCGGCGGGATCATGGCGACGCCGATCATCAACTTCCCGGACGTCGCGATCCTGGGCGTGCACCGGATGATGAAGCGCCCGGGCGTCGTCGAGACGCCGCAGGGCGACAAGATCGAGGTGCGCCAGTACATGAACCTCTCGTGCTCGGTGGACCACCGCCTGGCCGACGGCGCCGACGGCGCACGCTTCCTCGTGCTCATGAAGCGCCTGCTCGAGAACCCGGGCCTCCTCGCGCTCTGAGAGGCGCCACCAGCATCGAGCCCGCATCCTCTCGCTCGCCGGCCGCGCGACGCGCCACGGCGCTCGTCTATACGCAGGCGTGGTTCAAGACGGCGTCGGCGAAGACGGCGCACGGGCTGGTGCGCGGCCCGAGTCGATTCGAGCTCGTGGGGCTCGTCGACTCGACGTGCGCGGGCAGCGACGCGGGCGTCGAGCTCGACGGGAAACGGTGTGGGATCCCGGTGTTCGCGGACTTCGACGCGGCCTTCGCCGCGTTGCCGAAGCCGCCGGACTTCGTCGTGATCGGCGTCGCGACCTCGGGCGGTGTGCTGCCCGACGACATGAAGCGCGCGCTGCTCGGCGTCGTCGAGCGTGGAGTCGGCGTCGTGAACGGCCTGCACGAGTTCCTGGGCGACGACCCCGCGTTCGTCGCAGCCGCGAAACGTGCCGGCGTGCAGCTGATCGACGTGCGCAAGCCGAAGGCGCGCCGCGATCTGCACTTCTGGTCGGGCGCGATCCGCGACGTGCGCGCGCCGCGCGTGGCCGTGCTGGGCACGGATTGCGCGCTCGGCAAGCGCACGACCTGTCACGTGCTCTCGGCCGCGTGCCGCGACGCGGGCCTGACTCCGGCGATCGTGGCGACCGGGCAGACCGGCTGGCTGCAGGGGATCCCGCACGGATTCGTGCTTGATTCGACGCCCAACGATTTCGTCAGCGGCGAGCTCGAGCACGCGATCGTCGCCTGCGATCGCGACCTGTCGCCCGACGTGATCTTCCTGGAGGGCCAGTCAGGGCTGTTGAACCCGAGCGGTCCGTGCGGCGCGGAGCTGATCCTGTCGGCCGAATCGCGCGGCGTCGTGTTGCAGCACGCGCCCGGACGCCGCTACCACGACGACCAGGAGCACCTGCACAACGTGATCGCGCCGCTCGCGAAGCAGATCTCGCTGATCGAGATGTACGGCGCGCGCGTGCTCGGGATCACGTTGAACGACGAGGGTGTCCCGCCGACCGAACGGGAGCCGGTGCGCGCCGCGATCGAGCGCGAGACCGGCCTGCCGACGGTCTGGCCGCTGTCGGACGGCGGCGCGCGGCTCGTGCCCGCGCTGCGCGTGCTGATCGCCGAGGCGCGCCGGCCGTGAGGATCGCGCGCATCGCGGTGCACTCGCTCGCGGTGCCCTTGAAGCGGCCGTACCGGATCGCGGGCCAGTCGACGGACGCGGTGTGCATGGCGTTCGTGCGGGTCGAGGCCGCGAACGGCGTCTCGGGGTTCGGCAGCGCGACGCCCGAGCCCGAGATCACCGGCGAGACGTTCGCGACGTGCCTCGCGGCGCTCGAGCACGGATCGAGCCTCGCCGGGCGCGACATCGGCGAAGTGCACGAGCTCGTGCGCTCGCTCGACGCGCTGACTCCCGCTGCGCCCGGTGCGCGCGCCGCGCTCGACATGGCGCTCCACGACCTGTGGGCGCGGCTCGCGGGACGGCCGCTGGTGGACTTGCTCGGGCGCGTGCACCGCGAGCTCTCGACCTCGATCACGATCGGGATCCTGCCGCTCGACGAGACGCTCGCCGAGGCCGACGAGTACGTGTCGCGCGGCTTTCGCGCCCTGAAGGTGAAGATCGGCGAGTCGTTCGAGGCCGACATGGAGCTCGTCGAGCGCCTGCGCGAGCACGTCGGACCGTCGATCGCGCTGCGCGCCGACGCGAACATCGGCTACGAGCCGGCGCTGGTCGAGCGCTGCCACGCACGCCTCCGTGCCCTCGACGTCGAGGTGCTGGAGCAGCCTGCGCCGCCCGAGCGCGACGAGGAGCTGCGCCGACTGCCGGCCGCGGTGCGGCGCTGGCTGATGGCCGACGAGAGCCTGCACGACGAGCGCGACGCGCTCGAACTCGCGCAGGATCCGCGGCCGTACGGCGTGTGGAACATCAAGCTGATGAAATGCGGCGGGATCGCGCCGGCGTTGCGCATCGCGCGCACCGCGGCGGACAACGGCATCGAAATCATGTGGGGTTGCATGGACGAGAGCGAGATCGGCATCGCCGCCGCGCTGCACGCGGCCTTCGCGTGTCCCGCGACGCGCTACCTCGACCTGGACGGCAGCCTGGACCTGGCGCGCGATCCGGCGCGCGGTGGGTTCGAGCTCGTGGAAGGGTGCCTGCGCACGGCGAATCGTCCCGGGCTCGGCGTGGAGTTGTCGCTGTGATCCGCGCCACACGACGCGACGTCGTGCGCGCGGCTGCGTGCGCGCCGCTCTGGTGGGCGCTCTCCGCCTGCGCGAGCACGCGGCGGGCGCAACGCTTCGATCTCCTCGTGCAGGGCGGGACGCTCGTCGACGGCACGGGCTCCGCGCCGCGGCGCGCCGACGTCGGCGTGGTCGACGGTCGCGTCGCGGCGATCGGGGACATCGACCGCGAGCAGGCGCGCCGCACGATCGACGCGCGCGGCCTGATCGTGGCGCCGGGGTTCGTGGACCTGCACAGCCATTCCGACCGTTCGATCCTCGACTGCCCCGCGGCCGATTCGCGCGTGCTGCAGGGCTACACGTCGGAGATCACGGGCAACTGCGGCGGCTCGGCCGCTCCGACGCGTGCGGGTGCGGACCGCGCGTTCGCCGGGGTGGCCGAGTACCTGCGCGCGGTCGACGCGGCTCGGCCAGCGATCCACCAGGCGTTGCTCGTGGGGCACGGCACGCTGCGCGAGAACCTGATCGGGGAGGTCGATCGTCCTCTCACGGCCGCGGAGCTGAAGTCGCTCGAAAGCGAGGTCGAGCGCGCGCTCGACGAAGGCGCATTCGGTCTGTCGAGCGGCCTCGAATACGTGCCCGGCATCTACTCGCCGCCCGAGGAGCTGCGCGCGCTGGCGAAGGTCGTCGCGCGACGCGGACGTCTGTACGCGTCGCACATGCGCAGCGAGGACCGCTTCCTGCTCGAGGCCGTCGACGAGATCCTGACGTTGGCGCGCGAATCCAAGGCGCGCGTGCAGGTCTCGCACCTGAAGTCGTGCGGCACGAAGAACTGGCCCAAGCTCGACGGCGCGCTCGCGCGCATCGAGGCCGCCGTGGCCGACGGGTTCGACGTGCGCGCCGACGCCTACCCGTACACCGCGTACTCGACGGGCCTCACGATCCTGCTCGAGGCCTGGGTCAAGGACGGCGGCGACGAGCCGATGTTCGCGCGCTTCGCCGACCCGGCCTCGCGCGCGCGCATCCGCGCCGAACTCGTCGCGCACGTCGACAACGAGCCCGGCGGTTTCGACCGCATCGCCGTCGCGAGCGAGCTGTCCGGGGACGATCGCGCGCTCACGGGGCTGTCGATCGCCGACATCGCCGCGCGCTGGAACGTCGAGCCGGCCGAGGCGTTCCTGCGCCTGCTCGAGCACGAGAAGGGTGGCGTCTCGTACGTCGGGCACGCGATGCAGGAGAGCGACGTCGCGCGCGTGCTGGCGCACCGCCTCGTGTGCGTCGGCTCCGACGGCTACGTGCAGCCCGCGACCGGCGGCCCGTCGTCGCGTCCGCACCCGCGCAGCTTCGGCACCGCGCCGCGCGTGCTGGGCCGCTACTGCCGCGAGCTGAAGGCGTTCGACCTCGCGACCGCGGTGCGCAAGCTCTCGGCGTTGCCGGCCGAGCGCGCGGGTCTCGCGGAGCGCGGCCGCGTGCTGCCCGGATTCCACGCCGACCTCGTCGTGTTCGATGCCGAGCGCGTGCGGGACCGCGCCACGTTCGCGGAGCCGCGCCTCTCCCCGGAGGGCATCCTGCACGTCGTCGTGGCCGGCCGCGTCGCCGTCCTGGATTCCAGGCAGACCGGCGAGCGCGCCGGAACCGTGCTGACGCCGGCCTGAACCGCGCCACGGACTCCGCGAGAACGCTGCGCCGCGATCCGCGCCCGGCTATCCTGTCCCGTTCGAACCGTGAGCGCCCAGACCAATCCGACCCGTGAGCGCGGTGGCGCCAAGCCGACGACGCTCGATCTCGGCCCCGAGGAGCTGCGCGCGCTGTTCCGCCACATGCTGGGCGTGCGCGTGCTCGACGAGCGCATGCTCAAGCTCCAGCGCGCGGGCCGCGTCGGCTTCGTCGGTACCGCGAAGGGCCTCGAAGCGGCGCTGATCGGTTCGGCTTACGCGCTGCGGACGCAGGACTGGCTGTGGTCGGGCCTCCGCGAAGGCGGTGCCGCGGTCATGCGCGGCTTGCCGTTGTCGGAGTACATCGCGCAGATGTACTGCAACAGCAACGACACCGCGAAGGGCCGCCAGATGTGCAACCACTTCCAGCACAAGGGGTCGCACTACCCCAGCTGGTCGTCGGTCATCGGCACGCAGATCCCGCACGGCGTCGGCGCGGCGTACGCCGCGAAGCAGCGCCAGCTCGACGAGGTGCACGCGATCTACTTCGGCGACGGCGCCACGAGCTCGAACGGCTTCCACAGCGGGATGAACTTCGCCGCGGTGTGGAAGGTGCCGTGCTACTTCGTGTGCATCGACAACGGCTGGGCGATCTCGGTGTGCTCGGCCAAGCAGACGGCCGCGAAGAGCTTCGCCGACAAGGCGGTCGCGTACGGCATGCCCGGCCGCGAGGTCGACGGCAACGACGTGCTCGCGACGCTCGCGGCGTGTCGCGAAGCGCACCAGCTCGCACTCGCCGGCCAGCCGTCGCTCGTCGTGCTCAAGACGTACCGCATGCTCGGCCACTCGAGCTCGGACGATCCGACCAAGTACCGCGACGAGGCCGAGGTCGCCGCGTGGGCCGCGAAGGACCCGCTCGATCGCTTCGAGACGCTGCTCGCCTCGCAGCGCGTCCTCGCGAAGGGCGACCGCGCGCGCATCGAGGCCGAGCTGACGGCGGAGATCGACGCCGAGATCCACGTGCAGGAAGCCGCGCCGAAGATGGCGCTCAAGACGCTGGTCGAGGACGTCTACGCCGACGTGCCTCTCCACCTGCGGCGGCAGTACAACCGGTTCATCGCGGTCGCCGAGCGCCTCGGGCATGCCACGCCGGGCGACGGCGCGTTCCCGCTCTGAACTGGGGGGGGGCGGAGGGTGGGCGATCTGGAGCGAGGGCGGCTGGAGCGGCGCCCGCGCGTCCCGTTCCAGTCCGGCACCGCCGACGGCCGAACATCGGGCAGGCACCTTCTACCCAGGGCCTCTTCCCCATGCCGCCCGAAGCGAGCGACTCGCATCACGACCGTCCGGAGCCCTTCTCCGGGGCGGACATCCAGAACCAGCTCGAGGGCGCGCTCGACTTCCTCGCCGACGAGCCGGCTGCCCCGCTCCCCAAGGCACACGCGGCGAAGTCGTCGTTCGCGGCCAAGCCGGCCAGTCCGCACGAGGTGAGCCTGTTCGGCGACGGGCGCTCGATCCTCGTGGTCGAGATCCTGGGGCTGCTCTCGACGCTGTCGAAGTCGGGGCTCTTGTGGGTGACGACGGCGCGCGAGCGCTTCCTGATCCAGCTCGAGGCCGGACGCATCGTCTACGCGCAGAGCGACCGCCCGCCGCCGGGCTGGCGCCTGGGCGAGATCTTGCTCGCACGCGGCGCGATCGACGCGCACGACCTGGCCGAGGCGATCGGCGAAGCCCAACAGAACGGCGAGACGCTGGGTGCGTGGTTGCTGGCCTCGAACCGCGTGGCGACGAAGGACCTGCACGAAGCGCTGCGCGACCAGGTGCAGCACATCTTCAACCGCATGTTCGCGGCGACCGACTCGACCTACCAGTTCGAGGACGGCAAGCGGCTCAGCCGGGTCGAGGACGTGCGCCTCAACGTCGTGCAGCTCCTGCTCGAGAGCGCGCGCGCACAGGACGAGCACCTCCAGCTGCCGTTCCCGATCGGTCCGGCGAGCGAGAGCCCCGAGGCGTCGTGAAGTGACGCGCGACCGCCCGCGCTCGTCGCGGGCCGATCGCGCGTTCGCCGGCTGATCCTCGCGTCAGCCCTTGTAGGCGTCGTGTCCGGCCTTCTTGGTCGGCTTCACCTTCGTGTCGAGCGCCTTCTTGGCGTCGTCGACCTTGCCCTCGACCAGCGCGGACTCGACGTCGAGGAGGCCGTGCTCGAGCTCGATCAGCTTGAGCCGGTAGCCGGTCATGAACTTGGCCTTCTCGGCGGCGTCCGTGATCTCCGCAGCCTTCTCGGGCGTGCCCAGCTTGGCCTCGTGCGCGGCCTTCTGCATGTCCGTGACGAGGCCGAGCGCCTTCTCGATTTCCTTCTTCTCCAGCGCCTTCTCGAGGCCCTTCGCGCCGGCCTGCAGGGCCTGCATCGACTCCTCGAGGGGGCCCTCGCCGACGCGCACGGCGGCGGAGGGGGGCGGGTTGAGGAACGCGGGAACGGCCAGGGCAGCGATCGCCAGCGGAGCCAGCAAGGTGAGGCGGGTCGAGGACTTCATGGGCACCAGAGTACCGGCCGGCCGCAGACCGAACAGGCTTCGTCTCCTTGCGGCGACCGCCGCGCTTCGGGAGCATCCGCGCATGGAAGCCGCCGCCGCACGACCGACGCGCCTCACTCCGCTGCGGGTCGTCGCGGGAGTGGTCCTCGCCGCCCAGGCGTTCGGGATCGCGAAGGTCGTCGCGGACCGCCACGAGCTCCTGTCCGCTTACCCGGCCCTGACGCAGAAGCTGCTCGCGACGATGATCGCCGTGACCTTCGTCGGCGCGCTCGCGCTCGCGTTCCTGGCGTTCTGGAGGCAGAGGTTCGGCCTGTGGATCGTCTTGGCCTGTGCTGCCGCCGAGCTCGCGATCGAGACCTGGTCCGGCTTCTCGCCGGTCCACCTGGTGCGGATCCCGGTCGCGGCCGCGCTCGTCTTCCTGGCCGCCCGCCACGCCTGGCCGGAGCTGCGCCGCGCGACCGACGTCAGGTGAGCCGGCGGAAATCGATCAGCTTCGCGCCGCGCGTGTAGGCGATGCCCGTGTAGCCGTTCGAGAGCGGTTCGTAGGACGTGCCCTGGCCCGGCCAGACGAACTCGCCCTCGGACCCGTCGTCGAAGCGCAGCGTGAAGAAGTAGTTCGTGCCGCCCTCCTCGGCGCCGGTCTCGCTGCGGCGGACGACGACCATCGCGGGGCGGCGCAGCATCGGCCGGGCCTCGGCGCGCGCGCGCACGCTGGCGCGGGAGACGAGGATCCCGATGCCGGCGAGCGCCAGCACCAGAGCCGTGACGGCCCAGGGCAGCCAGGCGCCGCCGCGGGTCAGCGTCCAGGCCAGCGCGAGACCGGGCGCCACGGCCACGAGCAGGACCAGCGTCCCGATCGTCAGCCGGCGTCCGCGCACGACCTCGGCCTCGCGGTCGAGCGGGGTGAACTCCATGGCCGCGGCGAAGCTCTTGTGCTCGCGCAGGCGCTTCAGGCGCTGGATCGTCTCGTCGTCCACGCGGCCGGGCGCGTCGCCGATCGAGAGCGGGGTCGCGCAGTACGCGCACAGAGACAGGTCCGTCCGATGCAGCTTCGCGCCGCAGGTCGGGCAATGGGTCCGGACGGGCGCCAGGGTCGTCATGGAGGCGCGGAAGGTTACCCGATGGTCTCCGCCGCGGCGTACGGTGCCAGGCACGACCCCGACACATTCGCCCGGGCGCCTCAGGAGGCCCTCGTCGCAGGGGCGAATGTGTCGGGGTCGTGCCTGGCACCGTACACCGTACGTTAGACTGCCCGACTTTCGCGCCCGCCCCCGAAACCTCCAGAGAGCCCTCGCCATGCCCCGCAAGGTCGTCGTCCTCGGTGCCGGTCCCGCCGGCTACGTCTGCGCCATCCGCCTGGCGCAGCTCGGACAGCAGGTCACGGTCGTCGAGAAGGAGTTCCTCGGCGGCACGTGCCTCAACGTCGGCTGCATCCCGTCCAAGGCGATGATCGCGGCGGGTTCCCTGCTGCACCGACTGGGCGACATGGCCGCGATGGGGATCACGGCCAAGGACGTGCGCCTCGACGTCGCCAAGCTCGTGGAGTGGAAGGCCGGCATCGTCGGCAAGCTCACGGGCGGCGTGGCCGGCCTGCTCAAGAACCACAAGGTCGACGTGGTCATGGGCACCGGCCGGATCCAGGACAAGACGACGGTCGTCGTGACCACGAAGGAGGGTCCGAAGACCCTGAAGTGCGACGACATCGTGATCGCGACGGGCTCGATCCCGATCGAGATCCCGGGCTTCGCGTTCGACGAGGACAAGGTCTGGTCGTCGACCGGCGCGCTGCGCCCGAAGAAGTTGCCCGAGCACCTCGTCGTGATCGGCGGCGGCTACATCGGCCTCGAGCTCGGGATGATGTTCCGCAAGTTGGGTTCGAAGGTCACGGTGCTCGAGGCGACGCCCGGCGCGCTGCCCGGCCAGGAGCGCGACTGCGTCAAGGTCATCGAGAAGTCGCTCAAGAAGCTCGGGATCGAGCTCCTGACCGAGACGTTTGCGCAGGGGTTCGAGCACAAGGGCGGCAAGAGCTACGTCCGCATCAAGACGAAGGCGGGCGAGGACACGATCGTGTGCGACCAGATCCTCTCGACGGTCGGCCGCAGGCCGTACAGCGCGGGCCTGGGGCTCGAGGGCGTCGGCCTCTCCGTCGACGCGAAGGGCTTCCTCGCCGTGGACAAGCACATGCGCACGAAGGTGCCGAACGTCTACGCGATCGGCGACATCGCCGGACAGCCGATGCTGGCGCACAAGGGCAGCAAGGAAGGCCTGATCGCCGCCGCGGTGATCGCGGGCCAGAAGGACGAGTACGACGCCCGCTGCGTGCCGGCCGTGATCTTCACGGCGCCCGAGATGGCGTCGGTGGGCCTGACCGAGGACCAATGCAAGGAGAAGGGTCTGGCCGTGAAGATCGGCACGTTCCCCTTCGCCGCGTCCGGTCGCGCGATGAGCCTGATGGAGACCGAGGGCTTCGTGAAGATCATCGCCGACGCGAAGACGGACGAACTGCTGGGCGTCCACATGGTCGGCCCCGAGGTCACCGAGCTGATCGCCGAGGCCACGCTGGCGATCGAGATGGGCGCCACGGCCGAGGACATCGCGCGTACGATCCACGCGCACCCGACGCTGCCCGAAGCGTTCATGGAAGCCGCCGAGGCCGTGCACGGCGTCGCGGTGCACATCTTCCAGCGCAAGTGAGCGCGCAGCGCGTCCTCGAGGTGCGCCGGCTGGGCCGGACGCGCTACGCCGACGCGCACGCGCTGCAGCAGTCGCTCCTGGAACAGCGCGTCGCCGGCACGATCGGCGACGTGCTGCTGCTGACGGAGCACGAGCCCGTCGTGACCATCGGCCGCGGCGCGGGGCCCGAATCCGCGGGCACGGCCGCGATCCCCGTCGTGTCCGTCGAGCGCGGCGGCGAGGCGACGTACCACGGTCCGGGCCAGCTCGTCGGCTACCCGATCGTGCTGCTCGACGAGGGCCGCCGCGACATGCACCGCTGGCTGCGCGACCTCGAAGAGGTCGTGATCGCGACACTGGCCGACTTCGGCGTCGCGGGGCGGCGTGAAGACGGCTTCACGGGCGTGTGGATCGGCGCGCGGAAGGTGTGCTCGATCGGAGTGGCCGTGCGCCGGTGGGTGACGTGGCACGGGTTCGCGCTGAACGTGCACACGGATCTCGCGGCATTTCGAGCCTTCCAGCCCTGCGGCCTCGACCCGGACGTGATGACGCGTCTCGCCGATCACGTCGCGCGACCGGTGGCCATGGCCGAGGTCGAAGCTGCCGTCGTCCGTCACGCGCGGCGCGTCCTGGGCTTCGCGGACGGCGCGAGCTGACGCGCGCGGCGGCGAAATCGCCGCCGCACCGCGGCCTCGGGACTCTAGGATCGGCGCCGACGCGCGGTCTCGCGGGCTCACGCGATGCCCGATGCCGCGCCGGTCTCCTGATCCGTCGTACCGCCATGCGTCACCTCGTCGTTCCGGCCGCAGTCCTGACCCTGGCCCTCTCCGCGTGCACGACCGGAGACGGCGACACCACGCCCCCGGTCTTCGCTGGCACCGTCGAAGGGACGCTGCTCTTCGTGCCGGAGACCGCGCCGCTCACGGAGGTCGAGCCCAACGACTCGGTCGACGAGCCGCAGGCGATCGGTGAGCTCGCGCCGGGCCGCGCGCTCACGATCCGCGGCTCGATCGGCGCGGGCGAGGGCTTCGACGGCTATGCGTTCGTCGCGCGCTCGCGCGTCCACGTCGAGGCCGAGCTGCGCTTCGCCGCGCAGGCCGGACGGCGCGTCGAGATCGCCGCGTACGACCCGCTGGCGATGGGCGTCGTCGCGCGCGGCGACGCGGCCGGCAGGGCGCGGTTCACCGCGGGCGGACCGTTCGACCTCGTCGTGCGCGGCGCGCAGGGCGCGGGCGAGTACGAGCTCGTCGTGCGCGCGACCGCCGCGACGGGGACGATCGCGGACGCCGGCTGGATCGGCGCGGTGGGCACCGGCGACTCCGTGAGCGTCGGCTCCGGGGTCGCCGGGCGCTACGAGCTCACGGTGTCCGAGGCGCTCGACCTGCGCATCGTCGGCTCGGGCGCGCCCGACGGCACGAGCGTGCGCGTGATCGCGGTGGACCGTGATGGGGACGCGACGACAGGCGGGGGAGCGGTGGGCCGAGGCGCGACGCTCGTGCTCCAGCTCGAGCCGCTCGAACGGATCGCGATCGAGACGCTGGCCGGCGCGGGGGCGACGATCGAAGCGCTGCCGCGGTCGCAGACGGACGCGCTGCGCGTCCCGCCCGACCGGTTGCTCGCCAGCGAGCGCGAGCGTGTCGCGTTCGGGCTCGCGACGGGCGACGTGCTCTACGGGCGCGCGCCGTCGAACGTCGCGGGTGGCGACGTGCTCGTGAAGCCTCGCGCCGGCGCCGACCTGGCCGACGACCTCGCGCGCCGCGGCCTCGCACGCACCGGCGAGGTCGGTCCGGACGTTCTGCAGGTGTCCGCGGACCTCGGCCTGATCGGCGACGAAGCCCTGCGCGCGCGCACGACAGTCGCGCTCGTGCGCGCGCTCGCCGCCAGCCCGCGCGTCGAGTACGCCGAGCTGAACCGGATCCGCAAGCCGTACGGCGGCACGACGCCGTTCACGCCCGACGACACCTTCGCGGACCTGCAGTGGCACTACCCGCTGATCCGTATGCCGGAAGCGTGGGGCGAGGTGCGTCAGTTCATCACCGGTCCCCCCGGCATCGAGGGCGACGTCGTGGTCGCCGTCATCGACACCGGCCGCCGCCCGCACGAGGACCTCGACGCGAACACGCTGACGACCGGCGTCGAGTACGACTTCATCACGAGCGCGTCGATCGCCGACGACGGCGACGGACCGGATGCGAACGCGTTCGACGAGGGCGACAGCGAGGGGCTGGGCTCGTCGAGCTTCCACGGCACGCACGTGGCCGGCACGATCGCCGCGGTCTCGAACAACACGACCGGCGTCGCGGGCGTCGGCAGCGTTCCGGTCGGCAGCCCGACCCCGGTGAGCCGCGTCAAGGTCGTGCACCTGCGCGTGCTCGGCGTCGGCGGCGGGACCGACGCCGACATCGCGCGCGCCATCCGCTACGCGGCCGGCCTGACGAACACCGGCATCCCGACGCTCACGAACCAGGTCGAGATCATCAACATGAGCCTCGGCGGGCCGGGTTTCACCCAGACCGTGCAGACCGAGGTCACGGCCGCGCGCAACCGCGGCGTCACGATCTTCGCGGCGGCGGGCAACGAGAACTCGAGCACGCCCTCGTACCCGGCCGCGTATGCCGACGTGATCTCGGTCGCGGCGGTCGACCAGAACTCGGTGCGCGCGCCGTACTCGAACTTCCACCCGACGGTGGACCTGTGCGCGCCGGGCGGCGACACGTCGGTGAACACGAACCCCGGCACGGGCCCGGGCCAGGACCAGTACGTCGACGGCGTGCTCTCCACGCTCGTCGACGAGGGCACGGGGGACCCGATCTACGTCTTCTACCAGGGGACCTCGATGGCCTGTCCGCACGCGGCGGGCGTGGCCGCGCTGATGAAGGTCGTCGAGCCGACGCTGACGCCGGCGGAGATCGAGCTCGACCTGACGAACACGGCCACCGACCTCGGCGCTCCGGGCCGCGACAACCTGTACGGCTTCGGGCTGATCAACGCGTTGAGCGCGGTCCAGGTCGCGGGCACCGGCGCTCCCGGCACGCCGCTGTTCGCCGTGAACCCGACGTCGCTGAACTTCGGGCCCGACGCGACGCAGCTGCAGCTCGCGCTGCTCAACCTGGGTGGCGGCACGATCGACGTGCAGACGTTCACGGACGACCAGACGTGGCTGACCGTGACGAACGGCGGCGCTGGGTCGGGCATCGACATCGGCAGCCTGACCGTGACCGTGAACCGCGACGACCCGGCGTTGCTCGTCGACGGGACCTACACCGCGACGATCTCGATCACGACGGACGTGAACGACCTGACGGTGCCCGTCACGGTCGAGGTGGCGACGCCCGTCTTTCCCGACGTCGATCTGTTCGTGATCGCGGTCGACTTCTCGGTCGAGCCGCCGAACACGGTGGCCGAGACGATCGTCAACCCGTCGCAGGTCGGCTTCGATTACGTGCTCGACCAGCTGTCGACGGCCGACGGCGAGCTCTTGCCACCCGGCCAGTACGTGATCGCGTGCGGCTCGGACGACAACTCGAACGGGCGCCTGTGCGACGACACGGACACGTACTGCGGCCTCTATCCGACGCTGAACGATCCGGCGCTGGTCGTGGTGAACGGGCCCGTCGCCGGCGTCGACTTCGTCGTCGCGCCGCAGGGCACGGGCCCGTCGCTCACGGCGTTCCAGGGTTTCCCGCGGCTGCGTCGCCGCTGAGGCGCGCGAACGCCGGAGCCCGCGAAAAGGTCGCGCTCTCTCAGCGCGGCTCGATCCGGAACGTCGCGTTGGTCAGTGGCGTCGCGATCATATGGTAGGGCCGCGTGACGACCATCGGCACGATCGCGTCCTCGGCCGGCTTCGTCTCGTGCACGCCGAGCACGAGGTTCGTGCCGTTGAAGTCTGCCGACACGACCTCGATGCCGTAGCCGCCTGTCGGCTTTTCGCCGGCGAACACGCACACGACCATCTCCTTGGCGAAGTCGATGCGTGGCGGGGCCGGTCGCGGGATCTGCGTGCTCGTGTGCTCGTCCCACAGCTTGCGCCAGTCGGCCTCCGTGCGCGCCGCGCGCGCTTCGACGCCGGCGATGCCGGTCTGGTAGCCCTGCGCGACCGTGCGGAATCCGTCGCCACCCGACGGCGGCGTGTGGCACGCGGCGACGGTCGCGAGGGTGGCGAGCGAGAGGAAGAAGAGGGTGCGCGGCATCGAGGGACCTCCGAGGCCGCGCACTCTACTCAACGCGGGGCCGCGGTGGACGCGTTCAGGACCTCGAGCGCGCGCTGCGCCGCCTCGCGCACGCCGGCGTCCTTGTCCTTCAGCATCTGGAGGATCCGCGGGAGCTCCTCGACGGCCCCGAGGGTCGCCAGCGAGCGCACGGCCTGCGCGCGCAGGTTCGCGTCGGCGGATTCGAGGACCTTCACGAGCTCGTCGATGGCCGCGTCCTTCGTGGCGCCGGCGCGCTTGCGCTGTTCCCACGCGGCGCGCTGTTCGCGGTGGACGCGGATGCGCTCGAGGGCCTCGTAGCAGGCCTTTCGCAGGTCGTCCCGGCTCATCCTCCCCGCCGCGTCGAGCAGGATCTCGACCGCTTCGTCGTCGAGGTAGCGGCCGATCGCGACGATCGCCGCGAGCTGCAGGGCTTCGCGCTCCTGCATCTCCGTCATCCAGCTGGCGTCGAGGCACTCCACGAGCAGCGCGCGGTAGCGCGGCTCGCGCAAGTCTCCCAGCAACTGCACGGCCGTTCGCGAAAACGCCCGGCTGTGGACCGCCTTCACGAGCCGATCTCCCTGTTGCGCGAACGGGCGCGACGCGACCTCCCGCAATGCCGCGTTCTGCGCTTCCCACGACCAGAACGGTTGTCGGTCGTCGATCCACAGGGAGAGGACGGTGTCCGCGGACGCCGAATCGAGCGCGTGGACCCCCACATACCGCGTCGCCACCGCACCAGCATGGACGGGGATCGGGTTCGCGTGCAGCACGCCACGAAGGACCGCGGCCGCACGCTCCGCCGGGAGCGCCTCGAACACGAAGCCCAGGCCCTGCTGAACCGCGTCGTCTGTCGGCGTCGCATCCGATCGCAGAGCCTCGACGATCGCCGCGACGAGTGCGTCGTCCGCGTCCGCCGCGACGAGCGCGAACGCGTGGATCCGCATCCACAGCGGCTGCGTCGCGTCGAGCGCGAGCGCGCGCCACGGCGCGGGATCGACGATCCGCAGGCTCGGCAGCTCCTTCATGGTCTCGACGCTCCGGCCGAACCGCGAGGTCGCTGCGACGAGCCGCGCCAGGCGCTGGTCGTCGAACGGGATTCCCGCCGCGGCGCGGTCGACGACGCCGCGCACCCTGGAACCGTTCCGTCGCGCGGCCTGGAGCTTCTGACGCAGGTGCTCGAGCACGCCGACACCGGCCGCGTCGTCACCGGCGACGGCCCACTCGCCCAGGAGCTCGGCGCCCGCGGAGGTCGAGGCGAGGCGCCTCCGGAAGAGGTCCGCGGCCTCGCTGACCGTGCCCAGGAACGTCGCGCGCGCGTTCGCGCTGCGCGCGCGCACCGCCGGGACCAGTGTCTCGAGGGAATCCTGCGGAGCGTTGACGAGCGCGCGATCCACTCCGGCGAGGACCTCGGGCTCCGTGTCCAGCGCCAGGATCTCGAGCGCGCGCGCGGCCGTCGTCGCATCCGCCCTCCAGAGAGAGCTCGCGGCCATGGCGCGGATCGTGGCGTCGCGGTCGCGCGCGAGGGCGATCCACGTGTCGGCCGCGAGCGGCACCTGGCGCGCCGCCGCGATCTCGGCCGCTTCGCGTCGCACTCCGACGTCGGGGTCGCGCAGGCCGCGCTCGAGCGCCGCGACGTCGTCGGGCGGCATCTCCGGCTGGTCCTTGCGCTCGCGCAGCGCTGGCATCGGCGCGCCGTTGCCGTCGTAGAGGTAGAGCTCCCTGTACGTGGACCGCCAGCCGAGCGCGCGCACCACCGCGAGCCGCACGGCCGCATCCGGGGAGTCGATCTGTGCCTTCAGGGCGGGGCAGTGCGCGTACGGGATCAACTGGGCGGACGCGTACTCACGCTGGCCGCTGTCGGTCGACGTCAGCATGGTCTCGAGGATCCGACGGGTCGTCTGGCGGCCCATCGCGTCGTTCAGCGCGCTCTGGACGGCGGAGACGACCTCGGGATTGCGACCCGCGAGCAGTCCGAGCACGCGCGCCACGAGAGCTTCGCCGAGTGCGTCGCCGCGCGCGAGATCGGCGACGAACGGCAGCGCGTCGACGGCGGAATCGGGCTCGCCGAGCAGTCGCAGCACGACGTTCGACCACCACGGTTCGAGCAGCTTCGGCGCCGTGGCCGGATCGTCGGCCTCGTGCGACCACGTGCCGGGATTGCGCAGCACCAGGCTGGCCCGCATCGCCCGGATCGCGCGTCGGCGCCAAAACGTCCCGCCGGCGTCGAAGTGCTCCAGGATCACGTCGGCCGCCGCGCGCTCGTCGAGGCCGACGAGGATCGAGACCGGATCGATGGTCTCCGGCATCCAGGTGCCCGCGGATTCGGCCGCGATTCGGCGTAGCGTCGGGATGGCGCGCTTGCCCAGCTCGTGGACCTGGCCGCGATCGCCGGCGCGCACGGCACTCGAGACGATGCGCGCGACGCCGTCGTCGTCCGCCGGCTCCTGGGCCAGCTTCCGCAGTCGCTCCCGATTCGCCGTGACGTACGGCGTCGCCAGCACGCGCGTCTGGAGCGCGAGGTCTTCGGCGGTCGCGTCCTTGAGCTCGATGCCATCGAGCACGCCCCATGTTGCGGGGGCCGTGGTCTCGCCGACCGGCAGGAGTACGTCGGCCTGCACGAGCACGCCCTCGACCGCAGCGAGCGCTTCGCGCGTGCGGCCGAAGCGCTCGTACAGTTCGACCTTCCGCAGCGCGATGTGCTCGAGCAGGCTCTCACGATCGGGTATGCCGCTCCACGTCAGCATCGCGTTCCAGGCCTCGAGCTTTTTCGCCGCTGGCTGCCAGTCGCGCGAGACCTCGGCCTGCGCCAGCTCCTGGACGATGGCCTGAATCAGCTCTCGGCGCGCTTCGGGAGTGAATGGCTTCGGAGCGATCCACGTGCCGTCGGACTTCTGCGTCCTCCCCGTGGCGACGCGCCACGTCGGTGTGGCTTCTTGCGCGCTCGCGGTACCGACGGCGGACGAGCACGTGACGAGGAGCGCGAGCAGCACTCCGAGACGAGCGATGCGGTTCATGAGTCTGTCCTGTTCTCCCGCGGGCGAATGGGCCCCCGCAGGACTTCATTCGACGACGCGCGCACGCCCAGCTCGTCACGCCGCACCCAAATCGGCGTCAACGGCTCGTCAACGCCCGGCGTCGTAGCGGTACCCGACTCCGTGCACGGTCAGCAGGAACCGCGGCGCATCCGGGTCCTCGCCCAGCTTCCGCCGCAACTTGAGCACGTGCATGTCGATCGTGCGCGTCGTCGGGAATTCGTCGCGGCCCCACACGTCGTCGAGGATCTTCTGGCGCGGCAGCACCTGGCCCGGATGCGCGAGGAAGTAGCGCAGGAGGTCGATCTCCTTGCGCGAGAGCCCCTCGCGCTTGCCGTCGCGCTCGACCGAGTACGCCGCCAGGTCCACGAGCGCGTCGCCCACGCGCACCTTGCCCGGCGCGCTCGGCTGTCCGGGCACGTCGCCACCCGCGCGGCGCAGCACGGCGCGCAGGCGCAAGAGCAGCTCGCGCGTCGAGAACGGCTTCACCACGTAGTCGTCGGCGCCGTACTCGAAGCCGTGCACGCGATCCCATTCCTCGCCGCGGGCGCTGAGGATCACGACCGCCGACGCCAGCCGGTCCTCGCGGATCGCGCGCAGCACCGAGAACCCGTCGCGCTTGGGCAGCATCAGGTCGAGCAGCACGACGTCCGGGCCCTCGCGCAGCGCCGTGGCGAGTCCTTCCTCGCCGTCCGCGGCTTCGAGCACCTCGAAACCCTCGGCCGTCAGGGCGTCGACGAGCGCCATGCGCAGCGGGGCTTCGTCCTCGACCACCAGGATGCGCGCGCTCACGCTGGGACCTCGGCTCCGTCGCGGGGGATGTGGATCTCGAACTGCGCGCCGGGTCCCGACGCGGGATCGACGGCGCGCGCCGTGCCGCCGTGAGCTTGCGCGCTCTCGCGCACGATCGCGAGGCC
>JBGAOR010000102.1:0-18087 GCA_044221705.1 Planctomycetota bacterium
CGTCGCCGCCGCGCGCGCGCCGAGACCGTCGTGGAGATCCCGTGGAAAGTTCGTGAATCCAGGCGGAAAACGGCCGTTTGCGCCGAGCCGGCGGGTCCGCGGTGGAAGTCCGGGCGACGAAGCCCGCCGGCAGCCGACGGCGGGCGCGCACGACGACCGCGCCTCGCGCGATCGAGCGCGGCGAACGGTGCGCGCGTCGCTCGATCGATCGCGGCGAGCCGCGACGACCTCGGCGAAGATCGCGAAGATTCCTCGAAGTCGTCCTTCAATCGATCGCTCGACCTCGGTAGAAGGACCCTTGTACTCATGGCCATCCGCCCGGCCTCCCCCCTCTGCTCGATCGATCCCGGCTCGTCCGTGGTCGCGGGCCCGGGCGTCGAAGACCCGTTCCCAGTTCACGCATCGGAGTTCCATGCTTCGAAGCTTCGCTGCACGCCGCGTGCGGGCAGCGACTGGGTGCGCACGGTGACGACTCACGCTCGCAACGCACTGGCCTGTCCCGTGCGCGCTGAGTCTGAGTCGGTGCCGCCAAGTCCGCATGCGAGCCGCGTGCTCGCGTTCGGTCGCCGTTCGTATCTCCCCCAACTCGGCGCGCGCCCGGCAGACGGACGACGCAGCCTGAGGAAGTTCTTCTGATGCAACCCACCGCTCCCGCGGCCGTCCCCTCGGCCGTCGAGTCGCAGCGTTCCTCCACCCTTCCCCTCCCGAGTGCGCCACTGACCGGCCGTCAGCGGTTCTTCCCCGACGCGACCGACGCGCAGTGGAACGACTGGCGCTGGCAGTTCCGCAACCGGATCACGACCGTCGACGAGCTGTTGAAGCTCGTGCCGAAGCTCGCTCCGCAAGCGGAGATGCAGCGCGAGATCCTGCGCGACTTCCGCATGGGGATCCCGCCCTACTACATGGCGCTGATCGATCCGGACGACCTGGACGATCCGATCCTGAAGCACTCGGTGCCCATGCAGGGCGAGTACGACTTCCGCGACGTGGGCGAGGAGGACCCGCTGGGCGAGGAGCAGTACTCGCCGGTGCCGGGCATCACGCACCGCTACCCCGACCGCGTGCTGATGGTGATCAGCAACTCGTGCGCGATCTACTGCCGCTACTGCACGCGCAAGCGGATCATGTACGAGGACGCCGTCCCCGACGTCGAGATCGACCGCATGGTCGACTACATCGCGCGGACCCCGGCGGTGCGCGACGTCATCGTGTCGGGCGGCGACCCGCTGACCTACGGGACGAAGAAGCTCGAGTCGATCCTGTCCAAGCTGCGGGCCGTGCCGCACCTCGAGATCATCCGCATCGGCACGCGCGTGCCGGTGTCTCTCCCCCAGCGCGTCGACGACGAGCTCGTCGAGATGCTGCAGCGCTACCACCCGCTGTGGATCAACGTCCACTTCAACCACCCGCGCGAGCTGACGCCCGAATCCGCCGCGGCCTGCGACAAGCTGTCGCGCGCCGGGATCCCGCTGAACAACCAGTCGGTGCTCCTGAAGGGCGTCAACGACGACGTCCAGATCATGCGCAAGCTCGTCACGGGCCTCATGAAGATGCGCGTGCGGCCGTACTACCTCTACCAGTGCGACCCGGTGCGCGGCGCCGAGCACTTCCGGACGCCGATCGCGAAGGGCCTCGAGATCATCGAAGGCCTGCGCGGTCACGTCTCGGGCCTGGCGATCCCGACGTACGTCGTCGACGGTCCCGGCGGCGGCGGCAAGATCCCGGTGCAGCCGCAGTACCTGCTGCACTACGACCCGCTGCGCAAGAAGGCGCTCCTGCGCAACTTCCAGCACCGCGTGTTCGAGTACAGCGAGCCCGACGCACAGCAGCCGCACTCGGGCGAACTGCGCCCGGCGCGCGCGTCGCAGGCGGTGCCGAACGCGAACGGCAACGGCCACACGGACGGCAAGAAGACCTCGAACGGCAACGGGCACGCGAACGGCAACGGCAACGGGAACGGTCACGCCGCGCCCGCGGCCAACGGCGGCACGAACGGCGCGGCCAAGAAGACGCGCGTCCGCGCCGACGGCCAGCCCGTGGTCGGGAAGAGCGGCTGGGTCCACCGCGGGCACTCGCGCGAGGAGCGCCTGCGCAACGCGGCCGAAGAGCGTTCGACCGCCACGACGCCCGCGCGGCTGACCAGCCCGCCGGCGGCGAACGGCGCGACGCCGCCGCACCCGAAGTCGCGCTCCACCACGCCGCGTTCGTGACGGTCCGCCCGTGCGCATCGGCATCGCGTTCGACCTGAAGTCGGACCAGACGGCACGCGCGGGCGGCCCCGACGACCTGCTCGAGGAGTACGACTCCGAGGAGACCGTCGAGGCGCTCGCCTCGGCGCTGCGCGAGCGCGGCCGCGAGGTCGTGCTCCTCGGCGGCGGTCGCGGGTTCGTCGAGCGGCTCCTCGCGAACCCGCCCGACCTCGTGTTCACGATCGCGGAGGGATCCGGCTCGCGCTCGCGCGAGGCCCACGTGCCCGCCGTGTGCGAGATGCTGCGCGTCCCGTGCACGCACTCCGACCCGCTGACCCTGGCCGTGACGCTCGACAAGGCCGCGGCCAAGAAGCTCGTCGCGGCGGACGGCGTCGCGACGCCGCACTTCGCGGTGGTCGAGGACGAGGATGCCGCCGCGCGCCTCCAGTTCGAGCTGCCGGCGATCGTGAAGCCGAACCAGGAGGGTTCGAGCATGGGCGTGCGCGTCACGTCGCGAGTCCGCGCGCTGGACGAGCTGCGCCGCGAGACGCTGCGCGTCGTGCGCGACTACGGCGAGCCGGCGCTGGTCGAGGAGTTCGTGTCGGGCACCGAGATGACCATCGGGATCCTGGGCACCGGCCCCGACGCGCGCGTCATCGGCGCGATGGAGATCGCGCCGCGGCTCGCGCGGGCGGACGAGTTCGTCTACTCGCTCGAGGTGAAGCGCGATTGGGAACGCCAGGTCGAGTACCACGTGCCGCCGCGCGTGCCGACCGCCGTGCTGAAAGCGGCGGAGGCGTGCGCGCTCGCCGCGTACCGCTCGCTCGGCTGCCGCGACGTCGCGCGCGTGGACGTGCGGCTCGACGCAGCCGGCACCCCGAAGTTCCTCGAGGCGAATCCCCTGCCGGGCATGAACCCGCGCACGGGCGACCTGTGCATCCTCAGCCGCCGCAGCGGGCTCGAGTACGTGGACCTCGTGGACCGCATCGTCACGAGCGCGCTCGCGCGCCACGCCGCGCGCCGATGAGCCTGCGCATCGCGCTGCTCGAGACCCGCGACGCCGAGCTCGCGGTCGGCGACGCGCGCGACGCGCTCGCGGTCCGGGCCGCCGACGGCGCCGCGATCGCGCTCGAGCGCGCCTGCCGCGCGAACGATTGGCACACGGTGCGCGTCGAGGCTCGCGCGGACGCGCCCGACGCGACCCTGGCCGAGCTCGCGCGCGAGGACGTCGACGTCGTCTTCCAACTGGTCGAGTCGCTGCGCGGCGAGGCGCGGTTCGAGGCCGCGGCCGCCTGGCTGCTGGAGTGGGCGCGCATCCCCTACACCGGCTCGGGCCCCGTCGCGATCACGCTGGCGCTGGAGAAGCCGATCGCGCGCGCCGTGCTCGCGTCGCGCGGCGTGCCGATCCCATCCGGCTTCGTGCTCGAGCGCGCCGGCGATCCGATCCCGATCGCGCTCGACGGCCGGCGCTGGATCGTGAAGCCCGCGCGCGAGGACGCGAGCCACGGCATCGACGCCGGGAGCGTCGTCGACGGCGAAACCGACCTGCGCGCACGCGCCGAACACGTCCAGCGGACGTACCGACAGCCCGCACTCGTCGAGGAGTACGTCGACGGCCGCGAGTTCAACGTGGCGCTGCTCGGCTCCGGCGCCGCGGTCGACGTCCTGCCCCTGGGCGAGATCGACTTCACGCGCCTCGATCCGTCGCACCCGGCCGTCCTGACCTACGCCGCGAAGTGGGACGAGGCTTCGGTCGAGTACCATGCGACCCCGTCGATCGGCGCTCGGCCGATGGCGCGCGAGCTCGAGGCCCGCATCCGTGACACCGCGCGCGCGGCGTACGCAGCGCTCGGGCTCGCGGGCTACGGTCGCGTGGACCTGCGCGTCTCCGCGCGCGGCGAGCCGTTCGTGATCGACGTGAACCCGAACCCCGACCTGTCGCCCGACGCCGGCTTCCAGAAGGCCGCGGCGCGCGCCGGTCTCGACCATGCCCACACCGTCCGAAGGATCGTCGACGAAGCACTCCGCCGCGCAGGCGCGCTCGCGTGAGCCGCGCCCGGGCGTGCGCCTGCGCGACCTCGACCAGCCGCGCGACCGCGCGCCGATCGAGGCGCTGCTCTGCGCGACGAACGCGTTCACGGACGCCGAGGTGCTCGTCGCGCTCGAGCTCGTGGACGAGCCGCGCGCGAGCGGCTATCGCTTCGTCGTGGCCGAGGTCGAGGGACAGGTCGCCGGCTACGCCTGCTTCGGCGAGACGCCCTGCACGGTCGGCACCTACGACCTCTACTGGATCGCGGTCGATCCCGCGCGGCAGAACCTGGGGCTCGGCCGCGCGCTGCTCGACGCCGTCGAGCGCGCCGTGCGCGCCGAGAACGGCCGCCTGCTCGTGATCGAGACCGCCTCGAAGCCCGAATACGCCGCGACGCGCGCCTTCTACGAGCGCTGCGGCCTCGAGCTCGCCGCCCGCATCCGGGACTTCTACGCGCGCGGCGACGACAAGCTCGTCTACTGCCGGAGATACGACACGTGACGATGGAACGAACGAACGACGCGGCTCCGGCGGTTGAATCGGCACGGATCGAGCCGTCACGCATCGCGATCTCGAACGTCGAGACCGCGCACTTCGACTGCGTGTTCCCGACGTGCGGCGGCATCTGCTGCAAGAACGGTCGTCCGCCCGTCGAGGCCGCCGAGCACGCGCGCATCGCCGAGAACCTGCCGAAGTTCCTCCCCCACTTGCGCCCCGAAGCGCGCGCGAAGATCGAGAAGGACGGCTTCATCTCGAAGCGCCAGAAGGAAGGGCTGCCCGCGCTGGCCGTGTCGCAGGGTTGGTGCGTGTTCGCCAACGAGGGCTGCGTCCTGCACAAGGTCGGCGCGACCGAAGGCGACCGCTGGAAGTACAAGCCCTGGCGCTGCATCGCGTTCCCGCTCGAGCGCAGCAAGAGCGGCAAGTGGCACGTGCGCCAGTGGAAGCTCAAGGGCGAAGCGTGGGACCTCTTCTGCCTGAACCCCGAGGAGTCTCCGAAGAAGCCCGCCGAGTCGATCCGCGGCGAGATCGACTTCGTGAACGAGCTCGAGCACGGGAAGGAGCGTTGGCGCCGGGAGTAGCGCGCGTGGACGCGAGCGTCGCGTCGCAAGCGCCAACCTCCAGCTGGGGTCCGCCGCGACCGACCGCCTCTCACCCGCTCGCGAGGAAACGCTCGACGATCCCGGGGAGCATCGGATCGACGGCGAGCGTGTAGTGCGTGCTGTTCGGCACGATCGCGAGCTGGTGAGCGGGCCGCAGGGAGCCATCGATCCCGGCATCGCGCCGGCCGCCACCCAACGCCTTCCAGAACTCGACCATGTGCTCGGGCCGGATGCCGTCCGCGTCGGCGAAGACCAGCAGTGTGCGAGCCCGGACCTTGGCGACGTCGGCGCTCACGTCGAAGGGACGTTTGGCCAGATCGCCGACCTTCCTGAACAGGTTCGTCCAATCGACCTCGGGATAGGCCTGCCCCAACGGCGAGGCCTTGACGCTGTCGCCGAGCAGGGAAGCGTTGGCCTCGAGCTGTTGGAAGGCCGCCACTCCTTCGGGGTACCAGCCGTCCTGCCTCAGCGTCGAGGACACGAACACGAGCCTGTCGACGACGTCCGGATGACGGATGGCGCACTGCAGCGCGACGCCGGCGCCCAGCGAGTACCCCATCACGTCCGCCTTGCCGAGCTTCAGATGGCCGATCAGTGCGGCGACGTCGTCGCTCAGCGCCTCCGAACTCAGTGGCCGGTCGGTGTCCGGCGTGCGCCCATGCGCCTGGAGATGGACGGCGATCACTTGCCGGCCCTTGGCCAGCTCGGACCGATTGCCGCCGAAGCTGTCCGGGTCGATGCCCCCGTGGAGGAGAACGAGCGGCTTGCCGGTGCCGTGCACGCTGTAGAACACGTGCTGACCGTTGACGTCGGCGTAGTGCTCGTTCGGCGCGACGTGCTTCTCTTCGGTTCGAACAGGAGAGGTCGCCGAGTTCGAGCGGCACGCGGTCAGGACCGCGGTCGCCGTGGCTGCGTGCAAGAATTCACGTCGATGCATGTCGTCCTCACGTCGCTCCGAGCGTGGCCAGGAGCTCGTCCAGCTGATCGAACGTCTCGGGCATCGCGCCCACGCTCCCGAGACCCGCGTCGAGCGCTTCCTTCGAGGGATAGAGCTCGTGCAGGACCACGAGCGTCTTTCCCGCTCGTTCCTCGAAGGTCACCGTCGTGACTTGTCCCGCGTCACCGCCCTCCTCGTTGGTCCAGACGAGACGCGACCACGGCACCACTTCGCGGTAGGTGCCGAAGAACGCCATCTCGGAATCGTGGACGCGGAACACCAGGCGGTATTTGCCCCCGACGCGAACGTCCATCTCACAGGAGAGCAGGGTCAGGCCGAGCGACTTCGGAACCCACCAGCGCTGGAACAGATCGGGCCGGGTCCAGGCCTCGAACACGAGGCGCGGCGGACCGTTCACGATTCGCGTGACGAACAGATCACGGTCCGACCTGCGTTCGACGTTCGTGCGATTCGGCATGGAGCGGCCCTCACTCACCGTTGGTCAGGATCTCGGCCAGACGGTCGTAGCTGAGCTCGACGCCCGTGATGGCGGTCTTCAGCACGATGTCGCGCGCCTCGGTCGAGTCGTAACGCCAGGTCGAGCGCGTGAGCGTGCGGCCCCCGGACTCGCCGAGCTCGAGCGTGATCAGCGCGTCGCCGGGGTACCAGCGCTCGTCGAACACTTCGGTGTTGACCAGGCGCGCGGGAGCCTGCACCTCGCGGTAGACGCCCGACAGCCCCATCGACGTGCCGTCGTGTTCGCGCTTCCACACCCAGCGAAAGGCACCGCCGGGACGCAGGTCGACGTCGCACACGTCGAGGAGCCAGCCGTCAGGTCCGAACAACCAGCGGCGCAGCAGTTCGGGCTTCGTCCAGGCGTCCCAGACCTTGGAGCGCGGGGCGTCGAAGCTGCGCTCCACGACGATCGTGCACGCGTCGGGAGTGGTCACGCGCAGGGTTTCGCGCGCGGGGAGGCGGGGGTTCATCGAGGTTCCTCGTCGGGGTTCACTGCGGGATTCAGCTCGGCGAGCAGCGCGTCGAGGCGCTCGAAGCGGGACTCCCACAGCGCGCGATACGTCTCGAGCCAGGCCGCGGCCTCGCCCAGGGGTTCGGGCCGCAGGGTGCACGGCCGCCACTGGGCCTGCCGTCCGCGCTCGATCAGCTGCGCACGCTCGAGCACCTTGAGGTGCTTGCTGATCGCCGGACCGCTGAGGTCGAAAGGCTCGGCCAGATCCCCCACCGTCGCCGGTCCGCGCGACAGCCGCGCGAGGATCGAGCGACGGGTCGGGTCCGCCAGAGCGGCCAGAGTGCGGCTGAGGGGGTCGGGAACGGCTCGCTTCACCATGTGGTTAGTTAACTACTTGGCAAAATACGAGGCCCAGCGGGTCCCGTCAAGACCCCCGCGGCGAAATCCCGCGGGGCGTGCGGAGGCTCGATCCCCTCACCAGACCGGCGCGGGAGCGCGCTCGCGGCACGCATCGCGTCTTCGCGCGAGCAGGCGCGCTTCGGGACCGGTGCACGCGAGCTTCAGCGCGCGCTCGAACCGCTCGAGCGCAGCGGCGTGCTCGCCGAGCTGCCAGTGGAGGTGCGCCGCGACCGCCGCGACCAGTCCGTACCGCCCGAGCTCGGGCGCGCCGTCGAGCGCGGTGAGCTCCGCGAGCCCCGCGCGCGGCCCCGCGACCTTCGCCAGCGCCACCGCGCGATTGAGTCGCACGACCGGCGTGTCGGCGATCGCGACGAGTTGGTCATACGCCGCGAGGATCGCGCTCCAATCCGTCGATGCGTAATCGACCGCGACGGCGTGCAGCGATGCGATGCGCGCCTCGACGTGCCACGCCGTCAGCCGCTCGCCGCCGATCGAACGCCGGAACTGCTCGAAGCCGTGCGCGATCCAACGCCGGTTCCACCTCGAGCGGTCCTGCTCATGGAGCGTCAGCACGTCCCCCAGCGGATCGACGCGCGCCGGGAGCCGCGCGCCCGACAAGAGCATCAGAGCGAGCAGCGCGTGCACCTCGGGCCGCGCCGTGTGCTCGTCCTCGGCGAGCAGCGCGGCGAGCCGCACCGCTTCCTCGACGAGGTCCGCGCGCACGAGGTCCTCGCCGCGGTGGGCGCGGTAGCCCTCGTTGAACATCAGGTACAGGGCGTCGAGCACCGGGGGCAGGCGCTCGGCGAGCTCGCGCGGTGGCGGCACCTCGAACCGCGCGCCCAGGCCCTGCAACCGCGCCTTGCCGCGCGTCAGTCGCTGGGCGATCGCCGCCTCTTTCGCGAGCAGCGCGGCGGCGATCTCGGTCGTGCCGAAGCCGCACACGGTCTTCAGGACGAGCGGCACGCGCGTGTCCGCGGGCAGCGCCGGATGGCAGCACGTGAACATCATCCGCAGCGTGTCGTCGGTCGGGCCGTCGCCGGGCTCGGCGCGCGCAGCGTCCGGTTGCGCGGCATGGTCCGTCGTGCTCGAGCTCGCGTCGAGGTGATCCGCGTCGGCGGGCTCGGCACGACGACGCAGCGTGTCGAGCGCGAGGTTCTGCGCGACGCGGAACACCCACGCGTCCGGGCGCTCGGGGATGCCCTCCGCCGGCCACGCGCGCAGCGCGCGCAGGAACGCCTCGGCGACGACGTCCTCCGCCAGGTCGATGCGCGCCGGCCCGAGTCGCCGCACGAGGCTCGCGACCAACCGGCCGTAGCGGTGCCGGAAGAGGTCCTCGACGAGTTCGTGCGGCGCGCGGACGTCCAAGCTCAACCTTCGGGCTGGCCCATGAAGTCGATCTCGCGCACCTCGATCGAGCCGAAGCGGAAGTTCGGATGGCCCTGGCAGAGCTTGACCGCGTGGTCGTAGCTGTCGGCCTGGATGAGGTAGATGCCGCCGACGACCTCTTTGCTCTCCACGTAAGGCCCATCCTTGACGGTGACCTTGGCGCCCTGCGGGTGCATCACCTTGCCGCCCTGGTCGGTCAGCTTGTGGCCGAGCTCGAGCCGGCCTTCCTGCGCGAGCTTGCCCGCCCAACTCGCGTACTCGGACAGGATCTGCTCGAAGTCGCCGGGGGTGAACTTGCTGTAGTCCGCGGTCACGTCGCCGCGCAGGATCAGGAGGTACTTGGTCATCGGGGGTCCATTTCCGGAGTGAGGGGACTGTCGGGCGAGCACATCGCGCGCCGTTCGTGAGGGAGACGAAGAGCCCCGGCCCGGCACGACAGGGATCCGGGATTCTCTCTCGCGAGCCCCGCGTGTCGAAGCAGCCGCGCGCCGACTCGCGGCAGTACCATCCCGACCCATGTTCGGACGACGCCGGAGAGCCGAGGATCCGCGCCCCCCCGCCACCGCCCCCGGGCCCGTCCCCGTCGTCGTCACCGGCATCGGGCCCGTCAGCGCGATCGGTTCCGGCCGCGACGAGTTCTGGGACGCCCTCGTCGCCGGACGGCCGGGGTTCGGACCGATCACGCTCTGTGACGTCTCCGACTCGCCGTCGCGCATCGCGGCCGAGGTCAAGGACTTCGAGCTCGAGCGCTACGTGCAGGGCGGCCGTGCGATGTCGCGCCAGCTGCCGCGGCCGGTGCAGCTCGCGCTCGCGTCGTCGGTGCTCGCGCTGCACGACGCAGAAGTCGACCTCGACGCGTGCGACGCGGACCGTCTCGGCATCCACGTCGGCACCTCGATCGCCAACCTCGAGCTCGCGTTCGACCTGCAGCGCCGTCGTCTCGCCGGCCCGCCGCCGCCGGCGCACGCGGCGTTCTATGCCTTCAACCACTCGGCCGCGTGCCTCTTGTCGTCGTTCTTCAACATCCGCGGGCCGGTGCACACGACGACGTCGGGCTGCAATTCGGGCCTCGACGCGCTGGGCCAGTCGCTGCGCATGATCCAGTCGGGCGCGGTCGACGCGATGCTCGTCGTCGGCACCGACTGCGAGGTCGTCCCCGAGATCATGTCCGTGCTGAACGCGTCGGGCTCGCTGTCGAAGCGCTGGAACGACGAGCCTCACCGCGCGTCGCGGCCATTCGATCTACGGCGCGACGGCAACGTGATCGGCGAGGGCGCGGGCGCGCTCGTCCTCGAGTCGCTGCCGCACGCGCTGGCGCGCAAGGCGCGGATCTACGCGCGTCTCGCGGGCTATCAGCAGTGCTCCGCCGGCCAGAACCGCCAGTACAGCCACGACCAGCCCGAGCTCGACCTGCGTCCGTGCGTGCGCGCGTTCACGGGCGCGATGCGCGAAGCCGGCTGGAAGCCGACAGACGTCCAGGTCGTCAGCGCGAACGGCTCGTCCTCGGTGATCTACGACCGGCTCGAGGGCCAGGCACTGACCGCCGCGTTCGGGGACGCGCTGCCGAACGTGCGCGTGCACTCCACGAAGTCGATGCTCGGCCAGCACGGGGCCGGCTCGTCGGCGTTGCAGGCCATCGCGGCGTGTCTCTCGCTCCGGCGCGAGACGATCCCGCCGACGATCAACTGCGAGGATCCGGATCCGGCCTGCGGCGCGCTCTCGATCGCGCGGGAGCCCGAGCAACGCCGCATCGAGAGCGTGCTGGTCCACTCGATCGGCCTGGGCGGCTTCTACTACTCCGTCGGCGCGTTCGCGCGCTTCGAGGGCTTCGATCCGGCGGTGTCCGGGACGATCCAGGTCTCGTGGAGCAAGGGCGCGCACGCGCGCTTCGTCCCGACGGCGGAGTACCAGCGACCGCTCGTGCCCTGGCGACCGCGACGGGACGCGCCGCCGGGCTGACGCGGCCCGCGTCGGGGCCACGAGCACGCTCAGAGATTCCCCGTCGCCTTCAACATCGCCACCGCCACGCCCATCAGGCTCTCGCCGGCGATGAAACCCGACGCGACCGGCGTCACGAACGCGTCGGCGAGCTTGCGCCAGTTGCGGCGCACGATCTCGGCCAGTGCGCCGCCCAGGAACATCGCGATGCCGTTGCTGCCCGGCACGACCATCGCGATGCCCAGGCCGGAGGGCGAGGGCACGAACGGCCTGGCCTTCTTTGGCGCGAACTTCTCGAGCAGCGCCAGCGCGATGCCGAGCGCGGCGCCGATCCCGATGAACTGCCGCGCCAGCGGGTCGAGCGCGCCGACGCCGTTCGCGAAGGCCTTCGACACGCCGGCCCACACGAGGCACGACGGCGCGGGCCAGTCCGCTCCGCCCAGAGCGGAGACGTCGGGGATCAGGAGGTTGAACGCCGGCACGATCAGCGCCGCGCCGACCACGACGCCGAAGAGCTGCGCGAAGAACTGCGCGCGCGGGTTCGCGCCCAGGAGCCATCCGGTCTTCAGCGTGGTCAGCAGGTCGGCCGCGTGCAGGCCGATCCCGCCCGTGACGTTCGCGCTCATGATGTTGCCCGAGAGGTTCCCGGGCGTGATCACGCCGTAGACGAGCTGGGTGACGGGGCCGAGCGCCTTCGTCGGCGTCACGTCGGTGTCGCCCGTGACGCGCGCCGCGACGAAGCCCATCACGATCGCGAGCGGCACGGCGATGCAGCCGGCCCACAGCGGGATCTGGAACATCACCGCCATCAGCGCGACGACGACGGGGCCGAGCACGACGAAGCCCAGCGGGAACCACCAGCCCGGACACTCGATCGCGTCCAGCGGGTCCTCGACCGTCTTCTTCCTGCCGAAGAGCCCGGCCAGTCCGGAGAAGGAGCGCGCCACGCTGCGCCAGTCGAGCGCGAACGAGGTGAGGCCCGACGCGACGAGCAGCGCCGCGCCCGGCCACACGGTCCACTGCACGATGGCCTTGTAGCTGATCTCGGCGATGCGGCCGTCGGCGTGGAGTTGCGGCGCGAGCACGCCATAGGTGAGGAGGCTCCCGAGGAGCAGCGACCAGGCCGTGCGGAAGCTCATCAAGGCACCCGCGCCGACGAGCACGACCTCGGTCTTGATCGCCAGCGTCCACTTCGCGGCCGTCTCGCCCGCGATCGTGACCGGCACCGGGATCGTGCCGGGCACGTGGAACGGCATCCAGGCCAGCTTGGCCTCGCGGAACCAGGTGAGCAGCGCCGCGAAGCCGGCCGCGATGCCGAGCGCCTGGGCTTGGCTCGATCCGGTCGGCGCCTGGCTCGAACCGCTCGGCGCCGTCGGGTCCGCGCTCGGCCGCGCCGTCGACGGACCGTTCTCGGGCGCCGCCGCATGGATGACGCGCAGCGTCTCCGCCGTCGCCGTTCCGGTCGGGAAGACGAGCCCCTCGCGGTTGATCAGCTGCCGCTTGATCGGGATCGCGCAGAAGACGCCCAGCGCGGCGATCGCCGCGAACCAGGCGATCATGTGCAAGGTCGGCGGCGCGACGAACGGGATCATGAGCAGCGCGCCGAACGCGGCCATGTTCCCGCCGCCGGTCATGTAGCCCGCGCCCGAGCTCACGGTGATCAGCGCGTTGTTCTCGAGCAGGCCCAGCGGACGCTTCGCGAGCCCGAGCGCCGAGAGCCCGCGGAACAGCGCGTAGGCCAGGATCGCCGCCGTGATCGTCACGCCCATCGACCAACCCGTCTTGAAGAAGACGTAGAGGTTCGAGACGCACATCACGCCGCCGAGCAGCATGCCGGCGATCACGGCGCGGACGGTGAGCTGCGTCGCGCCCGGCCGGTACGTCTCGGCGAGCCAGCGTGCCTCGGGGTCGTCCGCTCGCACGCTCGTCGGCTGTTCGGTCACTCGGGAAGCTCCACGCGGGGGATGGGCCGCCGATGGTAGGGCCGCGCTCGCCCCGCGCGACGGCATTCCCCGATCAAGTCCGGCGGAACGTCTCGGCGTCCAAGGAGGGTTCGCGGTGCGACGCCAGCCCGAGCGCCAGGCCGAGCGCCAGGAACGTCGCCAGCAAAGACGACCCGCCGGTCGAGAACAGCGGCAGCGTCAGGCCCGTGAGCGGGATGAGGCCCAGGTTCACGCCGCAGTGGATGAAGAGGTGCGCCCCGAACAGGATCCCGACGCCGCTCACGACGAGGCGCGAGAACCGGTCGCGCAGCGCCGACGCGCTGCCGAAGAGCGACAGCACGAGCAGGCCGTACAAGGCCAGGATCACGCACGTCCCGACCCAGCCCGCCTCCTCGGCGACGACCGCGAAGATCGAGTCGCAGTCGCGCTCGGGCAGCCACGCGACCTCGTTCGCGACGCCGGAGCCGAGCCCCTCGCCGCCGATGCCGCCGTTCCCGATCGCGACGCGCGCGTGGTAGGTGTGGAAGGCGGACGTGTTGCGCTCCGCGATCAGCTCGGGCGCGCTCCACGCGCGCGTCCACGTGTCGATGCGCTGCAGCTGGTAGTCGCGGATGCCGATCTCGAAGTGGAACAGGCACGCGCTCAGGAGCAGCGCGCCCAGGAGGAAGCCGACGATGAGGCGCCCGCTCGCGCCCGCGACGTACAGCATGCCCAGCGTGATCGGCACGATCGTCAGCGACGTGCCCAGGTCGGGCTGCAGCATCACGAGCGCCATGGGCAGGAGCGCGAGGGCGATCGGCATCCCCCACTCGCGCAGGCTCTTCAGGCGCAGGTGGTCGAGCGCGGCCGCGAGCCCCAGGATCACGCCGACCTTCGCCAGCTCGGACGGCTGCAGGTCGAAGGGCCCCAGGTCGATCCAACGCCGCGAGCCGTTGCGCGAGTCGCCGACGACGAAGACCAGCGCGAGCAGCGCGACGGTGACGCACCACGCGCCGAACGCGTTGCGCCGCAGCCAGCGCGGACGCGCGGCGAGACCGAGGAAGAACGCCGGCGCGGCGACGAGCAGCTTCTGGAGGTGGTCCCCGAACTTCACGTCGCCGCGGCCGTACGTCTCGTCCGCCGCGCTCATCGCCGACACGAACGCCAGCCCGATCGCGAGCAGCAGCGCCGCGAGCAGGAGCACGTGCCAGTCGAGGTTCGCCCAGCGCACGCCGCGCAGCGAGACCACGCGGTCGAGCCACGGCTTGCGCTCGCCCTGCCGGGAGGACGTCTCGCTCACTGCGCGCCCTTCCGCGCGACGAGCTCGCGCACGGGCTGGGTCTGGAGGAACTGCGACGTCACGTGCACCGCCGTGCGGCTCGCCGTCTCGGTCAGGTTGTGCAGGTACACGACCACGATCGCCACCGGATCGTCGGCCGGGAACCAGCCCGCGACCCACGTGTGCTTGCGCGACTTGCCGGCCAGGCCCGCGGCGCGGTCCTCCTCGGGCATGCCCGGCACGTCGACGATCTTGCCGATGTCCGCGCTGCCGGTCTTGCAGGCGAACGTGAAGCCCAGCGTGTGGTCGTCGAGCCCCTTGCCGTGTCCGGAACCGTGCTGTTCCTCGACGACGGCGCGCATGGCGGCGCGCACGAACTCGAGGCTCGCGTTCGACATGCCCAGCGGCCGCGACGCGCCCGCCACGGGCACGCCGCCGATCGAGCGCACGATCCGCACCTCGGGCAGGACGCCGGTCACGAGCCCGGCGGTCGCGCGCGCCACCTGCAGCGGGCTCGCCCACAGGAGCCCGAGCCCGCTCGGGAAGCGCAACAGGTCGAAGCGCGACTGCAGACGCGCCAGCATCGCAGGCGCGTCGTAGTCGGGCGACGCCTTCCAGTCCTCGCGCAGACCGCGACGCCCCTCGCGCGGATCGAAGCGCAGCCCCGTCGGCTCGCCGAAGCCGAACAGTTGCGCCGCCTCGAGCAGCTCGCGGGGCTGGAAGCGCAATCCGAGCTGCGCGAAGTACGCGTTGCACGACACGGCCAGCGCGTGGTGCAGGTCCGACTCGTAGTGCAGCCCGGCGCAGCGCAGCGATTCGAACGAGGGCTGGTTGTGGTCGTTCAAGCGGCACTCGAAGCGCGTCGCCGGATCGAAACCGAGGCGGTCGAGCGCGTAGGCCGCGATGAACGGCTTGAACACCGAGCCGGGCGGGTTGAACGTGGGCGTCTGCGCGGTGCGGTCGCGCGGCTGCGAGCGCTGGAACCCGCGGCCGGGCACGTTCGCGGCGCCGGGCAGCGTCGGCACGGAGGCCGCGGCGAGCAGCTGGCCGTCCGGCGCGAGGAGCACGATCGCGCCGACCGGGTTCTCGAACCACGTCTGGTCCGTCTCGCCCGCCGGCAGGCGCGGATGCTCGAGCACGTCCTGCGCCGCGACCTGCAAGCGCGCGTCGATGGTCAGCGCGACGTCGAGCCCGTCGATCGCGGGCACGAGCCGCGCTCCGTCGCCGCGCGACTCGGCGTCGAGCCCCTCGGTCTCGTACACGCCGAAACGGCCGCGCAGCTCCATGTCGAACCAGGCCTCGAGCCCGGTGTCGCCCGTCCACTCGTCGGCGCGCGCGAGGCGCGTCGAGAGCTCGCGCAGCTCGCGGTCCTCGTCCGCGCTGCGCAGGATCCGGTACTGCAGGCTCGCGAGTCGCCGCTCGTCCTCGGACTGCGCCAGGAGCTCGCGCAAGAACGGCCGGCGCGTCGAGCCGAGCAGGAGTCCCGCCGCGACCGCGCCGTCCCCGTCGCGCACGCGCGCGACGCGCCGCGTGGTCTCGCGCACGGCGAACCCGGCGTAGCGGTCCGGATCGCGCGCGACGAGCTGCACCAGCGCGTAGCCGGGCTCGCCGGCGATGCGCGACGCGCGACTCTGGGCGTCGACGAGCACGAAACGCTCGCGCTGCGCGGCGCGATCGAGGCGCTCGTCGGCCAGGAGGAGCGGCGGCTGCACCGAGCCGTCCGCCGGATCCGGACCGCGCAGCGCGGCCAGGGTGCGCAGCACCGCTCCGCTGTAGTCCGCCTCGAACCAGCGCGCGGCGCGGCGCAGCTCGTCGAGCGCGGCGTCGCCGTCGAGCCCCTCGCGCGAGGACGACAGCTCGCTCCAGCACTGCGCGATGCTGTCGGCCACGGGCGCAGCGAGCCCGGCGCGCAGCGCGGCGGACTCGAACAGGAGGCCGACGGTGCGCCACGGATCCTGCTCGACCGCCGCGAGCGCGCGGTAGTCCTCGTCCTGGAACGGCAACACCGGCGCGTCGGCCGCCGTCGCCGGCCGGCCGCGGGGCGCGCGGAACAGGCTGCGCGCTTCGTGGAGCACCGCGAGCGAGTCGAGGTCCGTCCAGGCGTGCTCCTCGCCGCGCGCGTCGCCCGCGCGCCACAGCGACGCGAGCCCGTCGAGCAGCCGCTGCGCGCGCGCGCCCTCCGATTCGCCCAGGTCGGCGGCGGCCAGGATGCGCGGCAGCAGGAACTCGTCGAGCTCGCGCTCCCACTCCTGGCGGCGCGACGCGATCCACGCTTCGAGCCGCGGCGCGTCCCAGCGCAGCGAGCGCGCGATCCAGCCCACGTCGAACGTGTCGCGCAGCGCCTCGGTCGGCACGCGTCCGGGCGCGAAACCGCAGGCCGTCCGGAACAGCTCGTCGGCCGCTTCGTCCTCCTGGTCCGCGCGGCGCTCGTCGAACAGCACGAGCAGCTCTGCGAGCGGATCGCCCGTCGGCGTCGTTGCGGACTTCTCGCCGACGACCTTCTGCTCCGCCAGCATCTCGGCCAGCACGCGCAGGTCCGCGCGCGATTCCTCGGCGCGGCGCTCGACGCCCGCGAGCACGGCCTCATCGCTCGTACGGCGCACCCTGGCGACGAGCGCGCTCCAGGGCAGTCCGGAATCGCCGGCCTCGACGAGGCGGCGCGCGGGCCCGAGCTCGCGCCGATCGACCGCGAGGAGTTGTTGCACGTAGAAGACCAGGTCGGCCGCGCGCGACGCGCGCGCCGCCGGCTCGGGATCCGCGACCGCGGGCGCGAGCTCCGCTCCCTGCGCGTCGCGCAGCGCGCCGCCCTTCGCGAACGCGTCGATCGCGGCCGGCGAGAGCGCCGCGAGCCGCGTGGTCCACGCCGCGAGCACCGGTTCCGTCTCGGCCAGGCCGACCGGCCTCCCGTCGATCGCCGTGCGCGCGTGCGCAGCGAGCCCGAGCGGATGTCCGCGGCGGAAGTCGCGGTACACGAACTCGAGGCTGGCGACGTCCTCGTCGGCCACGAGCACGCGGCCTTCGCGGTCGAGGAAGCGGCCGCGGTGGTACGGCACGAGGCGCGAGCTCGAGCGGAAGCTCTCGGCCTGCGCGGCCCACACCTCGTGCTCGACGACCTGCACCTGGAACAGGCGCGCGGCGAGCACCCCGAGCCCGAGGACCACGACGATCCCGAGCGGCTGGAGCCGGCGCTGCGCTACCACGAGCGGCTCCACAACGGCGTGAGGCCGGGCAGGCGCGCGAGCAGCGGGCCGCACGCGAACGCCATCACGGCGCTCGCGATCGCGACGGGCAGGGCCGTCCCCACGGCCGCGGCGAAGTCGATCGACGCGCTCGCGCCGCGCGCGTCGCGCGCGATGGCGATCCAGGCCTGGAACATCCCGGCCGCGAGCGCGGTCGCCACCGTGCGGCCGATCGGACCGGACAGTTCGAGCGCGCCGCGCACGGCGAGCGCTGCGAGCAGCGCGCCCAGGATCCCCGTGAACAGCACGAGCGGCGGCTCTCCGCTCGTCGCCGCGCGGGCGAACGCGGTGAGCAGCGCGAGCAGCGCCAGGTCGCCGATCTCGCAGCGCGCGAGGACCACGACCGACAGGACGAGCGCGGCGTCGGGCACCCACGCTCCGGCCGAGTGACGCGACATCAGCCCCTGCAGACCGGCCAACGAAACGGCCCACACGAGGAACAGCGTCCAGCCCAGGACGCGCTGGCCCGGACGACGCGACGACCTCACGGCAGCTCCTCCGCGACCGGCGTCGTCGCCAGGCGGACGCGCACGCGCAGGAGGTCGGCCGGATCCTGCGCCGGCACGAGGCGCAGCACGTGCAGACCCGGCTCGGCCGGGATCGTGCACGTGCCGACCCACAGCCCGGCCGGCACGCCGCGGTCGCCCGACGAGGTCGCGATGCGCGCGGGTCCGTGCGGGCGCGGAGCCGGACCGGCCGGTT
>JBGAOR010000103.1:0-5515 GCA_044221705.1 Planctomycetota bacterium
GCATCGGTTTCCTGCCGCCGAACTCGGGGACGTTCGGAGCGCGCGACGCAGCCGAGATCGAGGCCGTGGAAGGCGGCTTGCGCGTCGCGCGCGACCTGTGCGGCACGGATCCGGAGCGCATGGCCGCGCCGCGCTTCGCGGAGTACGTGAAGCAGTGCTTCAAGGGCCTGCCCGTGACGGTGCGCGTCGTGACCGGCGCGGGCGTGCAGCGCGACTACCCGCTCGTCTCCGCCGTCGCGCGCGCGTCGCTGCCCGTCGAACGCCACCGGCCGTGCGTGATCCGGCTCGAGTACGAACCCAAGGGACGGATCGAGCGCACGCTGCTCTTCGCCGGCAAGGGCCTGACGTACGACACCGGCGGCGCGGACATCAAGGCCGGCGGGTTCATGGCCGGCATGAGCCGCGACAAGGGCGGCGCCGCGGCCGTCGCGGGCTTCGTGTGGACCGCCGCGAAACTGGGCCTGAAGGGCGCGCGGATCGTCGCGGAGCTCGGCGTGGTCCGGAACAGCATCGGCTCGGACGCGTTCGTCACCGACGAGATCGTGACGAGCCACGCCGGCGTGCGCGTGCGCATCGGCAACACGGACGCGGAGGGGCGGCTCGTGCTGGCCGACCTGCTCTCCCACCTGCGCAAGCGCGCGCTGAAGGAGCGGGATGCGCGCATCTTCTCGGTGGCGACCCTGACCGGTCACGCCGGGCGCGCCGTCGGCCCCTACAACATCGCGCTCGACAACGGGCCCGCGCGCAAGCTCGGCGTCGCCGAGTCGCTGGGCAAGGCCGGCGATGCCTGGGGCGATCCGTTCGAGATCTCGCGCTTGCGCCGCGAGGACTTCGACTTCGTCGCACCGCGTTCGAAGGCCGACGACGTGCTGTCGTGCAACAACCTGCCCTCGAGCGGCACCGCGCGCGGCCACCAGTTCCCGATGGCCTTCCTGGCGATCGCGTCGGGGCTCGACCAGCACGCGCTCGACTCGAAGACGCCGCTCTCGTTCACGCACGTGGACATCGGCGGCAGCGCGACCGAGGGCGGCGACTGGCAGCACGGCCGGCCGACGGGGCGGCCGCTCGTCGCACTGCTCCAGGCTCTGCGCTGACGGGCGGCGGCTCGACGGTCCGGTCTGTGCCGCCGCGGCATCGACCCGGCGACCTCGCCGGCGGTATCGTCAGCCGAGCGCCAGGGCGCAGGCGAGCGCCTGCTGCCGGGTGCCGAGCACCGCGTCCATCTCGACTGGCGACAGTCCCAGCTCCTCGATCACCGGGTCGTCGATCGGGAAGTCCTCGACGTCGAGAGCCTCCTCCAGCGCCCAGTGGGCGAGCAGGTCGGCCAGCCGCGTGATCCGGGCGTCGCGCGCGTGCTCCCCGCCGGTCTCGGGCTCGTGGTGGGCGGCGATGACCGCGGCGATCGGGTAGGGCAGGCCCCAAGCCTGCACCAGCCGGGCACCGACCCGCGCGTGGAACGTATCCATCGCGGCCTCGAGGAGCTGGCCGCCCTCGCCGTCGGCAGCGAGGAGTTCCGGCCTCTCGATCGCGGCCTGCAGGACCAGTGGGCGTCCGACGTCGTGCATCAGGCCCCACAGGAACGCCATCTCGCCGTTCTTGCGCAGACGCCGTGCGAGGTCGCGCGCGAAGACGGCCGCGAGCGCCGAGTGCGCCCACATGCGGCGGGTCAGCTCCTCGTGCTGCTTGCTGCAGAAGAGGCGCCCCTGGAGCGACACCGCCAACGCGAGGTTCCGGATCGTCGTCATCCCGAGCCGGCTCACGGCCTGCTTCAGCGAGACGATCGGCTCGACCGGCGCGAACATCGCCGAGTTCGCGATCCGCAGCACGTGCGAGGAGAGCGAAGGATCCCGCTCGAGCGCCGCCTGGATGTCGTGGGCGTCGGCGTCCGGGTCCTGGCAGAGCGCGATGATCTGGGTCGCCGCCTCCGGGAGGATCGGGAGCTCGAGGTGTTCGCTCAGGAACCGCTCGAGGGGCTCGTGGACTCCAATGGGCAGCGCGGTGGAGGTCGACATGACGAGACCTGTTCCATCGACACACGCCCGGGGCGGCCTGGAGCGGAGCGCCACACGGCACCTTGCACCCTACCGGAGGGTGAGATACGAAGGATCGGGGAGAGGTCTGCCCTTGCCACTCCCCAATCTTGGAAGAGCTGGAACTCGTCGCGGGTCTCCGCGAACGTCGCGCGGAGGCCGTCCACACGCTCCTCGAGCGGTATCGGTCCCTCTTCTTCCATTGCATCGGCAACTTCGAGTCGGATGCGTCCGCACGCGAGGACCTGCACCAGGAGGTCGTGCTGTACGTCCTCGAGAGGATCGACGCCGGCAGTTTCGACGCCGAAAAGGGCTCCTTCGGCACGTGGCTCTACCGCGTGACGTGGTGTCGCTGCGTGGACCTGAAGCGCAAGACGAGCGCGCGTCGGACCCCCAAGCTGACCCCGGTCGGCGACAAGGTCCCCGAGCGTCCCGACCTCGGTCCCGGCCCCGGCGAAGAGGCGGGGACTGAGGAGATCGGCGATCTGGTCCGGCGCGGGATGGCCCACCTGGAGCAGGAAGATCAACTTCTCTTGGTGTTAAGATACGTGGACGGGCGCACGCTGGTGGAGATCGGCGAGGAGCTCGGCATCTCGGTCGAGCAGACCAAGTACCGACTCAAGCGCGCGGCCACGAGCCTGAGGCGCGTCCTGTTGAACGACTTCGCGATCGAGGAGGCCGTCCGATGAGCGCGGGATCCCGGGAAATTCCGGATCGCCCGGACCCGTTCCCCGGGTCGGCATCGGACTTGGGTGCGGCGATGAAGAACACTTCGAACGGGCCCCGGTTCCTCCCCGCCGACCTCCAGAACGATCCGAAGGCCGCCCACGACGCCCTGCTGCACTGGGACGAGCAGAGCGAGCAGATCCTGAGGCTGCTCGCTCGGCATCCAGAGCACGGGGGGCGGCTCGAAACACTGCAGCGTGCCGATGGCTGGTTGCGGCAACGCGCTGCGGACTCGATCGTCGCCCGGACCCAGAACGGCGGCACTGGACCGGGGCCCGCTTCCTTGGAATCCGCCGCACCGGGGCTGGTCTGCCCCACGGCGGACGAGCTCTACGATTTCGCCGGTGGCCCCGGCGCGGGATCGCTGCCGCGCGAGCGCCAGCTCTCGATCGACCGCCACCTCGCCGCGTGCCAGTCGTGCGACAGCTTCGTGGCGACCCTGGCGGTCGCTCCGCCGGCGCTGCTGCTGACGGGCGAGGACGAGAGCGAGGAAGGCCTCGCGGTCTCGGCCGTCAGCGCGATGCCGACCGCGACACCCGCGCCGATCCGTCGATTCCCCGTGCGGCGCGTCCTGATCCCCCTCGCGGCCGCCGCGGCGATCGTGCTCTCGATCGGTCTGTGGCGCGCGTTCGCCCCGCAGGCGACGCACGCCGCCTGGCCGGAGGCTCCGCTCCTGCGTGGCGAGACCGCCGACGCCCTCGTGTGGCCGCGCGGCCGTGTCCTGGAGCGCTCGGCCAGCCTCGCGCGCTTGGCGCCGGCCCTCGCGACCGCGATTCCCTTCGAACTCGCCGTGCCGGCCGGCTCCGCCGGGAGCCGCGTGCAGGTCTTCCGCACGGAGGGCGGCGCCTTCGACGCGCCCGCCGCGGTCGCCGAGTGGTCCCCGGAATCGGTGCCGAGCCCGAGCCCGGTCGCTCTCGCCGCCGGCCACTACACCTGGAAGGCCTGGACGCGCGAGCGCGGCCTCGACGTCGAGCTCGGCAGCCGCGACTTCGAGGTCGTCGCCGACGCGTCCGTCCTGAGCGAGCTGGCCGCGATCCTCGAGGACGGCTCCGAGGACGCGCTCGTGCGTGCCGTCGCCCTGCTCGACGCCCACGCCTACCGGGCGGACGCTCGGGTGCTGGCGCGCTCGCTCCCGGCCTCGCCCGAGCGCGACGCCTACCTCGGCCGGACGCCGGGCCGCTAGGGGCGAGGCGATGTGGACCGCGGCGCGAGTCGTGCTGCCCGCGGTGGCGCTCGTCCTGCCACTCGGCCTCGCGACCTCCGCGCTCACGCCGCGCGCGGCTCCGTCCGCGGGCCAGGTCGACCCGAACTTCGACCTCGCCGCCGAGCGCCAGATCTTCGCCGCGTCGCTGCGCGACTTCCGCGCCGGCGACGACGACGCCCTGCCGCGACTCGTCGAGAGCTCGGAGCGCATGGCGCGCGCGCGGCGCGAGGACGCGCGCGACGTCGTCGCCTTCTACCGCGGCCTGCCCGCCAGCGAGCGGCGCGCGGGCCTCGAAGCCGAGAACCGCTACGAGGCGCTGCGCGAGCGCGTGGCCGCTGCCTCGACCGAACCGGCCGGCGCGTGGCCGGCCGAGCGCGCGCGCATCGTCGCGGAGCTCGAGGCCCTCATCGCCGAACGGCGCACGGCGCCCGACCCCACGCCCGCGGCGCGCGCGCTGGCTCTCGCCGCCGTGCTCGACGAGCAGCGCGCGCGCGTCGATCCGCACCTGACGCAGGACGAGCGCTCGAGCCTGCTGGCGCGCGCCGAGTCGCGCGCGGTCGAGTCCATCGCGACCTTCCGCCGGTCCGGGCTGCTGACGCCGACGCTCGAGGGCGTGTGGCTCGTCGCGCGCGTCGAGGATGCGCGCGGCGACGCGTCGGCGGCGCGCGGCGGATTCGAGGACTGCCTCGACCTGGCCGAGCGCGTCGACAGCGATGCCTACCGCGTGCGCGCGCTGCGCGGGCTGATCGCCGTGGCGGAGAGCACGGGCGATCTCGGGGAACAGCGCGACCTGATGCGCGACCTGGCCGCGATCCGCGAACCCAAGGACGACTGGTGGCTCGCGCGTCGCTGGGCCGCGCTGCTCCTGGCCGACGACGAAGCCGAGGAGGCGGCCCGATTCCTCGGCGCGTACCCCCCGTCGACGCCAGTCGAGACGAGCCAGTGGCACTTCCTGCTCGGCAGCGCGCTGCAGCGACTGGGCCGCGTCGACGAGGCCGAAGCCCACTTCGCCGAGGTCCGGCTCGAGCCGCCCGCGGACGCCAGTGTCGACTGCGCCGACGTCGAGTCGCGCATCTGGCGCGCGCAGTCCGCGCTCGACCGCGGCGACGCGGCGGGAGCCCTGGCGCTTTCCGAGCCGCTCCTCGACACGGGTTGCGCGCCGGTCGCGCGGGCCCAGCGCGCCTTCACGATCGGCGCGGCGCACCTCGCGCTGGGCGACCTCGCGCGCGCGGAGTCGTCGCTGCGCACCGCGCTCGAGCAGGGGCGCGCGATCGAGTCGCGTCTCGCGCGCACCGACGACGGCGCGGTCTTCGGCGAGGTCGTGGGGCTCGAGACGGTCGCGCTGCTCGGCGACGCGCTGGCGCGACAAGGCCGACCGCTGGAGGCCGTGCGCGTCTCCGAGGAGATCCAGGCGCGAACCTTGCGCAGCCGCGGCGACGTCGCGATCTCGGAAGCCGACCTGCGCGCGTGGGCCGCGGGGTTCGAACGCGGCCTGCTCACCTGGATCGTCGGCCCCGACACGACGGTCTGCGCCTACGTGTCGGCGGAGGGCGCT
>JBGAOR010000103.1:5527-18183 GCA_044221705.1 Planctomycetota bacterium
GGCGCTGCCGCCGCGGTCGCGATCCCGCTCGGCCGCGAGCGACTGCACGACGCCGTGCGCCGCGCGCGCGAGGCCGCGATCGCGGGCGACGAACCGCGCGCGCGCAAGCTCGCGGCCGAGATCGAGGCGCGCGTCGTGCCCGGCGAACTGCGCCGGCGCATCACCGGGGCGGGACGGCTCCTCGTGCTCGCGCACGGTCCGCTCGAGCGCATGCCGTTCGACCTGATGGACCTGGGCGACGGCGGTGCTCTGGCGATCCTGCCCGGCCTCGCCACGGCGCAGCCGGGTCCCGCGCCCGCGGCGAGCGCGATCTCCGCCTGGTCGATCCTGGGCGATCCGAGTTCCACCGATGGCCAGTCCGTGCTCCCCGGCGCGCGCGCCGAGGTGGACGCGATCGCGCGCCTCGTGAAGACGGAACCGCGGACCGGCGACGATTTCGACCGGTTGGCGCTGCTCGACGCGCTGCGCAGCGGCCGCTCGCTGCACGTGGCGACGCACCTCGTGCACGGCTGCGGCGACGGTGCCCGCGACGCGGGGCTCCTCCTGGCGCGCGGCGCGCTCCTGTGCGCGCGCGAGATCCGCGAGATCGGCCCGCGGCTGCCGCTGGCCGTCCTCGCGGCGTGCGAGACGGCCGAGGGACGCTTCGTCGATGCGCAGGCGCTGGCCAGCGTGTCGAACGCGTTCGTGGCGTCGGGCACCCGCAACCTGTGCGTGACCCTGTGGCCCGTCGAGGACGGCGCGGCGCGGCGCTGGTCGGAGGCCTTCCACCGCGAGCTCGCGCGAGGCGCGCAGCCCTCGCGGGCCGCGATGCTCGCGCGCGACGCGCTGCAGCGTGACGGCACGCCCGTCTCCGAGTGGGCCGCGTTCCGCTTCGTCGGCCGCGACTGACGTCCGGCGGACGCCGGACCACCGCGGGACCGCGGAGCGACCCCGGCCCGGTCCCGCTCTCCGCGGAGTGAATTCTCTTCCGGGTCGCTGGCCGCGCCCAGGTCCGCGCGAGGCGGGAATCACCGGGTCCCGAGGGCGTTCTGGAGCGCGGACCCGCACCTGAAGAAGTCTCAAGCATCGGGCATCGCATGCCGATGGAAGGGGCGCCAGCGGGCTCTCCGGCTCGCGGCACACCGAGGCCGCACCGATGCTGAAGAAGTCCGTCGCGATCGCCACCCTCGTGGCGCTGTCCGTCCCGATCTCCGCCGTCGAGGAAGGCACCGCTCCGGCGCCCGTCGACGTCGGCATCAGCGTGACGAGCACGCGCTTCTACGCGCGCAACTTCTCCGGCACGAACCAGGTGCTCTTGTTCCAGAGCGGCAGCACGCTCCTGTGGCGCACGCTCGCGCCCGGCTACGACCTGTCGTGGGACTTCCCGACGCAACTCCTGACCGGCATCCGCTTCGAAGTCGCGAGCTGGACCGACGGTGCCTGGCACCGGACCGGCACGATCGCTCTGGACGAAGTGGCCGCGCGCGGCACGGAAGCCCTCTGGATCCAAGGCGACTTCTCGCGCACGAGCTGGTCGGAGATCGGCTCGGCGCTGTTCGTCGAGGACACGGGCTCGAGCCTCTTCCCCGAAAGCCTGCCGGGCGCGTCCAGCGCTGGCACCGGCGTCGAGGACGCGCTCCTGGCGCCGGTCCACGTTCCCGTGATCACACCCAGCGACACGCCGCAGGGCGACGTTCCTCCGAAGATCGAGGACGGTCCGCTCCCGCCGGTGTAGCTGGATGTGCGTGAGAGATTGCCGAGAGTGAACTGAGAGAGCTGTAGAGAGAGATCGATGGAGACGCAGCCGTCCCGCTCGGGGCGGCTGCGGTCTTTTCGTACGCTGCCGTCGATGGAAGCGCGCATTCGAACCCTCGGCCCGGCACGGTTCCCCTCGCCGCTCGCGAGCCCGGTCTCGGACGGGGTGTGCGTCCCCGAGACGATCGTGCGCGTCGACGGCGACATCGAGCCCTGCACGACCTGGGAGGTCGCCGGTCCGCGCGAGCGGCTCTACTTCGATCCGCGCGAGCTGCGCGCGGCGGTCGTGACGTGCGGCGGCCTGTGCCCGGGCCTGAACAACGTGCTGCGCTCGCTGTTCCTCCATCTGCACCACCTCTACGGCGTGCGCGAGCTCCTGGGCGTGCGCTACGGCTACTCGGGGCTGGATCCCGACGCCGACGTGCGGCCCGTCCCGCTGACGCGGCAGTCCGTCGGGCGCATCCACCGGCTGGGGGGCACGGAGCTCGGCACCTCGCGCGGCCCGGTCGCGCCGGACCGCATGCTCGAGACGCTGAGGAAGCTCGAGGTCAACGCGATCTTCTGCGTGGGCGGCGACGGCACGATGCGCGGCGCGCTCGAGCTGTCGCAGGCCGCACGCGCCGCGCGCTATCCGCTGGCCGTCGTCGGCATCCCGAAGACCATCGACAACGACATCCAGTACGTGTCGCGCTCGTTCGGCTTCCGCACCGCGGTGGAGGCGGCGCGCGAGGTCCTCGATTCCGCGCACAACGAGGCGACGAGCACGCGCAACGGCGTGAGCATCGTGAAAGTCATGGGACGCGAGGCCGGATTCCTGGCGGCCGAAGCGGCCTTGGCCAGCCAGGACGCGAACTTCGTCCTCGTCCCCGAAGTGCCCTTCGCGCTCGAGGGCCAGCACGGATTGCTGGCCGCGCTGGAGAAGCGGCTCGCGTTCGCCGGCCACGCGCTCATCGTCGTCGCGGAGGGCGCGGGGCAGGAGCACGTGGGCCCGGCGCGGCCCGAGAAGGACAGGTCGGGGAACCGCGTGCTCGGCGACGTCGGCACGTTCCTGAAGGCGCGCATCCAGTCGCACCTGCAGGAGCTCGGGATCCCGTTCGCGCTGCGCTACATCGATCCGAGCTACTCGATCCGCAGCCGGCCGGCGAACTGCGAGGACGCGATCCTGTGCGACCAGCTGGCGCGGCGCGCGGCTGACGCCGCGTTGGCCGGGAAGACGGAGCTCGTCGTCGCCAGCGTCCACGACGTTTTCGTGCACTTGCCTCTCGAGTCGGTGACGGGACGGAAGCGTCAGCTCGATCCGGATGGCGAGCCGTGGCGTTCCGTGCTGGCCTCGACGGGCCAGCCGATGCGTTTCCGCGCGGACTGAGGGCGAGCCGTCGCGCGGCGAGCGCGGCCCAGTCGAGCGCGGCCCAGTCGAGCGCGGACTAGTCGAGCGCGAGCGCCGTCGCGACGCCGCTCTCGACGCGCGCACGGGCTTCGACCGGGCGGCCGTCCGCGCGTCGCCCGGACACGATGTACTCGCCGGGCGGCAGAGCCTCGGCCACGAGGTCGGCGCCGGAGCGCGCCACGTGGTACCCGAGCCCGTCCGGGCTGCGCACCACGATCCGCGCGCTCGCCGCTCCGCGCAGCGTGAGCGTCCCGCTCGCGTCGACGCGCACGTCGCCGAAGTCCACGACCTCGTCCGCGCCGACGTCGCGCGTGCCGAGCGTGCGCGGCGCGCCGCCCTCGGGCCACGCGACGACCACGTACGTGCCGGGGCGGAGGTCGCGCTCGACGCTGCCGTCGGGCTTCGATTCGGAGCGGTGTTCCGCGCCCGATGCGCGGCGCACCGCGCTCAGGACGCCGGCAGCCGGCCGGCCCGCGGCGTCGACGAAGCGCGCGCGCACGAACCCGCGCTCGAGCTGGACGCGCAGGTCGACGTCGCGCGCGCCGGCCGCGACGCCGTCGAGCGAGCCGTGGACCTGCCCGTTCCAAGCTGCGCGCGCGCGGAGCTCGAGGCGGTACGTGCCGCCCGGCGAGCAGGGCACGGCGAACGCGCCGTCCTCGCCGGTCCAGCATTGACGCAGGTCCTGGCCGCGCGACGCGCTGGCTCGCGTTCCCGTCCAGGCCGAGAGGATCGGCGCTTCGGGCAGACCCTCGCGCACCGCCTTCACGAGCCACGTCTTCGCCACGCCGCCGTGCGCCGAGCGCGCGATGCCGCGGATCACGGACGCGTGCGCGAGCACCGGATCCCAGCGCACGACGTCGCCCGCACCCGCGCGGCCGCGGAACTCGCTGGGCGTGGCCTCGCGCGAGGCTTGCGCGACCAGCGTGAACTCGCCCGGAGGCACGTCGAGGAGCTCCCACGCGCCGTCGGGGTCCGAGTGCGCGCGGAAGGGTTCGCGGAAACCCTCGACGCGCGCTTCGACGAGCGCGGCCTCGGACGCGACGCCGTCCTCGAAGCGCGCGACGCCCGCGAGCCGCGCTCCAGCCATCAGCGCGACGAGCGTGCCCACGTCGTCGACGTCGATCTCGCGCGGCGCGTAGCCGGGCGCATAGACCGCGTTGCGCGTGACCGCTTCGGGGTCGATCGCGAGGCGGACGATCCAGTCCTGGGCGCTGCGCGCGCGCGCCGCGCGCTCGCCGAGGACCAGCGCGCCGTCGGCGCGGAACGCGGCAGCGGAATCCCCGGCCCGCTCGGGCGCGACGCCCAGCGCGACCGCGCCCGCGATGGGCGTCCCGCGCGCGTCGACGACGGTGAACTCGAGCTCGGCCGAACGATCGGCGAGGACCGGCGCACGTCCGCGGCCGCGCGCTTCGCCCACGTCGGCGTGCCGAACCAGACCGCCTCCGACGCCGCGCGCTGTCGGCGCGCTACGGCCAGCGTGCGCGCGACGTCGGGCAGGACGAACCGTCCGTCCGGACCCGTCGGCGCCGACGCGCGCCGCGGCTCCGCGCCGGGCTCCTCGCCCGCTTCGACGACGGCGCCCTGCACGGGGAGGCCGCGCTCGTCGACGACGACGCCCGCGAGGTCGAGCCCGCGGTCGAGCACGATCGCGACCTCCGTGCGCTCGTCGGGCTTGACGTCCGCGCGCGACTGCACGCCGCCGCCGTCGAGGTGGACGCCGATGCGACCGGCGTGGACGCGCGGGAACTCGGCCGCGCCGTCGGCGTCCGTGACCAGCGCGCGCACGCGCTCGTGCCAGTACGGATCGCCCCACGCGAGCAGGTCGAGGTGCGCGCCCGCCACAGGGAGGCCGCGCGCGTCGCGGACCGTCACGTGCACGGATCCGAATCCGGCGGCGACCGCACGCGGCTCGGCGGCCGGCGTCGTCGTGGGTGACTCGCCGCGCGCGAGTGCGGCCCGCGCCGGCCTGCTCGGGCGCGCGACGTCCGCACGACGCCCGTCCACGGCACCCGCGACGGTCGGCGATACGTCCTGCTCCGCGCGCGCGGACCGTCCGCCGAGCCAGGCGATGCCGAGGACCGCGACGAGGACCGCGGACGCCGCGGCGAGCGTGAGCCCGACCTTCGAGCCCGAGGTCGCGACCGGGATCGCGCTGGCGGGCAGCGACTTGGCGCGCGCCGCTTCCTCGAGGACCTCGCGCCGCACCTGCGCCAGCGCGGAGCGGTCGAGCACGACCGCGAGCCCCAGCGCGAATCCCGACGGCAACGAGCGGCGCACGATGCGCAGGCCGCGGTGCAGTTGCGCGCGCACCGTGCCCTGCGGGCGGCCGAGGTCGCGCGCGATCTCGTGCGGCGGCTTGCCCTCGGCCAGGTGCGCGACCAGGACCTCGCGGTACGTGGGCGGCAGCTCGGCCAACGCGCGCGCGACGGCCGCGCGCACTTCGAGCGCCTCCGCGTCGTCGGGATCCTGCGAGGTGCCCGGCAGGTCCTCGGCCGCCGCCTCCTCGTGGCGCGTCGCGCGGCGGCGGTTCATGAGGCGCGCCTGGTTGATCAGGATGCCCATGAGCCAGGGCACGATCGGCCGGCTCGCGTCGAACGCGTCGGCGCGCTCGATCGAGGCCAGGAACGTCGACTGGACGACGTCCTCGGGATCGACACCGCGGCCGGCGACGTGCCGGGCGACCCGCATCATCTCGGGCGAGATCTCGTCGAAGAGCTTCGCCAGCGCCGACAGGTCGCTGTGGCTGCGATAGCGCTCGAAGAGAGCCGAGAGACGCGGATCGTGCATGGTCAGCACCCCTTGATCCCAACCTCGGAGGGCGTTGCAGGGAATAGGCGGCCTGGATCCGGTCGGTCCCAGAGGCGATCCTGCGGCGCTTGGACGCCGGCGTTCCCCTCCCGATCCCCCGCGACATCGGCGCTGGCGTCGAGGCGGCGGCGTTCGTCCTCGCGGTCGTCCCGATCGTCGGAAGGATCTTCCTCGCGTGGCTCCCGCCGGGGCTGCCGGGGCGTCACGCGCCGCGCGACCTGCCGGCGACGTGGGCGGCGAGCTGTCTCCTCGGGCTCGTCTGGTTCCACGCGCTGCGCGAGCTCGCCCCGGGACCGGCGTGGCCGTACGCGGCGTTCGGGATCCCGGCGCTCGCGCTCGTCGCGCAGCTCCTCATGGCGCCGGCGGGGCTCGTGCCGCGGCACGAGCCGGTCCTCCCGCGGACGCCGACACTCGCGCGCGTCGCGATCGTCGCGGCGGTCCTCGCAGCCGGCGCGCTGAGCGGGCTCGACGTCGGATCCGGCGTGGACGTGCTCCTCGTCGTCGCGGGACTCGCGGCAGCGATCCTCGCGCACGAGGCGCTCGTGCTCGCGCGCGTGCAGCCGTGGATACGCGCCGCGGCGCTGGCCGCGATCGCGGCTGCGATCGCGCTGCTGCCGCACGACGGCCAGCGTCACGAGGCCTACGCGACGCTGGGCGCGTGCGCGATCGCGGCCGGGCTCGTCGGCTGGTTCCGCCGCGGCGACCGGCGCGCGCTCGCGATCGCGGGCCTCGGCGTCGCGTTCCTCGTCCTGTCGCGCAGCGGGATCGGCGCCGCGGCGCTCGTGCTCGTCGTCCCGATCGCGGCGGTGATCGGGACCGCGAAGCCGTCGCGGGTGCGCGCGTTCGCGTGGCTCGCCGGCAGCCTCGCCGCCAGTATCGCCGTCCTGCACGCGGGCGGTCGCATGGTTCCGAGCACGCAGGTCTGGCGCACCCGAGCCGCGGTCGGCGTCGAGCTCGCCCTGACGGCGCTCGTCGTGTGCGCGCTGTGCGCGACGTACCTGCTGCGCATCCGCCGCGAGACGCCGGCCTGGAACCCGTCGGGCGCGGCCGAATCCCGCGAGGCGCGCGTGCTCGGCATCGCGGCGCTGACGGCGATCGCGTGGACACACGTCGTGTCCTGCCGGCTGTCCGATCCCGTGGAGGACGGGGGCTATCCGATCCACTCTCCCGCGTCGGTCTCGTGCTGGATCCTGCTCGTGATCGCCGTCGCCATCCCGCTCGCGCGCACGCTGGACCGGACGCGTTCGGCATGAGCGAGCTCGAGGACCTGCGCTCCGACCCGACACGCGAGCCGCCGCCGGCGCCGCTCGCGCGCGGCGCGTTCGAGGTCGCGTTCGAGGCGGCGCGCCAGGGCGCGTCGTTCCGGCGCGCGCTCGAGACGCTGCTGCTCGATCTCGACGACGAGTCCGCCGACAAGCTGATGCAGATGCTGCGCGAGGCGCGCGGCGCGTGGTTCCCGCTGCTGCGCGCGCGCGCGGGCGAGCTGCTCTTCGTCGGGAACGCACTGTCGGGCTCGATCACGCCGCTCGCCGCCGCCGGATTCCAGGTCACCGTGCTCGAGCGCAATGCCGAGCGCGGTCGCTTCGCGCTCTTGCGCGCGGCCGAGCACTCGCCCGGCCACGTGCGCGTCGTCCTGGGCGGCGACACTGCGCGCTTGCCCTTCGCGGACCGCTCGTTCGACGTCGTCGTGCAGGAGGACGGCCTGCCGCGCGCCGACGACCGCTTCGCGCACGACTTCGACGAGGTGCTGCGCGTCGCCCGCGGCGAGGTCGTACTGGCCGCCGACAACCGGCTCGCCTACAAGCGCTCGAGCGGCCGCCGCAACGACTTCCACGTGCAGAGCCCGCTCGAGTTCGCGCGCGCGGCGCTGTCTCCCGCGCGCGGCGAGCGCACGCTGCGCGGCTACCGCTCGCTCTTCGCGCGCGGCGGGATGCGCGGACCACGCGCGTTCGCGCTCTACCCGCACTCGCGCGACTTCACGCACGTCGTGGCACTCGATACAGAGCTGCCGACGCTGACGATCGGCCCGATGGAGCGGAAGAACCGACTGAAGGTCGTCGGCCGCGCATTGGGCCTCTTCCCCTGGCTCACGCCGTCCTACGCGCTGATCGGCGCGCGCCCGGGCGTCGAGGGCCCGACGCGAATGGACCGCATCCTGGCCGAGCTCGCGCAGCGCACGGGCGAGCCCGCGCCGGTCGCGGAACAGTTCGTCGGCACACGAGGCAACACACTGCTCGTGCAGACGCGGAGCACGGCTCCTGACGGCCGCGGTTCGTGGACCCTGCACGTGCCGCTGTGCCCGAAGAACGTGCCGCAGCTCGAGCTGCACATGCGCTCGCTCGCGCTCGTCCGCGCACGTTTTCCAGCCGTTCCCGTGCCAGAACCGCTCTTCCACGGCCGGATCGAGGACGTGTGGCTGTCGTGCGAACGCCGCCTGCCCGGCTGGACCGCGCCGCAAGTCGTCGGCGACCGCGCGAAGATCGGCCGGATGCAGCGCGAAGTCTCCGCGCACTTCGCGACGCTCGTGACGCGGCCCGCGCGCACGTTCACCGACGCGGACTTCGAATGCCAAGTGGCCGCGCGCTTCCGCCTCGTCGCCGCGCACGCCGCGGTCGCCAGCACGATCCGCGCGCTCGAACGGATGCTGGCCGAGACGCGCGAGAAGCTCGTCGGAGAGACGTTCCCGCTCGTGCTCTACCACGCCGACCTGCGCAGCAAGCACGTGCAGGTCGACCGCGACGGCGGCGTGCTCGGGTACCTCGACTGGGGCACGACCGAGGACGAGGGCCTGCCGCTGTTCGACCTGCTCCATCTCGTCGTGCACGAGCGCAAGCAGGAGCGTCACATCAGTCCGGGCGAAGCTTGGCGCGCGATCCGCGATCGCCACGGGCTGTTCGACCACGAGATCGAGGCGATGAACTCGTACGCGAGGACGCTCGGGCTCAGCGCGTCCGTAGTCGCCGCGATCGACGCCATCTACCCCGTGCTCGTCGCCGCGATGGCCGAGAAGAACTGGGACTTCAGCCGGCCGCGGTGGCTGAACAGGCAGTTCGGGATCTAGCCGATCGCCGCGAGCACGCGCTGTAGCCGGGCGGCGATCGGCTCCGCGACCTCGAACCGGATCACGCGCCCCGGCGCCATCCGCTCGAGCAGGCCTTCGAGAATCGAGTGGTACCGCAGCTGCGTCCAGCGGTTCGTCGAGCGCACGCCGTCGTCGACCAGCGGGATCGCGCCCCACGGCAGCAGCACGATGCGGTCGTAGCGTTCGGCGTGCGCGCGCATCTCGGCGACGAAGCGCTCTGTCGCTTCGACGTCCTCGTGCAGACCGTAGTGCAGCCAGAACGCGGCGAAGTCGAGGCTCGAGCGGTCGGCCACGAAGCCGTCCTGCGCGGCGTCCTCGGCGGCGCGGTGTTCCTCCCACAGGTCGCGCACGAGCACGGCCCACTCGCGCGCGCCGTAGCCGTGCGGGCGGAAGCCCTTCTCGATGCGGCGGCGCATCCCCTCCTCGACGAACGGGACGCCGAGCTCGCTCGCGAGCCGCTTTCCGAGCGTCGTCTTGCCGGTGCCGGCCGAGCCGGAGATCGCGATGCGCGGGCCTGCTCCGAGCGCGCGCGGGGCACTCGCGGCGCTCCCGCCGGAGAGGACGGCGGCGTCGACGCGCTCGGCGATCCGGCTCGCCGTCCCGACGGTCTCGTCGAAGAGCCACGGCCTCTCGCCCAGCGCCGACACGACCGATCCCGCCTCCGACTGCGCGATCAGCGTGTGCGACGCCGTAGCGGGCGCGAAGCGCAGCGCTTGCGAGCCGCTCACGCCCAGCGCGCGACACAGCAGCGCGCGGATCACGCCCACGTGCGTCACGACCTGCACGTGCTGGCCGCGGTGCTCGCGCAGCATCTCGTCCCACCACGCGCACGCGCGCCGCTCCATGTCGGCGAACGACTCGCCGCGCGTCGGGCGCGCGGTGTGGTAGTCGTCCCAGTACGCGGTCACTGCGGCCGGCTCGGCGGCGGTGATCTCGGCCCACGTGCGGCCTTCCCAGGTACCCATGCTCTGTTCGCGCAGCCGCGGGTCGACGCGCAGAGGCACGCCGCGCTCGCACGCGATGCGTTCGGCGAGCGCGCGGCAGCGCACGAGGTCGCTCGTCCACACGGCGGCCGGCCGCGGTTCGTTTCGCGCGAGCCAGCGCGCGAGCCGCTCGCCCTGATCGATCCCGCGCGGCGAGAGCGGCGCGTCCATCTGCCCGCGCACGACGCGCTGCGTCAGCTCGGCGACCTCGCCGTGGCGCAGCAAGTGCACGTGCGTCACCCAGTCCGATGGCAGGATCTGCTTCGTCGCCGCGTCGAACGCGCCGGTGAAGGCCTGGCCGGGCGCGAACTCCTTCACGGCCGGCTCACTTCGCGTCCGGGAAGAGGCGCAGGATCTCGCGCTCGAGCGCTTCGGCCGCGTCGAGCAGCGCGGGCGAGTCGGCGGAGAGCAGCACGCTCGGCACTACGGCGATCTTCTCGTCGCGCACGGCCTTCAGCTGGCCGAGCGGGCCCGACGCGAGCAGGACGGCGCGCGTCGCGCTGCCGCCCTCGGCCGCCGTCGGCGCGCCGCACACGAACACGTCGGGCGCGATGCGCAGCACGCGCTCCAGGTCGACCTGCTGGTGCTCGAAGATGCCGTCCTCTGCGCCGGCGTTCGCGAGCCCGGTCAGCTCGAGCAGCGCCCCGGCCGTCGTGCGCGAGCCCGCGGCCCAACCGCCCGTGCCGTCGTTTGAGTACACGAGCGCGCGCCGCTTCGGCCGCGTCTTCGCGCGCTCGCGCAGCGCGGCGGCGCGCGCGTCGAGTCCGGCCGTGATCTCGGCCGCGCGCGCTTCGGCGCCGAGGAGGCGCCCGAGTTCGGCCAGCGTCGCGCGCACCGATTCGTAGTCCTCGCCCGAGCGCATCACGAGCACGGGGATGCCCGCGCGGCGCAGCACGGTGGTCGTGTCCTGGTTCTGCCAGACGAGCGAGACGACGAGGTCGGGCTCGAGCGCGAGCAACGGCTCGGCCACGTACTTCGCGAACCGCGGCAGCGCGCCGAACGGCGGACTCGCGAAGTCGCGCGTCGCGAAGCCGTCGACCTGTTCCGGCAGCGCCGCGATGCGCGCCGGGTCGACGAGCGCGGCCAGGTACTCCGCCGCGGCGGCGGTGGTCGGCACGATGCGCTGCGGCGCGCCGCGCAACGGCGGTTCGACCGCGCTGGCCGGCCCGGACCGGGGACGCGCCGGATCGTGCTCGCACGCGACGAAGAGCAGCACCGTCGTCGCGATCAGCGCCGTGGCCGCGCGGAAGATGAGGTTCTGCACGCCGCAGAGCTTGACCGCGCGAACGCGCCAGTCAACGCCACGTCACGTCGCGGAACGCCACGTCGACGCCCACAACGTAGAATCCCATGCGTCCGCTGGGCAGATCGAGGCCCTCGTGCCGCGTCCCGTCGACGATCAGCGTGTACTGGTTGCCCGCGCGCTCGAGCTCGATCGTCCGCTCGCGCAGCGCGTCGCCCGGGATCGGCAGCCGCATCGTCGTGACGACCTTGCCCAGGCGCAGCACGTGCACGAACACCTCGGGCGCCTCGATGTCGATGCGCACGTAGTCGTCCGGCCCGAACCAGCCGGCCACGAAGCCCATCCGGCCGCCGGACTTGGGCAGCTTGGACGCGCGCGCCGACAGCCGCCCGACGCCGTTGCGCAGCACGCAGAAGCTCTCCCGCGCGCTCTGACCGTGCCCGACGATGCCGCCCGCGCCGCGATCCTCCCAGTCCCCGAACGCCTCGAACGGCACCTGCGCGGACGCGACGAACGCACGCAGGTCCTGGCCGAGCTTCTTCGCGGGCCCGAGCGACCGCAGGAAGTCCGCGGTGTCCAGCTTCGTGCCCGTGTCGCCCAGCGCGTAGCGACGGAACCCCGCGCGGTACGTCTTGTCCGGCCCGTGCAGGCACAGCGCGGCGACCGACCAGGTCAGCGCCGGATCGACGCCTTCGACGACGCTGAGCTTCGCCAGGTCCGGCGCGCCGTCCCCGATCGCGGCCAGCGCCTTGCCGGGCAGGTCGACCAGCTCGACGCGCGGCTGTGCGAACGGGACGAGCGTCTCGCCGTCCCACGTACTGCGCGAGAAGTCGAGCGCGATCCCCCACGCGTACCACGTGCGGCCGACGTCCAGGTTCTTGGACTTCGCCAGGGAGTGGAACTGCAGGCAGGCCGCGTACAGGACCGACCCGCGCGTCAGCTGCGGCGCGTCGAGCCGCGCGACGTAGGCCGTGCGCGTCTCCTCGGAGAACGACGCGTACCGGCTCTGCACCGGGATCGTGATCCCGTCGCCCCACGCGCCCTCGTGCCGCGCCTTCTCGTCGCGGAAGACGCGCATGCGCAGCGGGTCCTTGGGACGCGCGCCGAAGAACTTCGCCAGCTCGTCGAACGCGCGCTCGAGCAGGCGGCCGGTCTCCTCGGCTTCGGCCTGCGTGCCCTCCCATTCGAGCTCGTAGTGCTCGGTCTGGAGGTGGATCGGATCCCCGGCGGGGGTCGCGGCGAACAGGGTCAGCAGGGTGGCGGCCAGGAACATGCGCGGCGTCTTCCTCGCCCGGGTCCGCAGGCCCTAGCGGAGCGAGCTCCCACGGTAACGCACGGTACGGAGCCAGGCTCCACTCCGCCGTTCTCCCTCCGCCCGTATTCGGACCGCGCGTAGGGAGAAGGGAGAACGGCGGAGTG
>JBGAOR010000104.1:0-18605 GCA_044221705.1 Planctomycetota bacterium
CGCGCCAGCGCGAGCTCGCCGTCGAGATGGGCGCGCATGCGTTCGGCGTCCCCGCGTGCGACCGCCAGCGCTTCGCGCATCTGTGCCAGCGCATCGCGGTGGCCGGCCAGGTCCTTCTCGAGCGTGCGCACGACCTCCGCGGTGCCGCTGCGCAGCGCGCGCTCGGCCTCGAGCGCGTCGCGGTGACCGGCCAGGTCCTTCTCGAGCGTGCGCGTCATCTCCCACAGCCGCTCGCGTTCGACGTTCCAGACGGCGCGCGCGCGGTCGAACGCGACCAGCTCGCCGACCACCTCGTCGAAGCCCTCGAGGACTCCCGCCGGCGCGTGGGCCGGGGCGAGGCCGGGGATCGCGGCCGGCAACGCCGCTCCGCCGATCGCGCCGATCAGCGCGTGGCGGTAGACCGGCTCGGCGTGGTCGGAGGCGTAGAGCTCGCCGTTGTAGAAGCGGAAGATCGCCGTCGCGAGGCCGCGCAGCTCGGGCTCGTGGTCGAGGTAGAGCGAGAGGCACATGAGCGGCAGCCAGCGCTCGAGGTTGCCGTGACCGATCGCGGTCGTGCGCGCGCCGGCCTTCTCCAGGGCCGCGCGCGACGCGGCCAGGTCGGGCAGCCCGTTGTGCCGATGCTCGTCGAGGTAGCGGTGCTCGACGCCCATCTTGTCGCGCAGGAAGCGCTGCAGCAGCCGCTCCGCGCCGTCCACGGCCGGCGACTGGTACGGCCCGGCGACGAAGATCCACTTCTTCGCCACGCGCGCGCACTCGGCCAGGAACGCGGCGCGGAAACGCGGCGGCACGTGCTCGAGCGTGTCGAACGCCGCGACGACGTCGAACGCGCGATCCCGGAACGGCAGCCGCGCGCCGTCGCCCAGCACGAGTCCGGGTTCGTCCGAGGGGTCCACGTCGACGAGGTGCACGCGGTCCTCGGGCAGGAACGCGCGCAGGTTCGCGGTGCGGCCGCCGACGTCGAGGATCGTCAGCGGCTCGCCTCCGCTGCGCAGGCTCCCCAGGAGGTCCGCGACGATGCGGTAGCGCTGGTACTGGTCGAACGGCAGCTCGAGCGGGTCGCGGATCACGCGTCGGACTCCAGGGTAGACGTGCCCTGGCCGGGCTGGTCGCGCACGACGCTCCAGCGCGACGGCAGGAACAGCATGCCGTGCTGCAGGCGCCGCACGTCGACGACGTCGAACGAGAGCACGTGCTCGCGGTGGTCGATCGCCGTCGGCGAAGCCTTGCCGTGGTCGTAGAGGAACGTCGTCAGGTAGAACGAACCCGAGAGCAGCGGCAGCGCGTCGAAGCGCATCTCGACCACGCCGGTCTCGCCCGGGACGCAGTCGGCGATCTCGATCGGGCGCTCGCGCCAGTGGTGGTTGGCTCCGTTCACGTACGTGCCGTCGCTGCGGTAGATGCCCAATCCGAACACGGGGTTCGCCACGCGGCCGTGGACCTTGTAGCGGATGCGCACGCGGAACGGCTCGCCCGGCTGGAACACCAACGAGGGCTGTCCGCTCGGGTCGATCATCTCGACCTGGGTGGTCTCGATCTCGCCCGTCCCCCAGCGCGGATAGACGCTCGTGCCGCGGTCGTAGGACGAGAGCCGCTCGTTGCCGCGCGCCTTCGCGCGCTTCAGGTACTCGTCGGCGACCTTCTCGGCGGTGCCCTGCTCGAGGACCTCGCCGCGGTCGAGCAGGACGACGTGCTGGCACATCGTCTTGATCGCGCCCATGTCGTGGCTGACGAAGATCGTGGTCTTGCCCTGCTCGCGGAACTCGTTGAGGCGGTTGACGCACTTGCCCTTGAAGTGCTCGTCGCCGACCGAGAGCGCCTCGTCGATCATCAGGATGTCCGGATCGACCGACGACGCGACCGCGAAGCCGAGCCGCACGTACATCCCCGAGCTGTACGTCTTGACCGGGCGCTCGATGAAGTCGCCCAGCTCGCTGAACTCGACGATCTTCGGGAAGCGCTCGGCGATCTCCTCCTCGGACATCCCGAGGATCGAGCAGGCCAGGTGGATGTTGTCGCGGCCGGAGAACTCGGGGTGGAAGCCCGCGCCGAGCTCGAGCAGCGACGAGATGCGGCCCTGCACGGAGACCTCGCCCGCGGTCGGCAGCGTGATGCCGGTCAAGAGCTTGAGCAGCGTCGACTTGCCCGCGCCGTTCTCGCCGATGATGCCCACGGTCGAACCGTGCGGGATGTCCAGGTAGACGTTGCGCAGCGCCCAGAACTCGCGGTGGAACTGCTTGCCCGGGAGGAGCAGCTCCCACAGCCGGTGGATCGGCTTGTCGTACAGGCGATAGGCCTTGCCCGCGCCGCGGCACAGCACGGCGGAACCGGAACTGCCCGACGCACGCTGCGCCGGTTTCGTGGCGGTCGTGGTGCTCACAGGAGGTCCGGGAAGCGCGGCTTCTGCCGCAGGAAGAACGTCGCGCCCAGGAAGAAGAAGAGCAGCGCCACGCCCGCGAACGCGGCGACGACGGGCGGCTGCGGCCAGAGGCCGTAGATCAGGACGCGCCGGTAGCTGTCGATCAGCCAGTACATCGGGTTGATCTGCAGCACCCAGCCGAGGTTCGCTTCCTGCACCATCCGCGCGGGATAGAAGAGCGGGGTCATGAACATTCCGACCGACAGCGCCACGCCCATGACGTGGTAGACGTCGCGCACGAACAGGTTCAGCGCGCTGAACAGGAATCCCAGTCCGGTCGTGAAGACGAGCTGGATCCCGAAGAGCACCGGCAATGCGATCAGCGTGTACGAGAAGCCGAGTTCGCGCATCGGCGGCGGCAGTCCGGCCTCCGGAGCGATCGGCGAGATCCAGGCGTAGAACGCGACGCCGACGAGCGCGATCACGATGCCGATCAGCATGTTCACGAGCGCCGAGATCGCGAGGTAGACGGGCAGCACCTCGGACGGGAACACGACCTTCTGGATGAGGTTCTGGTTCTCGACCAGCGTGTTGGTCGAGCGCGACACCGTCTCCGCGAAAGCCTGCCAGACGAGGATTCCGGCCAGCATGAGCAGCGCGACTTCCTGCTTGCTCTGGCCCGGATCCCAGCGCGTCTTCATCACGATGGTGAAGACGAACATGTAGATGACCAGGTTCAAGAGCGGGAAGATCACCGACCAGAAGAACCCCATGCTCGAGGCGACGTAGCGCGCGCGCAGGTCGCGCCGCACCAGGTCCTGGAGCAGACGGCGGTTCTTCCGCAGGGATCGCAACAGCTCCACCACCGCGGTGCCTAGACGATCGCCTTCCCGAGCGCGGAGAGCACGAGGTCCACCGCGACGCGCGCCGTGGCGTTGTGGTTGTCGAGGATCGGGTTGATCTCGGTGATCTCGAGGCCGAGCAGCTTCCCGCTCTCGGCCGCGTGCTCCATGATCAGGTGGCTCTCGCGCAACGTCGTGCCGCCGAACACCGGCGTCCCGACGCCCGGCGCGACCGACGGGTCCATCCCGTCCACGTCGAAGGACAGGTGGAACCCGGCCGTGCCCGCGCTGGCGATCTCGATCGCCATCTTCATCACCTTGTGGACCCCGTGCATGTCGAGGTCCTTCACGGTGAACACGTGGATGCCCGAGGCCTTGATCTCCTGCCGCTCGCGCGGGTCGATCGTGCGCACGCCGATCAGCACGGCCTTCTCGACGTCCACCATCGGCACGCGCTCGCCCAGGCGCACGAGCTCCGGCGCGCCGCGCCCGATGCAGGCCGCCAGCGGCATGCCGTGCACGTTGCCCGACTCGGTGCTCTCGGGCGTGTTCATGTCGCCGTGCGCGTCGAACCAGATCAGGCCGATCTTCTTCTTCTGGCGGTGGTAGTGGCTCGAGATGCCGGCCACGGTCCCGCAGGCGATCGAGTGGTCGCCGCCGATGACGACCGGGAACGCGCCGTCGGCGAGGGCTTTCTCGACGCGACGCCGCAGCTCCGCGCAGGCGCCCGCGATCTCCTCCAGGAAGCGCGCCTTCGGGTTGCGCGGCACGCGCGAGCCGGGCTCGGGGACGGGCACGTTGCCGCGGTCCTCGAAGCTCAGGCCGAGCGAGTGGACGCCCTCCTCGATGCCCGCGATCCGGACCGCGTTGGGGCCCATGTCGACCCCGCGGCGTCCGCCGCCGAGGTCCATGGGCACGCCCAGGAAGGCCACGGTCCGTTCCATCATCGAATCCTCCGCAGGGTCACGCGATCGCCGCGCCCGATGCCCAGGCGCTCGTTGGCGTTGCCGTCGCGCACGGCGATCTCGAGCGAGCCGAAGGAATCTACCAGGGCGAGCGCCTCGCCCGGAGCGGCGTCGGCGTAGGTGCCGAGCACGCGCACCACGCGGCCGCGCGCTTCGACGGACCAGCGCGACGGGTCGTCGCCCAGATCCTCCGCGCGCGCGGACAACACGAGGTTCCCGTAGCGATCCGCGTAGAGCACCTCGGCCTCGCCCTGTCCGCCGTCCATGCGCGCCCGCGGCAGTTCCGCGTGCTCGAACGCGAGGTCCGCGCCCGTCCCGGCCGCGAGCGGATCGAGTCCGCCGGCGATCGCGGCCGCGGCCGGCGCGAACACGTCGCGGCCGTGGAAGGTCCGGCTCGCGCGCGGCAGCGCGAAGCGCGCCGCGTCGAGCTCGCGCACGCGCGCGCCGCGCGAGAGCACGGGCGCGAGCAGCCCGTTGTCCGGCGCGAGGTAGGCCTGTCCGCGGTCGACGGCCACGAGGATCCGGCGCGCCGACCCGACGCCCGGATCGACGACCGCGACGTGCACCGTGCCCGCCGGGAAGTACTCGCGCGCGTGGGCCAGGAAGAACGCCGCGCGCGCGACGTCCTGCGGCGGGATCTCGTGGCACAGGTCGACGATCCGTGCGGCCGGAGCGCGCGCGAGGATCACGCCCTGCACGATGCCCACGTACGGATCGACGCGCCCGAAGTCGGTCGTCAGGGTCACGACGCCGCTCGCGGCGAAGTGGACTCCAGGGTCGGGATCCGCGCGGGTTCGCACGCGGGTCGCCTCAGCGCGTGCGCGACGCGAGCGCGCCGAGCCATGCGCCCTGGACGGCCGGGTGCGCGCTCGTGGCGCGCAGCTCGCGCAGGAGCCGCTCGTACTCCGCCGGTCCGCCCCACTGCCCCACCGCGAAGCCGACGCGGCGCAGGTCGCTCGACGACGCCGAGACCGGCGGGTTCTGCAGCTCGCGCAGGATCGCGAACGGACCGCCGTGGTCGAAGAGCAGCCCGACCGCCAGCACGCTGACGTCGAACTCGCCCTCCCAGATCGCCGCGCGCAGGAGCGGTTCGACGGCCGGATCGCCCAGCTCGGCCAGCGTGCGCGCCAGCTCGAGGTCCAGGACGCGGTCGTCGGGCCGCGGGAACAGCGCGCGGAACACCTCCGCGTCCTCGGACGAATCGTCGCGCGCGAGCGCGCGCACCAGCTCGACGCCCGCCGCCCCGCGCGGGGCCGGATCGCCCGAGAGCGCCTCGCGCACGGTGGCCCGGCCGGCCAGCCGGCCCGCGCGACACAGGGCCGTCGCGACGAGGATCTTCTCGGGCCCTTCGGCTTCGCCGAGCCGCGTCTCGAGCACGACGCCCGCGCGCGGATCGCGCGCGACGCGCGCCAGCGCCGCGATCGTCGCGGCGTGCTCGGCGTGGTCGGGGTTCGCGGCGCGTTCCTCGACCTCGGCGGTCGCCTTGCGCTGGTCATGGCGCAGCGCGGCGACGAGGTACGCCGCGCGCACGGACGGATCGGGATCGTCGCGCAGGTCCGGGAAGCGCGCGAGCCACGACGCGTCGGCCACGGCGCCGAGCGCGACGGCGAACTGCACGCGTCCGGCGGCGTCCATCCGCGTCGGGTCCGCCGCGAGGAGCGGTCCGTTCGACTCCTCGCCGGCGAGGCCCGCGAGCTCGACCGCGCGCCAGCGGACCTCGGGCACCTCCGTCGCGGCGCGCAAGAGCTCGAGGGTGAGCCGTTCCACGCGCCGCTGGTCGATCTCGTCGAGGATCACGCGCCATTCCGCGGCGTCGGCCGGCGCCCACAGCTCGTTGGCGACGAGGTCGGACAGCTCGCGCGGGAGCACCGCGACCGCGGTCCGCAGGCGCGCGCTGCCGCGGCCGTGCAGCACCTGGTTCAGCAGGTGGTCGGCCACGCCCGGACGCCGCAGCCCCGGCAGCGCGCCGATGACCACGTCCGCGAGCAGGACCGGGTCGGCGCCGAGCGCGCGGATCGCGAGCGTCTTCCAGGCCTGTCCCTCGACGAGCCCGAACTCGCGCGCCGCTTCCCAGCGCAGCCGCAGGAGCGCGGAGCCCGCCGCCGTGGGCCGCGAGGACGCGGGGTCGAAAGCCTGCACCAGGAGATCGCGCGCGGCGAGCGCCGCGGGGTGGCCGTCGTCGGCCGCGATCTCCTCGACGCGCCGCCGACCCGCGTTCCGTCCGTCGCGCAGGAGTGCGAGCAGCGCGCACTCGCGCAACAGCGCGCTCTCGCCGCCGGCGATCTCGAGGAGCAGCGCGGTCGCGCCGGCGTTCATCTCGCCCAGCGCCAGGATCGAGGCGATGCGCTCCACGCCGACGCCGCTGCGCGCGAGGCCCTCGAGACGACCGCGCTCGCCCTCGGCCGACGCGCAGCCGAGCGCCATGAGCGCGGCCGCGCGTCGCTCGGCGGAGATGCCCGACGCGCCGAGCAGCGCGCGCGCCTCGGCCGGGGTCCGCGAGGTGAACTGGACGGTCTTGTCGCGCTGGATCAGCCCGCGCCAGGCCTCGATCGGCGGCGGGACCGCGAGCTCGGGCAGGACCTCCTGGTCCGCGGCCCGCGGCGCCACGCCCCGGCCCTCTGGGACCGTGGCTCCGGCCGGGAGGGCGCCCGCCCCGGCGAGGGCGAACGCGAGCGATGCGAGGAGCGGGGCCATGGGCGGTCGAGGACGCCTCCCCTCATCGGCACGTCAGGCGCGCGAGGCGAGGGCGGCATGCTGCCACGCGGCCCCCCTCGCCGGCCACAACCCAGCCGCGTCGCGCGCGCGGGCGGCTCCGGAGCCCGAGGTCCCGCTGCAGCAAGGGGTTGGGTCGGGCCCAAAGCCCGGGACCGCGCCCGGACGGCGCGGGACCTCCGCGCCCGGAGGCTGCGAAGAACTCACAGCCGACGCGCCGCGGACGCGGGGCCAGCAGCAACCGAGAGCCCACAGGCTCGATTCCTCACGGGCTCTCAGCGCCCGGCGTAGACGACGACCTCGAGCGGCCGGCGCGCCAGGGGACGCAGCACGATCCGTCCCTCGCGGCCGTCCTCGGCGTGCGCGACGAGATCTCCGGCGAGGCCCACGGCCAGGTCCTGGGCGACGAAGCGCCCCTCGGCGTTGGTGTGCACCTCGCGTCCGTCGGGAAGCGTGACCCGGGCGTCCGCGATCGGAGCGCCGGTGGATCGATCGAGCACGGTACCGGTGACCTGCGTGCGGGTCAGCGAGTCCGGACCGCGCTCTTCCGTGCACGAGCAGGCGGCGACGCCCAGCCCGAGCAGCAGCGCCAGGACGAAGTGCTTCATGCCTCCGGCTCCCCGAGCATCGCGACGATCTCCGCGCGCCGGCGGTCGCGTTGCGCCGCCGTCGCGGCCTCGAGGTTGAGGCGCAGCAGCGGCTCGGTGTTGCTCGGCCGCACGTTGAACCACCACCAGTCGCGATCGCCCACGTCGCCGTACTCGGTCGTGATGCCGTCGAGCTCGTCCTGGCGTCCGTCGGCGTAGCGCGCCTTCAGCGCGGCGATCGCGGCGGCCTTGTCGGCGACGTGGAAGTTCACCTCGCCCGTCGCGTGGTAGCGGCGCAGGTCCTGGACGAGCGTGCTGAACGGCGTCCGCGCGCGCGCGAGCAGGTTGAGCGCCGAGACCATCGCCAGCACCCCCGAGTCGCACACGAAGTTCTCGCCGAAGTAGAAGTGCCCGGAGAGCTCGCCGCCGAACGGCGCGCCCTTCGCGCGCATCGTGGCCTTGATGAACGAGTGGCCCACGCGGTCGCGCACGGGAACGCCGCCGGCGCGGCGGATCTCCTCCTTCACGACCCACGACGAGCGCAGGTCGTAGACGATCGGCGCGCCCGGGTTCTTCTTCAGGTATTCGCGCGCGAGCAGCGCCGTCATCAGGTCGTTGCCGACGGTGCGCCCCGTCTCGTCGACGAAACAGCAGCGATCCGCGTCGCCGTCGAAGCTCACGCCGATCTCGGACCCGCTCTTCTTCACCAGCGCGCGCACGGGATCGAGGTTCTCCTCCTTGAGCGGGTTCGCCTCGTGGTTCGGGAACGTGCCATCCAGTTCGGTGAAGATCGCGGTCGCGCGCGCGCGCGGCACGCGCTCGAGGATGGGCCCGAGCGTGTGGCCCTCCATCCCGTTGGCGCAGTCGACGGCGATCTTCACGTCGCGTTCGAGGTGCGCGAAGCGCGCGACGTGGTCGGCGTAGGCCGCGAGCAGGTCGCGCTTCTCGACGCGGCCGCGCTTCGCGGCCGCGGGCGCGGCCGGACCCGTGGCGAGGCGCTCCACGTCGCGGATGCCGTTGGCGGCCGAGATCGGCGTCGCGCCGCGGCCGGAGAGCTTCATGCCGTTGTACTCGCCCGTGTTGTGGCTGGCGGTGACGTTGAGTCCGCCATCGCAGTCGAGCGAGCCGATCGCGAAGTAGGCCATCGGCGTGCTGGCGAGCCCGATGTCGATCACGTTCGTCCCGGCGTCGCGCATGCCCTCGATCACGGCCTGCGCGATCTCGGGCGAGTGCGTGCGCATGTCGCGGCCGACGACGAGCGTCTTCGCGGCGAGGAACCGCGCGAAACCGTCGCCGATCCGGCGCGCGAGACGAGCGTCGAGCTCCGTCGGGACCACGCCGCGGATGTCGTATGCCTTGAAGATGCCCATGCTGCAGGGAGGGATGTGGACCAGGGAGGTGGCGCGGACGAACCTCAGAACATAGCGGGCGCGACTCCCTCGCGCGCGGACCGTTCGGGTGGACGCACGTGGACCTGCGCACGAGTGCGGATCGTCGCGCTCGCGCCGGGGATCGCGGCGGGCGGAGTGCACGGACCGTATCGGCCTTGGTTCGGGCCTGTTTCCCCGGGCGACCGGCCCGTCCCGGACGATGTTCTTGGAAAGAACGGGCCGATCCGGCGTACGATGAGAGCCGTCGGGCAAGAGAGCGGCCCGTGAGGGTCGACGCCCGGCGGTAGTCCCGAATCGGGGGAGTCGCCATGCAATCGGTCAACGTGCACCTCGTGGGCGCTTCGAAGGAAGAGGTCGCCGCGCAGTTGTCCAAGATCGCCCAGAAGGGCTTGGGTGAACACTGGTACCACCCGGATCGTCAGCACACGCGCCTGACCATCCGCTTCCATCCCGGCTCGCACCAGCCGCAGCCGCCCAACACCGACGACGAGTTCGTCGGGTCCCTGGGCGCGACGCCCGACCTGACGCTCTACGTGGACACGGGCAGCCGCTTGAACCCGGACGAGGTCGGGAAGCAGATCGAGGCGCGCGAGCTCCACCACGTCGTCGAGCTCCTGCTCGGTCGCTTCCGCGGCGTGGCGCGCGACGACCTGACGAAGCACCTGTGGACGCTGGACGAGATCCGCTCCGGCAAGGCGATCCAGGGCGCGCCGTTCGGCGACCACGAAGCCTGGCGCAAGTCGCACAAGCGCGCTTCGCAGGAACACTAGCCAGCCGAGCGCGCGCGCCGGGTCGGCGCCGTCGGGGCTGCGCAGCGAGCGGCTCCCGCGTCCGGCGCGGGAGCCGCTCTCGTTGCCGGGAGCACCTCAGCGCGCGACCGGCGCGCCGGCCATGAGCTCGCGCACGCGCTGGCAGGCGAGCTGGATCGTCTCCTCGCTGCTCGCGTAGCTGAAGCGCAGGAAGCCCTCCCCCAGCGCGCCGAAGCTCGTGCCCGAGAGGCACGAGACGCGCGCTTCCTGCAGGAGCCGCCGTTCGAGCTCGCGCGACGGGATCTTCGTGCCCGACGTGTTCGCGAAGGCGTAGAACGCGCCCTTCGGCATGCCGCAGCGGAAGCCGGGGATCGTGTTGAGCTCGCGCACGATGACCTTGCGCCGAGCGTCGAACGCCGAGCGCATGCGGTCGACGCAATCCTGCGGCCCGCGCAGCGCCTCCATGCCCGCGATCTGGGCCGCGGCGTTCGTGCACGAGTTGCTGTTGATCTGCAGGCGTTCGGCGTGGTCGACGAGCCCCTTCGGCCAGACGCCGAAGCCCATGCGCCAGCCGGTCATCGCGTACGTCTTGCTCCAGCCGTCGAGCAGGATCGCGCGGTCGGCGATCTCGGGGTACGAGAGGATGCTGACGTGCTGCTCGCCGTCGTAGAGGAGCCGCGAGTAGATCTCGTCCGACAGGACGGCGACGTGGGGCTGGTCGACCAGGCCGCGCACCAGCTTGTCCATCTCTGCCTTGGACGCGACGCCACCCGTCGGGTTCGCCGGCGAGTTGAGGATCATCAGGCGGGTGCGCGGCGTGATCTTCCGCAGCAGATCGTCCGCGCTGAACGCGAAGCCCTTCTCCTCGCGCAGCTCGAGCGGGACCGGCGTCGCACCGGTCCAGCGGATGGCCGACTCGTAGATCGGGAAGCCCGGGTTCGGATAGATGATCTCCGCGCCCGGCTCGCCGAAGAGCAGCATCGCGTAGAACATCGTCGGCTTGCCGCCGGGGCAGACGATCACCTGGTCGGGATGCACCTGGCCGCCGTGGAAGCGCGCGCAGTAGTCGGCGACGACCTCGCGCACCTGCGGCAGCCCCTTCGCCGGCGTGTACCCGTGGAACCCGTCGGCCAGCGCCTTCCGCCCGGCCTCGACGATGTGCTCGGGCGTGCGGAAGTCGGGCGCGCCGATGTGGAGCTTCAGGACCTTCTGGCCCTGCGCCTCCAGGGCGCCGACGCGATTCACGACTTCGAAGGCGGTTTCCGTGCCGAGGCGCGAGACGGCCGCGGCGAGTTGCAGACGGGCTTCCAAGCGGGGCTCCTTGTGAGGGCGGACCTCGGCAGATTGAGGGGCCCGGCGCACGCGCGCAAGCTCGCGGGAGGGAGAATCCGCGCGCGGCATCCGGCCGACGGTCGTGCGACGGCCGCGCGGCGCCGAGGAGCAGCCGGGAGCAGGCGACCGGATCGAAAGCGGCGCGGCCCGCGTGTCCGCGCACGGGCGGACCGCTAGAGTCCCCCGCGCGAGGAGCGCCCATCCGCATGCGCCGACTAGCTCCGCTCGGTCTCCTGATCCTCTCCGCCCTGACCGGCTGCGCGCGCGACCCCGACCTGGTCGTCTACTGCTCGCTCGACCAGGAGTTCTCCGAAGCCCTGATCCAACGCTTCGCGCGCGAGAGCGGGCTCGAGGTGCGCGCCGAGTACGACATCGAGGCCAACAAGAACGTCGGCCTGGCGACGCGCATCCGCGAGGAGGCTTCGTCGCGGCCGCGGTGCGACGTGTTCTGGAGCAACGAGTGCGCGCAGGTCGCGTCCATGGCCGAGGACGGCCTGCTCCAGCCCTACGACTCCCCTTCCGCGCGCGACATCCCGGCCGGCTTCCGCGATCCCGAGCACCGCTGGACGGGCTTCGCCGCGCGCGCGCGCGTGTTCATCGTGAACACGCAGCTCGCCGACCCGACGCAGATCCGTTCCATGTGGGACCTCTTCGACCCGCGCTGGAAGGGCCAGGTCGCGATGGCGCGCCCGCTGGCGGGGACGACGAACACGCACATGACCGCGCTGTACCAGGTGCTGGGCGAAGCCGAGGCGCGACGCTACGTGGAGACGGTCGCGAAGCTCGCCCAGGACGGATCGCTGAACCTCGCGACGGGGAACGCGCACGTGGCGAAGCTCGTGCGCGACGGGCAGGCCGCGTTCGGCTGGACCGACACGGACGACTTCAACGTCGCGCGCGAGTCCGGCGCGCCCGTCGTCGCGGTGTACCCCGATCGCGACGGGGTCGGGACGCTCCTGATCCCGAACTCGATCGGCATCCTGAAGAGCGCGCCGCACGCCGACGCGGCGCGGCGCTTCGTGGACTGGACGCTGCGGCCCGAGATCGAGGCCGAGCTGGCCCGATCGGCCGCGGCGCAGGTGCCCGTGCGCGCCGCGGTGCCGCGGCCGGCGCACGTCGTGGACGCCCAGTCGATCACCGCGATGAAGGTCGACTGGCTCGAGATCGGCCGCGCCGTCCGTGCGCGGACCGCGGAGCTCCAGGGGATCTACCTGAAGTGAGCCGGCCGCTCGTCCTCGCGGCGGTCTTCGCCTTCGTCGTCCTCGGGCTGGCGCCCGTCGCCGTGATGGCGGCGCGCGTCGGCGCGGCGGACCTCCAGGGCATCCTGTCCGAGCGTTCGACGGCGCTGCTCGGGCGCACGGCGCTGCTCGGCCTCGGCGCGGCTCTGACGGCGCTCGCTGTCGGCGTCCCGTTCGGGTTCCTCGTCGCGCGCACGGACATCCCCGGCGCGGCGCTGTGGCGCGTGGCGAGTTGCCTGCCGATCCTCCTGCCGCCGCTGATCGTCGCGGTGAGCTGGGCCGGCATGACATCCCTGCGCGGCGGTCTCGCGACGACGCTCGTGCTCGGGCTGTGCACGTTCCCGCTCGTCGCGCTCTACGTCGCGCGCGCGTCCGAGCGCGTCGACGCGCGGCAGGAGGAAGCCGCGCTCCTCGCGGGCGGACTGCGCGCGGCGCTGCGCGTGGAGCTGCCGCTCGTGCTGCCGAGCGCGCTGTTCGCGGCGTGCTTCGCGTTCGTGCTGGCGATCAACGACTTCGCCGTCCCCGACTACGTGTCGTCGATCGGGCCGAAGTGGAACGTGTACGCCGACGAGGTCTTCGCGTCGTGGCGCAGCGCGAAGGAGACCGGCCCGGCCGTCGCCGCGGCACTGCCGCTCGTGCTGCTGACGGCGCTGGCGCTGTGGCCGGCGCTCGAGATGCGGCGCCGCAACCTGCTGACGTCCTTCGCGGGCGACTTCCGCGCGCCGGTGGTGCTCCGCCTGGGCGCGTGGCGCTGGCCGGCGCTGATCTTCGTGCTCGCGGTGCTGGGCGTGGCCGCGTTCGCGCCGCTCGGCCGACTCGTGTTCGAGTCGGGCGGCGGGCCGCGCGGCTTCGCCCTCGAGAAGATGCAGGTCGCGTTCGGCCAGGCGCTCGAGCGCGGGCGCTCGAACATCGCCTCGAGCCTCACGTTCGCGGCCGGCGCCGCGCTGATCGCCGTGCCGATCGGACTGGTTCTCGGGCACGCGCTCGAGCGCGGCGGGGCGCTCGGCCGGCGGCTCGCGCCGCTCGCGCTGGTCCCGATCGCGGTGCCGGCGATCCTCTTCGGCATCGGCGGCATCGCGCTGTGGAACCACGCGGCGACGGGCGCGCTCTACGACTCGGGCTGGATGGCGGTGCTGCTCTTCGCCGGACGGTTCCTGCCGTTCGTGGTGCTGGCCTTCGCCGCGGCCACCGCGATGCTCGACCCGCGCATCGAGGAGTCCGCGCGGCTCGCCGGCGCCGGACCGGCGCGCCGGCTCGCGCGCATCGTCGCCCCGGCGCTGACGCCGGCCGTGGTCGGCAGCGCGCTCGTCGTGTTCGTGCTGTCGATGCGCGAGCTCGACGCCGCGATCCTGGTGCCGGCCGCGAACTCGTGCGTGCTGTTCCGCCTCTACAACGCCGTGCACTTCGGGCGCGACGACTACGTGGCGGCGCTGGCGCTGCTCGTGGTCTTCTTCGTGGTCGCGCCCGGTCTCCTGTGGACGCTCTTCGCGCGCCGACGCCTGGAGGTCCTGCCGTGAACGCCGTCTCGCTCGAGGGCGTGCGCGTGGATCTGGGCGGCAGGACCGTGCTCGGACCGATCGACCTCGAGTTCCCGGCCGGGACGTGGACGCTCGTCGTCGGCCCGTCCGGGTCGGGGAAGACCACGCTCCTGCGCGCGATCTGCGGTCTCGTCGCTCCGGCTTCGGGCCGCGTGCTGCTCGCCGGCGCGGTCGCGAGCGACGGCCCGCGCATCGTCGTCCCGCCCGAGCGTCGCGGGATCGGCCTGGTCTTCCAGGGCGGCGGCGCGGGGCTGTGGCCGCACCTGTCGGTGCGCGCGACGCTCGAGTTCGTGATGGCGGCCCGCCACGTCCCGCGCGCCGATCGCGCGCGCCGCGTCGCGGAGCTCGTCGAGCTCGTCGAGCTGGGCGGCCTGGAATCCCGCCGGCCCGGCGAGCTCTCGGGCGGCGAGGCCCAGCGCGTGGCGCTCGCGCGGGCGCTGGCGCACGATCCGCAGGTGCTGCTGCTCGACGAACCGCTCGGTCCGCTCGACGCGCGCCTGCGCCAGGACCTGGCCGCGCGCATCCACGCCGTCCACGTGCGACGCGGGCTGACCACGCTGCACGTCACGCACGATCCGGCGGAGGCGCGGTCCTTCGCCGATCGCACCGTGCGACTCGAACGCGGCCGCATCGCGGCCGGGGAGCCGGCCTGACATGCCGTCCGTCCGCATCGTCCTCGGATTCGTCGTGCTCGCGGTCACCGTGCTGGGCGTCTCGCTCGTGTTCCGTCGCCCGCCGGCGCCGGTGGAGGCGGCCGTCTTCACGACCTCGAACCAGTGCCAGGCCTGCCACGCCGAGGCTCAGGCCGAGTGGGCCGCGTCGCAGCATGCCCAGTCGTGGGTCAACCCGGCCGTGCGCGCGCTCTCCAACGATTTCGCCAACACCGACTGCATCGACTGCCACGCGCCGCGGCCCGTGTTCGAGACCGGGCTCGCCAACCGCGTGCTGCCGCGCGAGAGCCGGCGGCAGGAGGGCGTCGATTGCATCGCCTGTCACCAGATGCCCGACGGACGCATGGCCGGCACGCTGGATCGCACGGACGTCGCCTGCCGGCCGGTGGCGACGCGCGAGTTGGCGCGGGTCGAGTTCTGCGCGCCCTGCCACGACCAGCACAAGACGGTCGAACAATGGCGCTCGACCGACTACGCCGAGAAGGGCATCGGCTGCATCGAGTGCCACATGCCCTTCCGCGGCGGCGATCCGAACCGCGGCCGCGATCACACGATGCACGGCGGGCACTCGCTCGAGGTCGTGCGCAAGGCCGTGACGCTCACCGCCGAACGGCGCGGCGACGTGCTCCTGGCGCGCGTCGAGAACGTCGGCGCGGGCCACCACTTCCCCACCGACGAGCGCTCACGCGCCGCGGACGTGTTCTGGCGTCCGCTCGCCGCGGCGGGATCCGCGCCGGGAGCCTGGCGCTGGGCCTACAGGTTCCGCAGCCCCTACCGCGACGAGCAGGGCGTGACCGACACGCTGCTGCCCGCGCACGCGACGAAGGAGATCGAGATCGCCGATCCCGACGCGCGCGGCCGTGTCGAAATCGCGCTCTTCTACAAGCGCTCGCCCTACTGGAAGGACATGGCGCGGCCCGACCCCGAGGGCGAGGCCGAGCTCGTGCAGCGCTTGGTGGTCGAACCGTGAGGCGCGACCTCGTCCCGACGCTGATCGCGGCGCTCGCCCTTGCGGCGTGCGGCGACGGCGCGCCGCCGGCACCGTCGAGGCCCGCCTTCGAGCTGCGCGCGGTCGTGAAGCCCGCGCTGGCCGAAGCGCTGGCGCGCGCGCCGATCGCCGCGGCCCCCGCCGCGCCCGCGGAGCCCGAAGCCGTCGAGGCCGTGCTGGGTGCGCTGTCGAGTCCCGACGCGCGGCTGCGCGGACTCGCGCTCGAGGACGCGAAGGCGCTGGGCGACGGCGGCGTCGCGGCGCTCGCCGCGGCGATCGCCGACGCCGCCGCCGAGCCCGCCCGCCGCAACGCGTGCGCGCAGGCGCTGGGCGCGATCGCGACGGCGTCCGCGGTCGATGCGCTCCTCGTGCGGCTCGAGACCGACGGCGAACCCTGGCTGCGCGCGCAGTGCGCCTGGCAGATCCGCACGGCGAACCGCGACGAGGCGGTGCCGCGACTCCTGCTGCGCCTGAAGTACGAGAAGGACGGCGCCACGGTCGTGTGGATCGCGGACGCGCTGGCGAGCCTCGGAAACCTCTCCGGACTCGACGGGTTGCGCGTCCTGCGCGACACGTCGCGCGACCTTGTCGGTGCGCACCGACGCGGCCGAGCGGCTCGCGACGATCGCCGCCGAGCACGGATTCGCCGACGGCGACGCGCTGTACGCCGCGTGGTGGCGCGGCGAACCGTGCGGCGGTCCCCGCAGCGCGAGCCGAGCGACGAACTGCGCCGCGAGGCCTGGGACCGGATCCAGCGGCTCTCGGAGTGGGACCTGCGCCGCGTCGACGAGGCGCGCTTCATCCTGGTCCGGCTCGACGCGTGGGTCGTGCCGATGCTGGCCGCCGCACTGCACGACGCGGACGTCTACACGCGCGTGCACGCGGCGCAGTGCCTCGAGCGACGCGGACCGCGCGCGCGCGCACGGCCCTTCCCGAGCTGGTCGCCGCGCTGGCCGGCCGCGCGGCTCGCGCCAGGCGCAGCCGACGCGATCGCCGCGATCGGCGACCGCGGCGCTGCGGCGGCGGTCGAGAACTCCTGCGCTCGAGCCGCGACGTCGAGCTGCGCGTGGCCGCGGCGCGCGCGCTGGGTTCCGTCGGCGGGCCGACGTCGCTGGAAGCTCCTGCGCGCGGCCTGGAAGCCGGATCAGCCGATCGACCTGCGCCAGGCCGCGGCCGGCTCGCTCGTCGGGCTCGGCGAGGGCGACGCGGTCGCGCCGTTCCTGCTCGAGTGCTTGGGCTCGAAGCTCGCCGACGCCAGCGCGGCCGAGCACGCGCTCGGCGCGTGGATCGGGCGCCGCGCGGAGGCGGCGGCCCGACCGTGGGCGGACTTCGCGACGCGCTGGTCCGCGCTCGAGCCGGCCGCTGGATCCGTGCCGGACGCCGCCGAGGTCGCTCGGCGCCGGACAGGGCGGGCCGAGATCGCGCGCGCGGCGATCGCGGCGCGCGGCGGCTGACGCTCGGTCCGCGCGACGAAGCGCGCTTCAGGCCGCGCGCGACGCGACCCAGGCCACGGTCGCGATCCAGCCCGCGGTGTTGATCGCGAACAGGACGTCGCCGCCGAGCAGGATCTTCGTCGGGCTGCCGCCGCCCTTCTGCGTGTGCACGAGGAACAGGTAGCGGCCGAGCCCGAACACGACGAACGGCACGGTCCACACCAGGCGGTCGCCGTGGAACTTCACGACCGTCTCCTCGGCGACCGTGTACATCGTGTACGTCACGATCGTGCACGCGGCGAGCACGGTCGTCATCTGGTCGAGGAACGCGCCGTTGTACTCGCGCAGGATCGCGCGGTGCTCGCCGCGGCCGTCCCCCAGGAGATCCATCTCCGCCTTGCGCTTGCACAAGGCCAGGAACAGCGCGAGGAACATCGTGCACAGGAGCAGCCAGTGCGAGATCTCGACCGCCGCGGCCAGCGCACCCGCGATCACGCGCAGCAGGAACCCGGCCGCGATGCAGAACGCGTCGACGAGCACGACGTGCTTCAACCTCACGCTGTAGGCCCAGTTCATGGCCATGTAGCCCAGCACGACGGGCCACACGGCGACGGGCGAGCCTTCGGCGCGCAGCGCGCACAGGATCGCGCCGGCGCAGCACGCGCTCGACAGGCCCAGCGCCGCGGCGACGGACACGCGGCCCGACGCGATCGGACGCTTCGACTTCGTCGGGTGGCGCCGGTCCGACTCGCGGTCGACGACGTCGTTGATCAGGTAGATCGCGCTCGCGCCCAGGCAGAACGCCGCGAACGCCCACAGCGTGCGGCGCACGTCGTCCATGCGGCCTTGGAACAGCCCGCCCTGCGACCCGCGCGCGAACACCAGCGCGGCGAAGACGAAGACGTTCTTCACCCACTGGTGCGGGCGGAGCGCGAGGATCAGCGACTTCGGGTCCATCGTCGAGGTGCGCCGGGCGCGGACCCGGAATCCGAGAGGATCGGCCCCGGCGGGCCCACGGCTGGCGCGAAACCGGGAGAATCCCGCCGGCGGCGGGCCGTCGCGGTCAATCCAGGCTGAGCTTCGTCAGCTCGGGGATCGGCGAATCCGGGCCGACCACGAGGTGCTCGTCCTCGGGGCCGATCACGCCCTTCTCGCGCAGCTCGCCGATCTCGTACGTCGACACGACGCCGCTGTCGAGCAGCGCGCACGTCGTCGTGCGGTGGTTCATCTCGGGGTCGTTGTCGTCGGCGACGAGCACTTCCTTGCCCGAGCCGTCCGGGAAGCGCCGCAGCGGGAAGCGCTTCACGTCGCGCCCGGCGTAGGCGGTGTACGTGCCGTCGACGCCGTCGAGGTGGCGGAACCAATCCTCGGGGTTCTCGGCCGAGAGCCCGCTGAGCGCGCTCTTCTTGATCGCCGGGCAGGACAGGCTCTCGGCGCGGTCCTTCGTGTTGTTCCACACGCCGCTCGAGATCAGCGCGCCGATGAACTTCGCTCCGCCCTCCTTGGGCAGGTCGTGGTACTTCGTCTCGAACATGACCAAGCCGCCGTAGATCTCCTGCAGGTTCTTCTTGCAGGCGGTCACGCGCGCCTGATCGATCGCCTCGGGGATCTTCGGCAGCAGGAAGACCATGAGGATCGAAATGATCAGGATGACGGCCAGGAGTTCGATCAGCGTGAAGCCGGCACGCAGGATCGACCCGGCACGGACGACGGAACGGTGGGCTTGGGTGCGCATCGCGGACGGTTGTACCCCGCTCCGCACCCGAGGTCACCCAAGGAGCCAGGCTCCACTCCGCCGTTTTC
>JBGAOR010000105.1:0-18335 GCA_044221705.1 Planctomycetota bacterium
CGGCCTGTTCGAACATCCGGGCGGCCTCGTCCGCGCGGCCCAGCTCGTGCAGGACGCGCGCGAGATTGAACAATGCGTCGGGATCGCCCGGATCGAGCGCGACGCAGGCCTCGAACTCGGTGCGCGCCTCCTCGAAGCGCGCCAGTATCGCGAGCGCGCCGCCGTGGTTGAAGCGCGCCGGCGCCCAGTCGGGACCGATCTCGACCGCGCGCGCGAACTCGCGCTCCGCCCCGGCGACGTCGCCCTCCGCGGCGGCCAGCTCGCCCAGCGCGAGCCGGATCCCGGCGGTCTCGCCGCCGAGGTCGATCGCCGCCGCGAACGCGCTCCGGGCTTCCGCGGTCCGCTTCCGGCCGGCGAGGATCCGCGCGCGCAGATCGTGAGCAGCGGCCGCGAACCGGCGCCAGGCCGGGCGATCGCGGAATTCCGGCGACGCCCACGCGAGCCCCTCGTCGAGCACGTCGAGCGCGCGCTGGTCCTCGCCCGCGACCGCGAGCACGCGCGACAACGCGAGGCGTGTGTCGCCGTCGGCCGGATCGTCCGCGAGCGCGCGCTCGAGCAGCGCGAGCGAGCCGTCCACGTCGCCCGTCCACGAGCGCACCACGCCGCGCTGGAACGTGAGCGCGGCCGGCTCGACGAGGCCCAGGCGCGCGCGGGTCTCCAAGTGGCGCTCCGCGCTCTCGAGCAGACGGGTGTCGGCCGGACGGCCTCCGGGCGGCGTCGTTGCGCGCAGGGTCTCGAACTCGCGATCGCCGGCGTACTCGTGCCAACGGACGACGCCGGAGTGCGCGATGCCGCCGGCGGCCAGCGCGCACGCGCCGAGGAAGGCCCATCCGCCGGGAGTCACCCGTCCTTCCCGCCGCAGCTGCAGCAGGTTGAAGCGCACGTCGCGCCTGTACAACGAGCGCGTGCACAGCACGCTGGCGTAGGCGGCGATGCAGCCCAGCGCGACCGAGAGGAAGAACGGGATCACGCCGTACAGGCCGCGCAGCGCGAGCACGGTGGCGAGGCATACGACGGCCATCTGGAGCTCCTCCGCCCAACCGAACTCCCACGAATTCCGGAGCGGCCGGAGCACCGGCTCGCGGCGCAGGAGGGGCGGGGCGGTGAAGCCGAACGCGACCTTCTCCTCCGGGCAGCTCGCCACGCAGTCGAGGTCGCGCAGGCAGGCGGAGTTGACGACCATGCCGTGCGTCTTCAGCTCCTCGTGGACGAGGATGTGCGACGTGCACGCCGCGGTGCACCGGCCGCAGCCGCTGCAGTCTCCGACGGACACGATCCGGCCGGGCGCGACGCGGTCGAGGATCGCGAAGATGGCGCCGTACGGACAACCGAACGAGCAGAACGCGCGCGTGCCGAGCACGTAGACGACCACGAACCCGCACACGAAGAACGTCGTGAGCGTGACGCCGATCGTGGGCAGGTTGCGCCAGAAGTCCGCGGTGACGAACGACGACCAGCCCTGGGCGTCGGTCCGCAGGTGCAGCACCGGCAGCTCGTCGCCGCGCCAGAGACGGAGCGCCTGGGGCCAGACGAACATGCTGAACATCACCGCTCCCGGAACGAGCACGAGGGCGCGCGAACGAACGGGCTTCGGGCGGATGTGCAGCTTCTCGAGGATCCAGCCGCAGGCGTCCTGGAGCGCGAGGATGTGACAGGCCCACGAACAGAAGAAGCGGCCGAACACGAGGGTTCCGAGGGCCGCGAACGCCATCAGCAGGAATCCGGCCGTGACGATGCCCAGCTCCAGCGTGTAGACGGCCTCGTTCAGCTCGAGCGGGGCGAGCGTGGTGCCGTGGAGCCGCCAGTGCGCGATGTGCACGCCGGCGAGCACGTGGATGCCGACGAGGACCGCCGCCCGTCGCCGGCCGTACCCGCGCTGCGGTGCGCTGGCCGCCTGCGTCCCATCGGAAGGCGTGCTCGACCGCGACGCCGACGCGGCCGCGCCCGCGGTATCCGCTCGCGAATGCCGGCGCCTCTTCACGCTGGATGCGACTCCTTCGTTCCCGCCGGTCGCGCGGGAGCGCGGGGGGCCGTGTCCCGCTGCATCGCGGTCGGCGGAACTCGCAGCGCCAGCAGTAGCACGAGGAGCGGAGCGGCCAGCAGGACCCAGCCCCACGCCGGCGGCAGGGACCACACGAGGACGATCTCCGGGACGACGCCCAGGTAGTAGCAGGCGAACGCGGCGATCGCGGCCGCCCGCAGGCGCGCGCCGCGCGACCAGCCGAAGCGGCCGAGCGCGCCGATCACGAGGAGCGACGCGACGAAGCCGGCGGCCATGAAGCCGTACACGATCCGCGCGTGCGCGATCGGGTCCGCGGGCGGCGCGACGTCGCCGCGGAAGAAGGCGCGCTCGGCGCTGCACAAGCCGAGGTGGTCGAGCAGGAAGTACGCCGCGACGAAGCCCGGGAACCCGTGCACGAAGGCCGTGGTCCACGCGCTGGCGCCGAGTTCCTCGCCTCCGCGCTCGGGGTGGACGCGCACGCAGCTCGCGACGCATCCGTCGCAGGTCGTGCACTTCTCGGGGCGGTTCCTGTCGCGCGCATACTGTCCGTAGATCACCTCGACCGGGCGGATCGGGCACGCGCCGGCGCACCAGCCGCTGAGCGACGCGCAGGCCAGACCGACGGCGAACGCCAGGATGGTCACGAGCGAGGTCGCGGCCATCACGGCCGGACCGTCGCTGTTGAACACGAGGTGTCGCGCCGGGATCCCGCCCAGCATGAGCACCCAGCCGAGGACCTGGAGCCGGCGGCTCGTGCTCGGACTCAGGTGCGCTCCGCCCTTCCAGCCCAGGCGGCGCGGGATGGACTGCACCGTCGAGATCGGGCACAGGCTCACCCACGCGTTGGGCGCCACGAGCAGGAACATGGGCGCGATCGGGATGAACGCGAACCACAGGAGCTGCAGGCCGAGCTTCGGCGCGCGGAGCAGGACCGCGGGGAGTGCGAGGAAGATCAGCAGCCCGAGCGCCGCGCCGACGCGGAGGAGGACCCGCGTCCGGCCGACGTAGACGCGCCCGGGTCCAGGCTCGACGGGCGTCACGCCCGAGTCCGCGACCGCCGTGAACTCGGGACGAGCGGGGTGCATGGGCTCAGGCCTGGATGCGCTCGAAACCGAGGAGTTCGACCTCGGGCGTCCGGTACGACGGCAGGACCGGTTCGACCTCGCCCAGCGCGCCGCTCAGGTACTTGCGGTTGCAGTCGGGGAAGACCGTCATGACGACGGCGCCGTCGCCCTGCTCGAGCGCGATCTCGATCGCGCCGAGGAGGTTCGCACCCGAGCTGATGCCGAACGTGAGACCGAGCTCGTGCGACAGCCGCTGCGCCATCAGGATCGCGTCGCCGTCCCAGGCGTCGACGACGCGGTCGAGCTGCGCGAGCTCCAGGATCTGCGGGACGAATTCGTCGCTGATGCCCTGGATCCGGTGCACGCCTTCGCGACGTCCGGTGCGCAGCGTGGGGGAGTTCGCCGGCTCGAGCGGGTGCACGGCCACGCGCCCGAAGCGCTCGCGCAGAGCCTGGCCGACGCCCATCACGGTCCCGCCCGTCCCCACGCCGGCCACGAACGCCGTGGGCGCGAGTCCGCGGCTGCCTAGCTGGGCCGCGATCTCCGGCCCCGTCGCGAGCCGGTGCGCCTCGACGTTCGCGCGGTTCGAGAACTGCCGCGGACGATAGGCGCGCGCGTGCGTGCGCGCCCATTCGTCGGCGCGCGCGATCGAGCCCAGGAAGCCGCCGTCCGCGCGCGACACCGGCACGATCGTGGCGCCCAGGCTCGAGAGCAGCAGCGTGCGCTCGCGGCTCATCCAGTCGGGCATGAAGATGCGCACGGGCGAGCCGAAGCGCCGCCCCAGCGCGGCGAAGGCGATGCCCGTGTTGCCGCTGGTGGCCTCGACGATCTCGTCGCCGGGATGCCACGCGCCCGCGCGCCAGGCCTCCTCGAGGATGTAGAGCGCCATCCGGTCCTTGATGCTGCCGGTCAGGTTGCGCGTCTCGTCCTTGCCCCAGATGCGCAGGTCGCGGCCGCGCACGCGCACGTCCAGGCCGACGAGCGGCGTGCCGCCGACCATGCCGTGCTGTTCGGCGAACCGGCGCTGCGTCTCGCGCTGTCCGAGGCCGGAGGGGGCGGTGTCGACGCTGCTCGCGCTCATCGCGCGGCTCCTTCCCGCACCGGCAGGCGCTCGAACTCGGCGCGGAAGTGGCGCAGAACCGGCACGTTCTTCGAGATGCGCACGCCGCCGATCCCGGCGCGCCGGATCCACACGGCCTCGACGACCTCGACCAGGTAGTCCATGTGGCTCTGCGTGTACGTGCGGCGCGGGATCGCGAGCCGCACCAGCTCGTGCCGCGCGGGGATCAGCGCGCCCGTGCCGGGCTCGACACGGCCCAGCATCACGCTGCCGATCTCGCAGCTGCGCACGCCGCCCTCGAGGTACAGCTCGATCGCGAGCGCCTGGCCGGGGAACTCGTCGACCGGCACGTGCGGCAGGAACGACTTGGCGTCGAGGAAGATCGCATGTCCGCCGGCGGGCCGCACCACGGGCACGCCGCGCGCGCGCAGCCGGTCGACGACGTAGCGGATGCTGGCGTGGCGGTACTCGAGGTAGTCGGGGTCGAGCACTTCCTGCAGGCCGATGGCGATGGCCTCGAGGTCGCGACCGGCGAGTCCGCCGTAGGTCGGGAACCCCTCGGTGACGACGAGTCGCGCGCGCAGCTCCTCGGCCATCGCGGCGTCGCGCAGAGCGACGAACCCGCCGATGTTGGCCAGGCCGTCCTTCTTGGCGCTCATCGTGCAGCCGTCGGCGGCCTCGAAGAAGAGGCGCGCGATCTCGCGCGGCGAGCGGTCCTTCATCCCCGGTTCGCGCTGGCGCACGAGCCAGGCGTTCTCCGCGAAACGGCAGGCGTCGAGGAACAGCGGCACGCGGAAGCGCCGGCACAGTTCGCGCACGGCGAGCAGGTTGGCGTAGCTGACCGGTTGTCCGCCGCCGGCGTTGTTCGTGATCGTGAGCATCGCGAGCGGGATGCGCCCGGCCTCGGCCACGAGCACGCGCTCGAGCGCGTCGAGATCGATGTCGCCCTTGAACGGCGCGTCCGACGCCAGGTCGGCCGCCGCGGCGCAGGGCAGGTCGAGCGCGCGTGCACCGCTGAGTTCGATGTTCGCGCGCGTCGTGTCGAAGTGCGTGTTGTTCGGGATCGTGCGCCCGTTGCCGCCCACGAGCCCGAAGAGCAGGTGCTCCGCCGCGCGGCCCTGGTGCGTCGGGATCACGTGCTCGAAGCCCGTGACGTCGCGCACGGAAGCCTGGAAGCGGTCGAAGCTCTCGGCGCCGGCGTACGTCTCGTCGCCGCGCATGATCCCGGCCCATTGCTCGCTCGACATGGCGCCCGTGCCGCTGTCGGTCAGGAGGTCGATCAGCACGTCGCGCGTGTGCAGCGCGAAGAGGTTCCGGTGCGCCAGCTCGAGCGCGGTCTCGCGCTCGGCGCGCGTCGTCCGGCGGATGGGCTCGACGCTCTTGATGCGGAAGGGCTCGATGATGGTGCGCATGGGATCCTCGAACTCGTCCGATCGCCGCGGGCGCGCGGCGCGGCGGGGGATTCCCGCCGGCCGCGCCGACGCGGGAGGACCGGATCGCGCGCCCCCCGGCCGCGTCCGCGTCCCCGCTCGCGCCGGGAACAGCTGCTTTCGACGGGGGGCCCGAATCCTCGAGAGGTTCCCGGGCGCCCGATTCCATCGGTCGCCCAGTGCCTCCGCATCGGCAGCAGCGAGACCGATGGTCGCCGGATGGCGCCGGCGCGGGCATACGCACGAATCGGCAGTCGGGGGGCGGCCTTCGGCGTAGCGTGGCGACGATCCGCGGACGTCCCTCAGGCGCACCGAGGCGGGGCGGAACCGCTCCGGACCCAGCGCGCGAGGAGGTCCCACGGGCTCGGGGAGGCCGGAGGCACGACGGAGACGCGGTGCCGCAGACCCTGCAGCCCGCGCGCGAGGATCTCGAGCTGCGCGCGTCCGAGGCCCGTTCCCTCGGCGATCACGATCTCCAGCGGCGCCTGCGTGCCGCGCAGGTGCGCGGCGATGCCGGAAGCGAGCCGTTTCGCGTTGCGCGAATCGAGCTGGCCCTCGAGCGAGACGATCATGCCGCGCACGGCGCGATCGATGCGCACACGCAGCTGCCCGAGCTCGCCCGCGCGCAGCGACTCCGGATGGCAGCGGTAGGCGTTGCGGCGGACGCGCGGATGCTGCATCCGCTCCCGTGTGAGCGTGAAGCGCGTCCACGCCGCGAGCGCGGGCGCGGCGAGTGCGACGGCGCGGCGGCCGAGGCTCGGTGGGCCGAGGCGTGCGCGGATCTCGGCCTCGAGCGCGGAGACCGCACCGCGCGCCGGCGCGTGCTCCCGTGCGACGCGCAGGAGCGGCCAGGCAGCGCGGATCTCTTCGGCCCAGCGCTGCGCCTTCGCGCGCAGGTAGGGCACGTCGCTGTCGTGGTAGCGCTTCCAGCCCGCGAACCAGACCTCGATCGCACGGACCACCGAGGGGCCGAGCTCGTGGTGGTCGCGCTCGAAGCACTCGCGCTGGAGCGCCTCGATCTCGGCCGGCGCGAGCGTGGGGTGCCGCACCATCGCCTTGAACCCGTCGCACTCGCGGTAGTAGCTCTCGGCCTCGTACCCGAGATCGCGGTGGAGCCGCCCCTCGGCCACGACGCGCTCGAAGAACGGCGTGCCGGGGGTCGGTCCGTAGATCAGGAACTGAGCCAGGGTCGGCCGCAGCGCCAGCAGCCCCGCGAGCTCTGCGCGGACGATCTCGGGGGTCTGGTAGTCGAAGCCCAGGATCATCGACGTGAGCACCGTGATGCCGTGCGAGCGCAGTTCGGGGATCAGCTCGTCCACCGCGCGTCCCTGTTGCTTCGCGAAACCCGATCGCGTGCCCTCGTAACCCATCCACACGCCGTCGATGCCGGTTTCGAGGAGCTGTCGCGGCGTGATCCGGCTCAGCGCCTTGACCGTCGCGAAGGCGAAGATCGACACGGGCTCCCCGCGGGCGAGCACCAGCTCGCGCAGCCGCTCGGCGCGATCGCGCGCGACCAGGAAGTCCTCGTCGAGGATGGTGAAGCTCATCCGCGCATCGATCTCGTGGTAGCGCTGCATGACGCGGAAGACGTCGTCCCCCGTGGGCAGCAGTCGGATGTGCCGTCGCCGGAAGAAGTGCGACGTCGAGCAGAAATCGCAGCCGTGCGGGCACCCCAGGCCCGCGAAGATCATCCCCGTGCGGCCGACCGGCGCGGACAGCACCCGCAGCGTGCTCACGACCAGCGGATGGTCGTAGGGCATCGGTCGCGGAGGCTCGCCCATCAGGGCGCGGAACCAGGCCACGCCTTCCTCGCGGCACACGTGGTCGCTGAAAGGCGCCAGCGTGGCGTCGTCGAGCACCGTCCCGTATCCGCCCAGGACGATCTTCGCGCGCGGGGCGTGCTCGCGCACGAGCGCGACGGCCTCCTTCATCCGATGGAACGTCGCCAGGACGAACGAGATGCCGACCACCTCCGGTCCGCGGCGCAGCTCGCGCACGAGCTCGCGCTTCGACGGGTAGTGCAGCGCGACCGCCGGTGCGTCCAGGTTCGTCGCGATGTAGTCGAGCGCGAAGGTGTGGTGCGTGGCGCGCGGGCTGAAGATGCCCTGCGCGCGCGTGACCTGGCGGTGCAGGAGCTCGTAGCCGACGCTCTCCGCGTCGCCGTGGCGCGGACCGAGGGGACGGCAGACGCTGGTGAGCAGGACTCTCGGCGCGATGGACCTCATGCGCGTCCAGCATGCGCGTCCGACCGGGCGAGTGAGGAGCGCCAGCGGCGCCGCGCGTGCTGCATTTCCGTGCGTACGCACAAGGACGGACGGCGTCGACGCGGAGCCGCGACGCGACCATGCGACGAGAGAACGTGCATCGCCGTGCGCGAGCGTCGCGCCGCACGCGCCGCGACTCAGACCCGCGCGAGCCGCACGCGCCCCTTGCCGAGCAGCGTGTCCACGTCGCGCGCGAACTTCTCGCTGATCGCGACGCGGCAGTCGCCGCCGGCGCGCACGCGTCGCGTCCGGCCGTCGAGGCCCTGCACCTGCAGGTACAGCGGCGCGCGCCCCTTGTGGTCGTCGACCATCTTGCGCAGGTCGGGCAGCAGGTGCTCGTCCTCGGGCGCGACGTTCACGACGACGCCGCCTTGGAATCGGCCCAGGGCTTCCTCGATCGTCCAGATCTCCTCGAGCAGGAGCTGCGGTTCCTCCGCGCCTTCCTCGACCTTGACCTTGAGGAGCACGACGCGGCCGTCCTCGATCTTCGCCTTCTGTTCCTCGTACGTGCGCGGGAAGCACGTGACGCCGACGTTGCCCGAGAGGTCCTCGAGCCGGAATCGGCACATCTTCCGGCCGGCGAGCGAGCCCGACTTCACGACGACCTCCGACTTGCCCAGGATCATCCCGGCGATCGTGATCTCCGTGCCGGCCGGGATCCCGGCCAGACCGTCCACGCCGACCGACGACAGGAGCGCGAGGAGTCCCGCGCGTTCCTCGAGCGGGTGTCCGGAGAGGTAGAAGCCCAGCACCTCGAACTCGGCGCGCAGGACCTCCGCCTTCGTCAGCGTGCCGACGCGCGGCGCGCCGCTCGCGCCCTTCGCGCCGGAGCCGGCGCCCGTCGCGGACGGCGCATCGCCGAACAGGCTGCCCTGGCCCGCGCGACGGTCGGCCGCGGCGCGCGCGCCCTCGGCCATGACGGCCTCGACGCTGGCGAGCAGCGCACCGCGGTCCTTGTCGAGCGCGTCGAAGCTGCCGGCCTTGATCAGCGCCTCCCAGCACACCTTGCCGACGGCCTGCGGGTCGACCTCGGAGCACAAGGCGTGCAGCGTCGGCGCACGCTTCTCGCGGCGCAGGCTGGCGCGCGCCTCGACGAGCGCCTCGATGGCCTTCTGCCCCGTGCCCTTGATCGCGCCGAATCCGTAGCGCAGGGCCTCGCCCTCGGGCTCGAACTCCCAGACCGAGCGCTCGATGGAAGGCAGGCGCATCTCGACGCCGCTCTTGCGCGCGTCGTCGACGAACTCCTTGACCTTCTTCGAGGTCGACATTTCGCAGGACAGGTTCGCCGCGAGGAACGCGCTGCGGTGGTTCGCCTTCAAGTACGCGGTCTGGTACGTGAGCACCGCGTAGGCGGTCGAGTGCGACTTGTTGAAGCCGTAGCCGCCGAACTTGAGGATGTTGTCCCAGATCTCCTTGGCGACGCTCTCCTGGCAGCCGTTCGCCTTCGCCCCGGACACGAACTGGTCCGAGAACTTCTGCATGATCTCGGGCTTCTTCTTGCCCATCGCCTTGCGCAGGTTGTCGGCTTCGTTCAGCGAGAAGCTCGACAGCGCGCTCGAGATGAGCATGACCTGCTCCTGGTAGACGATGCACCCGTAGGTGTCGCGCAGGATCGCCTCGAGCAGCGCGTGGGGGTACTGGATCGGCTCCTCGCCGTGCTTGCGGCGCGTGAACATCTCGACCATGCCCGACTCGAGCGGGCCGGGGCGGTACAGCGCGAGGATGGCGATCAGGTCCTCGAAGCAGTCGGGCTTGATGCGGCCGAGCAGCTTCTTCATCCCCTCGGATTCCAGCTGGAACACGCCCAGCGTGTCGCCCGACGTGAGCAGCTTGTACGTGCGCGGATCGCCTTCCGGCAGCGCGTCGAGATCGGGCGGAGTCCCGCCCTGCTTCTTGATGTTCGCCAGCGCCTTCTCGAGGATCGTGAGGGTCCTGAGACCCAGGTAGTCCATCTTGAGCAGCCCGAGGTCCTCGAGCTGCGGCGCGGGCCACTGCGTGCAGACGTCGTCGCCGTTCTTCGCCAGCGGCACGTACTCGACGATCGGGCGGTCGGCGATGACGACGCCGGCCGCGTGCGTCGAGATGTGCCGCGCGAGGCCCTCGAGCGGGACCGAGATCTGGAACAGCTCCGCCAGGAGCGGCTTCTCGCGGATGACGGCCTGGATGTCGGCGTCCTTCTCGAGGAACTCCTTCAGGGACGGCGCGTTCGGGCCGGCCGGGATCTTCTTCGCGACGCGATCGACCTCGGCCAGCGGCAGGTCGAGCGCGCGCCCCACGTCGCGGATGACCGTGCGCGACGCCATCGTCCCGAACGTCACGATCTGCGAGACGTGGTCGTCGCCGTAGCGGCGGCGCGTGTAGGCCAGGACCTTCTCGCGCCCTTCCATGCAGAAGTCGATGTCGATGTCGGGCATCGACACGCGCGAGCTGTTCAGGAAGCGCTCGAAGAGCAGGTCGTACTTGAGCGGGTCGACCTTCGTGATCCCGAGCAGGTACGCGACGATCGAACCCGCGGCCGAGCCGCGGCCCGGACCGACGGGCACGCCGTTCTCGCGCGACCAGCGCACGAGGTCCCACACGATCAGGAAGTACGAGACGAAGCCCAGCTCGCGGATGACGCGCTTCTCGTAGTCGACGCGCGCGCGCGCGGCCTCGTGACCGGCCGGGTAGAAGCGTTGCAGGCCTTCCTCGAGCAGCCGGTCGAAGACCTGATCGGCCGTCTCCCGGGTGTCCGGCGTGAACACCGGCAAGCGGTACTTGCCGAACTCGAGCTGCACGTCGACCTGCTCGGCGACGTCCATCGTCGCCGTCACGCAGCCGGGCAGGTCGCGGAACACGTCCGCCATCTGCGCGCGCGTCTTGAAGAACAGCGTGTCCGTCTCGAACTTGAAGCGCTTCTCCTCGGAGCGCTTCGCGCCGGTGTTGATGCACAGGAGCACGTCCTGCGCCTGGCAGTCCTCCTCGCGCAGGTAGTGGATGTCGTTCGTGCCGACGAGCGGGATGCCGGTGCGCTGGTGGATACGCACGAGCGCCTCGTTGACCTTGTCCTGCGTCTCGATGCCGTTGCGCTGCAGCTCGAGCCAGAAGTGCTCGGGCCCGAACAGGTCGCGCCACGTGGCCGCCAGATCCAGCGCGTCGGCCTCGCGGTCCGCGATGACGAGCTGGGACATCTCGCCCGCGAGGCACCCCGAGAGGCACGTGAGACCGCGCGCGTAGCTCGCCAGGAGTTCGCGGTCGACGCGCGGGCGGAAGCTGTAGCCGTCGAGGTACGCCTGCGACGCGAGGTGGACGAGGTTGCGCCAACCCTCGTTGTCGCGCGCGAGCAGCGTCAGGTGGTGGTAGCCGTTCCCCTTGGCCTTGCTGTGCGTCTCGTGCCGCGATCTTCGCGCGACGTACACCTCGCAGCCCAGGATCGGCTTGACGTTGGCCTTCTTCGCCGTCTGGTACAGCTCGATCGAGCCGAACAGGTTCCCGTGGTCCGTGAGCGCGAGTGCGCGCTGGCCGTCCTTCTGGCACGCCGCGACCAGGTCGGCGATCCGGTTCGCGCCGTCGAGGAGGCTGTACTCGGAGTGGACGTGGAGGTGGACGAAATCGGGCTCTGCCATGCGCTCTGGATCCGGATCGCGAGCCTACCGAAACGCGCCGCCGCGTCCACCGCCCGCAGCCGGCGCCGCGCACACATCCGCGGCGAACATCTCCGTGCGGTGCCTGGCTCACTTCACGCACGTTGGCCCATTCTTGCGCCAACTCGCGCGAAGCGAGCCAGGCACCGGAGCGAGGAGTTCGCGACCTCGCGCGCGCGGGGGCGGGTCAGGCGCGCAGCAGGCGGGCGAGCAGGGCCTTCTGGGAGTGCAGGCGGTTCTCGGCCTGTTCGTAGACGAGGCTGCGCGGGCCGTCGAGCACCTCGTCGGTGACCTCGAGGTTGCGCCGGACGGGGCCGGCGTGCATCAGGCGCGCGTCGCTGCCGAGCTCGAGCAGCTTCTCGTCGACGATCCAGCCCTGGGTCCGCGCGCGGCGGCTGGCGGCGAGCGTCGGGTTGGCGTAGTCCTCGAGCGAGCTCCACGAGCGCGCGTACACGACGTGGGCGCCGCGGACGGCCTCCTTGGCCGCAAGGCCGGTCTCCAGCGCGCCGCCCTTCGTCTCCGCGATCGAGCGCGCCTCGGACAGGACCTGCTCGTCGAGCTCGTACCCGCTCGGATGCGCGACGCGCACGCGCATGCCCGCGCGCAGCGACGCGAGGAGCAGGGAATGCACGACGGAGTGGCTGGCCGGCTGCGGCGAGTGCGTCCACACGACCGAGAGCGACTTGCCGCGCAGGTCGCCCAGCGTCTCGCGCAGGGTCATGACGTCGGCCAGGGCCTGCAGCGGGTGCCACAGCGCGCTCTCCATGTTGATCACGGGCACCTGGGCGTGCTGCGCCCAGGCGCGGATCGACGCGTCGCGCCGGTCGGCGGCCCACGACTGGCCGGTCAGCGCGGGCCGGATCGCGAGCGCCGAGACGTAGCGCGACAGCACGCGGGCCGCGTCCTTGACGTGCTCCGGCGCGCGGCCGTCCATGACGGCGCCCTCGGCCGACTCGAGCTCCCAGAAGTCGGACGACGCCGTGAGGTGGATCGTCTGGCCGCCGAGCTGGTGCACCGCCGCCTCGAACGAGGCGCGGGTGCGCAGCGAGGGGCGGAAGAAGAGGAGCCCGACCGTCCTGCCCGCCAGCTGGAAGGCGCCCGCGCGACGCTTGACGCGCACGGAGAGGTCGAGGAGGTCGTCGACCTCCTGTTCGGAGAGGTCCTGGAGGCTCAGCAGGTGGGGGATCGCAGGCTTGTCCGCCATGCGGCAGAGCCTAGCGGTCGAGGACCTCGCTGCGAAGGCGCAGGTCGCGCTCCGTCGCGCGGTCGGGGCTGGTTCCGAGCAGCGCGTTGACAGCCCCGCGGACCAGGGCTACAACCTTCCGCCCCACGCACCCTTAGCTCAATTGGATAGAGCATCTGACTACGGATCAGAAGGTTAGTGGTTCAAGTCCACTAGGGTGTACCAGCTCAAGTTCGGAGGCGCGCCGGTCGATCTGGTGCGCCTTCGAACACGAACGACCGATCTCACCGCGACCGACCCGACAGGAAGCCGTGCCTCGATGACGCCTGCCGCATCCAACACGGGTCCGGCGCGCGACGACGAGGCCGGCATGCGGATCGCGCTCGACCTCGCTCGCCGGGCCGCCGCGCTCGACGAGGTGCCGGTCGGCGCGGTCGTCCTGATGGACGGACTCGTGGTGGGGGAGGCTCACAACGAGACCCATGCGCGGCGCGATCCGACCGCGCACGCCGAGCTGCTCGCGGTGCAGCGCGCGTGCGCACGTCTGGGCGCGTTGCGCCTGCCCGGTGCCGTCGTCTACTCGACGGTCGAGCCCTGCTTCCTGTGCGCCGGCGCGCTCTCCCATGCGAGGGTCGCGCGCGTCGTCTGGGCGGTGCGCGATCCGAAGTTCGGCGGCGCCGTCAGCCTCGGATCGGTGCTCACCGACCCGCGTCTGAACCACCGGGCCGAGATCGCGGAGGGCGTGCTGGCCGACGAGGCCCGCGCGCTGCTCCAGGAGTTCTTTCGCAAGAAGCGCGGACGCGCGGAGTGACGCGAGCGTGGACGGCCCGAAGGGGTCGGCCGCGCGCGCGACGCGAAGCGTCGTCCTCCACGAACGATGGAGAGGTGGCTGAGCGGCTGAAGGCACTGGTTTCGAAAACCAGCATGCGCGCAAGTGCATCGTGGGTTCAAATCCCACCCTCTCCGCCATCCTTCGTGGACCCTGGCTCTGCATCGGCAACGTGCGGAGAGGTGGCAGAGTGGCCGATTGCATACGCTTGGAAAGCGTAGGTGTCAGCAATGGCACCGAGGGTTCGAATCCCTCCCTCTCCGCCACCTCGCCCGTCACGAGTCTCGTCCGGGGCGGTCTGCGCGGTCGGCCTCCGGGTCGAGCGCGCGGGCCGCCCCGAGCGGACGACGCCGATCCAGCCGGGAGCGCGGACTGCGAGCCGCGCGGCCGACCGGCGCGCGGCGGTGCGAGCGAGGAATTGGGCCCGGTCCCGGGCGATGGGACGGGCACGAATCGGGTCAGGCCGGGAACGGAGCAGCCCTAAGAGCCTCAGTTTCAGGCGCAAGGCGCCCGGGCCCAACTCCTCGCTCGTCCCGCGCCGGCCGAGCGCGGGCGACGCGCCCGCCCGCGATGCGATGCGACGCGCCGTGCGCGCGGACACGCTCGGCTCGTGAGCGCATCGCCGACGTGGAGCGCGTAAGATCGCGCGCGTGTCGTACCTCGTCCTCGCGCGCAAGTATCGGCCCGGCACCTTCGCCGACCTCGTCGGACAGGAAGTCGTCGCGCGCACGCTCCAGGGCGCGATCGCCGAGGACCGCGTCGGTCACGCGTACCTCTTCTGCGGCCCGCGCGGCACGGGCAAGACGACGACCGCGCGGATCGTCGCGAAGGCCCTGAACTGCGTGCAGGGGCCGACCCCGAGCCCGTGCGGCGTCTGCGACCACTGCACGGCGATCGACAAGGGCTCGGATCCCGACCTGATCGAGATGGACGCGGCCAGCAACCGCCGCATCGAGGACGTGCGCGAGCTGCGCGAGAACGTCGCCTACGCGCCGATGCGCGCGCGCTACAAGATCTACATCGTGGACGAAGTCCACATGATGACGAAGGAGGCGTTCAACGCGCTCCTGAAGACGCTCGAGGAACCGCCGAAACACGTCAAGTTCCTCCTCGCGACCACGGACCCGCAGAAAGTTCCGGCGACGATCCTCTCGCGCTGCCAGATCCTGCGCCTCTCGCCGCTGCCCGAGGCCGTCATCAGCGCGCGGCTCGAGCACGTCTTCGCCCAGGAGAACGTCCGCGCCGAGGCCGGCGTCTCGCTCGAGATCGCCCGGCGCGCGCGCGGCGGCATGCGCGACGCGCTGTCCTTGGCCGACCAGTTGCTCTCGCTCGTCGGCAGCGAGCCGATGGTGGCCGACCTCGAGCGACTCGCGGCCGAAGGCGGCGCCGACCTGGCCGACCGCGTGCTCCTGTGCCTCGCGGCGTCGGACCGCGCGGGCGTGATCGAGGCGCTGCCGGCCAGCGAGGGCGGGGAGCCCGAGCTCGTCGCCGCGCTGCTCGACCGGCTGCGCGCCATCCTGCTCACCGGACTGCTCGAGCCCGAGACCCCGCTCGTCCAGCTGGACGCCGAGGAGCGCGCCCGTCTGCTGCGCGCGCGCGGCGCAGCTCGACCGCGCGCATCGAGGCCGGGATCGAGGAACTGCTCCTGGCGCGCGAGCGCATGGCGCGCCTGCCGACGCACGGCCGCGTCGTGCTCGAGATCGCGCTGCTCGACATGGCGCGCGCCGAGACAGGCGTTCCCTCGTCGATCTCGAGCGCCGGCTCCTCGCGCTCGAGGCGCGCCTGTCCGGCGCGACGACCGCCGCGGCGCCGAGGCCGTCCGCGTCGCCGTCGGCGGCGGACGACGTCGTCCTGCGGCCGCAGCCGGCGCGCGAACCGGCCGCTCCGCCGACGCGTCCGCGATGCCGCGTTCGCGCCGGCCGTCGCGATCCCGGCTGCGCCGGCAGTGCCGCGCGTGCTCGCGGCCCAGCCGGCGAGTCCCGCGCCCGCGCAACCGGCGTTCGCCCGCGCCGCGCCGCCGGCAGCGCGCGCGACCCCGCCTCCCGCGCCGCCCTCGACCGAGAACGAGTGGCACGAGACCGAGGCCGGCCCCGACACGCCGCGCCCGCGCATCGCCGGCAACGCCGACGCCTGGGAGCGCTTCCTCGAGGCGCTCTCGAAGTCCTCCAGCTCGCTCTCCGAGACGCTGCGAGCGCGCGGAAAGCTGGTGGACCTCGCCAACGGCCGCGCGTTGATCCAGCTCGTGAACCTGCGCGACACCGAGCGCGCCGCCGCGCTCGATGCGCAGAACCAGCGGCGCTGCTCCGCGGTCTTCAGCGCCGTGCTCGGCGCGCCGACGACCGTCGTGGTCGAGGACCAGGCGGCCTCGAAGAAGGCGCGCGATTCGTACACCGGCAAGGTCGCGGAGCTCTTCGGCGGCCGCATCGAGGACGACGCATGAGCGGCACGTTCGGGGAGATGGGGAACCTGCTCAAGCAGGCCCAGCAGATGCAGCGCGAGCTCGAGAAGGCGCGCGAAGAGCTGAAGAAGCTGCGCGTCGAGGGTCGCGCCGGCGGCGACGCCGTGCGCGTCGAGGTCGACGGCGACGGGCTCGTCCTGCGCGTCACGATCCAGCCCGACGCCGGATCCGACGCGCGCCTGCTCGAGGAGATGGTGCTCGCCGCCGCGCGCGACGCGCAGTCGCGCGCCGCGCGCCAGCGCGAGGAGCGCATGGGCAAGGTCATGGGCGGGCTGCCTCTGCCCGGCCTCTCCTGAACCGGCGCGGGCTCCGTGGCGTACCCCGAACCCCTGGAGGCGCTGGTCGCCGCCTTCGAGCGCTTCCCCGGCATCGGCCGGCGCAGCGCCGAGCGGCTCGCGTTCCACGTCCTGCGCGATCCCGAGGCGCGGCAGCTCGGGTCCGCGATCGCCCGCGCGCTCGAGGAGACGCGGCGCTGTTCCGTGTGCGCCAACATCAGCGCCTCGGATCCCTGTCCGATCTGCGCCGACCCCGCGCGCGACGCGGCGACGGTGTGCGTCGTCGAGGAACCGCGCCACGTCGAGGCGTTCGAGCGCTCGGGCGCCTTCCGCGGCCGGTACCACGTGCTGTTCGGCGCGCTGAATCCGGCCGACGGCACCGAGGAGCGCCACCTCACGACCGCGAAGCTCGTCGCGCGCGTGGAGGCCGGCGGGATCCGCGAGATCGTGCTGGCCACCGATCCCGACGCGGAGGGCGAAGCGACCGCGCTCCTCGTGCTGGAAGCGCTCGAACGGCTGCCCGATCCGCGCCCGATCGTCACGCGCATCGCGCGCGGCGCTCCGGCCGGCGCGGCGCTCGAGTACCTGCACCGCGGCGTGCTCGAGGACGCGTTGAACGGGCGGCGTCCCGTGCGCCGTCGCCCCGGCTAGGACGAGCGATGCGCAACGTCCGATTGCTCGTCGCCTACGACGGCGCGCGCTTCTTCGGGTGGCAGCGGCAGGACGGATTCGACTCCGTCCAGCAGGCGCTCGAGGAGGCCGTGCTCGCTTCGACGGGTCAGCGCGCGACGGTGCATGGTGCCGGCCGCACCGACACCGGCGTCCACGCGCTGGGGCAGGTCGCGCACCTGCACATCGACACGCGTCTCACCGACGACAGGCTGCGCCACGCGACGAACGCGCACCTGCCCGCGGGCGTCGTCGTGCGCGAGGCCGAGACGTGCGACGACCAGTTCCACGCGCGCTTCAGCGCGATCTCGAAGCGCTACGCCTACCAGGTGGTCACGTCGCGCTTCCAGCCGGCGTTCGGCGCGACGCACGCGCACTGGCTCGCCTGGCCGCTCGACGTGCCGCGCATGCGGCGCGAAGCGCGCGTCCTCGTCGGCCGGCACGACTTCGCCGCGTTCGGGAACACGGGCTCGCCGCGCGCGACGACGGTGCGGACCGTCCAGCACCTGCGCCTCGTCGCGCGCCGCGAACGCTTATTCTTCGTGATCCAGGGCGACGGCTTCCTCTACAACATGGTGCGCACCATCGCGGGCACGTTGATCGACGTCGGCCGGGGGCGGCTCGAGGAGGGGGCGTGCGCGCGCGCCCTCGCGAGCGGCCAGCGCGACGACGCGGGGATGACGGCGCCGGCGGCCGGATTGCACCTGGTGTCGGTGCAGTACCCCGAGCGCATCTTCGCCGGCCGGTACCGCGGTCTCTCCTGATCGCCGGCGGGGGAACCGGGGAAGCCTCGCGCGCGGCCGGACGCTCGCGCGAGCACCGCGCATCGCGGGCGTCGGCTCGCGCTCGGCCGCTTCGATCGCCGTGGCGACGATGGCCTACTGTCCGGGGCCGGCGAAGTCCGAGAGCTGGGATCGTGGGCGAGGTCTTGACCGATCCGGCGCGCAGGTCCAGTCTGGACCGCGTGGGTTGGACGTCGGGATCCGTCTCCTGCTCCGTGCTGCGCGTCGTGTGCGCGGCGCGTCGCGTCGTCCCGAGCAGAGCGCGGATGCTCGCACCAGGACGGCCAGGGATCCGGCCACCGTCTCCGCGCACGACCAGGCGGCGCCTTCCGCCCGAGGGGAATCTCATGCAGACCTTGGTTTCCATCCTCCACCACGACTACCCCGCTCTCGTGCGCGACACGGTCGACGCCAAGCTGCAGAGCCTCGGGAAGTTCCACGATCGCATCGTGTCGATGCGCGCGATGCTCGAGCGCCAGCACACCGACCACCGCGTCGAGCTCGTGGCGAACGTCGGACACGGCGCGGTGCTCGTCGCCGATTCGCGCCGCGCCGATTTCGGGACGGCCCTCGACGAAGCGGCCGCGCGGATGGAACGTCTGCTGAAGCGCGATCACGACCGCCGCATCGATCGCCGGCGTTCCTGATCGCGACCCGATCCACCGGGATCGCGAGCGGAGCCGCCGCGGACGTCCG
>JBGAOR010000009.1:0-58001 GCA_044221705.1 Planctomycetota bacterium
CGAGTTCCTCGTCCCGAACCGGCTGTCGCTGGCGAACGCCGTGATCACGGGCGACGACGCGGCCGGCGCGCTGCGCGAGGCGATCGAGCGCGCGCGCAGGGCCGAGCTGCCGCGTTTCGCGGAGGCCGCCAGCGCGCCCGATGCCGCGGTGCGCGGCGCCGCGGCGATCGCGCTGGGCCAGAGCGGCGGACGCGACGCCGTCGAGCCGCTGCTCGGGCTGCTCGGCGACCCGAGCCAGGACGTGCGCCACCGCGCGATCCTCGCCCTGGGCGCCACGGGCACGCCGACGGCCGCGGTGGTCCTGCTGCGCATCGCGCGCACCGGATCGCACGTCGAGGGCGCGTCGGCCGGCGTGTCGCCCTACGCGCGCTCGATGGCGATCGTCGCGTTGGCGCTGGCGCGCCGCGCCGGACTGCAGGAGCCGATCGACACGGCGATCGCGGCGATCGTGCGCGAGCGCTCGAAGGACGAGCGCGAGGGCGTCGCGCTGGCGGCGATGTTCCACCACGTGATCGCGCCGGGCGAGAGCCTGGAGAAGCTCGCGCTCGAGCTGGCGCTCGACGAGGAGCAGTCGCCCAGCGTGCGCTGCCGCGCGACGGAAGCGCTGGGCTCGACGCGGGACACCGCGACGCTCTCGAAGCTGCAGACGCTCCTGTCGGGACCGCGGCTCGACCTGCGGCGCTCGGCCGCGATCGCGCTCGGCGCGACGAAGAACGCGGCCGTGCTGCCGGCGCTCCAGCTGGCGCACGAGCTCGAGGCCGAGGGCCTCACGAAGGGCTTCGTGCTGATCGCGATCGGCCGCGTCGGCGGCGCGAAGGCGCACGCGTTCCTGGCGAAGGTGCTGCAACAGGGCGAGAACGGACAGCGGCGTTGGGCCGCGCTCGCGCTGGGCGTCCTGGCCCGCGGGACGAACGACCCCGAGACCGCCAAGCTGCTGCGCGCGGCGTGGGATCGCGAGAAGAACGCGGAAGCGCGCGGCGCCTACTGGCTCGCGTGCGGACTGCTGCGCGACGAGGCCGCGATCCCCGGTCTCGCGCGGGAGCTCGCGTCGGCGGCCGACCCGCGCCAGCGCATGTACGCGGCGACCGCGCTCTCGCTCGTGGGCGGTCCGCGCGCGGCGACCATCCTGCGCGAGCGTCTGCCCAAGGAGTCGAACCCGATGGCGCGCGTCGGCATCGCGCAGGCGCTCGGGATCCTGGGCGAGCACCAGGACGTCCCGGCGATGCGCTCGGCGCTCGACCAGCTGGCCGAACCCGGCCTGCAGGCGATCGCGGCAACGTCGCTGGCGTTCCACGGCTCGCCGGAATCCCTGGCGCAGCTCGGCGACCTGTCGCAGGGCGAGGCCGGCTCGCGCGTGCGCCGCGCGGCCTCGATCGAGGGGCTCGGGCTGATGCTCGCGCGCGGCAAGCCGCTCGCGCTCGCGGACCTGTCGCGCCAGATCAACTACACCGTGATGCCCGACTGGGCGCAGGGCATGTTCCAGACGATGCTCTGAGAGCGCGCGCGGAAGCGAGTTCCGAGTCGACCATGTGCCCGTTCCTCCTGCCGATCCTCGTCCTCGCCCTGCGGGCCGCTCCGTCGGACGCGGTCGTGAGCCCGATCCGCGAGCCGACCCGCGCGTGGAGCGCGCACTATGCGGCCGTCGTCGACGAACTCGTCGCGGCCGACACGACCGGCCTGTCCGACGTCCAGCGCGCCGCGCGCCGCCAGATGATCGACGCGCTGTGCGCCTACCGCGAACGCGCCGACTTCGGCCGCGGTACCGAGGTGGGCGCACGCGTCCCGTACTTCGTCGACGACGAGGGCCGGCGCTGCGCGATCGCCGAGCTGCTCCACGTGTCGGGCGAACTCGGGCTGATCGAGCGTGTGCGCGCGACGCAGAACCACGCCTGGATCCTCGACCTCGCCAGCGACGCGGCGTTCGCGCACTGGCTCGAGCAGCACGGCCTCGCCTTCGACGAAGCGGCGCGCATCCAGACGCCGGTGATCGTGGGGAGCGGCGACACCGTGCCGGAGCCCGAGCCGGAACGCCCCGCGCCGGGTCCGGTCCCGCCCGGTTCGTCGAGCGGATCCGGCACCGGCTCGACCGGGGGGGCGGCGCCCACGAGCGGCCCGAAGTCGAGCGGCGGTCCCACGGCGGCCTCGCTGACGACCACCGCGGACGACACGTGGTGGCTGTGGTGGGAGTACGCGAAGCTCGAGTTCCTCGTGCCCAACCGACCGTCACCCGCGGGCGAGCCGATCACCGGCACGTACGTCCCCGGTGCGCTCCGCGAAGCGATCGAGCGCGCGCGCGCGGTCGAGTTCCCGCACTTCACGGCGGCCGCGCAGTCGCCCGACGCGGTCATCCGCGGCGGAGCGGCCATCGCGCTCGGCGCGTGTGGCGGCCGCGACGCCGTCGAACCGCTCTTGCGCCTGCTCGGCGATCCCAACCAGGACGTGCGGCACCGCGCGATCCTGGCCCTCGGCGCGACCGGCGCTTCGACGGCGGCGATTCCGTTGCTGCGCATCGCGCGCACCGGGCGGCTCGACGACGGCGCGGAGGCGAGCATCTCGCCCTACGCGCGGTCGATCGCGATCGTGGCCCTCGGGCTCGCGCGCCGCGCCGGCCTCGACCAGTCGATCGACGCGGCGATCGCCGCGATCGTGCGCGAGCGGACGGGGAACGAGCGCGACGGCATCGCGATCGCGGCGATGTTCCACCATGCGATGGCGCCTGCGCCGGGCCTCGAGGACCTCGCGCTCGAGCTGGCGTTCGACGACCGCGAGTCGCCCAGCGTGCGCTGCCGGGCCGTCGAAGCCCTGGGGTCGACGCGCGATGCCAAGAGGCTGGCCCGGCTGCAGACGCTGCTCTCGGGTCCGCGGATGGACCTGCGCCGCAGCGCCGCGCTCGCGCTCGGCGCGACGAGAGATGCCAGCGTGCAGCCCGCGTTGATGACGGCCTGGGAGCTCGAAGCGGAACCGCTGACCCGCGGCTTCGTCCTGATCGCGATCGGCCGGCTGGGGGGCGCGAAGGCGCACGCGTTCCTCTCGAAGGTCCTCGTGGAGGGCGAGAGCGGTCAGCGGCGCTGGGCTGCGCTCGCTCTGGGCGTCCTGGCGCGCGAGACGCGCGACCCGGAGACGACGAAGTCGCTGCGCGCCGCGCTCGAACGCGAGAAGAACGCCGACGGTCGCGCGGCCTTCTGGCTGGCGTGCGGCCTCGTCCGCGACGAGGCGTCGATCGACCGGATCGCGGTCGAGCTCGCGAGCGCAGCCGATCCGCGCCAGCGGATGTACGCGGCGACGGCGTTGTCGCTCGTCGGCGGTTCGCGGCCGGCGGCGATCCTGCGCGAGAGGTTGCCCCAGGAACCCAACGCGATGGCGCGCGTGGCGATCGCGCAGGCGCTCGGGATCCTGGGCGAGTACCAGGACGCGCGGCCGATGCGGGCCGCGCTCGACCGGCTCGCCGAACCGGCGCTGCAGGGGATCGCGGCGACCGCGCTCGCGTTCCACGGGTCGCTCGAGGCGCTGAAGCAGCTGGGCGAGCTCGCCCAGAGCGACGCGGGTCCGCGCGTGCGCCGCGCGGCGTCGATCGAGGGCCTCGGCCTGATCCTCGCGCGCGGGCAGCCGCTCGTGCTCGGGGACGTGTCGCGCAGGATGAACTACACCGTGCTGCCGGATTGGGCGCAGGGCCTGTTCCAGACGACGCTCTGAGGCCGGAGCGGCACGGCATCGACGGCCCGTCGGAGGTTCGGCGCCGGGCCGCGTCCGTTCCGAAACCGCAACGCCCGGCCGGATTCGACCGGTCGGGATCGCGTCCGCGCGGCGGTTCCGACCCGTCCGCGGCCCGCGGAATCGGCCTCCGGGCTCGCGGACGCCGTGGATCGAGGGCGGTCCGTCCCTTGCTTGGGCCGCGCGCACTCCGCCCGCCGTCCTCGCGGCGCGGATGCCCCTCGGAGAAGAACATGACCCCGATCCTGCTGTCCTTCCTCGCCATCGCACTCCAAGCCGGCCGGCCGGACACGGTCGTCCAGCCCTTCGAGGAGCAGATGAGGGCCGTGAGTGCGCACTACTCCACGGTCATCGACGAGCTGGTCGCGGCCGACACGAGCTGCCTGTCCGACGTCCAGCGCGCCGCGCGTGCGCAGCTGATCGACGCGCTGCGCGCCTACCGCGACCGCGCGAACTTCGGCCGCGGGTACGACCACGGCGCGCGCGTCCCGTACTTCGTCGACGCCGAAGGGCGCCGCTGCGCCGTCGCCGAACTCCTGCACGTCACCGGCGAGCTCGGGATCGTCGAGCGCGTGCGCCGGACGAACAACCACGCCTGGATTCTCGACCTCGCCGGCGACGCGGCGTTCGATCGCTGGCTCGACCAGCACGGGCTCTCGTTCGACGAGGCCGCGCGCGTGCAGTCGCCCGTCCCGTACGAGGGCGGGACGCGGCCCACGGGCGGCGGCGCCACTCCCGCGCCGGCCGGCGGGACGTACAGCGGACCGGGCGACACCGTCGGAGGCGGCGGCGCGCCGCGTCCCGCGGGTCCGCCGAGCGGGACGTCCACGGGGCCCTCGACCGGCGGTGGCGGCGGCGTGGTCTCCGGCGGCGGCTCGACCCCCGCGGGTCGCGGGCCGACCGGCGCGCCCGCGCCGACGCCGGTCAACCTGACGACGACGGCCGACGACGGTTGGTGGCTGTGGTGGGAGTACGCGAAGCTCGAATTCCTCGTGCCGAACCGCCTGTCGCTGGCGAACTCGATCGTGACGGGCGACGACGCGGCCGGCGCACTGCGCGACGCGATCGAGCGTGCACGCCGGGCGCAGTTGCCGCGATTCAACGAGGCCGCGCGCGCACCCGACGCGGCCGTGCGCGGCGCGGCGGCGATCGCGCTGGGCCAGAGCGCGGGCGCGGACGCCGTCGAACCGCTCACGGGGCTGCTCGACGACCCGAGCCAGGAGGTGCGGCACCGCGCGATCCTGGCGCTGGGCGTCACGGGTTCGCCGGCGGCGGCGGTCGTGCTCCTGCGCATCGCGCGCACCGGTTCGCACGTGGACGGCGCGCGCTCGGACGTCTCGCCGTACGCACGGGCGATCGCGGTCGTGTCGCTCGGACTCGCGCGGCGCGCGGGTCTCGACGAGGCGGTCGATACCGCAGTCGCCGCGCTCGTGCGCGAGCGGCAGAAGGACGAGCGCGAGGGGCTCGCGCTGGCGGCGATGTTCCACCACGTGATCGCGCCGACGCCCGAGCTCGAGAGGCTCGCGCTCGAGCTGGCCCGCGATGAAGCGCAGTCGCCGAGCGTCCGCTGCCGGGCGATCGAGGCGCTCGGCTCCGCGCACGAGCCGAAGGTGCTGGCGCAGCTCCAGACGTTCCTGTCGGGACCGCGACTCGACCTGCGACGCTCGGCGGCGATCGCGTTGGGCGCGACGCGCGACGCGTCGGTGCTGCCCGCGCTGCAGACCGCGTACGAGCTCGAGGCCGAGGGGCTCACGAAGGGCTTCGTGCTCATCGCGATCGGTCGCATCGGCGGCGCGAAGGCGCACGCGTTCCTGTCGAAGACCCTCGAGCAGGGCGAGAACGGCCAGAAGCGCTGGGCGGCGCTCGCGCTGGGCGTCCTGGCGCGCGGCACGAGCGACCCGGAGACCTCGAAGCTCCTGCGCGCGGCATGGGATCGCGAGAAGAACGCGGAGGCGCGCGGGGCGTACTGGCTCGCGTGCGGTCTGGTCCGCGACGAGGCCGCGATCCCGGACCTCGCCAAGGAGCTCGCGACGGCCGCCGACCCGCGCCAGCGCATGTACGCGGCCACGGCGCTGTCGCTCGTGGGCGGCGCGCGTTGCGCGGCGATCCTGCGCGACCGGCTGCCGAAGGAGACGAACGCGATGGCGCGCGTCGGCATCGCGCAGGCCCTGGGGATCCTGGGCGAGAACCAGGACGTCATGGGGATGCGTGCAGCGCTCGATCAGCTCGCGGAACCGGGGCTGCAGGGCCTCGCCGCGACGGCGCTCGCCTTCCACGGCACGCCCGAGTCGCTGGCGCAGCTGGGCGAGCTCTCGGTGAGCGAAACGGGGCCGCGCGTGCGGCGCGCTGCGTCGATCGAGGGGCTCGGGCTGATGCTGGCGCGCGCGAAGCCGCTCGTGCTGGCGAACCTGTCGCGGCAGATGAACTACACCGTGATGCCCGACTGGGCCGGCAGCCTGTTCCTGACGATGCTCTGAGCGACCCCTCCGAGGCGGATTCGGTTCCCTCGCGGTCCGTTCCGCGGAGCAGGTTGCGCGCCGCGCGGTCCGCCGTGCGGCGCGTTCTCGTTCAGCGCGGGACGATGCGCGACTCGAGCAGGCGGTCGGTCGGCCCGCGCGACGGATCCATGATGGAGGCCGCGATGCCGGCGGCGTGCAGGGCTCCGACGACGGCGAAGAGCGCCCAGCCGATCCAGGCCGGGATGCCGGGCGGCGTGAACTGGACGTGCATGCGCGCCATCAGGGGCACCGCGATGCTCGCGGCCACGAGGTAGCCGACCGCGAGCGGGACCGCGAAGGCGGCGGTGCGGGCGAGGCCGAAGGGACGCGAAGCCCGGCGACCGTCGCGCCGGCGGATCGAGAGACCGAACAGCCGGAACGACAGACCGCCCGGCCAGACGATCGCGGAGAGGAGCGCGAAGAGCGTCCACGACCAGGTCGCGGCGACGACGAACAGGGCCGCGAAGTCGGTGGCCGAGAAGCTGAGGAAGGTCTGCTCCGGGAGCTCGACGCCGTCGCCGCGCTGCTCACGGATCTGCGCGCGCGCGGCCTCGTACTCCTCGAACGTCGGATTCGGCGCGGCGTCGTGCGCAGCCTTCAGGAGCTGGGCGTCCTCGGGAAGAAGCGTGGTCGAGATCGTCGAGCCGAACCCGTGCGTCGTCTCGTAGGAGAGGACGATCGTGCGCCAACGTCGTCCCTGTTCGTCGAGCTCGGCTCCCGACGGCGGGTTGTCCTCCTTCAGGCCGAGCTCCTTGCTCGACGCCGCGACGTGGCCGGACTTGAGCTCGCGCAGCGCACCGCGGATCTCGGCCGCGTGCGGGATGAAGTTCACGATCAGGAGAGACATGAAGAACGCGAACGTGGTCAGCAGGGCGAGGAGACCCGTGCTCACCGCGAGCTGCGCGGAGCGGGTACGCCGCTCCACGTTGGCCGCCGCGGCCTGAGACTGCGCGAGCGCGGCGCGGGCCGCCTCGAGGTCGCGGAACGCGGGTCCCGCGCCCGTGAGAGAACGCACGAGCGCCTCCGCGTGGACCGGCAGGTCGGGCGGGAACTCGCGCGCCGGCCCGACGCAGAGGAGCGCGGTCGCGGCGGCGCCCAGGAGTCCGACCGAATCGTGCTCGGCCGGCGCGGCGGGCACGGCCTCGTCGAGCACGCGCACGTTCCAGTTGCGATCGATCCAGACCTGGTTCGCCGACCAGCGCTGCGATCCGCCGGCTTCCGCGTCCGACCGCGCCAGCTCCTCGGCCAGCGCGGCGAGCGCGCGCTCTGCCATCGCCCACTCGACCGGCTGGTCGCGTCGGGCGAGCAGCGCCAATCCGCACCCCCCCGGCGACTCGAAGACGTCGGCCGCGCGCTCGGGTGCGCGCAGGGACTCCAGCCAGCGCAGTCGGCTGGGCCGGCTGAGCGAACGGCGGCCCTCGCCCGCCACGGCGCACGAGTCGCGGAACTGGATCCAGACGCTGCGCTCGAGACGCTCGTCGCGGGCGTGGAGGAGCGGACCGCTGGCCGTCGTGCCGACGAGGCCGAGGATCCTGTACTCGCCCAGCTTGTCCGGGAGCGCCGCGTCCTTCGCCGAGAGCGTCTCCGGCGGCGGCGCCGGGCGGCGCAGGCTGCGGAAGGGGAGGCGAGACTGTGTGACGCGCGTGCCCGTCCACAGCTCGTACGGCCCGCGCCAGCCGTTGCGCTTGCGCATCGTGCAGACGCGGAACGCGAACGTGCCCACGAAGATCAGCGGGCTGAGCGCCGCGTACGCGATCGGATTCTGCGGCAGGTAGTGCAGCGGAACCAGGAGCAGGATCGGCACGATCTCGTACAGGAACGCGCGCGGGATGACGCGCACCCACAGCGCGGGCCCGGGGCCCACCGGCGCGATGCGCAACCCGAGCAGCCACTTCGCGATCGTGGTCGAGAACAGGCCTTCGGACAGCGCGAAGTACAGGATGGGCAGAGTGCCCAGCGCCATCTGCACGGAGAGCGGCACGGTGAGCCAGGGCCTCTCCAGATCCGAGACGAAGATGTCGTGCGACGTCTGCAGCAGCGTGCCGATCGAGCTGGAGACGAACGCGACCAGCGTCGCGTCGAGGATCCAGGCCGCCAAACGGCGGGGGATCGACGCCGCGGCCGCCGCGCGACTCGAGAACGGCACGAGGGCCGCACGGAACGCGTCGAGGTCGCGGTAGCGCTTCTCGGGGTCGCGCTCCATGCCGCGCAGGACGACGCGCTCGAGCTCCCGCGGGATCTCGCTCCGGATCGAGCGCAGACGCGGAGGCGGTTCGGAGAGGATGCGCGCCAGCACCTCGCCCACGTTGTTGCCGCCGAAAGGCGATCGGCCGGCGAGCATGGCGTAGAGCGTCGCCGCGCACGAGTACTGGTCGCTGCGCGCGTCCACGGTGCGGCCCCGGATCTGCTCCGGGCTCGCGTACAGCGGCGAACCGAGGAACTGCCCCGACTGCGTCAGCTCGACGTCGCGCTCGAGCGTGCGCGACAGTCCGAAGTCGCCGATCTTGAGCTGGCCGTCGGTCGTGACGAAGCAGTTCGACGGCTTGACGTCGCGATGGATCACGCCGGCGCGGTGGGCCGCCTCGAGCCCGTCGATGACGTCGATGGCCCAGCGCACCGCGGTCTCGATCGGGATCGCGTCGCCGCGCGAGATCTTGTCCTGCAGCGTCTCGCCCCCGACGAGCTCCATCGCGATGGCGGGCGAGTCGTCGACCTGGTGAGCGCCGTAGACGAAGACGCAGCGCACGTCCGAGATCGACGCCGCGAGACGCGCTTCGCGCCGGAATCGCTCGAACGCTTCGCCCGAGACGGACAGCTCCGCCGCGAGGACCTTCAGCGCGACGGCGCGCCCCGAGTCGAGCTCGTGGGCTTCGTAGACGACGCCCATGCCCCCGCGCCCGAGCTCACGGACGAGGCGGAAGCCGCCGGCGAGGCGCGGGAGAGCGCTCGGCTGGGTCCCTTGCACGGCGTCATCCTACGGCAGCGGCAGCCGGGGGGTCGAGGGGTTCTGCGCCCTTGGTTTGGTGCAAGTCATTGAAGGAAAGGGTCTAAGGCTCGGGTCCCGACACCCGTCCGAATCCAGACTGGATTCCGCCGTAGTATGCTGGCGATATCACTTCCGAAGTCCACTCCACGGCCTGACGACCCCCCGATGCAAACTCGCAACACCTCCAAGGAAGCCTCGTTCCAACCCCTGTCCGGGTACGCGATGTTGGCCCTCGTCCTGATCCTGCCGGTCCTCGCGATCGGCTCGATCATCTACAGCGCCAACCTCCCGGGACGGCACGCGCCCGAGCCGGCGGTGGTCCTGCCGGCCGTGTTCGCCCTCCTCGTCTGGGTCTTCCTGCTGCCGGGCTTCTTCATCGTCGAACCCAACCTGGGCCGCGCCCTGGTCCTGTTCGGCAAGTACCGCGGCACGGCGCGCGAGCCGGGCTTCTACTGGACGAACCCGTTCACCTCGAAGAAGAAGGTCTCGCTGCGCGCGCACAACTTGAACGGCAAGACGCTCAAGGTGAACGACCTGCTGGGCAATCCGATCGAGATCGCCGCGATCGTCGTGTGGCAGGTGCGCGACACGGCGCAGGCGCTGTTCGACGTCGAGGACTACCTGACGTTCGTCGACACGCAGAGCGAGTCCTCGCTGCGCATGGTCGCCGCGCGCCACCCCTACGACGACGGTCAGGCGGTCGACGTGCACACGACGCTGCGCGGCAGCGCCGACGAGGTCTCGATGGAGCTGCAGCGCGAGCTGCAGGCGCGACTGCAGATCGCCGGCATCGAGATCCTCGAAGCGCGTCTCTCGCACCTGGCCTACTCGCCCGAGATCGCCGCGGCGATGCTCCAGCGCCAACAGGCCGGCGCGATCATCGCGGCCCGCAAGCTGATCGTCGACGGCGCCGTCGGCATGGTCGAGATGGCGATCGAGAAGCTCAGCACGAACAAGGTGGTCACGCTCGACGACGAGCGGAAGGCCACGATGACGGGCAACCTGCTCGTCGTGCTCTGCGGCCAACAGAACGCCCAGCCCGTGCTGAACACGGGCGGCCTCTACAACTGAGACGGGATTGGCCGAGCGACTCCAGCCCCGCGAAGAGGATCCCGATCCGGCCGGCGAACCCGGCCGGAAGGCGTTCCTCCTGCGCTTGAGTCCGGAGCTCCACGCGGAGCTGCGGGCCTGGGCCGCTCAGGACCTGCGTTCGCTGAACGCGCACATCGAGTGGCTGTTGCGCGAGGCGGTGCGCAAGCGCAAGTCGAAGTGATGGGTCACCAGTAGCGCTCGTAGTGCAGGTTTCCCGGCTCCTTGGCCGTGTCGAGCCGGAACCCGCGCGTCTCGAGCCGCAACCGCACGTCGTCGATCATCGCCGGGTTGCCGCACAGGAGCACATGCGTCTCCTCGGGCACGAGCGCCTCTCCGGCGACCGAGCGGAACGCCGCGTCCTCCAGCAGGGCCTGCACGTGGCCACGCGCCCCGCTCCACGCGGTTCCCACCGGTTCGCGCGACAGCACCGCCGCATAGCGCAGGCTCGCATCCGTCGACGCGGCGCTCGCGAGCTCCGCGTGGTACGCGAGGTCCGTGCTCGCGCGCGCGCCGCACAGGATCGTCAGCTTCCGCCAGCGTCCCGTGCCGCGGTAGCGCCGCAGCATCGACACGAACGGCGCGATGCCCGTCCCCGTCGCGACGCACACGAGGTGTCTCCCGTCCGGGATGCGCTCCAGCGTGAAGTGTCCCTTCGGCGCGTCGTCGCACCACACGCGCTCGCCCGCGCGCAGGTCGAAGAGCCGCGGGGTCAGCGCGCCCTGGTCCACCAACGCCAGGCACAGCTCGTACGCGCCCGACTCGCTCGGCGACGACGCGATCGAGTACGAGCGCTTGTTCCAGCGCACGCGCGTCGGCGGCGGCCCGGCGGGATCCTCCGGCTTGGGCCAGCCCAGCTGGATGAACTGACCCGGCTCGAACGGCTGCACGCTTCCGGAATCGGGGGTGATCCAGAGGATCTTCACTCGCTCGTTCACGTCGCGGCGGCGCGTGACGGTCGCGTTCCAGGGGATGGGCAGCGTTCCGGTCATCGCGCGAGCTCGGCCAGGATCCGCGCGTGCTCGGCGGCCAGCATGCGGTAGCGCTCGGGCGTGCGGCGGATCACCTCGATCTCGCGGTCGTTGAGCTCGCGCTTCACGACGCCCGGCACGCCGACGACGAGCGACCGCGGCGGAACGACCATCCCTTCGCGCACGAGCGCGCCGGCGGCGACCAGCGACCATGCGCCGATGCGCGCGCCGTCCAGCACGCGCGCGCCGATGCCGACGAGCACGTCGTCCTCGAGCACCGCTCCGTGCACGGTCGCCTGGTGGCCGATCGAAACGCGCGCGCCGACCACGACCGGGAACTCGCCCAGCGTTCCGTGCAGGACCGCGCCGTCCTGGACGTTCGAATCCTCGCCCACGCGGATCGAGTGCACGTCGCCGCGCAGCACCGCGCCGTACCAGACCGACGCGCGCGCGCCCAACTCGACGTCGCCGATGACGACCGCGGTCGGCGCGACGAAGGCGGCGGGTCCGAACCGCGGAAAGCGGCCGTGGTAGGGGAGTAGGATTGGCTCGACGGACAAGGGCTCGGTGGACACGCGCCGGGCTAGCATAGCTCGCCCGCGACGCGCGCCGATGCCTGCGATCTCCCTGCCGATCGACGCCGTCCTGCCCGAGCTCGTCGCGGCGCTGCGCGCGCATCCGTGCGCGGTGCTCAAGGCGCCGACGGGCGCGGGCAAGACGACGCGCGTGCCGCCGGCGCTGCTCGACGCCGGGCTCGCGGGCCGCGGGCAGGTCGTGATGCTCGAACCGCGCCGCCTCGCGGCGCGCGCGGCGGCGCGGCGCATCGCGTTCGAGCGCGGCGCGCAGCTCGGCGGCGAGGTCGGCTACCACGTGCGCTTCGAGCGCAAGGCCTCGCGCGCGACGCGCATCCTCGTCGTCACCGAGGGACTGCTCGTGCGCTACCTGCAGGACGACCCGTTCCTGTCGGACGTCGGCGCGCTCGTGTTCGACGAGTTCCACGAGCGCAGCCTGCACGTCGACCTGGCGCTCGCGCTGGCGCGACGCGTCCAGCAGGACGGACGCCCCGACCTGAAGATCGTCGTCATGTCCGCGACGCTGCGCACCGCGCGGCTCGCCGAGTGGCTGGGCGACGCGCCGATCGTCGAGAGCGCCGGACGCCTGTTCCCCGTCGACGTGTCGTACCTCGACCGCGAGCCCGACCGCTTCGTCGACCGCGAGGTCGCGCTCGGCGTCGAGCAGGCCCTCGCGAAGACCGACGGCGACGTCCTCGCGTTCCTGCCCGGCGTGGGCGAGATCCGCCGCACGCGCGACGCGCTCGCGACGCTGGCCGAGCGGCGCAACGTGCGCATCCACGAGCTGTACGGCGACCTGCCGGCCGAGGAGCAGGACGCGGTGCTGCGTCCCGGCGATCGACGCAAGGTGATCCTCGCGACGAACGTCGCCGAGACGTCGGTCACGGTCGAAGGCGTCACGGCGGTCGTCGATTCCGGGCTCGCGCGCCGGTCGCGCTTCGACGCCAGCGTCGGCCTCGACCGGCTCGAGCTCGTGCGCGTCTCGCGCTCGTCCGCGGACCAGCGCTCGGGCCGCGCGGGTCGTACCCGACCGGGCATCTGCCTGCGCCTGTGGACCGAAGGCGTGCAGCGCTCCATGTCGGACGAGGACGAGCCCGAGATCCGCCGCGTCGACCTCGCGGGGCCCGCGCTGCAGCTCTTCGCGTTCGGCGAGCGCGATCCGCGCGCGTTCCCGTGGTTCGAGGCGCCGCCCGCGGCCGCGTTCGATTCGGCACTCATCCTGTTGGCGCGCCTCGGCGCCCTCGACGCGAGCGGTCTGACCGACGTCGGCCGGATCCTCGCGCGGTTCGGCGCGCCGCCGCGGCTCGCGCGGTTGCTCGTCGAGGGCCATCGACTCGGCTGCCTGGGCGACGCCGCGCTCGCGGCCGCGATGCTCCAGGAGCGCGACCCATTCGTGCGCGACCGCGCGCAACGCGGCGCGCGCCGTTCGGACAGCGACGTCGTCGACCGCATCCGCGCCCTGCGCGCGTTCGCACGCGGCACGACCTCGCCGTCGGCGCCGGGCGAGGTCAACGCGAGCGCCGCGCGTTTCGCCCTGCGCGCCGCGGAAGAGCTGCGCCGCGAGACGATCCGCGCCCTGGGCGAGCCCGCGCGCGACGAGCACGACGAGGAGGCGATCCTGCGCGCGCTGCTCGCCGCCTGGCCCGACCGCGTCGCGCGCCGCCGCGAAGCCGGATCGCGCCGTGCGGTGATGGAAGGCGGCCGCGGCGTGCGACTCGCCGACGAGAGCGGCGTCGTGGACCACGACCTCTTCCTGTGCGTCGAACTCGACGCGGGCGAGCGCGGCGACCGCGCCGAAGCGCTCGTGCGCCAGGCGTCGCTCGTCCGACGAGGCTGGCTCGATCCCTCACGCCTCAGCGAGGAGTCGGCCGTGCGCTTCGACGCGGCGAGCGGCCGTGTGCGCGCGATCCGGCGCACGACGTGGAACGGGCTCGTGCTCGACGAGGTCGAGACCGGCGCGGCGTCCGAGGAAGAGGTCGCGCAGGCCCTCGCGGAGGCCGCGAGCGAGGACCTGCCGCGCTTCCTGCCGCTCGAGGATCCGGAAACGGCTGCATTCCTCGGCCGAATCCGCTCGTTGCGCGCCTGGATCCCCGAACTCGGCTTGCCCGCCTTCGACGACGCCGAGCTGCGCGCGCTGCTCCCCGACTTCGCGCGAGGCTGTCGTTCGCTCGCGGACCTGAAGAAGAAGGACCTCGCGACGTTCCTCTCCGAGCGCTTGCCCTGGGACCAGCGCCGCGCGCTCGACGAGGCCGCGCCCGAGCGCCTGTCGGTGCCGAGCGGCAGCCAGATCCGCCTCGCGTACGAGCCCGGCCGCCCGCCGGTGCTGGCCGCGCGGATCCAGGAGCTGTTCGGCCTGGCCGAGACGCCGCGCGTCGCGCGCGGCCGCGTGCGCGTCGTCGTCCATCTGTTGGCGCCGAACGGCCGGCCGCAGCAGGTGACGGACGACCTCGCGAGCTTCTGGAACGGTGCGTACTTCGAGGTGCGCAAGGAGCTGCGCACGCGATACCCGCGCCACTCGTGGCCCGAGGATCCGTGGAACGCGCCGGCCGAGAAGAGACCGAAACGGAGGTCGCCTTGATCTGGCGAGCCCAAGTCTCCCGCAGCCGCCCGTCACGCGACGTATCCGGGTCGTGCACGCCCCCGGAATGGCGGTCGATTTCGGGCGCGGCCTCCCGGCGAAACACCGCGGCGGTCGGGCCGACCGGCCGGCGACCGCCGCGGATCGTTCCGGCTTCAGCGCTGCCCGGCTAGAGCGACCACGCGATCGCCATCCCGCTCGTCACGTTGAACGTCGACGGCGTGCAGTAGTTGCCGAGGTCGCGATAGACGACCTGGTAGTAGCGCGTGCCCGGCGACGTGACCGCGCCGAGCACGGAGATCGGCGTGCCGCCCGGACCCGGGACCGTCGAGACGCCGCCGGCGTTCGTGCGCGTGCCGAGGCGACGGATCGTCCCCGTGACGCACAGCAGGCCGTCGCCGTAGACCGTCTGCGCGTGACGGAAGCCGGCGCCCTGGAAGTAGAGCGCGCTCGAGTTCGTCATCCCGCCGCCGAAGATCGCGAGCGTGTCGTTCGAGAGCGACGCCGTGCCCTGGATCGCCAGCAGGCCCGAGGCGCCGGTCGAGTTGCGACAGCCGCGGTCCGGTCCCGTGATGCTCAGGTTGCCGCACGGACAGCCCGACCAGACGCCCGCGCCGCAGATGTACGCGGGGACCGGGTCGAAGCGGTACCGCACGGTGATGACCGTGGTCACGCTCATCGAATCGCTGACCAGCACGCCGTTCGCCGACGTCGGGCCGAGCCGCCCGATCGGACCGATCTGCCCCGCGACCGGGCTCGCGCCGACGAACGCCTGGAGCTCGGCGTCGGTGGAGTAGAGGCCCCCGCCGACCTGCGTCCCGTTCGGAACGGGGTCCGCGTAGTTGACCGTGACGCCCGAGGCGCCGGCGTAGTCGGTGACCCCGTCGTACGTCAGCAGCGACGCGGACGGCGGCCAGTACGACGGGCCGGCCGTGTTCCCGATCAGCCCGGCGATCGTGCAGGCCACCTGCGCGAGCACGCCGTTGTTCGGGCCGTCGATGGAGTAGCCGCTCGTCGTGCTCGTGTTCTCGAAGCCGATCGAGCCCGAGATCGTCGACGTCACCTGGAAGCTGACGTTGCGCAGGATGCCCGCCGTCGTGTCGAAGGGCGGGACGGTGAACGGTGCGGAGGCACCGGTCGCGAGCGGACCGACGTTCGTCGTGTGGACGAGCTCGCCGGCGAGCGCCGGGCTCGCGAGGGAAGCGATGGAGAGCGACAGGCCGAGGAAGAAGCGTTGCACGAGCACCTCCGGTTCGGGGCAGGGACGTGCTCCAGGCTAGGCGCGGCGCGAGCAGGGCGCCATGGTCGGCCTGGATTGGGCGGTGCGCACCCGCCGGGCGTGCGATCGGGTCCTCAGGCCACGCGCGCCGCGATCCACGCGCCCAGCTCGGCCAGCTCTTCGACGCACAGCTCGTGCCCCATCGGGTACTCGCGGAACGTCACCTGGCAGCCGAGCTCGACCATCCGGTCGCGCAGCTCGCGCCCGCGCGACGGCGCGACCAGCCGGTCCTGCGTCCCGTGCGCCGCGAACACCGGCAGCCCGCGGTTCGCCGACACCGACTGCGCCTCGAGCGGCACGTTGCGCGCCGAGAACGTCGACAGCGCGAATGCGCCCGCGAGCGGCTTCTCGAAGCGCAGCGCCACGTAGCTCGCCAGCGCGCCGCCCTGGCTGAAGCCGCCGAGCACGATGCGGTTCGACGGGATGCCGCGTGTGATCTCGCGCTCGACCATGGAGCGCACGAGCACGTCGGCGCGCGCGAGCCCGGCCAGGTCGCTCGATTCGGCGCGCCACAGGTCGTCGGGGCCGACGTCGAACCAGGCCGTGCGCTTCTCGCCGCCCGCGATCGCCAGCGGACGCGCTGATGCGTGGGGGATGACCCAGCGGATCGCGGCCTCGGGCGCGATCTTCAGGGCCGGGACGGCGGCGGCGAACTCGTGGCCATCGGCGCCGAGTCCGTGCAGGAAGATCACGGCGGATTTCGCGCGGCCCTGCGGCTCGATCTCGACGGCGTTCGGCGGCGCGGCGGGCGGGGTCATCGTCGCGCGATCGTAGCGGGTCGCGACTCGAGGTCCCAGGAGTCGCGCGGCGCGCGCGGCCTTGCGAGACTGCGCGCCATGTCCGAGCCCTTCGTCGCGCGCGAGCCCTGGGATCCCACGCGGCCGCAGGTCCTCGTGATCTGCTGCTCCGACGGGCGGTTCCACGCCTCGATCGTCGAGTTCGTGGACCACACGGTGTCCGATCGCGCGGACATGGTGGCGGTGCCGGGCGGGCCGGCGATCCTCGATCCCTGGAACAGCTCGTTCGACGAGGCGCGCGTATTCGAGTCGGCGCTGCGGCTGTTCCTGGAGCACCACGACCTGAAGCAGGCGTGGCTCATCGCGCACGAGAACTGCTCGTACTACCGACTCAAGCACCCGGGGCTCGACAAGCGCGGCCTGGAACAGCGGCAGCGGCAGGATCTGCGGCGCGGCGCCGAGATCCTGCGCGAGCGGGCCGTCCACCTGGAGCCGCGGCTCAGGTACGCTCGCCTGGTCGACGGGCGCGTGCGCTTCGAAACCGTCGAGCCCGGACCTTCCACCGACGCCGTCTCGCTCTCGTGATGTCGATTCCGCGCTGTCTGTCTGCCTTCGTCCTCGTGCTCCTCGCCACCGGCTCCTCCGCGCAGGACGCGAAGGTCCATTTCGACCCCCTCCGCGACCTGCCCGGGTACGAGCTCGTGCGCGCGTCGCCGGACAAGGATCTGTATCCGCTCGAGGCGTACGACGCGTTGCTGGGCGACGAGATGGACGCCGTCCAGCTGGCGGAGGTCAAGAAGCGCTGGACGGACGAGCGCGCCGCGATCGACGCGAAGCTCTCCGAGCTGGCCGCGGATCCGCGCGCGGCGTTCCTCTACCGGTTGCGGGCGCGCCTGGGGCGCAACGGGTACTTCTCGAAGGTCGGCTGGGAGATCGTCGACGCGCCCGCGCCGTTCGCGCTCGTCGTGCAGCGCCCCTCGAAGGACGATCCGGCGCACGCCCAGCGCATCGCCGACCTGTACAAGCCCTGGCTCGCCGCTCTGGCGAAGGTGTTCGACGCGCGCGTCGCCGAGCCGGCGAAGGCGAAGCCCAATCCGGCCTACGGCGCCGTGGCGCTGGCGGTGCTGGCGACTCCGGGCGACTTCCAGACGGCCGTGCGCTACCTCGACGAGGACGTGAGCTCGGTCACGGGCGGAGTCCACGACGCGAGCTTGCGCCTCGAGGTCGGCCACGACGATCCGTTCGCGGGCTCGAAGAGCGCGCGCGGGCGGGTCAAGCCGCTCGTCACCGCGGCCGCGGTCGGCCTGCTGCAGTGTCACCACGCGGTCGACGGCGTGCCCGGATCGGTGCTGCTCACGACCGGGTTGCCGCAGTACCTGTTCGAGGCGCTGGGCGACGGCACGACGACCGTCGACGCGCCGCGGCCGCGCGCGGACTCGCTGCTGAACGCGCTGGACGTGCTCTCCGATCCGCGCAAGCAGGTCGAGTACGCCATCCGCCTGCCCGAACTGCTCGCGCTCGTCGATGACATGGGGCTGGGCGGCCTCGCGGATCGTCAGGCGCGCAAGGCGGGCGGCGCGGCCCTCTCGGACCGCCGCGCGTTCTGGGTCTCGTTCGACCAGCAATGCGCGCTGTGGACGCACTTCCTGCTCGACGCCGAAAGCGGCGCGCACAGCGCGCGCTGGATCCGATACGTGCAGGAGGTCCTGGCCGGCAAGTCCGCGCCCGATGCGGCGAAGGTCGCGTTCGAGGGCGCCGACATGGTCGCGATCGAGCGCGCGTTCTGGACGTGGGTCGGCGCGACCACGAAGACCTACTTCCCGGCCAGCGTCGTGCCGGCCAGCGCGGTCGAGGACCTGCTCGCGGTGCCGATGGCGCCCGCCGCGTCCGGACCGGTCGCGCCCGCCGCGACGGCGGCGACCGCGGCCAAGCCGGCGCCGCCCGAGCCGCCGCTCGATCCGAAGCTCCTGGGCGTCGCGGCCGACGACTTGGACAGCCGCATCGGCACGGCGCTCGTGCGCGCGCGCGAGGGCGACCTCGACGGCGCGCTGGCCAGCCTGCGCGAGCTCGCGGCCGCGAAGCCGATCGATCCGTTCGCCGGACGCATCGCGCGCGAGAGTGCGCGGCTCGCGGCCGTCGTCGCGCTGCGCGACGGCTGGCTCGCGGCGCTGGCGGCGAAGAACGGTCGACTCGAAATCGAAACCGGCGGCAAGAAGGTCAACGCGCCGGTGCAGCGCGTCGAGAACGGCGCCGTCGTCCTGGCGCCGAACAAGTCGGGCGTCACGAGCATCCCGCTCGCGTCGCTGCGGCTCGCGGACCTCTTGCGCGGGACCGAGAAGAAGGAGTTCCAGGCCGGTTCCGAGCCGTGGGTGCGCGGCTACCTGGCCTCGATGGCGGGCGACGCGAAGGCGGAGAAGCTCCTGAAGGGCGACTCGCCCGAGCTGCGGGATCTGCGCGAGGACGCGCGCGTGTGGATGGGCGAGACGGTGCGCGCCGGCGGCGTCGCGCGCGTCCTCGACGCCGTCGCGGCGAAGCCGCTGCCCAAGTCGCGCTCGGAAGGCGAAGCCGGCATCGAGAGCGTGCGCACGTTGCTGGCCGACGACGACCTGCCGTTGGTCGTGCTGCGCCGCGGGCTGCTGGCGCGGTACGCGCGCGCGTCGCTCGTGGCGGCGGCGAGCGGCATGGAGGCGGCCGAGTTCCTGCGCGGCCGGCTGACTCCCGCGGCGGATGGCGGCGTCGCGCTCGTCTACGACTTCGTCCAGCCGGCGGAGGTCGAGGACTTCACCAAGCACACGGGCTACCTGGCCGAGCTGCGCAAGAAGTACACGCCGGTCTCGATCTCCGAGGCCGACGCGAACGTGCGCGTCGTCGACGGACGCGCGGTGTTCCTCGGTCCCGCGAGCTGGCGTCTGCCCGTCGGATTCCAGGCGCCGTTCCAGGTGCGCTACACGTTCCGCTTCGTGAAGGTCGAGGGCGAGATGACGGCCCCGCCCTCGTTCGACCTGCTCCTGTGCGACGACGGCAAGGAGGGCTTCGTGCGGGCGACGGAGTTCGGCTGGATCTGGGCCGTCGACCGCGCGACGGGGCGCACGGCCGAGGCGAGCCCGGCGAACAACATCTCGTACTTCGACGGCGTCGACTACGAGGTCGAGGTCGTGCACGACGGCGCGCGCGTGACGACGCGCTTCGCGGGCGAGGATCGCGCGTCGTGCAATGTCGGCTCGATGCGCGGCGGCGCCATCGTGATGTTCGTCCACACGGATCAGCCCGTGTCCGTCGAGCGGCTCGAGGTCTCGGGGCGCGTCGACACGGCCTCGCTCGAGCAGGCGCGCCGCGGCTGGATCGACCGGCGCATGGCCGAGCTGGGCTTCTGATGCAGGTCCTCGAGTCCGCGCCGGGGCCTCGGCCCGAACCGCAGCGTGTCCAGCTCGTCGTGGGCCGCGGCACCTGGGCCACGTGGTTGCTGATCGGCTTGAACGTCGCCGCGTTCGGTTTCGAGCTCTACCGCGGCGCGGGCGCGATGGGCGTCAGCGGCGAGATGGCGTACGAGCTCGGCGCGAACCAGTACCACGCCGTGCGCATCGACGGGGAGTGGTGGCGGCTCGTCGTCAGCACGTTCCTGCACGGCAGCCTGCTGCACCTCTTCTTCAACATGTGGGGCCTGCGCGTGCTCGGCCCGTTCGCCGAGGCGTACCTGGGCGGGCCGGCGTTCCTGGCGCTGTACCTGATCAGCGGCGTCGCGGCGTCGGTCGTCAGCATCCACTGGAGCCCCGAGATCGTCTCCCTGGGCGCGTCGGGGTCCATCTTCGCGCTGCTGGGCGCGACGCTGGCGTTCTTCGTGCGCCACCGGCGCGAGATGCCGCAGGCGCTGTTCCGCGGTCAACTGCGCAGCATGCTGATGCTGATCGGCATCAACGTCGCGCTGGGGTTCACGATCCCGCACATCGACAACGCGGCCCACTTCGGCGGGCTCCTGTTCGGGTTCCTGGGCGGGTTCCTGATCGACAGGCCGCTCCTGGAGCCGCCGCGGATGACGCGGCGCCGGTGGATGGGGGTCGCGATCCTCGCGTCGTTGATCCTGCCGCTCGCGTTCGTCGTCTCCATCACGAGCGCGCTCGTGCACGGCTGGGGCTGAGCGCGCACGAGGCTACGTCTTGAAGCGCTGATCGCGCGGCGTCTCGCCGATGGCGTCCCAGTGCGCCACGTTGTCCGTCTCGAGGTTCACGTTGCTGAACGTCCGGCGCGTCCCGTCGAACACCTTGAACACCGGCAGCGACTCGATCTGTTCGCGTGTCGTGTACTTCCGGGAGCGGTTCCACGTGTGCGTCAGCACGAACATCATCTCGTCGACGCCCAGTTGCCAGGCCAGCTCCTGCGCCTTGACGATCTCGGCGTCCGAGTCGTTGTGCTCGAACAGGATGTACTTCCAGCACACGATCGGGCGGCCGCGCGCCTTGAGCTGCCGCGCGAGCTGCGGCATGTCGACGCGCGGCGGCGCGTAGTCCGGCCGGCGCTTCGACGTGACCGTCTCGACGAAGCGCAGCACGCGCTTCAGGTTGCCGCCCTTGCGGTAGACCTCGTACGAGTCCGGGAATCCGCCGTCGATGCTGACCGAGAGGTGGTCGACGAGCAGGATCCCGTCGTGGAAGGGCGCGTTGCCGCTCGTCACCACGCTGAAGAACGTCCGCGGCAACTTCGCGCGCGCGTGGCGCATCAGCGCCGTGAACTCCGGATGCAGGAGCGGTTCGCCGCGTCCGCAGAACGCCATCTCGCCCACGTGGATGCCGGCGCGCACGATGTCGTCGACGAGCTTCTCGAACAGCGCGACCGGCATCTCGTACGGGCCGGCGCCCAGCGCCGACAGCGCGGGATCCGTGCGCGTGGAGCGCAGCACGCACGCGTCGCAGTCGACGCCGCACAGGAACGAGGACTCGATCTGGATCTGGTCGATCGCCTTCAATCGACCGTCGTCGCCGTACTTCAGGAACGGCTCGGACGGGCTGAAGAAGAAGCACGAGCTGCACGCGCCGATCGGCGGCACGCCGGCGCGCAGGCGCTCGCGCAGCTGGACGAAGGGCGGTCCGTTGAAGCAGTCTTCGACGTAGTCGAACGAGCCGAGGTCGTCGAGCCGCGGCTGGAAGAGCTTCGTCGTCTCGCCCGTGTCGCAATTGCACGGGACGGTGCCGTTGGCGCGAACGTACAAACGGGCGGCGGCCTGGCAGTTCATGGGGTCGGCGGGAAGGCCTGCGGCGCCGGATCCGGCGATCCGTCGAGCGTAGCAGGTCGGCTCGGTCGCGACAGTCGGTCCCGGTCGTCGCGGCGGTCGATCCGCGCAGCCTCGCCCGAGTTCGCGCGCGCGAGCCGTCCTCGCCATGATGTGGGCCTCGCTCGCGCCGGAATCGGCAGTTTTGGCGCGGTTCCCGAGTTCCAACCTGAGCACCACCGTGATCACTCCCTCGAACCGAGTTTCCCTCTTCGCCGCGGCGCTCGCCGCGATCCCCGCTCTCGCGCAGGGTCAGGTCGTGTACGTCGACGCGTCGGCGCACGGCACGAACGACGGCACGAGCTGGACGAACGCGCGCACCGACCTGCAGGTCGCGCTTGCCGCCGCGAGCTCCGGCACCGAGATCTGGGTCGCGCGCGGCGTGTACCGTCCGGCCGCGCCGGGAGGCGCGACGATCTCCTTCGCCATCCCGCCGGGCGTGAAGGTGTACGGCAGCTTCGCCGGTTTCGAGACCTCCATCGTGCAGCGCGACATCGAGGCGCACCGTTCCGTCCTGAGCGGCGATCTCTTGCGCAACGATCTGCCCGGCTTCGTCAATCGCTCGGACAACAGCGAGCGCGTCGTGTCCGTCGTCGACCAGAACGGCGACACGCTGCTCGACGGCTTCCTCGTCGAGGGGGCCGAGTCGACCGGACCGTTCGTCCTCGGCGCCGGCGCGGGCGTGCGGCTCGCCGGCGTCGCTCCGCGCCTCGAGCACTGTTGGATCCGCGAGAACCGCAACTCGTCCGCGGGCGGAGGCGTCTACTCGGACGCGAGCAACCCGCGCATCGTCGCGTGCGTGATCGAGAACAACCAGTCGTTCTTCGACGGCGGCGGCGCGTACGTGCTCGCGACCGCAGCGAGCACGGAGCGCACGCGCTTCCTGCGCAACCGCGTGCTGAACGGCTTCGGCGGCGGCGCCTACCAGCGCGGCGGCGCGTCCTGGTACGACTGCCTGTTCGACGGCAACAGCGCCGGTTCGGGAGCCGGGCTCGCCGCGGTCGAGAGCAGCGGCGTGGTCAGCGGCTGCACCGTCGTCGCGAACCACGCGAGCTTCCAGTCGGGCGGGACCGGCGGCCTCGAGATCGTCGGCATGACGGTCGCGAACTCGATCCTGTGGGGGAACGTGGCGCCGTCGGGCTCCGTCTACCGCCAGCAGATCGCCGGCCCGTTCGGTCCGGTCGTCGCGACGACGATCCAGGCCGCGGCGGGTCACGACGGGCTCGATCCGCGTTTCGCGGACGTCGACGGCGCGGACGGGATCGTGGGCACGCGCGACGACGACCTGCGGCTGCTCCCCGGCTCGCCGTGCATCGACTCCGGCGACAACACCGCGACGCCGGCGAACGCGGACCACGATCTCGACGGCCTGCGGCGGTTCTACGACGATCCGGACACGCTCGACACGGGGGTGGGCAGCGCGCCGCTGATCGATCGCGGCGCGCACGAGTACAAGCCGTGCCTGCCTCCGACGACGTTCTGCGTCGCCGCGCCGAACAGCGTCGGTCCGGGCGCGCACATGGGCTCGAGCGGGACGGCGAAGCTGTACGCCGACGATCTCGTGCTGCGCGCGCAGGGCTGTCCGCCGTTCACGTTCGGCGTCTTCTTCCACGGCAACAATGCGGTGCAGGTGCCGTTCGGCAACGGCTACCGCTGCGTCAGCGGCGGCGTGCTGCGCGAGGGGATCGTCTCGGCGAACGCGGCGGGGGTCGCGCAGCTCGCGTTCGACGCGTCGGCGAGCCCGCTGCCGCTCGCGCCGGGCGTGCAGCGCCACTTCCAGTTCTGGTACCGCAACACGGCGGCGGGTGGCGCGGGCTTCAACCTGTCCGACGGGTTGACGGTCCAGTTCTGTCCGTGACGCTCGCGGATCGGGGCAATCGAGAACGGGCCGGCTATCGCGGTGTCACTCTTGTCTCCCGCGCCGAGGGAGTCCCGGCCCGTTCTCGGTCTCGGCCTGCGCGGACGCGTGCGTCCTCGCGCGCAGGTGCTGTTCGAACCACTCGGTCGCGAGGCGCGCGACCTCCTCGAGCGCGCCGCGCTCCTCGAAGAGGTGCGTGGCCCCGGGCACGATCACGAGGTCCTTCGCGCAGGCCATGCGCCGCAGGGCGATGCGGTTGAGGCCGATCACGACGTCGTCTGCGCCGCCGACGATCAGGCGCGTCGGGCAGCGGACGCGTTCGAGCGCGTGATCGGCCAGGTCGGGCCGGCCGCCGCGCGACACGACCGCGCGCACGAACTCGGGCCTGCGCGCTGCGGCGATCAGCGCCGCGGCGGCGCCCGTGCTCGCGCCGAAGATCCCGAGCGCGAGGCCGCGCGTCTCCGGACCGCGGACGACGTCGTCGATCGCCGCGCACAACCGCGAAGCCAGCAGGTCGACGTCGAAGCGCAGCATCGCGCCCGCTTCCTCGCGCGCATCCTCCTCCGGCGTCAGGAGGTCGAGCAGCACGGTCGCGAACCCGGCGGTGCCGAGCACGCGCGCCACGGCGCGGTTGCGCGAGCTCTTGCGGCTGCTGCCGCTGCCGTGCGCGAACAGCACGATCCCGCGCGCCGCGGGCGGCACGACGAGGTCGGCGGTCAGCCGCGCGCCGTCGGCGTCGATGCGGATCTCGCGCGTCGCGAACGCGTTCACGGCGCCGACCTCCCGCGCGGCAGGGACGCCGCGTCGTCGATCAGGTGTCCGTCGCCGAAGCGCTCCAGGTACGCGACCACCTCCTCGTCCGTCGTCGCCGTGAAGTCCTCGTACCAGACCCCGACGGCGCGGAAGGGCTCGGGCGTCGCGACGCAAACGCACGCGTCGACGTGACGCGCGATCTCGGCACAAGCCTCGCTCGACGCGATCGGCACCGCGGACACGATCGCGGCCGGCGCGAGCGTGCGCAGCGAGCTGACGGCGGCGCGCATCGTCCAGCCGGTGGCCAGCCCGTCGTCGACCAGGATCACGGTCTTGCCGCGGATCGCGGGCGGCGGACGCCCGCGGCGGAATGCGCGCTCGCGACGCTCGAGCTCCCTCGTCTCGCGGCGCAGGACACGCTGGACGTCGGACTCGGCGAGGCCGGCCTCGCGCACGGTCGCGTCGTCGATCTCGACGATGCCGCCGCTCGCGACGGCGCCCATCGCGTACTCCTCGTGGCCCGGGACGCCGAGCTTGCGCACGAGCCACACGTCGAGCGGAGCGCGCAGGAGGGCCGCGACCTGCGCGGCGACGGGAACTCCGCCGCGCGGCAGTCCGAGCACGATCACGTCGGATCGCCCCGCGTACGGGAGGAGCTGGCGGGCGAGGGCGCGGCCGGCGTCGATCCGGTCGCTGAACGGCAGGTCCTTCGGGTTCCAGCGCATGGCGGTGATCCGATCTCGGCGCCGATCGAGCGCGATCGGGCGCAGGGCTCGATCGCGGGAGCGCGGAAAACGCGCACTCCCATGGCCTCGATCCTAGCGACCTGCGCTCGCCCCGCACTCCGCCGCAGGGCGTAGGAGCATCCGCAGAACCGCGCAGCGTGCGCGCCTCGGGTCGCGGATGCGGACTCGCCGAGCGGCGGTTACGCAGGAGAGCGAATCGCCTCCGCGCAACGCGCACCTACGATCTCCGAGCGTCGGCTCCGCATCGGACGGGTCGTCCAGCCGCGGGTTCCCGGCCGACGTCGCGGTCGTTCGCCGTGAACGACCAGGAAGGTCGCTCCCATGAACATCATTCCGAGGCGCAAGAACAACAACCCGGTCACCCTACGCAACGAGTTCGACGATCTCCTCGAACGCTTCTTCGAGCCGGTCGCCGAGAGCGCGCTGCCGGCCGTGTTCCGTCGCGGGTCCAGCCCGCCGGTCGACATCGCCGAGACCGAGAAGGGCTGGACGTACTCGTTCGCGCTGCCCGGCCTGGAGGAGAAGGACATCCAGGTCCAGCTGATGGGGCAGCAACTCGTCGTCTCCGGCGAGCGCAAGTGGGAAGAGGAGAAGAAGGGCAAGGAGTTCCACCGCGTCGAGTCGCAGTACGGCGCGTTCCAGCGCTCGATCACGCTGCCCGAGAACGCGCGCATCGACCCGGACGCGCTGAGCGCCGTCTACAAGAAGGGCGTGCTCGAGGTGACGGTGCCGAAGGTCGAAGCGACACCGGCGATCAAGGTGCCGGTGCGCGCGGGCTGAGGCGGATGGAGATGCGCGCGGTGCGACTGCGACGAGATCGCCGTGCGGGCCTTGCTGCCCCTGAAGGTCGAGTGACGCCGGACGTTCCGGATGTGCGGTCAAGATGGAGCGTGTGCGGGTGCGGGCGTGTCAACTCGCTGTGCGGGCTCCGCTAGGGCGTCCGAACCCTTGGTGCACCGGCGCCGCCCACTCCACGGACCTGCCCCATGCACATCCCGCGCCCTTCGATCCTCGCGCTCGTCGCCGTGGCCCTGTCCGGAGCGCTGTCGGCGCAGGTCGAGTGCGCGAACGTCCTGACGGGCTTCGGGTCGCCGGGCGTGGACGGGACGGTCCGCTGCCTCCGCGTGTTCGACGATGGGACGGGCCCGGCGCTCTACGTGGGCGGCACCTTCCCGAGCGCCGGGACGGTCGCCGCCGCGAACATCGCGAAGTTCGACGGCGCGCACTGGTCCGCGCTCGGTTCCGGTCTCACCACGGCCCCCGGACAAGCGAGCTCGGTCGACGACCTGGTCGTCTTCGACTTCGGGTCGGGACCGTGCCTCGTGGCGAGTGGGAGTTTCTGGTTGGCCGGCGGGGTCCAGGCTCCTTACGTCGCGGCCTGGGACGGTGCGACCTGGACCGCGATCGGCAACGGCCTCGTCCACGCCGCGCAGGCACTGATCGCATTCGACGACGGCGCAGTTTCGAAGTTGTACGCCGCTGTCGACGGGGGGAGCGTCGTGCGCTGGAGCGGAACGGCGTGGGATCCGTTGCCTAGCCCGGGCAGTTTCGTCTTCGACTTCGCGGTGCACGACGACGGCGGCGGGCCGGCGCTCTACGCGGGCGGGTACTTCTCGAACGGCCTTCACAGCGTGGCGAAGTGGACCGGCGCGAGCTGGATGCCGCTGACGCCTGCGCTCGGATCGCCCGTGATTTGTCTCGCGTCTCACGACGACGGTTCGGGGCGCAAGCTCTACGCTGGCGGCTCCTCGACGGCGTTCGTGTCCGCCGTCGTGCGCCGCAACGGTCTCGTGTGGGAGGACGTCGGGACGATGAGCGGACGGGTGGAAGCGCTCGAGGAGATCGACCTCCTCGACGGAAACGGTCCGCTTCTCCGTGCCGCCGTCACAGGGCTGGCCGCCCCGGATCGGGTCGTGCGCTGGGACGGCACGACGTGGTCCGACGAAGGGCTGGGACTCCTGGTCAGACCCGGCGCATTGACTGCGTTCGACGCGGGCAATGACCCGAGACTCTTTGCCGGGTCGGGGCTGTACTCCGGGTCCGAGATCGCGGGCCTCGGCCTCGTCCGGCTCGAAGCTCCGAACTGGGTCGCGGCTCACTCCGGTCGAGGGCTCGCGGGCGACATCGCGATGAGCGACATCGCGGTGAACGTGCTGGCGCAGCACGACGCGGGTTCCGGCCCGGAGGTGCACGCGGGCGGCCGCGCGCTGTTCGGCGCCCCCGGCGTGGTCTCGTCCCCGATCGCGCGCTGGACGGGAAGCGGTTGGGCGGACATGGGACTCACCCAGAACCCGAACGCAATCATTCTGGCCATGGAGAGCTTCGACCTCGGCGCCGGCCGCGAGTTCTTCGCCGGCGGGGAGGGAGGCGTCATGCGACGGAGTGGCGCGTCCTGGGTCGGGTTCCCTACATCGCTGTTCCGCACGGCCTACGCCTTCCAGGTCTTCGACGTCGGCGCAGGTCCGCTCCTCGCCGCTTGCGGGACCTCGTTCCAATTTCCGAACCTCCAACGGGCGCTCGTGCGCACTTGGAACGGGATCGATTGGACGACGATCGGATCGAGCAGCGGATACTCCAGAGCCCTCGCGCTCGCTTACTTCGACGACGGATCCGGCCCCGCGCTCTACTGTGCCGGCGGCTTCTACGAGCTGAACAACGTCGCCGGCACGACGGGCATCGCGCGTTGGAACGGCGCGAGCTGGTCGAGCGTCGGCGGAGGGCTCGACCTGTTCGGATTCATCGAAGCGCTCATCGTGCACGACGACGGCACGGGGCCGGCTCTCTACGCCGGAGGTCGCTTCTCGGGGATCGGCGGCGCACCCATCGCCGACATCGCGCGCTGGGACGGACTCACGTGGTCGCCCGTCGGCGCGAGCGGCACGAGCGGCTCGGCGCGCGGTGTCGTCACGTTCGCCGTGCACGACAGCGGCGCGGGCCCGACGCTGTGGGCCGGCGGCGACTTCACTGCGATCGGCGGCGTCGCCGCGAACCGCATCGCGCGCTGGAACGGAGCGCAGTGGCTGGCGTTCGGCTCCGGCGCGGACGGGGTCGTCAACGATCTCGGGAGCTTCGACGAGGGCACCGGTTCTCCGCCGGTCCTATGGGCTGCGGGAGGCTTCGCGTCGATCGACGGCGTCGGCTCCTCGCACGTCGCGCGCATCGGTTGCACGGACCAGACCGGATACGCGTTCTGCTTCGGCGACGCGGCGCACGGGCCGACGGCGTGTCCGTGTGCAAACGCGGGAGCGAACGGACACGGCTGTGCGAGCATTGCCGTGCCGGTCGGCGCGATCCTCGAGGCCGGCGGGACGACGGCGCCCGCGACTCCGGGCGGGGTCGACTCGGTGTCGCTCGTGTGCTCCGGCATGCCGAACGCGACGACCGCGCTCTTCTTCCAGGGCAGTCAGCGGATCGTGCCGACTCCGTTCGGCGACGGCGTGCTGTGCGTCGGGGGAACAACGCTGCGCCTCGCTATCAAGCACGCATCGGCCGGCGTCGCGCACTACCCGGGACAGGGAGATGCGCCGCTCTCGGTTCGCGGGCAGACACAGTTCGGCAGCGGGATCACGAGCTACTACCAGGTCTGGTACCGGACGTCCTCGACCCTCTGCACGAGCGCGACCTACAACATCAGCAGCGCACGCGAGATCACGTGGTGACCCACTCGCGGGCTCGCGGTCGATCAAGCGCCGGCCCGAACTCGCAGGCGCTCTAGCGTCCGCGCAGCGATCGCCAGGGCTCGTCCTGCGACACGTCGACGAGCGCCGGACCTTCGAACGTGGCGGGCGAGAGGATCGCCAGGAACACGACGGGCGCCTCGAATACGTTGTACGTGCCGTGCACTTCGTTCATCGGCACGTGCGCCAGCTCGCCCGGGCCGAGCAAGCGCTTCTCCTGGCCGACCCACTGCTCGGCGCGGCCCGAGACGACGATGACGAGCTCTTCCATCGCGGGGTGGCGGTGGAAGGCGTGTGCGCGGCCGGGCGGCATCGTCACACGGACGAGTTGCAGGAGCTTCGAGTCGGTCAGGCCCACGCGCGCGAGCCATTCGTGCTGGCCCCACGGCAGGTCTTCGACTTGGGCATCCTTCGACGTGACGAAGCGCAGGCACTCGGCGCAGCTCATCGCTTGACCCCGCGCTTCGGGAGGCGGATGCGCTTGAAGTCCTCGACCTGCGCCTTGATTGCGATCTCGGTCGGCAGGCGCTCGGTCGAGCTCGCGCCGTAGAAGCCGGAGAGGCCGTCGACGCGCTCGATCATGTAGCGCGCGTCGTCCGGCATCGCGATCGGTCCGCCGTGACACAGGCAGATGACGTCCTTGCGCACCTTGCGCGCGGCGTCGACGATCGCTTGGACGCGCTCGACGCAGCTGTCGAGCGTCTTGACGCTCTTCGCGCCGATCGCGCCGCCGCTCGTGCAGCCCATGTGCGCGACGACGATGTCGGCGCCGGCCTTCGTCATCGCGGTCGACTCGTCCACGTTGAACACGTAGGGCGTCGTCAGCAGATCGAGCTCGTTCGCCATCCGGACGACGTCGACCTCCAGGCCGAAGCCCATGCCGGTCTCCTCGAGCGTGGCGCGCAGTTCGCCCTCGATCAGCCCGACGGTCGGGAAGTTCTGGATGCCGGCGAAGCCCAGCTCGATCAGCTCGCGCAGGAAGATGCGCGGGATCATGAACGGATCCGTGCCGCAAACGCCCGCGAGCACCGGCGTGCGCTTCACGACCGGCAGCACCTCGTACGCCATCTCCTTCACGATCTGGTTGGCGTTGCCGTACGGCATCAGGCCCGCGGTCGAGCCGCGGCCGGCCATGCGATAGCGGCCCGAGTTGTAGACGATGAGGAGGTCGATGCCGCCGGCCTCCTCGCTCTTCGCGGAGAGTCCGGTGCCCGCGCCGCCGCCGATGATCGGCTCGCCGCGCGCGATCTGGGCGCGGAAGCGCTCGAGGATGCCCTTGCGCGAGTTGTCGATCGCGCCCGTCTTCGTCTTCGTCATGGTTGCATCAGGTAGCGGACAGAGTTCGAGAGCAGCGCGCGGAACTCGCGCAGCTCGTGCGCGCGACCGTCGTGACCGAGTGTGCAGCCGACGACCTTGCCTTCGCCGCGCTCGAGCGTCCACAGCACGGGATACTCCGCGCCGGTCGACAGCGATCGACCCTTCGCGAGCACGACGATCGCGCGCGCGTCGAACGGGATCATCTCGAAGCGGTACAGCTCGTCCTCGATGCGGAACGTCGCCGGGACGCCGGCGAGCAGCGCGTGTGCACGCTCCGCCTCGACGGTCGTGACGTCGAACGCGGCGAAGTCCTCGTGGCTCGACGTGCCGCCGCCGGCGAGTTCGGTGTGCTCGCGCCAGTCCTTCCAGTTGCGCCACGCCCCGGGGTGGAGGATCAGCAGCCCGCCGCCGTTCTCGACGAACGCGACGATCGCGCGCTGGTCCTCGGCCGCGATCGGCTGATTCGTCGAGAGCACGAGGACCTTTGCGCCCGCGAGCCGCTGCGCCAGTCCTTGCGTGGATCCCGTGTAGATCACGTCGTCGCCGACGACGTCGGCCAGGATCGCGCGATCCTCCTTGTCGAACCAGCGCGAGAAATCGTGGCTCGATCCGCCACCGAGCAGCACGACCTTCGCGGTCGCGCGCTCCGCCGGCTTCGCGATCTCCGCACGCTTCGGTGCACCGGGCAGCTCCGCCGTCAGCGCAATCAACGTCGGCGCGTAGCGGTTGTCGTAGCTCTCGAGCACGATGCTCGCGATCGCGACCGGACGCTTCGGCGCCAGCGCGTGGTAGCGCACCTGACCCCAGCTGTCCTCGGCCAGCACGTCCTCGACGAACTCGGACCCGGGCACGTCGTGACGGCCGATCCAGTCGCCGAACTCGACGCCGTTCTTCAGCACGACCTCTTCGCGCTGACCGTCGGAGTAGACCCACGTCCACTTCAGGATCGGCTCGACATCCTGGAAGTAGGGGAAGCCCCAGGCCGCGATGCCGCCCAGCACGTGCACGCGCTCGACGACCGCGCCGACCGCGACCTCGACGCGCTGCGGCATCTTGGTCTTGCTGTCCCAGTCCGGCCGCAACCCGCCCTTCAGGACGAGCACGTTGGCGCCCGACGCCGTGCGCTTGGGATCGAGCACGTCGAACGGCACGCCGCGCACGTCCTGGATGCCGTAGCGACGGAACCGCATCGGGTTCGCGTCGCGCTTGACGTCGTACAGGCCGATCGAGCTGTTCGCCGACGCCACGTCCTTCAGGTCGAGCACGCGATAGCCCTCGGTGCCCGCCGACAGGTACGCGATGACGTCGCGCAGCGCCGTCGCACCGAGCGTCTCGAACCCGGCCGGCATCAGCGAGCGGCCGGTGTTCTTCAGCGTCTCGATGTCGGCGCGCTCGAGCTCGAACTCGCCCGTGGCCGACCGCAGGAGGATCGAGCGGTCGCTCTCGCGCGCGAGGATGCCGCTCTTGATCTCGCCGTCCTTCGTCTCGGCGATCCACTCGGAGTAGCCCGCTTCGACCGTGCGGCTCGGGTCGAGGATGATGGGCAGCAGCTCGCGCGCGCCGTGCGCGCCCATGCCGGTGATGTCCGGCCCGATCTTGCCGCCCGTGCCGTTCGCGGTGTGGCAGCTGGCGCAGTTCGTCGTGAAGACGACCTTGCCGTTCTCGGCGCTGCCGGGCTTGTCGACGTCGGGCAGGAGCTGTGCGACGAGCGCGTCGATGGCGGCGCCGCTCGCGGTGGCCTGGCCCAACAGCGCGTCGGCGCGCCTAGCGACAGCGGCGTCGGCGTGCGTGCGCAGGCGGTGCGTGCGCTGCGGACCGAGGGCTCCGACCCCGATCTGTGCCGATTCGATCGCGTCGAGCAGCGCGCTCGACCAGGTCGCACGCGCGACGAGCTTCTCGAAGATGCGGTCCTGGACGGAACTCGACGCGCCCGGGAACGCGCCGCACAGGACCCGCGCCGCCGCGACGTCGTCTGTCGTCGCGACCGCGTCGACGACCGCCAGCTGCGTGGGCAGCGCGACGGACGGCTCGAGCAGCCGAGGCGCCGCGCCGATCGCGACCGAACGCTGCTCCGGCAGCACGATCAATGCGCGCAGTGCCGCGAGCCGATCCACGGTGCTGCTCGATGTCCCGCCGAGCACCGTCGCGAGGCGGGCCCCAAAGCCCGCGATCTCCTCCACGGGGCGATCGCCCTCGGGGACGCGCATCGCGAGGCCCATCGCGGCGACGGCGACCTCGACGTCTTGCGCCCGCAGTAGGCCCCCCAGGGTCGCTCCGCCCTTCGCTCCCGCGTCGAGGCTCGCCGGCGCGCCCGCTGCGATCGCGTCGAGCAGTTCACGCGCGGAGGTGGCGCTCCTGGGCGCCTGGAACGCAGCGAACTCGAGCATTGTCTGCAGCGTGGGCGCATCCGCAGTGCGCGCGGAACGGCGGGCGACATCGCTCGCGAGCTGCGTCGGCGCGTCGACGCCGGAAGTGGCCAGAGCGCTCCACAACGAGCCGCCCTGCTTCATCGCGGCCCTTACGATGACCGATCGCGTCCACGGATCCTCGGTGCGAGTCCATGCACGAACGAGGGCCTCGGCATCACCGGCACGTGGCGAAGCGTCGCCGAGAGCGATCAGCGCATTCAGTGATTCTCGTGGCGTGTGCCGATCCCCTTGGTTGAGGACCTCGATCAGCGCGGAATGCGTGTCGGGAAGACGAATGAAGTCGCTGCGGTCGACGACGAACTTCGGCTGGGACGCGATTCGCGCCGCATTGCAGACGATGCGTGGATCGTGATCCGCGATCCCGCTGGCGAGTTGCGCTGGCTTCAGCGCACTCCGCTCGTCCAAGCCCCAGAGCGCGTGGATACGCGCGGGAATCGACGGCGAAGTGAGCATCCGTTCGAGCGCCGCGATCCCATCCGCGCCGTCGTGCTCGACCAGCGCTCGCTGCGCAGTCATTCGCCGCCAGCGGTTCGGATCTCCGAGAGCGTCCGCGAGCGTCCCAGCGTCTGCGTGCGACAGATCACTCCTCGCGGTCTTCAACGCCTCCTTGTGCTGCACCCGCCAGATCCGCCCGTGCGTGTGATCCCGGTCCGGCCGCAACGCCGCGTTCGTCGGCCCGTGCTTCGGACCGCGCGTGTCGTTGTGCACGACCGCCTGGTTGTAGAAGTCGAGCACGTACAGCGCGCCGTCCGGCCCGACGCGCGCGTGCACGGGGCGGAACCACAGGTCCGTGCTCGCCAGGAACTCGGCCTCGCGATCCTTCGTCGCCGTGAACGTGACGCCCTTCGGCGTGACGACGTCGCAGTGGACGAGGTTGACCGTCGGCTCGCTGACGAAGTGCGCACCGTTCCACTTCTCCGGCCACGCTCCGCCCGTGTAGATCGTGCAGCCCGACGCCGCCGTGAAGCCGCCGACGAAGTCGATCTGCGCGTACGGCGCCTCCGTCCGCACGACGAGCGGGAACACGCGGTCGTGGTCGGGCACGTCCGTCCAGCTTTCCACGCCGCCGAGGCGCGCATCCGCCAGCACGCGCTCCGGCACCACGACGTGTCGCAGGTGCGCGCCGTTCGCCATCGTGAAGAACAGCTCGCCCGCGTCGTCGAAGTCGAGACCCCACGTGTTCGAGCCGTAGTTCGACACCATCTCGATCGCGCTGCCGTCCGGCTTGAAGCGGAACAGGCCGTTCCCGATGTGGCCGAAGTCCTGGCCCTTCGCATTCGTCACGTGCCGCGACGCGCCGCCGCTGTAGCCCTGCGTCGCGTAGATCCAGCCGTCCATGCCCCAGCGCAGGTTGCTGACGACCGCGTGCGTGTCGCCGAAGCCGAAGCCCGTGAAGAGCGTCTCGCGCGTCTCTCCGACGCCGTCGCCGTCTGTGTCGCGGATGAAGAAGATGTCCGGCGACGCCGACACGATCGCGCCGTCCTTGTGCAGCACGAGGCTCGTCACGAGGTCGAGCCCGCCGCAGAACGGCAGGCGCTTGTCCATGCGCCCGTCGCCGTCGGTGTCCTCGAGCACGACGATCTCGTCGTGCGGCGGGATGCCGCTGAACTGCGACTTCTCGGGATATCCCGGCGTCAACGCGACCCACATCCGGCCGCGCGCGTCCCACTCGATCGAGATCGGCTTCTCGATCAGCGGTTCGGCGGCGACGAGCGACAGCTCGAAGTCGGGATGCACCGCGATCGACTCGTGCGCGCGCTCCGGCGCCGTCGGGCCGCCGGGCGGATACGCGAGGCTCGCCAGCTCGTCCTTCGACACCAGCATGTCGACGTCGTCGCGGTGCCCGGCCCAGGCGATGCCGCGCAAGAGCATCGCGCGCCAGGCCGGGTGCGCGAACGACGTCCACTCGTGACCCTGGATCGACACGAAGCTGCGCGCGGGTCCCTTCTCGAGCACCCAGGCTTGCGGCGTCGCGTCGAACACGGTGTGGAAGCCGCGCGCCAAGATCTCGGCCGCGGGATCCATGTCGAGCTCCCAGTAGATCTCGTCGTCGAAGCGCCAGCTGGCCATCCCGCTCGTGATCGGGTGCGCGTGGTTCGTGACGTGGACGTCGGTCGGGCCTTCCTTGTACTTGGCCTTGCCGTGCTTCCACGCGCCGCCGGCGACGCTCGCGAACCACTCGGGGTCGTCGCCGCACACGCCGTCGTGCACGACGACGAGGCCGCCGCCGCGCGCGCGGAACGCCTCGAATCGTTCGCGCTCCGCGCCGTGGATCGACGCGCCCTCGGCGGCGTAGATCACGAGCACGTCCGTCTTCGCCAGCTGCTCCGGCGTCGGAAACGTCAGCGCGCCGTCGACCTCGGCGCCGCGCTCGCGCAGGAGCTTCGTCCACTCGTCGACGAACAGCGCGTGCTCGTGCTGGCCCGGCCCGTGCGTCTTCGGTCCGCCGCGCAGGAACACGTGCAGCGGAGCGGTCGGCTCGCCGATCACGAACGGCAGGCACGCAAGCAGAGTCAGCATGGTTTCACGTCCAGGGAGAGGTCGGCGCGACGAGCAGCGGAGGGTAGCGCCGCGGGCAGGATCGCGTCAGGTCGAGGGCCACACGATCGCGTGTTCGGGGCGGATGCTCGGCGCGACGCTCGTGCCGGGAGCGAGCTCGAGCGCGCGCGGAACGAGCGCGTGGGCGCGGATCCCGGCCCAGGGCACGACGGCGACCTGCGCGGGGCCGGTCAGCTCGACGACCTCGACGCGCACGCGTACGGGACCGCCGGACAGCGACAGGTTCTCGGGCCGGATGCCGATCGTCGCGCGCTCCGGCGCGCCGGCCGGGGCGGGCGCGATGCGCGTCCCGTCGGCAGCGGTCCAGTGTCCGGCGACGTTGCGCGCCGCGATCGCGTTGACGGGCGGCCAGCCCAGGAGCCGCGCGACCTCGGGCGAGGCGGGGCGCTCGTAGACGTCGGCGGGTACGCCGGCCTGCAGCACGCGGCCGCGGTCGAGCACGACCATGCGATCGGCCATGGCCAGCGCCTCGAGCGCGTCGTGCGTCGCCCACAGGGCGGGCGCCTTCAGCTCGCGCGCCAGCGCGCGCAGCTCGAAGCGCAGCTCCTCGCGCAGCTTGGCGTCCAGGTTCGTCAGCGGCTCGTCCATCAGGAAGAGCTTCGGCCGACGCACGATGGCGCGGCCGATCGCGACGCGCTGCATCTCGCCGCCCGAGAGCTTCCGCGCGGGACGGTCGAGCAAGCGCTCGATGTGCAGCATCTTCGCGGCCCACGCGACGCGCTCGGCGATCTCGGACGCGGGCATGCGGCGAGCGGGCGCGCGCAACGGGAACTCGAGGTTCGCGCGCACCGTCTTGGACGGGTAGAGCGAGAAGTTCTGGAAGACGAGCGCGATGTCGCGCTCGGCCGGCGGCAATGCGAGCGCGTCGCGGCCGCCGAGCACGATCGAGCCGTGCTCGGGGTCCTCAAGCCCGGCGATCGCGCGCAAGAGCGTCGTCTTGCCCGCGCCGGTCGGACCGAGCACGGCCACGATCTGCGCGTCGTGCACGTCGAGATCGACGGCGTCGAGCGCGACGGGCGCGCGAAACGCTTCGTCAGGCCGCGGATCGCGAGCAGCGGCGCGCTCATGCGAGGCTCCGGCCGGACGCGGCGTCGAAGAGGCGGATGCCGGCGGGATCGAAGGCGACGCGGACTTCGTCGCCGTTGGCGTGCGTCTCGCGCGCGCTGGTCAGCGCGAGCGTGCGGCCCCACGGGCCTTCGACGTGCACGTGGCGCCACGGACCGGCGTGCGCTTCGAGGGCCACGCGGCCGCGCAGCGGGCCGGATGGATCGAGCCGCACGTGCTCGGGCCGCGCGCCGAGCACGACGCGTCCGTCGGCGACGGCGTGCGGCAGCGCGATCGACGCGTCCGCGCCGGCGGGGACGAATCGTCCGCCGCGCACGTCGCCCTCGATCAGGTTCATGCCCGGGCTGCCCACGAACTTCGCGACGAACAGCGTCGCCGGCCGGTCGTAGACCTCGCGCGGCGTGGCGGCCTGCACGATCTCGCCCTGCGACATCACGACGATGCGGTCGGCGAGGCGCATCGCCTCCTCCTGGTCGTGCGTGACGTAGATCGTGGTCACGCGGTCGGCCAGCTGCTGCACGCGGATCAGCTCGCACATCTCGGCGCGGCGCGCGGCGTCGAGCGAACCGAGGGGCTCGTCCATCAGCCACAGTCGCGGCTTGCGCACCATCGCGCGCGCGAGGCCGACGCGCTGCTGGTCGCCGCCGCTCAAGCCACGCGGACGTCGGCCGAGCAGCGGGACGAGGTCGAGGCGCTCGGCGACGCGACGCACGGCGGCGTCGCGCTCGGGCCGCGCGACTCCGGCGCACTCGAGCGGGAACGCGATGTTCTCCGCGACCGTCATGTGCGGGTAGAGCGCGTAGAACTGGAAGACGAAGCCGACATCGCGCTGCGAGGGCGGCAGGTCCGTCACGTCCGCGCCGCCGAGCCGCACGCGGCCCGCGCTCGGCATCTCGAGCCCCGCGACCATGCGCAGCGTCGTCGTCTTCCCGCAGCCGGACGGGCCGAGCAGCACGACGAGCTCGCCCTCGCCGATCGAGAGCTCGACACCGCGTACGGCGTGCGTGCCGTCCGGCCAGCGCTTCTCGAGCTTCTCCAGGCCGAGAAACGTCATCGTGCGCGCTCCGCCATGTGGCCGAGGACGATCTGCGCCAGCGTGCCGGCGAGGGTCACGAAGAACCCGACGCGCATGCCGCCCGGCCACCAGGGTTGCAGCATGAGGGCGACGCCGAGTGCCATGACGACGAGCGTCGATCGTTCGAGCGAGGTCACGCTCACCGCTTCACCGTGCCGTGTCGTTCCGCAGTGATCACTGCTTCCCGTACTTGTCGTTCCGCAGTGGTCACTGCTTCCCGCGCCTGTCGTTCCGCAGTGATCACTGCTTCCCGTACTTGTCGTTCCGCAGTGATCACTGCTTCACCGTCCCGAACGTCACGCCGCGCAGGAGGTGCGAGCGCACGAGCACCGTGAACACGACGATCGGCGTCACGAAGATCAGCGCGCCCGCCGCGATCTGCGGCCAGGGCATGCCCTCGATGTTGCCCTGCAATCCAGCGAAGTACGCCGGCACCGTCACGGCTCCCGAGCTGTTCAGCGTCATCGCGAAGCCGTACTCGTTCCAGGCCGAGATCAGGCAGAAGACGGCCGTCACCGCGATCCCGGTGCGCGCCTCGGGCAGCACGATGCGGACGAACGCGCCGAACCGCGAGTAGCCGTCGACGACCGCCGCTTCCTCGTAGGCGCGCGGGATCTCGTCCAGGAAGCCCTTCATCAGCCACACGGCGAGCGACAGGTTGAAGACGGTGTAGAGCAGCGCGAGTCCGAGGTGCGTCCCTTGCAGGTCGAGCGCGCGGTACATCATCAAGACCGGCACGACGACCGCGAGCGGCGGCATGAACCGCGTGGACAGGATGAAGAAGAGCCAGTCCTTCTCGCCCGGCACGCGATAGCGGCTGAAGCCGTACGCGCACAGCGTGCCCAGCGCGACCGACGCGATCGTCGACAGCACGCCGATCACCACGCTGTTCCAGAGGTGGTGCCAGAAGCTGTGCTGCGCGCCGGCGTGCACCGTCGCGAGATCGCGGTACGAGTCCGCCGTCGCCTCGAACGACGACGCGCCCGGGTCCGCCGGTGCTTCCAGCGCCGGGATCCAGCGCAGGTGCTGGCTGATCGTGTCGCCGCGGTGCTTGATGGAGCTCAAGCCCATCCACACGAGCGGCAGCGCGGCGAAGAGCAGCCCGAGGACGATCACGATCCAACGCAGCGCGCGCATCAGGCCTCCCTCGCGCGGCGCAGGTGGTCGAGGTAGCGCGTGAACACGGTCGCCAGCGCGATGACGACGACCAGGACCACGCACGCGAACGCCGACCCCAGGCCGATCTTCCCGTCGCGGAACACCGTCTGGTAGAGCAGCGTCGAGAGCGTCTGCGTGGCCGCGTCGTTCGGCCCGGCGGTGGCCATGACGAGGTCGAACTGCTTCAGCGCGTCCGTCGCGCGCAAGAGAACCGCGAGGCCGAGCAGCGGCGCCGTCATCGGCAGCGTGATGCGTGCGAACACGCGCCAGCGCGACGCGCGATCGATCTCTGCCGCTTCATAGAGGTGCGGTGGGATCGCCGACAGCCCGGCCAGCGCGATCAGCGCCATGAAGGGCGTCCACATCCACACGTCGATCACGACGATCGACCAGAACTTCAGGTCGCGGTCCGTCAGCCACTGCGGTTGCGGCAGCCCGATCGAGCCGAGAACCTGGTTCACGACGCCGTAGTTGCCGTTCAGGATCAGCGCCCAGTACAGGCCCATCACCGCCGGCGACAGCATCATCGGCACGAGCACGACGGCGAGCACCGCGCGCTTCAGCTTGAACTCGCGCACGAGCGCGAGCGCCAGCGCGAAGCCGAGCAGGAGCTCGGCCCCGACGGCGCACAGGACGAACAGAGCCGTTCGACGCAGCGCACCGGCGAAGAGCGGGTCGGTGAAGACCCGCGTGTAGTTCGCCGTGCCGACCCAGCGCGAGTCGTCGCCGACCAGCTCACGGTTCGTGAACGACAGGACGACGTTGTAGAGCAGCGGGAAGACGTTGAACGCGATCAGCAGGATCAACGTCGGCCCGACGAGCGACCACGCGATGGTCGAGCCGCCGCGATGGCGCCGGACGTCGGTCGTGGTGCTCATGCGCGGCGGCGGCGGATGCTCAGGAGCGCGTCGCGCTCACAACAGGCCCGCGTCCTTCAGGATGCGCTCCTTCTCGATGGCTAGCTGCTTCAACGCTTCGGCCGTCGGCATCTCGCCGTCGACCGCCATGCCGACGTAGCGCTGCGTGACCGTGAGCAGCTCGTTGAACACCGGCACGTTCCAGAAGTCCTGCATCGCGTCGACCGAGTCGGCGAACGGCGCGTTGTAGGGCGCCTTCGCGCGGAACTCGGCGCTCTTCAGGATGTCGGCGTTCGCCGTGAAGCCCGCCGGCTTCGTGATCCACTGCTCCTGCACCTTGCGCTGCAGGAACCACGCGATGAAGCGCTTCGACAGCTCCTGCTGCGCCGGCGGGATGCGCGTCGAGATCGAGAGGCCCTGTCCGCCCAGCGAGGCGACGCGCTTGCCTTCGTGCGCCGGGACGACCGCGAATCCGACCTTGTCCCCGAACTTCTGCTGGATGCCGGGGAAGAACGCGAAGTAGTTCAGGATCATCGCCGTCGAGCCGTTCGTGAACGACTCGAGGACCTGCCCGTAGTCCATGCGCTCGGCGCCGTTCGGCCCGAGCTTCAGGAGCTTCTTGTAGAACTCGACCCCCGCGACGCTGCCGGGCGTGTCGAGCTCGCCCACGACCTTGTTGCTCTTTTCCGCGTGCCAGCGGCCGCCGAACGCCCACAAGAGGTTCTGCACGCCCATCGTGAGCCCGTCGTACGAGCGATCGCTGGGCAGCGAGCAGCCGTAGCGCTTCGCGTCGGGACGCTGGAAGAACTCCGCGACCTGCTGGAAGTCCTCCCACGACTTCGGGACCTCCAGTGCGCGGCCGTACTTCGCCTGGAACGCGCTCTTTTCCGCGGGATCCTCGAACCAATCCTTCCGGTACGCGAGGCCGACCGCGTCCGTCTCGCACGGCGCGGCGAACCACTTGCCGCTGCCCTCGGGGTACTCGCACAGGTACTTCGCCGCGCGCGGGTGGATCGTCTTGAGGTCGACGACGGTCGGCAGCCAATCGGTCAGCTCGAGGTAGAGCCCCTTCGTCGCGCCACGTCCGATCCACTGGCTGTCGCCGATCAGGACGTCGAAGCGCGTGCGCGCCGCGCCGAACTCGAGGAACACCTTCTCCTGGTACGAGCCCAGCGGGATCTGCTCGACCTTGACCTCGATGCCGGTCTCCTTCTGGAACTCGCGGCCGAGCTCCTGGAGCCCGTCGGCCGGCGCCCACTGGAACCACCAGACGGTGATCGACTTCGCGTCGGCCGTCGCGGCGCCGCCGCTCGACGAGGCGGGCGCGGGGTCCTTGCTGCACGCACCCAGTCCGGCGCACGCGGCCGCGAGGAGGAACGAGAGGGGGAGGGCCAGGCTTCGCTTCATCGATCAGCTCCGTGAGGTCGTCCGCGCACGCAGGTGCGAGAGCAGCTCGTCCGCCGCGCGGTCGGCGAAGGCTTCGTCGTTGATGTGCAGGTCCAGCTCGAGGAGCGGCACGCGTCCGTGCGTCTCGCGCAGTCCGCGCACGAGCTCCGCGCGCGCCGCGGGATCGTCGAACGGCTGACCCGCGCGATCGATCGCCGACACCCCGCGCGCCGGGAACAAGATCGTCGCCGGTCCGCGCGCGGCGGCGAGCTTGCGCCCGACCTCGCGGCCCAGCTCCAGGCATTCCTCGGGCGTCGTGCGCATCAGGGTCACGTTGGCGTTGTGACGGTACAGCGTCCGGCCGCGAAAACGCTCGGGAACGCTGTCGATCCCGTGGAAGTTGACCATGTCGAGCGCGCCGACGGACACGACCTGCGGGATGCCGCGCGCGCCGGCGGCGGTCAGGCGGTCCGGGCCCGCGCTCAGCACCCCGCCGACCAGCTCGTCGGCCAACTCGGTCGTCGTGACGTCCAGGACGCCGGCCAGCATCCCGCTCGCCGCCAGCGTCTCGAGCGTGCGCCCGCCGGACCCGGTGGCGTGGAAGACGAGGACCTCGAACCCCTCGGCCTCCAGCCGCGCCCGCGCGCGCTCGACGCACGGCGTCGTGACGCCGAACATGCTGGCCGCGACGATCGGGCGGTCGGTCGGATCCACGGGCAGCGCGCCGCCCAGCGCCATCCCCGCCATCGCCTGCGCCGCGCGCGCCAGGACCGCGCGGCTGATGCGGTTCAGGCCCGCGATGTCGGCGACCGCGTTCATCATCAGGATGTCGCTGGACCCGACGAAGTGCGCGACCTGTCCCGACGCGAGCGTGCTGACGAGCAGTTTCGGCACGCCGATGGGCAGCGCGCGCATCGCCGCCGCGCCGATCGTCGTGCCCGCGCCGCCGCCCAGGCCGAGGACTCCCGTGAGCCGACCCTCCGCGTGCCAGCGCCGCGCGATCGCCTCGGCACCGCGCGCGGCGGCCGCGACGGCCTCGCCGCGGTCGGCGCGTGCTCGGACCGCGGCCAGCGTCGTGCCGGCGGCCGCGTACACGTCCTCGCGCGCGACATCCGCCATCACTTGCGGTTCACCGAGGCAACCCGTGTCGACGAGCGCGACCTCGACGCCGCGCGCGCGCAGGACGCCGCGCACGAAGTCGGCTTCCCGACCCTTGGTGTCGAGGGTGGCGAGGAGGAGGACGGTCACGGGGGGGGCGGGCGAGGATAGGAGGACCCGCCGTTCCGCACCACCACGATCTCGCTGCGCTCCACTCGGTGCTGCGCGCTCGGAGGTCGAGATCGAGCAACGGCTTGCACGCTCGCGTGCGCTCCCTCGTGGACGCGCGCGAGCGGCGCACCTAGGGTTCGCGCCTCGCCATGCAGAAGATCCTCCAGAGCCTGAACGCGGAACAGCGCGCGGCCGTCACGACGACCGAAGGTCCGCTGCTCGTGCTGGCCGGCGCGGGGTCGGGCAAGACGCGCGTGATCACGGTGCGCATCGCGTACCTGCTGCACCGCGGCGTGCATCCGGAGAACGTCCTGGCGATGACGTTCACGAACAAGGCCGCGAAGGAGATGCGCGAGCGCGTCGGCGGACTGGTCGGGAAGGAGAAGGCCGAGGACCTGACGGTCGGCACCTTCCACGCGTTCTGCGTCAAGCTCCTGCGCGCGCGCGCGGCCGAGGCGGGGCTGTCGCCGAACTTCACGATCTGCGACGCGTCGGACCAGCAGTCGGCGCTGCGCGGCGCGCTGCGCGAGCTGCGCATCCCCGAGGCGTCCATGGCGCCGGCGGCGCTGCACGGGCGCATCTCGCTGATGAAGAACAAGGGGCTCAGCGCCGAGCAGTTCCTCGAGACGGCCAAGGACCAGCAGGACGAGCTCGTGGGGCGCGCGTGGCAGAAGTACGACGCGCAGCTGGCGCGCACGCGGACGGTCGACTTCGACGACCTGCTGCTGCGCGCGGTGCAGCTGCTGAAGTCGAACAAGGACGCGCGCGAGTTCCTCGAGAAGCGCTTCCGCTACGTCATGGTCGACGAGTACCAGGACACGAACGGGCCGCAGTACGACCTCGTGCGCGCGATCGCGGGCCGGCACAAGAACCTGTGCGTCGTGGGCGACGACGACCAGTCGATCTACGGCTGGCGCGGCGCGGACGTGAAGAAGATCCTGGCGTTCGAGGGCGACTTCGCCGGCGCGAAGGTGGTCAAGCTCGAGGCGAACTATCGCTCGACGAAGGAGATCCTCGACGCCGCGAACCGCGTGATCGCGCACAACCCGGGTCGGCTCGGCAAGGTGTTGCGCGCCGCGCTCGGCTCCGGCGAGCCGATCGCGACGCTGCGCATGGAGGACGAGGAGTCCGAGGCCGACCACGCCGCGCGCGAGATCGCAGAGCTGGTGAAGCTGAAGCGCCAGCGCTACTCCGACTTCGCGATCCTGTTCCGCACCGCGACGCAGCCGCGGCCGTTCGAGCAGCAGCTGCGCGCGCGCAACGTGCCGTACGTGCTGACCGGCGGCATGTCGTTCTTCGACCGCAAGGAAGTGCGCGACGTGCTGTCGTACTTGCGCCTCGCGCAGAATCCGCGCGACGAGGTGTCGCTGCTGCGCATCGTGAACGCTCCGCCGCGCGGCGTGGGCAAGTCGACGGTCGAGAAGGTCGTCGCGTTCGCGACCGAGCAGGGGATCTCGGCCTGCGAGGGCTTCGAGCGCGCGATGGAGGTCGAGGGCGTCCCCGAGTCCGCGTCGTACGCGGTCGCGTCGCTCCTCGAGAAGCTCGGGCGTTTCGGCGCCGAGAAACCGGGCGGCGACCTGGTCGCGTGGGTGCGGCGCCTCGTCGAGGCCGTCGACTACCGCGCCGAGGTCGACCGCTGCTACCCCGACCCCAAGGAGGCCGAGGAGCGCTGGGCCAGCGTCGCCGAGGTCTTCGACATGGCCGAGAACTTCGCGCGCCGCTCGAAGAAGCCGACGGTCGCGTCGTTCCTCGAGGCGCTGACCCTGTCCGCCGAGGGCGACCGCGAGGACGACCAGAAGGAGAAGCGCGACGCGGTGGCGCTGATGACGATCCACGCCGCGAAGGGTCTCGAGTTCCCGCGCGTGTACCTGGTCGGCGTCGAGGAAGGTCTCTTGCCGCACCAGCGCAGCGTGATCGAGGACACGGTCGAAGAGGAGCGCCGCCTGATGTACGTCGCGATCACGCGCGCGCGGCAGCACCTGACCGTCTCGTGCACGAAGTCGCGCGCGAAGTACGGCACGCGGATCGATTCGATGCCGTCGCGCTTCTTCTACGAGATGCTGGGCGAGAAGCCGCCGAAGGGCTGGGTCGCCTGCGACACGCGGACGAGCGCCGAGAAGAAGGCCGACGCCGAAGCCGGCCGGCCGGACCCGCAAGCCGCCGCGAAGAAGATCGCCGCGCGGAAGAAGAAGGCCGCCGCGAAGAAGAAGGGCGGCCCGCCGCGCAGCATCCGGCGCGGGGTGTGAAAGAGCCAGCCAGGCTCGTTCTTCAACCGAGTCCGCGGGGCTCGGCGCGGGAGAGCGCGCGCGGTACAAGCTGAGGATGCTCCTCGCGCTGTCGTGCCTCTCGCTCGGTGCGTCGGACCCCGTGCCGAAGTCGTCGGACTGGGTGACGACGGGCACGGATTGCGCGGTGTTCGCCTGCGCCGACGTCGACCGCGACGGGCGCGACGACGTGCTGACGATCAACGGTGCGCGGCAGCTGTGCGTCGCGTATTCGGTGCGCGGCGAGAAGGCGACGACGTGGAGCATGCTGCGCGAGAACGTGCCGACCGGGGTCGTCGGCCTCGCGTCGTGGTCACGCGATCGGACGACGGCTCCGTCGATCTACCTGGCGACGCGCGACGCGCTCTGGGTGGAGCCGATCGGGCCCGAGCCGGCGGCGGCGTGGCGCGATGCAGGCATCGTGATCCCGCGCAGTCTGGGCGCCGCTGCGAATCCACCGATCGAAGCCGCCCTCGTGTTCGGGCACGAGTTCTTCGTCCGTACCGGGATGGACTGGTTCACCCACGAGCCCGGGGCGTGCTGCTTCGAGCCGACGACGGCCGGCCCGGACATTCCTTCCAGCGCGGTGGCCGCGCCGCCCTACGAACCCAAGGGATCGCCTGGATCGAAGCCCATCGCGGTCTTCGACGGCGACGTGAACGGGGACGGTCGGCTCGACACGTTCGCGGTGTTCGCCGCGACGGCTCCGTACGCGCACCACGTCGTGCGGCTCGCGCTCGCGCCGGCGACGGGCTCGGGAGATGTCGACTCCGACGGAGTGGGCGACGGAGAGGAAGAGAAGCGCGGCACGGATCCGCTCGACCGCGACACGGACGACGACGGTCTGCTCGACGGTTGGGAAATCCACGACCTGCCCTGCGAGTTCCGCAACCTCGATTGGCCTCTCGACCCGCGTCGGCAGGACGTGATCGTGTACGTGTCGCGCTACGCGCAGCTCGAGGAGCCGGGCGTGAGGTCCGAGCTCGAGCGCTCGAAGCGCCTCTACGACGGACTCGCGAACCAGAACCCCGACGGCACGACCGGCATCCGCCTGCACTACGTCTGGGGCGCGGCCGTCCCGGTCGAGAAGCAGGGCAACTGGTGGGACGTCGGCGAGCGCGAGCTTCCGCTCGATGCCCGCGGAGTCATGCACTGGATGCAGGTGACGCCCGGCGGCGGCGGACAGTCGTCCGAGACGGCGTCGATGGGCGGTTCGGGCCTGCACTGGGCCGCGTTCGCGCACGAGCTGGGGCACCAGCTCTCGCTCTCGCACACCGGCGACAGCGAGCCGGCGTGGTGCCCGTTCTATCCGTCGATCATGAACTACGCGTTCAACTACTGGTTCGACGGCGACGGGGAGAAGATCCGCTTCTCCGACGGCAAGCGCCGCGCGGCGTCGCTCGACGAGCGCGCGTTGCGCGAGCGGGTCGAGCTGCCGTTCGCCGACGTGAGCTACCTCGCGAAGGGACCGTTCCACTTCACGGTCGAGAAGCGCGACGACGGTCGCGCGACGTGGATCGACTGGAATCACGACGGTCGCGAGAACGAGGGCACGGTGTCGGCCGACGTGAACTACGGCGGTTCGACGTACGGCGGCACGCGGCGCGACGTCGGGTTCGCCAAGGCCGGGCCGGCGATGGCGCTGGTCGGCGGGAAGATCGTCCTCGCGTCGGTCGAGCGCGAGTCGGGGCTCGTCGCGCTGCGCACCTACCTCGGCGACGAGAAGTGGAGCGAGCCGCGCGTCGTGCCGGACAGCGCGACCGATTCGGAGCCCGTGGTCAGCGGCTTCGGGTCGCGGTCCGGATGGTTGCTCGTGCAGCGCGCCCTGGGCTGGATCTGCGCGCGATTCGACGAGGCGCAGGTCGGGCCGTGGGCTCACGTCGGGGCCGACGTCGGCGCGGACGTATCCGCGTGCGCGCTCGACGCGGGCGCGCTGGTCGTCTCGCGCGGGCCCGACGGGAAGCTGCGCACGTGCTTCGCCACGGAGGGCGCCGGCGCGAGCGAGATCGTCTGGACTGCAGGCGCGCCTCTCGACTTCGTTTCCGACGTGCCCGTCGGCATCGCGCGCGATCCGAAGACGGGCGAGATCGTCGTCGCCGGCTCGGCCCCGAACGCGGATGGCAAGGAGAAGTGCCTGCACGTCGCGTGGTTCACCATCGGCGCGGACCGCGCGCTGGCGAAGCGCGAGGAACGCATCGTCGGCGGGCCGAATGGCGTCGTGCACTGCACTTCACGGCCCGTCGTGCGCTTCACGAAGGACGGCGCGCTCGTGCTGTTCCACACCGGCTGGCCCGACGAGGGCGGCACGTTCACGGCGTACCGCTCGACCCAGGTCGCGAACCGCGCGCTGAACGACGGCTGGCTCGTCTGCCTGATGTACGACATCTGGACGCGCACGAAGGTCCCCGTGGCGTTCGAGACCGACGGGACGAGCGCGGTCTATTCGTACCGCTGGGACGCCAGTGCGGACCGCATGAACATGCTGCAGGTCGCGCACGACGGGCTCGGCATCGACAAGGCGCCGATGCGCGACTTCGACGACGCCGCGAAGATCTCGCAGTGGGGGATCCGGCACTCGATCCTGAACCTGCGGCGCCCCGAGTGAAAGAACGAGCCTGGCTCGTTCTTCAACTCAGGGCGACAGGCGCCGGATCCGCCAGGCTGCGCCGTCGCGCACGTACTGGAGGCGGTCGTGCAGCCGGCTCTCGCGGCCTTGCCAGAACTCGAGCGCTGTCGGCGCGAGCACGTAGCCGCCCCAGTGCGGCGGCAGCGGCGGGTCTTCGCCCATCTCGCGGCGCAGCTCGGCGACGCGTGCTTCGAGGTCGGACCGGTCGGCGATCTCGCTCGATTGCGTGCTGGCCCACGCGCCCAGGCGGCTGCCCAGCGGGCGCGTGCGGTAGTAGGCGGCGCTCTCCGCGCTGCTCACCTGCTCGACGCGGCCCTCGACGCGCACCTGGCGTTCGACGTTGCTCCACAGGAAGCACAGCGCCGCGCGCGGGTTCTCGGCCAACTCGCGGCCCTTGCGGCTCCTGTAGTCGGTGAAGAAGGCGAAGCCGCGTGCGTCGACGCCCTTGATCAGCACGATGCGCGCGGACGGCGCGCCGTCGCGCGACGCGGTGGCGAGCGTCGCGGCCGTCGGCTCCGCTTCCTGCGCGTCGAACGCCTGGTCCAGCCAGCGCTGGAACTGGACGATCGGATCGGGGTCGACGTGACTCTCGTCGAGGACGGCCTGCGAGTACTCGCGGCGGATGTCGGCCAGCTTCATCGGACTTTCGCTCCCGCGTGTTCCTCGGCGAACTCGGCGACGGCGGCGTCGAGGACCTCCGCGTCCGCGGCTTCGCTGCCGCGCCAGATGCGGAATCCGCCCGAAGCATCGCCCGCGATCGACCAACCGCCGTAGACGACGCGCGACCGCGCGCCGTCGCGGACGCCGTCGTACCAAACGCCGTGCCCGCCGAGGTAGTGCTTGTGCCACCAGACGCGCACGCCCTCGGGGTCGTATCCGCCGCGGATCGAGAAGCGTCCGATGTCGTCGGTGCCGCCGCCGGTCACCACGCCCGCGACGAACGCGAGCTCGAGTCGCATCGCGTGGCGGCGCGTGCGCGGCGCGTAGACGTAGAAACCCCGCCACGTGCTGCTCGTCCCGTCGTCGAACGCCTCGCCCATGTCAGCCCGCCACCAGCTTGCGCGCGCGCAGTTGCCCGCACGCGCCGTCGACGTCCTGTCCCGCGGAACGGCGCAGCTTCGCGAGGATCCCGCGCTGGTGCAGCCACTGCGACATGTGGCGCATGCGCTCCAGGCTCGGCCGCTCGTACGGGACGCCGTCGACGCGGTTCCAGGGGATGAAGTTCAGCACGCCGTAGCGCCCCGTGAGCAGGCGCTCGATGCCGAGCAGCTCGTCGTCGCCGTCGTTGACGCCGGCGAGCAGCGTCCACTGGTACTGCGTGGGGATCCCGCTCGCGATCGCATAGGCCTCGGCCAGCGCGACGAGCTCGTCCGGATCGACGGCCGGCGCGCGCGGCAACAGCTCGCGACGACGCGCGGCGTTCGTCGTGTGCAGCGACAGCGCGACCGCCGGCTTCACCGCGCGCCCCGCGAGCCGCGCGAAGAGGCGCCGGTCGCCGACGGTCGAGACGACCAGGTTCTTGCGGCCGATTCCGCCCCACGTGACGAGCGCGTCGACGCTCTCGAGCACGCGGTCGAGGTTGTGCGCCGGCTCGCCCATGCCCATGAAGACGACGCGGCGCACGGGACCGCGGCGGCGCGCGAGCGCGATCTGCGCCACGATCTCCGCAGTGGTCAGGTTGCGCACGAGGCCCTCGCGGCCGGTCATGCAGAACGCGCAGCCGACGGCGCAGCCGACCTGCGTGCTGACGCACAGCGATTCGCTCGGCAGTCGCACGGTCTCGACGGAGCGGCCGTCGGCGAGGCGCACGAGCAGGCGCTCGGACGCGTCCTCGCCCGGGTGGACGGAATCGACGGCGGCGATGGCCTCGAGCTCGGCCTCGACCATCGGCAGCGCGCGCGCGAGCTCCGCCGGCGGCTCCGCGTCGCCGCGCGAAGTCCGCGCGTCCAGCGCGCGCCCGGCGAGCCAGTTCACGAGCACGCGCCGCTCGTGCACGGGCTTGGCACCGGCCGTGCGCAGACGTTCGATCAGCGGATCCACTCCGACGATTCTACAGGGCGCTGCGCGCGCGGATGAGGCTCAGCCGAGCGCGCGCCGCGCGATCCAGCCGCCCGCGCAGCCCGCGGCCAGGCAAACCGCGACCGTCGCGAGCACGTATCCGCCCGCCGTCGCGGCGCCGCGCTGCTCGAACAAGGCCAGCGTCTCGTTGTTGAAGGACGAGTAGGTCGTGAAGCCGCCCAGGATCCCGACCGAGAGGAACGCGCGCGCCGACTCCGACACCTCGCGTTGCGTCGCGTATCCGACCAGCCCGCCGAGCAGGAAGCTGCCGACGACGTTCACCGCGAACGTGTGCCACGGGACCGGGCCCACCGCGTGCTGGCCGAACCAGCGCGCGATGCCGTAGCGCGCGAGGGAACCCAGACCGCCGCCCAGGAACACGAGGAGCGCGGCGTTCATGCGCGCGCTCCGCCGTTCGTGTCTTGGATCGGGCTCGGTCGCACTCACTTCGCCTGTTGCGGGACCGTCGGGCCGATCCCGAGCCGCTTCTTCGCGTCGATGCGCGCGTCGGCGCGCCCGCGCAGCGCGAGCATCTTCGCCTCGGCCTTCGCTTCCGCGCGCTCGGCGCACTCGACGAGCTCGTTGTACGTCGGGATCGTCGGATCGAAGTCGATCAGCGCGGCGGCCAGCAGCGTGGCCTCGCCCAGCCGCTTCACCGCGACCAGCGCCTCGTACTCGCGCGCGGTGTCGCTGCGCAACAGGTTCAGGCTCGTCTTCGTCGCCGCCGCGTCGCCGGCCGCGGCCGTCGCGGCGTGCCGCGCCTTGCGCTCCTCGAAGTCGCCGAGCGCGTCCTGGATCAGCCCGGCCAGGTCCGCGTAGCGCCGGTCCGTGTAGAAGAGGTCGCGCAGCGCCGGCGCGATGCGCTTCATCAGGACCGCCGCGCGCCCTTGGCGCGTCGTGTCGACCTCCGGCGTCTCGTCGAACTGCGCCAGCGCGTCGTGGACCATCAGCATGCGCGTCTCGAGCTTCAGCTGCTTGCACAGGCCGAACCAGCGCTCGAAATCGGCGTCGCTGGCCTCGGCCGACTGGATCCGCGGCTCGAGCGACGCGGCCATCCCGGCGATCGCGTCCGCGGCCTTGGGATAGATGCGGCCCATGCGCAGCAGTTCCTCGAACGCCGCGGCGCCCATCGGGCCGCCGCCCGCGTTCACGGTCAGGTACTCGGCCAGCGCCGCATCCATGTCGCCACGGTCGCACAGGATGTCGGCGTAGCGCAGGCGCATCTCGGGGTCCGACTCGCGTCCCTTGCGCCGCTTCTGCAGCCGCTCGAGCGGGTCGCCGCCCTTCAGGATCTCTTCGCCCTCGGTGCGCAGCGCCTTGGAGTCGCGCGCGCCGACGAGGCGGTCGAGCTCGATCCCCTTCGCGTCGACGAAGAGGTACGTGGGCGTCGAGCGGATGCGGTACTTCTCGGCCAGCTCGGTCGCCGCGCTCTTGTCGAGCAGGATCGCGACGACCTTCTCGTCGAACCACTGGCGCAGCTTCACCTCCTTGAGGATCCCCTCGGAGACGGAAGCGCACTGGCTCGCGCCGTCGCAGAACAGCACGAGGATGGGCCGCTTCTCGCTGCGCGCCGCCGCTTCCGCCGCGGGGAAGTCGATGGGGCGCAGTCCCACCGGCTTCGTGTCGGCGCGGACCGGGCTCGCGCGCGCGAGCTCTGGACAAGGGATCGAGACGGCGAGCGCGAGCAAGACTGAGGAAAGGAAGCTCATCTGGTCGATGGGGGGAGGATACCTTTCCCGAGGTCCCCGGTGACCGCCCCATGCTGATACTCGCCACCGCCGTCGCCTGCCTGACTTCGCTGTCCCTCGACACGCCCGGCGCGACGCGCACGTACTCGATCGCCGCGACGGACGTGCAGATCCGCCTGCCGCTCCCCGACTGGCGCACGGACGAGCCGCGCATCGAGCTCTTGCGCAAGGGCGGCGGCGCGCACGTGCTCGACGCGGGCTACCTCGGCTCCACCGACGACATCCGCGTCACGTTGATCGGCGGGCCGGCGCCCGAGATGGATGGCGAGGCGGCGCGCAAGGGCGTGCTCGGCGATCGCCTGCTGGGCATGGGCCTCTCGACGGTCGCGGGCTACGCCACGGCCCAGACGATCCGGACGCTCAACCCGCCGTACCGCGAGTTCGATCGGCACGCGTTCCTCCTCGGCGCGAACGCGATGGCGCACATCCAGATCGTGGCGCTGGAGCAGGGCGACCCGGAGAAGTTCGGCGACGCGGGGTTCGAGAAGATCCTCTCCGGCGCGCGCTTCGCCGTCGTGCGCCGCACGGCGTGGGACGACCTGCCGCCGCGCTACATCGAGCTGTCGAACGCCGCATCGCCGCGCCCCGACGCGATCGCCTGGCTGCGCGAGCAGGCCGCGGCGCCGGGCGCGGGCTGGATCGAGAAGCTCGTGCTGGTGGAGCACGCGCACGCCGCGCGCTCGACCGAGCCGTTCACGTTGGAGCTCGGGACCGCGGTGCGCACCGAGCTGCTCGCGAAGCCGTCGCGCACGCGCGCCGAGGACGCCGGGCTGCTGCTCGCGGAGGACGGCCTCGGTCTGGCGCTGCTGCGCGCGGGCGACACGGCCGCCGCGGAGGAGCACCTGCTGGCCGCGCTGACCTTGGCGTCGAGCTTCGGCGACCGCGCGGTCGCGGGCGTGATGACGGGCCTCGCCTGCGCGCGCGCCGCGAAGAAGGACGTGGACGGCTTCGTGAAGCTGCTCGAGGAGGCGTATGCGAAGGATCCGTCGCTGCGCTACCGGTTGCAGCGCGAACCGCTCATCGATCCGGTGCGCGCCGATCCGAAAGTCGTCGAGATGCTGAAGATCGTGCTGAAGGCGCCCTCGAATCGGAGCCTGGGCGGCCACTGATCCGACGCGGTGACGGTCTCGCCGCGACACGCGCGAGATCGCTGACTCGATCATCGGGGCGACGACCCGGCCGGCTGGGCCAGGGCGTTCGCGGCGGTCGCTAGCGGACCTCGACGACGGTCCCTTCGGTCGCGAGGTGGTACACGCGATCCACGTCCCGCTGCAGCATGCGGATGCAGCCGTGCGAACCCGGCTTCGACAGCCAGTCGTCCGACGGCGCGCCCGTGTACCCGTGGATGCCGATGCCCCGGCGTCCTCCCAACCCCTCCGGATCGAGCGCCATCCAGTAGCCGCCCAGCACGTTGCGCGGATCGCTCGGTCCGAACACCTGCCGCGTGTCGGGATCCGTCCACTGCGGTTGCAGCACGCGCTTCGTGATCCGCGTCTGCCCGGTCGGCGTCGGGGAGTCGGCGGCGCCGAGGCCCACGGGCGTGAACAGCACGACCACGCGCCCGCCCTCGGCCAATTGGCGCGAGACCGTCAGGCGGAACGTCGCGCGTTCGACGGCGATCTCGAGCTCGCCGTGCGACACGTCGAGCACCTTGAGGCGCTGGCCGACGCGCAGGCGTCGCGCGTCGAAGTCCTGGTTCAGGTACGCGAGCAGCCCCGTGCCGATGTCGTAGCGCGCGGCGATCGAGGTCGGCGTCTCGCCCTTCGCGATCGTGTGGTCGCCGAGCCCGAGCCGCTCCATGCCGGGCAGGTTCTCGGGGCCGAAGAAGGCGCGCCGCGCGAAGGGTTCGAGCGTGTCGCCGAGCCGTCGCGCCGGTCGGGCGGCAGCGTGGCGAACAGCCGGCTGCCCTCGACGAGCAGCGGGACGACGCCGGCGGGATCGCGCTGGGCCTCGGCGAAGAGGACTTCCAGGCGCGGGGCGGCCGCGGGTTGTTGGGCGGCCGAGATCGGGAACGGGAGCGCGATCGCGAGGACGGCGATCGCGGCGGAGACGCGTCGGAGCATGCGCCGAAGCTACGCCACGGCGGCGTGCGAGCGAAGCGTCGAGCGGCCGCGCGCGCTCACTCCGCCGGGGCGTCGAGCGCCGAGACGCGCGGCGTGGTCGCGCGCTCCTGCCCGTCGATGGCGATGCGCACCTCGCCGGCGGAGACCCACAGGTCCCAGCGCGAGCGGCCGGTCATCGTGCCGGCGACCCAGGTCAGGAACTCGGGGTCGAACTCGACGACCTCGATCGAGCCGGCCTTGTGCACGCGGAAGGCGCGGCAGCGTTCGCGCCACTGCGCGGTCCCCCGGTGGGGGAACACGGCCACGCGCGGGGCGCGCTTGGCGGCTTTGTGCAGGCGGTCCGGGTCGGGCAGGCCCACCTCGATCCAGGCGGCGAGCTGACCGTCCATCGTCCGCACCGACACCGCCGGCTCGTCCGTGTCGGACACGCCGTTCGAGAGCTGGATGCCCTCCTCCCAGCGCAGGCACCAGGCCAGGCAGCGCGCGGCCAGGAACTCCTCCGTCTCCGAGGGGTGGACCGCCGTGACGAGGGCCAGCTCGGTCCAGATCGACCGGTCCTCGTCGGACAGGGTGATCGTGAGGCGAACCATGGAGGGGGCGGGGGACATCGAAGGGGCGAGGATAGCCCTTCCCGGCGACATCCTCGGCGAACCGTCGATTCCGGCCGGGAATCGCGTAACGAGCGCGGCTCCGTCCCGATCCAATCGCCGTCGGCTTCTCACGGATCGTGGCGGGGGACCCGGTCGCTCACCTCGCAACCTGGGACTCACGCCGGACGCCCTCGGGCGTCCAGGCCGGGTTCCCCCGCACGACTCCACCGACCGTGGGCCGGCACCGCGCTCCTCCGCGGTGCCGGCTCGCACTTCGAACGGGCCCGGTGAAGCCGACCGCGGAATCGGCAACAGGAATCGGATCCGCCTCTAGGATGGGGACGCTCGCTCGACCTCCATCCAGTCCACGGGTTCCTCCATGAAGTTGCTCCCCCTGACGGCCCTCGCGGCCCTCCTCGGGTTCGTCCCCAGCGCCCTGGCGCAGGGCACCGACACCTGCACGGCGCCGACGCCGATCTCCGGCAACGGTCCTTTCGCCTTCGACACCACGTCGGCCACGAACACCGCCGCCGGCACGACCTGCGGCAACATGGGTCGAGACCTGTTCTGGGTCTGGACCGCGACGACGACCGGCAGCACGAACGTCGCGCTGTGCGCCGGCACGAGCGGTTGGGACACGGTGGTCGCCGTCTACGCCGGCAACTCGTGTCCGGCGGGTGCGTTCCTGGCCTGCAACGACGACTCGTGCGGCTTGATCAGCCAGACGACGTTCAACGCGACCGCGGGCCAGGACTACGTGATCCGCATCGGCTCGTTCAACGGCGGGCTGGGTGGGGTCGGCAGCTTCACGTTCGGCCCGGGCGGCGGCGGTGGGGGGGGAGGGTGTCCGAGCCCGAGCGCGGGCCCGGACGTCATCGTCGGGGACGTCAGCGACGTCGGGAACTACGCCATCACGGGGTCGCTCGACGCGATCGCGCTCGGGACGACCTCGTGCAACGTCGGCGACGCGAACCTGGCCTGGTTCGCGAGCACGAACCAGCACCCGGTGATCGGCGGGAACCTCTACCGCTACAAGCTCGTCGACGGCGCGTGGCGCTTCGAGCAGATCGGCATGAGCTGGCTCAAGCACGGCTTCGCGGCCGTGCAGGGATCGTTGTGCTGCACGTGCATCTCGAGCGGGACGGGTTCCCTGCTGGGCGTCGGCTGCGCCGACCCGTACGGCTCGGGCCTGAACGGCAGCCAGAGCGGGCTCGGCCCCCGCTGGCAGGTCGATGCGTCGACGGGCGCCTTCACGTACCCGCCGGCGAACCCGGCCTGGTCGGGCTCGACCGCGCGGCGCATCGAAGTGCAGATCTCGGACATCGATGTGACCGGCACGGGCACGCGCTACTTCGGCGAGTGCCAGTACGTCACGCCCGACGACGCTGCGGCCGGGAACCAGAACAACAACGCCAGCTGGCGCGAGCTCACGGTCAGCGGCACCTCGGCGAACTACACCTTCGCCGTGCTCAACCCGACCCAGCGCGCGCAGAGCGCGATCCGGGCCTGGGCGCTGATGGACAACGAGGTGCAGCTCGCGGACGTGCAGGTGCCGGGCGACGGCCTCTTCGTCGTCGGCTCGCGCGCGTACGACCTGGGCGGCGGCCAGTGGCGCTACGAGTACGCGGTCTACAACATGAACTCGCACAGGAGCGGCGGCACGTTCTCGGTGCCGGTCCCGGTCGGCGCGAACGTGACGAACGCGGGCTTCCACGGCGTGATCTACCGCAACGGCGACGGGCCGGGGAACGTCAACATGTCCAGCGCGGACTGGAACTTCGCGGTGGTCGGCGGCTTCGCGACGTGGGCCACGCAGACCGAGGGCCAGAACCAGAACGCGAACGCGTTGCGCTGGGGCACGACCTACAACTTCCGCTTCGACTGCGACGTGGCGCCCGCGAACGGGACGACCACGCTCGGCCTGTGGCGCGTCGGCGTTCCGGCGTCGATGGACGCCGCGGCGCGCGTGCCGGGACCGCTGAACGGCTCGGCCGCGGTGTGCTTCGGCGACGGGACGGGCACGCCCTGTCCGTGCGGGAACAACGGTCTCGCCGGCCGGGGTTGCCTGAACTCGTTCGGCACGAGCGGTCAGCTCGCGGCGACGGGCACGGCCAGCGTGGCGAACGACACGCTGCTCCTGTCGGGCTCGGGGATGTCGAACGCGGCCTGCCTGTACTTCCAGGGCTCGACCCTGGTCGGCAGCGGAGCGGGCGCGGCGTTCGGCGACGGCCTGCGCTGCGCGGGCGGGACGGTGGTGCGCCTGGGGACGAAGATCAACGCGCTGGGCAGCTCGAGCTACCCGGGCGTCGGCGATCCGACGGTGTCGGTGCGCGGCACGTGCACGCCGGGCGACGTCCGCGTGTACCAGGTCTGGTACCGCAACAGCGCGAACTTCTGCACCGTGGACACCTTCAACCTGACGAACGCCTGGCAGCTGATCTGGCAGTCGTGATCGCGGCGGATCCGGGCGGGACCTGCTGACGGGCCCGCCGAACGCAGCTCGAACGGGGCGTGTCGCGGCAGCGCGGCGCGCCCCGCGTCGTCCCGGGACGGGATCGCGCGCCGGTGGCGGCGGGCCCCGCGCTCGCGGCGCACGCCGCGTCCCGGCTGCGCGCTCATTCGGCGCGGAATCGCACGCGGCATCGAACTCGAGAGCAACCGGTCCGGCGAGCAGGTCTAGCATGGTCGGTCCTGGCTTCTCGTCCCCACACCTCCCCAGGTTCTTCCGATGAAACGGCTCCCCCTCCAGGCCCTCGCCGGCCTGCTCGGCCTCGTCGTCACCGCCTCCGCGCAAGGATCGGACTCGTGCGCGGTCGCCACACCGATCGCTGGTCTCGGCACCTTCGCGTGGTCGAACACGACCGCCACGCAGAGCGTCGAGGAGCAGGCGACCTGCGTCACGAACGTCTACCGCGACGTCTGGTTCACGTGGACCGCGACGGCCACGGACCAGTTCACGCTCAGCAACTGCGCGCTCATGTCGCTCGACACCGTGTTCGCGGTGTACGCCGGCGCGGGCTGCCCGACCGGGCCGTCGATCGGCTGCAACGACCAGGGCTGCGGCAACCAGTCGCGCGTGACGTTCAGCGCCGTCGCGGGCAACGCCTACACGTTCGAGCTGGGCCAGTTCTTCAACACGACCGGCGCCGCGGGCAGCTTCACCCTCACCCAGGGCGGGCCGGTGGGCTGCACTCCGGCGGTCGGTCCGGACGTGATCGTGGGGGACGTCTCCGACGTCGGGAACTACGCCGTGCTGGGCGCGCTCGACGCCCTCGCGCTGGGCACGACGTCGTGCAACATGGGCAACGCGAACCTGAGCTGGGTCGGCAGCACGACCCAGCACCCGGTGATCGGCGGGAACCTCTACCGCTACAAGACGGTCGCGGGCGCGCCGCGCTTCGAGCAGATCGGCTTGAGCTGGCTCAAGCACGGCTTCGCGGCGGCGCAGGGCAGCCTGTGCTGCACGTGCCAAGGCACCGGCAGCGGCCAGGCGCTCGGCGTCGGTTGCTCGGACCCGTACGGTTCGGGCCTGAACGGCAGCCAGAGCGGGCTCGGTCCGCGCTGGGAGGTCAACGCGTCGACCGGTGTCTTCGTGATGCCGCACGCGAACCCGCCGTGGTCGGGATCGACGGCGCGGCGCATCGAGGTGCTGCTCACGGACATCGAGCCGAGCGGCACGGGCACGCGCTACTTCGGCGAGTGCCAGTACGTGACGCCCGACGACGCGGCGGCCGGCAACCAGAACAACAACGCCAGCTGGCGCGAGCTCACGGTCAGCGGCACGTCGGCGAACTACAACTTCGCGGTTTCGGGCCTGACGCAGCGTGCACAGAGCGCGATCCGTGCGTGGCAGCAGATCGACGCGCAGGTGCAGCTCTCCGACGTGCAGGTGCCGGGCGACGGGCTCTTCGTCGTCGGCTCGCGCGCGTACGACCTGGGCGGCGGCCAGTGGCGCTACGAGTACGCCGTCTACAACATGAACTCGCACAGGAGCGGCGGCGCGTTCTCGATCCCGGTCCCGGCCGGCGTGAACGTGACGAACGCGGGCTTCCACGGCGTGACGTACAGGAACGGCGACGGCCCTGGGAACATCGACATGTCGAACGCGGACTGGACGTTCGCGCTGGCCGGCGGCGTCGCGACGTGGTCGACGGAGACGGAAGCGCAGAATGTGCGCGCGAACGCGGTGCGCTGGGGCTCGACCTACAACTTCCGCTTCGACTGCGATGCCGCGCCGACGGGCGGGCTCGCGTCGCTCGGCCTGTGGCGCGGCGGCGCACCCGCGGCGATGGACGCCGCGGTCCAGGTGCCCGGCACTCCCAACGGCTCGGGCGCGATCTGCTTCGGCGACGGCACGGGCACGGCGTGTCCGTGCGCGAACGACGGCGCGCTCGGCGAAGGCTGCCGCAACTCGCTCGGCACGGGCGGGACGATCGCGGCGACGGGCACGGCCAGCGTCTCGGCCGACACCCTCGTCCTCACCGGCGCGGGCATGCCCGACGCGGCGTGCCTCTACTTCCAGGGCACGAACGCCGAGGCCGGCGGGGTCGGCACGCCGTTCGGCGACGGCATCCTGTGCGCCAGCGGGACGGTCACGCGCCTCGGGACGAAGGTGAACGCGCTGGGCACGTCGAGCTATCCCGCCGGCGGCGACGCGAGCATCTCCGTGCGCGGTTCGTGCTCCGCGGGCGACGTGCGCGTGTACCAGGTCTGGTACCGCAACAGCGCGAATTTCTGCACGAGCGCGACCTACAACCTGACGAGCGCCTGGCGCATCGCCTGGCAGTCGTAGCGCGCACGAACTTCTCCGTCCGGTGGC
>JBGAOR010000009.1:58011-91945 GCA_044221705.1 Planctomycetota bacterium
GAGTTCGTTTCCAGGGAAACGAACTCCGCGCAAGTGAGCCAGGCACCGAGCAGCGAAGTTGGGGATCCGCGACGGTCAGGCCGCGCGTTCGGCCTCGCGCGTCAGGTTCCTGTGTCCGTCCTGCGTGACGAGCACGTTGTCCTCGATGCGGATGCCGCCGTGGGGCTTGAGCCGGTCGACGAGCTTCCAGTCGAAGAGGTCCTTCGTGGCGGCCGTGCGGTGCGGGCGCAGCAGCATCTCGATGAAGTACAGGCCGGGCTCGATCGTGAACACTTGGGCCTTCTCGACCTTGCGCGTCGTGCGCAGGTAGGGGAACTCGCGCGGCGGCGGCACCGTGCCGCCCTCGGGCGACTTCTGGCGACCGCCGACGTCGTGCACCTGGATCCCGAGGAAGTGGCCCAGTCCGTGCGGGAAGAACGGCGACGTGACGCCGCGCGCGATCGCTTCCTGGCCGCCGACCTTCAGGACGCCCACGCGCTGCAGCAGGTCGCCGATCTTGGCGTGCGCCGCCGCGTGCAGATCGAGGTACGCGATGCCGGGCTTCACCAGGGCGCACAGCTCCTGCTGCAGCTTCTCCATGCCGGCGACGAGCTCGCGGAAGACCGGATCGGCCTTCTCGGTCGTCCATGTGCGCGTGATGTCGGACGCGTAGCGGTTCACCTGCGCGCCCACGTCGATGAGCAGCACGCGCCCGCCGCCCGTCTTGCGCTTGCCGCAGTAGTGGAGGATCGCGCCCTTCTCGTCGAGGCCGACGATGCTCTCGTAGGGCAGGTCCTTGTCCGTGCAGCCGACGGCCTCGGTGTAGGCCTGGTGGATCGCGAGCTCGCTGGCGCCCTCCAGGAACACGCGCCGCGCCGCCGCGTGTCCGCGCACGCCGAGCGCCGAGGCGGCCGCGAGCTGGTCGACCTCGTACGCGGTCTTGCAGGCGCGATCCCAGTCGAGGCGCGCGAGCAGCGCCGTCGGGTTCCATGCGTCGCGCAGGATGCCCTGCGCGCCCGCTTCCTCGGGGCGGTCGCCCACGTACGCCGTGCGGCCGCGGATCGAGAGCTCGCGCCACGCGCGCTCGACGTCGGGGACTTCGACGAGGTCGAACTGAGACGCCCAGTACGGGTTCTCGAGAGGCGCCTGTTCGTACCAGTAGTCCTCGGGCGCGACGCGCGCGAGCCGCGGCTTCTTGCCGGGCTGGAGGTGCAGCAGGTGCGACGGACCCTCGAGCGGCGTCCAGTGCGCGAAGTGCGGCGTCGGCTTGAACGGCGCATCCTGGTCGTCGGAGAAGTACGTGAACGGCGCGCCGGCCTGGATGACGAGCCCGTCGAAGCCGGAGGCCGCGAGCGCGGCTTCGAGCTTCTTCTGCCGCTCGGTGACGTGCGCGGGGTAGTGCTGCGCGACCATCACTTCACTCCGTGGAGCTTCTTGTTGATGACCGGCGACGCGAGCAGGAAGAGCACGCCGACACCGACTCCGAGCCACATCACGTACTGGAAGACCGTGCCGTAGGCCTGGACCTTCGCCAGCTCCGTCGTCGCCTTCCCGGCTTCGCGCGCGGCCAGGCTCGAGATCTTCCCGGCGACGAAGTTCCCGGTCGCGATCGCGATGAACCACGCGCCCATGACCATGCCGGTCATGCGCTCGGGAGCGAGCTTCGTGACCATCGAGAGTCCCACGGGGGACAGGCACAGCTCGCCGCACGTGTGCACGAAGTACAGGCCGGCGAGGAACGTCCAGAGCACCTTGGCTTCCGAGGTCGCTCCGCCGATGCCCATGTTGAGCACGGCGAACCCGGCCCCCATGCCGATGAGGCCGAGCGCGAACTTCGCGGGGATGGAGGGGTTCCTGCCGCCTCGATCCAACCAGACCCACAGCCACGCGAACAGGGGGCCGAGCGCGACGATGAACACCGCGTTCACCGACTGCCACCACTCGGCGGGCATGGCCCACGAGCCGATGGAGAGCGGAATGAGCTTGTCCTTCGCGAAGAAGTTCAACGAGTTGCCAGCCTGCTCGAACCCGGCCCAGAACACGCTGCACAGGATGCAAAGCAGGATGAGCACGAACATCTGATCGCGGACCTTCGGCGCCTCCTTCAGGGCCACGCCGGCCAGGAAGAGCAGGATCACGGCGTAGGCGGCATAGAGCGTGTATCCGACGGCGTCCTCGCTGATGCTGAGCATGAAATACACGCCGGGGATCACCACGGCGCAGCCGGCGAGCACTTGCAGGATCGGCACCCAGCTTTCCTTGCCCTTCGGCGGGAGACCTTGCCCCTGCAGCTTGGCGTGGCCGAGGCCGAAGACGAGGACGCCGAGCAGCATGCCCGCGCCGGCCAGCATGAATCCGTAGCGGTAGCTGCCCATCGCGCTGGAGACCGCCTGGCAGGCGACGGGAGCGAGGGCCGCTCCGATGTTGATCCCCATGTAGAAGATCGTGAACCCGCCGTCGCGGCGCGGGTCACCTTGCTTGTAGAGCTTGCCTACGACCGTCGAGATGTTCGGCTTGAACATCCCGTTGCCCACGATCAAGGTCGCGAGCCCGAAGAAGAAGAACGACTTGTCCGGGACGAGGAGCATGAACTCCCCGAGCGCCATCAGGAGTCCGCCCGTGATGATCGAGCGCCTGTAGCCGAGGACGCGGTCCGCGATGGCGCCCCCGAAGATCCCGAGCGCGTACACCATCGCGGTGAACCCGCCGTAGCTCTGTGAGGCGAGTTCCTGAGCTCCCTCGGGCGACTCGTGAGCGAAGAACTGCTGCGCGATGTACAGCGCAAGCAGCGCCCGCATTCCGTAGTAGCAGAAGCGCTCCCACAGCTCGGCGAAGAACAGGACGAACAGACCGGACGGATGACCCAGGATCGTGCGTTCCTGGGTCGACTCGGACGAAGCCATGCGTTCCTCGCGGTGGGGCTGAGCGGGACGGGGAATGCGGGATCCTACTCGGGGATCCGCGCCGCGCTAGCATCCAGCGCCTTGTCCTCCGAACTTCGACTCGTCCCCGCCGCGCGCGAGCACCACGCGGACTTCGCGCGCTTCTTCGCCGGCCTCGAGCTCGAGGATCCGGTGCCGGACGTGGCGCGCTGGGCGACGGAGATGGCGCCCGGGACGTTCTTCCTGGCCGAGGGCGACGCGCTCGTCGGGTACGCCTTCTCCGAGCTCTACGGCGAGCTCGGCTACGTGCGCCACGTCGTCGTCGCGCCCGAAGCGCGCGGCCGCGGCGTGGGCCGGGCGCTGATGCACGCGCTCGCGTCGCGCTTTCGCGCGGCGGGCGCGACGCGCTGGGAGCTGAACGTGAAGCGCGACAACGCCCGCGCCATCGCGCTGTACGAGCGCTGCGGGATGCGCGCGATGTACGCGACGAACGTCGTGCGTCTCGACTGGATCGACGTGCCGCGCCTGACGCGGAGCGCGCGCATGCTCGCGGCGTCGATCGTCGAGCCCGCGCAGGACCGCGAGGTCGAGCGCGCGTTCCGCCTGCCCGACGGCAAGGTCGCGCGGCTGCGCAGCCTGGCGGGCATGCACGTCGCGCAGCTCGTCGAGCGCGGCGCGGTGGTCGCGTTCGCGCGCTTCAACCCGTCCTTCCCGGGCTGTTTCCCGTTCCACGTCAAGGCGCCCGAGCTGGCGCGGCCGCTGCTCGAGTTCTTGCGGCCCCGAGCGCGCCCGCAGGACGCGTGGATCCAGCTCGTGATCGAGGACGACGACGCGCTGACGCGGGTCCTGATCGCCGCCGGCGCGCGCACCTACGTCGAGATCGTGCACATGGGCGGCGCGATCCCGTCAGGGCTCTGAATCGCGCGCGAGCCGGTTCTGCGCACGGCCCAGCACCACGCCGACGCCGAGCCACACGAGCGCGACGGGCGCGGCTCCCAGCGCGATCGCCGCCAGCGAGACGCCCAGGTACTTGCTGAACAACGTGAACGTCCAGCCGCCGATCAGGTCGCCGCCGCGGTAGACGAACGTGTCGACGAAGCTCTTCGAGGCGTACTTCGCGTCGCGCTCGACGACGGTGTAGAGCGATTCGCGCGCCGGCTTCGCGGTGGCGTAGTTGCTGGCGGCCACGAGCACGCGCGCGGCCGCGACCGAGACGAGCTCGGGCGGCCAGGCGAACGCCCAGCCGCCGTCGACGATCGCGGCGCCGTGCCAGATCATCAGGCCCAGGCCCAGGCACGCCAGCGCCGCGACGAGCGGCTGCGTGATCAGCGCGAAGCCGACGCCCAGCCTGCGGATCAGCATCCCGGTGACGAACAGCTGCAGGAACAGCGTCAGCGAGTTGCCGACGAGGTCGACCGTGGCGAAGTACTCCGTGCGCGCGTTGCGCTCGGGCAGCGCGGCGGTCACGAGGTGCGCCTGCTGGAAGTAGAGGATCGTGCTGAACAGCGTGTGGAACAGCGTGAACGCGCAGATCCCGCGCAGGTACGGGCTCTTCGCGATGTAGGACAGCCCGCGCCACGGCGACGGCGGCGCGGAGCCCGCGGAGGCCGGATCGAGGCGCGGCGCGTCGACCGGATGCCGGATCGCGAGCGCGCGCACGCAGACGATCGCGGGCACGAGGATCGCCGCTCCGACGAACCTCAGGTTCACGGTCCCGATGGGCGCGGCCAGCGTCCGAGCCAGCCACGAGCCCGCGACGGCGCCCGTCGTCCCGCCGACGGAGATGAACGCGAAGACGCGCTTGGCCTGCTCGAGCCGGAACAGGTCGGCGGCGAAACCCCAGAACACGGACAGCGCGAAGACGTTGAAGACGCTGAACCAGATGTAGAAGCCGTAGCCGACGTAGGTCCGCCAGCCCCCGGGCGCGAACTCGAACGCGGCGCGGAACACGAGCAGGAACGCGATCCCGGCCGAGTACACGATCGGCACGAAGCGTCGGCGCGACGTGCGCGCCAGGAGCGCCGCGAAGACCGGCTGCACCGCCAGCGACAAGGTCAGCGTCCCGCCCCACACCCACACCAGGTCGTCCGCGCCGCGGTCGATGCCCAGCGCCTCGCGCACCGGCTTCAACAGCGAGTTGGCGCACAACAGCAGGAAGAACAGCGCCGTCGCCCACGCGATCGACGCGCCTTCACCCGGGCGGGCGTCGACGAGCCGCACGTGCCACGCTCTCGCCGGGGAGGTCGGGTCGCTCACCGGCGACAGTCTGCCTTGGACCGGGCCCGACGCGAGGTGCGAGCCGTGCAGGAAAACGGAGTCGCGTCAGACCGCGATCGCCCACGCGCCGATCACGGCCGCCATCGCCGCGGCGCACAGGATCGCCTGCCGCGTCAGGCTCATCCGCAGGTCCCGCCGCGGAATGCGCGCGACGAGGAGCCCGATCCCGCCGCCGACCGCGAAGCCCAGCCCGTGCGCGCCGATGTCGACGCGCTCGAGCCCGTCGAGCGACTGCGGGTCCTCGACGTGCACGCCGCCCGCGCCGAGCCACGCGAGCAGTCCGAAGCCCATGATGACCGGGACCCAGCGCCGCCAGGGCTTGTACCCGAGCTCCGTCCGGCGCGCGTACTCGTACGCGACCTGGACGCCCAGCGCTCCGAACACGGCGGTCGACGCGCCCAGCGAACGGTGGTGCACGCCCTGCACCCAGGCGTTCGCGTAGTTGCCCAGGGTTCCCGCGAGCAGCACGCACCACCACGCCAGTCCGACGCCGATGCTCTGCGCCAGGATGACGCCCAGCGCCGCGCCGAACACGACGTTGCCCGCCAGGTGCGAGGCGTCGGCGTGCAGGCACAGCGCCGTGATCGCGCGCCACCATTCGCCCGCGCGGATCTTCACCGCGTCGGCGCGTCCGAGCGTCTCCCAGTCGATGCCGAACCGGTGCGACTCCTGGAACGTGTAGAAGAGGACGAGCAGGCCGCCGAACACGATCGCGGCGTGGATGCCCTGCGAGATCGGCGCGGGGTACGTCTCCTTGGGCGGCCAGCCGACGTTCTCGCCGCGGTAGCGCTCCAACTCGGCCGCCGCGCCGCGCGCGTCGTGGTCGCGCACGACGAGGACCTGCTCGCCCGAGAGCTCGAGGATCCCGCTCGCGATGCCGACCGCTTGCAGGGTCAGCACCTGGTGCCGGATCGCGCGCGCGTCGCGGGATCGCGCGACCTCGATCCAGGCCGCCTGCGGGTGGTGCGCCCGGACGGGCGGCGTGGGTTGCGGGGAGTCTTCCAAGGGGGAGCTCTCGCCGCGTCCTCGAACACGGGCTGCCTATACTGGTCGCCTCCGATTCGCCTTTCCAGCACGCTCTCGACCCCCGCATCTTCGAGTTCCGATGACGTTCCCGACCTGGTTCGCGTTCGCGCCGATCTGCCTGGCGTCCACCGTTCGCGCGCTGCCCGTCCAGGACGCACCGAAGGCGCCGCGCGAGCTGCGCGTGGATCTGCGCACGGAGCCGATGGCCGTCGAGGACGCACGGCCGCGCTTCTCGTGGCAGGTCGACGATCCGCGGCGCGGAGCCGCGCAGTCGGCGTACCAGGTGCTCGTCGCGACGAGCGCCGTGACGCTGCGCGAGGGGAAGGGCGACCTGTGGGACAGCCAGAAGGTGCTCGGGCCCGACACGCTCGGCGTCGAGTACGCGGGCAAGCCGCTCGCTCCGGACCGCACCTACGTCTGGAGCGTGCGCACCTGGGACGCGATCGGGAAGCCCTCGGAGTGGTCGGCCCCCGCGAGCTTCACGGTCGCGCCGAAGGGCGCCGAGGCCTGGCAGGCGTCGTGGATCCGCGCCGGCCGCGCGCCCGACGCGAGCACGATCGGCCACATGAGCGAGCACGCGCAGGCCGACGACGCCTGGCCGTGGGTGCAGTTCGACTTCGGCGGCGACATCCGCTGCGACCGCGTGCGCCTGCATCCGGCGCGGCCCGACGGCGACCCGAAGAAGCCGGGCGTGCTCTTCCCGCTGCGCGTCAAGGTCTACACGGACGCGCGCGGCAAGTTCGAGGACAAGGCGATCCGCATCGCCGAGTACACGTGGCAGGACATCCCCGACGCCGGCGCGGAGCCGCTCGACCTCGACCTGGGCAAGTACACGTTGCGCTACCTGCGCATCGTCGCGACGAAGATCCAGAAGGACGGCAGCGACGGCTACGCGATGGCGCTGGGCGAGATCGAGGTGCTCGACGGCCAGCAGAACGTCGCGCCGCGCGGCGCGATCTCGGTCAGCGGATCCTCGGGCGGGGCCGGATGGTCGCCGTCCGCGCTGACCGACGGGGCGCTCGTGCCGAGCCCGAAGTCCGAGGCGGGACCCGAATCGCTGCCGCGCCTGCGCGCGTCGTTCAGCCTGGACAATCCCCCGGCGCGCGCGCTGCTGCACACGTCCGCGCTCGGCGCGTACGAGCTGACGGTGAACGGCCGGCCCGTGGGCGACGACCGGCTGGCGCCGGGCTGGACCGACTACGCGCAGCGCGTCGCGTACCAGACGCACGACATCGCGGGACTGCTCGTGCAGGGCGACAACGTCATCGGCGTCCAGCTCGCGCCGGGCTGGTACGCCGGACGCATCGGCCTCGCGGACCAGCTCGGCGGCGGCCAGAAGAGCGCGCTGTACGGCGCGGAGCCGGCCTTCTTCGCGCAGGGAGAGGCCGTGCTGCAGAGCGGCAAGCGCGTCCCCATCCGCACCGACGCGAACTGGCGCTGGAACCGGTCGGGGCCGATCGTGTCCGCCGACCTCTTCGACGGCGAGACGCACGACGCGCGCAAGGAATCGCCGGGCTGGGACGCCCCGATGTACCAGGGCACCGACTGGCGCCCGGTCGAGATCGCGACCGACCTGAAGCCGAGCCTGTTCGCGCAGCGCACCGAGCCGATCCGCGCGTGGGACGTGCGTCCGGCGCTGTCGGCGCGCGAGGTGGGGCCGAGCACGTTCGTCTACGACTTCGGCCAGAACCTGAGCGGCGTCGTGCGCCTCCGCGTCTCGGGGAAGGCCGGCGACACGATCGTCCTGCGCCACGGCGAGGTGCTCGACGAACAGGGCCGGCTCTACACGCAGAACCTGCGCTCCGCGGCGCAGACGGACCGGTTCACGCTGAGCGGGCGGGTGGACACGTTCGAGCCGCGCTTCACGGTGCACGGATTCCGCTACGTCGAACTGGCCGGGTTCCCGCAAGCGCTGGAGCTCTCGTCGATCGAGGCGCTCGCGGTCGGCAACGACCTGACGGAAGCCGGCTCGTTCGCGTGCTCGGACGACCTCTTGAACCGCGTCTGGCGCGCGGCGACCTGGTCCCTGCGCTCGAACTTCGTCGGCGTGCCGACCGATTGCCCTCAGCGCGACGAACGGCTGGGCTGGATGGGCGACATCCAGGTGGTCGCGCCGTTCGCGCTGCACGCCTACGACGCGTCGAACTTCCTGGGGCAGTGGCTCGCCGACGTGCGCGCCGCGCAGACGAAGGACGGCCGCTTCCCCGACTTTGCGCCGACCCCGTTCGCCGAGGCGAAGGGCTTCCGCGGCGCGCCGGGCTGGGGAGACGCCGGCGTGCTGGTTCCGTGGGAGATCTACCTGCGCACGCACGACCTGAAGCTCCTGCGCTCGAGCGCGGGTTCGGCGCTCGCGTGGGTGAAGTCCATCGCGGCGAAGAACCCCGACTTCGTGTGGCGCAACGAGCGCGGCAACGACTACGGCGACTGGCTCAACGCGGCGACGATCGCGAACGGCGACGATCCGTGCGCGGACTGCGAGGTGCAGAAGGACCTCTTCGCGACGGCGTTCTTCGCGCGCTCGGCGCGCATCGCGGCCAAGATGGCGTTCGCGATCGGCGATGGCGCCATGCAGGCGGAGGCGCGCACGATCGCCGACCAGGCGGCCGAGGCGTTCCGCGCGAACTTCGTGAAAGGCGACCGCCTCGTCGGCGACACGCAGGCCGCGTACGCGCTGGCGCTGGACTTCGACCTCGCCGCGTCGGCCGACCAGGCGCAGGACTTCGCGAACCGCCTCGCGGCGCGCGTGCGCGAGCAGAAGCGGCTGACCTGCGGGATCCAGACGGCGCACCGCGCGCTGCTCGCGCTCTCGCGCTACGGGCACCACGACGTCGCGCTCGAGCTGGCGCGCCGCAAGACGCTGCCTTCCTGGGGTTTCATGGTCGAAAACGGCGGGACGACCATGTGGGAGCGCTGGGACGGGTTCGTGCCCGGCCGCGGCTTCCAGGACGCCGGCATGAACTCGTTCAACCACGCCGCGTTCGGCGCGGTCGGCGAGTGGCTGGTGCGCGAGGTCGCGGGCCTGCAGCTCATCGACGACCATCCCGACTCGGGCCCCGTCGCCATCGACGTCGGTCCGGCGGGGACGACGCGCTCGAACTCGGAGGGCGGCGCGCCGTGGTCGCGCATCCGCTTCGCGCCGCACGTCGGCGGCGGCTTGACGCACGCCAGCGCGGAGCACCGCGCGCTGACCGGCAAGGTGCGCAGCGCGTGGAAGCTCGACGGCGACGCGCTCGAGTACTCGTGCACCGTGCCGCCGGGATCGAGCGCGACGCTCGACCTGCCCGCGAAGGACGCCGCGTCGGTCGCGCTGGACGGGAAGCTCCTCGCGGAGACGAAGGCGCTCAGGATGCTCGCGGGTCCCGCGGGCACGGTGCGCATCGAGCTCGCGTCCGGAACCTACGAATTCCGCTCGACCATCCGCTGAGGGGACTCGATCCGACCATGCGCGCACGCGTCTTCTGGATCGCACTGCCGATCGCCGTGGTGGTCGCGCTGTGGGCCGGCCCCGGCCTGGGCAAGGACGACGAGGCCCCGCTGCCCGATCCCGCTCCGCCGCCGGTCGAGCCCGCCGCATCGCCCGCGCCGGATCCGGTCCCTCCCGAGTCCGAGTGCGAAGCGCCGCGCGATCCGGGTCCGGACGGCGACCGATGAGCGCGGCGACGTCCGGCGACGCGCGGTTCCTCACGACGCGCTGGTCGGTCGTCCTCGAGGCGGGGAGCAGCGCGTCGCCGCGGCGCGCGGCGGCGCTCGACGACCTGGCCCGCGCGTACTGGTTCCCGCTCTACGCCTACGCGCGGCGATCCGGCGTCGCGCGCGACGAGGCGGCGGACCTCGTGCAGGAGCACTTCGCGCGCATCGTCGAGCGCGGCGATTTCGCGACACTCGATCCGGCGCGCGGCCGCTTCCGCGGATGGCTGCTCGCGGGCCTGAAGAACCTGCTCGCGAACCGCCGCGATCACGCGCGCGCCGCGAAGCGCGGCGGGGGAGCGCTCCACCTGTCGATCGATCCCGCTGAGGCCGATTCGCGACTGTCGATCGACCCGGCGGATCCGCGCGCGCCCGAGACGTCCTTCGAGCGCGAGTGGGCGCTGACCGTGATCGGGCGCGCGCGGTCGCGGCTCGCCGCCGAGCAGGCGCGGGCCGGCAAGTCGGCGCTCCACGACGCGCTCGCGCCGGCGTTGGCCGCGGACGACGATGCGCTGTCGCACGCCGAGGTCGCGGCGCGGACCGGCGTCACCGAGAACGCGGTCAAGGTCGCTCTGCACCGGCTGCGGCGCCGCCTGGGCGAGCTGATCCGCGACGAGGTCGCCGGGACGCTCGGGCCGGGCGAGGACGTCGAGAGCGAGATCCGCGCGCTGCTCGCGGCGCTGTCGCGCTGAAGCCGCGGGAATTCCCGTAACCTCGCGCGCGAAGTCCTGCACCGGGGAGGGTCCAGGACGAGACCCGCCATGCAACCCGAACCCGTCTGCCGCCGCTGCGGCGCCGCACTGCCTCCCGACGGCGCTCCGTGTCCGCGCTGCCTGCTCGAACTCGGCGTCGCCGCGCCGCCGCCGGCCGACGACGAACCCGCGACCTCGGCGCCGTCCGTGCGCATGGTGCCGCCGGGCATCGACGAGCTGCGCGGCCTCTTCCCCGACCTCGAGTTCGAGTCGCTGATCGGCCACGGCGGCATGGGCGCCGTCTTCCGCGCGCGGCAGAAGAAGCTGCAGCGCGACGTGGCGCTCAAGGTGCTGCCGCGCGAGCTGTCCGCGGACCGCGCGTTCGCCGACCGGTTCCTGCGCGAGGCGCGCGCGCTGGCGCGGCTGTCGCATCCGAACATCGTCGCCGTGCACGACTACGGCGAGACCGGCGGCATCTGCTGGCTCATGCTCGAGTACGTGGACGGCGTGAACCTGCGCGGCGTGCTGCGCGCGGGATCGCTCTCGCCGCGGCAGGCGCTCGCGATCGTGCGCGAGCTGTGCGACGCGCTGCAGTACGCGCACGACGAGGGCGTCGTCCACCGCGACATCAAGCCCGAGAACGTGCTCGTCGACCGCCGCGGACGCGCGAAGGTCGCGGACTTCGGCCTGGCGAAGCTCGTCGGCGCCCCAGCCGACGCCGACCTGACGCGCGAAGGCCAGGTCATGGGCACGCCGCACTACATGGCGCCCGAGCAGATCGAGCGGCCGCGCGACGTCGACCACCGCGCCGACATCTACGCGCTGGGCGTCGTCTTCTACGAGATGCTGACGGGCTCGCTGCCGCGCGGGAACTTCGAGCCGCCCAGCCGGCGCGTGCAGGTCGACGTGCGGCTCGACGAGATCGTGCTCAAGGCGCTCGAGCACGAGCCGTCGCGCCGCTACCAGCACGCGGTCGACGTGAAGACGGACGTCGACGCGGTCGGCGACGGCGCGCACCGCGTGACGCAACCGTCCGTCGCGGGAGCGCCATCCGAGGAGATCGAGGGATTCGGCGTCCACGCCGAGGTCGGGGCGCCCGGGATGCACGTCCGGGAGCTGCGCTGGCCGCGCGCGCGCGACGCCGCGGCGGAGCGCAAGCACGGGGCACTGTTGCGCGGTTGGCGCGGGTTCGTCCTCGTGCTCGTCGCGTGGATCGCGCTGGGCGCGTCGTGGAACCTCGGACCGTTCGCGTTCGGGCTCGCAAGCGTCGTCGCGCTGCTCGTCGTCGCGCTGCTCGTTCAGGCACGAATCGTCGCTCACCGGGATCTGGCTGCCGCGCTGGCGGCGGAGTCCCCGCGTCGGAGAAGCGCGCGGGTGTTCCTGGCGGCCGCGATCGGTCTCGTCGGACTCGGCCTCGTCGCGCTGGGGCACGTCGCGCACTGGGAGTCGGGAGTCCACGGGTGGGTTCCAGCTTGGCGCGGGACCGAAGCCCAGATCGAGAGACTGCGCGAGAACGTGTGGTCCCTGATGCCCGCGGACTCCGCGACCGCGCCGAACGTCGAGCCGCGACTCGTCGTGTCGCACGCGGCCGTGTCGGGCAGCGTGGGCGAGAACCTCCCCGTGTCGGGGCTCGTGATCATCCTGATCGGGCTGATCGTCCTCGCATCGGCCGTCCACGCCGCGGTGCGCATGACCGGCCGTCCGGACCTCGGCAGGGCGTCGCGAGCGATCGCCCTCGAGCTGGGCGGCCAGATCGGCCTCGGACTGATGCTGCTCTGGATCGGAGCGCCGATCGGCGCACTGCGACCTCACGCGAGCCTCGACGCGGTGACCTCGAACACGCGCATCGACGCGCCCTTCGACGAGGTCCTCCGACGTCTGCGCACAGCCTGCGTCCGGGGTGGACTCGCGGTCGACGTGGTGCAGGTCGCCAAGGTCGCCGACGTGCGCACGGCGGAGCCGTACTCGGACGTGCTCGTGTTGCGGTGCGCGGCGGGCTCGCCGTTCGAGCGTTGGTCCACGACGTGGTCGGGTGCCGCGAGACGAACTCCGCAGGTCTGGATCTCTGCCGTGCAGCCGCGCGGCAGCACGAGCACCGAAGTGCGGATGAACGCCGGGCTCTACCCGCCGGCGTCGCCCGAGGCACGCGCGGCGTCGCAGCTGCTCGCCGAGATCGAGCAGTGGTCGTCCACACAGCGATGAGGACCCGCTACGGCGACCACGTCACGGAGGCGCCGCTCGTGAGGTTGAACGTGCTCGCCGTGCAGAACGCCGCGCTGTTGCGGTACCAGACCTGGAAGTGGCGCGTGTCGCCCGCGGCCGCGCCCGTCGCGGCCGAGATCGCGCCGTCGCCGCTCCCGGGCCAGGTCGATGCACCCACGGCGTTCAGTTTCGTGCCGAGACGGATCACGGAACCCGCGACGCACCGCAGCCCATCGCCGAACACGGCGCCCGCGCCGCCGCTCTGGGTCGCCGTGCCCTGGAAGTAGAGCGCGGACGAATTCGGCATCGCGCTGCCGAACAGCGTCAGCGTGTCGTTCGCGATCGACGCGTTGCCGCCGCGCACGAGACGTCCGCCCGTTCCCAGCGAGTTCAGGCACCCGACGCCCGCGCCGACCAGGCTCGCGTTGCCGCACGGACACGCGGTGCCGCTCCCGTCGCCGAAGCAGAACGCGCCGCCGCCGCCGATGTCGCCTGGCACGAACGCCGAGACGGTCCAGGTGTCGGGCGCGCCCGGGCGGAAGCGCGCGAGCTCGATCGAGCCCGCGACCGGCGGGGCGCTGGCCTCGAAGCCGAAGCGGAACGTCGTGCCCCAGCGCAGTCCGTTCGCGAGCGGATCCGTCGCGAAGGACGTCGTCGACCACGTCACGCGCCCACTCGACTGCGTCACGCTCCAGTCCGCGTCACTCACCGGGTCGCCGCTGTGCGTCGCGACGTCGCGGAAGCCGACGTTGCGCACCGCGACGCCCAGCGGGATCGGCACCGAGAACGACCGCACGCCGGCCAGCGAGTCGAGGTCGTGCAGCGCGTACTCGTAGGCGTGGAACCCGTCGCCCAGGTCCGTGACCGCCGAGCCGGTGCGCAGCGTCGCGCCTTCGCCCGGCACTGCGGAAGGCGCGACGACCGCGTTGGGATCGAGCGTGGGCCAGGCCTCGATCGCGGGGGACCCACGCACGACTGGACCGGCGTAGAGGAACGTCGGGCCCGCGCCGACCGTCACCTCGCGGTACGACGCATCGTTCGCGCGGTTGCCCGCGGCCGCGTCGTCGGCCGCGACGATCTGCGCCTCGAGGAAGTAGCGCGCGCCCGGGAGCCCGAGGTCGACGGCGGCGACCTGCAGACGGCGCTCGGCCGTGCTGCCCGGCGCCGGATTGCCGAGGGGCCACGTCAGCGTGCCCGTGACCGGATCGACCAGACCGCGCTGGCCGAGATTCGCCTGCGTCCCGACGGCGGACGCCGTCGACGTGGTCGAGCAGCCCGGGCCCAGCTGGTTCAGGCCGGCCGGCGTGCACGTGCAGCACAGGCTCTGCTGGAGCGCGCTCGACTGGTGGTGGACCCACGACTGGCCGATCGCCTCGAAGCGTCCGACTCCGCCGACGACGGCGAAACGGTACAGAGTGAACACGATCGCCGGGTGCGCCGCGCTGGTCGACGACCACCCAGCCGAAGCCGAGCCGACGTTGCACAGCGAGACGCCCGGCATCAGCGCGACGACGCCGCCCGTGTTCGAGAACACGTTGATGCCGGTGAGGTCGCCCACGATCAGGTCGGGACCTGTCGACGCGCACTGCGCATCCGCGCGCGCGGCGACGAGGGCTAGCGACAGGATCATCGGTGAGGCGCGCTTCACGGGGAATCCTCCGCAGCCAAGCTACCCGCGAGTCGGCGATCGCGCGCGGATCGCGGCCGAGCTCACACGATCCCGCGCTGCAGTGCCGCCACGACGGCCTCGGACTTCGAGTGCACGTGCAGCTTCGCGTAGATGTTGCGGACGTGGAAGCGCACCGTGTCGATCGACAGGACCAGCGCGACCGCCGCGGTCTTGTAGCTGTGGCCCTGGCCCAGCGCGCGCAGCACGTCGAGCTCGCGCGGCGACAGGCCGTGCTCCGCCTGCACCTCGGGCACCTGCCGGAACGTCGCGACGACGCGCCGCGCGATCTCGGGCGTCATCGGCGCACCGCCGGCGACGAGCTCGCGCACCGCGTCGCGCAGGCGATCGGGCGGCGTGTCCTTCAGCAGGTATCCGCACGCGCCGGCGCAGATCGCCTCGAACACGTGGCGGTCGTCGCCGAACACGGAGAGCATGAGCACGAGCGCGCGCTCGTGCCGCGCGCGATAGCGCCGCACGCCTTCGATGCCGGACATCCCCGGCAGGCCGATGTCGGTCAGCAGCACGTCGGGCGGATCGCGCTCGAGGACCGGCAGCGCTTCTTCCATCGATGCGTACACGCCGGCGACGCGCAGGTCGTCCGCGGCCGCGATCTCGGCGGCGATCCCCTCGCGCGTGCGGCGCTGGTCCTCGACGATCGCGACGCGGATCGGGGGCTTCACGGCTCCAGCTCACTCCCTGGAGCCCGACTCCGTCAACCGCACGGACATGCGGCTAGCGGTCCGGAGCCGAGAGCGGCGCGTCGAGCACGATCCGCGTGCCCGCGCCGGGCGCCGACTCGATCGTCAGCTCGCCGCACAGTTCCGCCGCGCGCCGGCGCAGGTTGCGCAGGCCGCGCCCCGCGTCCGGCGCGCTCGCGTCGAAGCCGCGGCCGTCGTCTTGGATCACGAGGCGCACGCGGCCGGATCCCAGGCCGAGCTCGATCCGCACGTGGGCTGCGCGCGCGTGCCGCGCGACGTTCGCCGTCGCCTCCTTGAACGACAGGAACAGGTTGCGCCGCCGATCGGGCGACATGCGCACTTGGGCCATGTCGCGCTCGTCGGGCGCGCGGAAGTCGAGCTCCTGGCCCGCGCCCGAGATCGCGTCGGTCGCGAACTGGCGCATCCGGCCGACGAGGTCCGCCAGCGTGTCGTTGCGCGGATCGACGGCCCACACGAGGTCGCTCATCGAGCTGCGCAGGTCGCGCGCGGTCTGCGCCACCTCACCCAGGACCTCGTGCGCCTCGTTCGCCGGAGCGCGGCGCGCGTACTCGCTCGAGATGGCGATCTGCGCCAGGCCGGCGCCGATGTCGTCGTGCAGGTCGCTCGCGATCTGGGTCCGCACGCGCTCGAGGGCCAGCTCGCGCCGCAGCCGCAGTCGGTGCGCGGCGAACGCGAGCCCGGCCGCGCCGAGGATCGCCAGCGCGAGGAACCACGGCCGCGCCCACAGGGGCGGCACGACGGCGATGCGCAGGCTCGATGCGGTCTCGACGGATGCGCTCTCGCCCGGATCGACGCAGCGCACGGCGAAGCGGTACTCGCCCGGCGCGAGCTGGCCGTAGCGCGCGGAGAGCTCGCGCGACGGCTCGCTCCACGCGGCGTCGAGGCCCTCGAGCCGCGTCTGGTAGAGCAGGCGACCGCCGCGCACCGGATCCACCGCGACGAACTCGAACGCCAGGCGGCTGTCGTCGGCGTCGACTTCGATGTCGGGGATCGTCGGCGAACCGGCCGCGGGCAGCGCGACCTCCTCACCGGCCACGATGCAGCGCGTGAAGCGGACGCGCGGCGCGGGACGTTCGGGTCGCGCTTCGCCGGCCGGGATCCGCAGGACTCCCTGCGCGTCCGCGACCCAAAGGTCTCCCCGCGCGTCGAACTGGAGGTCGGTGACCCACTCGTCGCCGAGTCCCTGGTCCGCTCCGACGGCTTCGAGCGAACCGTCGTCCGGCCGGAAGCGCTGCACGCCGCGGGCCGTGCCGAGGTACACGGATCCCGCTCGATCTTCGGCCAGGGCGAAGACCGCGTCGCTCGCGAGACCGCCCCGCGCCGTCAGCCGTTCGAAGCGTGGCGAAGGGGCCGACGGATCGCGCGTGAACGCGGCGCCACCAAAGCGCGTCCCGATCCACAGCCAGCCGCGCGAATCGAGGCGCAACACGCGCGGAAGGACGTCGCTGCCGGAGTCGGGCCACGGAGCGAGCTCCTCGAGTCGCCCGTCGACCGCGCGCCACAGGCGATTCCCGTCGCTGAGCCACGCCGTGCGGCGATCCCGCAGCGCGACGTGCTGGACCGCCGCCCCCTGGAGCTCGAAGGTCAGGGCTTCGAAGCGCCCGGTGCCCGGCTCCTCGACGAACACGCGGCCGTCGTCGCTCGCGACGATCGCGCCGCCGGCCGCGTCGAGGCCGAGCACGCGCTTCGCGGATCGAGGCAGTCCCTGCGCCGCGCCCTGCAGCTCGGCCCGCGCGAGTTCGAAGGCCGGCCCGCGGACGCGTCGGATGCCGTCCGCGGTCCCGACCCACCAGTCGTCCGCGGCGTCGCGCGTCACGCTGCGCTGGACGCGGTCGAAGGGCGGCGCGTCCGATCCGGGCACGAGGCGCGCTCGGCCGTGCGCGATCTCGAAGATGCCGGCGACCTCGGTCGGCACGAGCCAGCGGTCCGCGTCGAGCGCGACGAGCTTCACTGCGTGTCCGTCGCCGAGTCCGCCGCGCGCCGTGTAGCGCTCGCAGCCGGAGTCCGGCAGGAACGCCGCGCCGCCGTTGTGCGTGCCGATCCACGTCCCGCCTCCGGACTCGAAGGCGATCGAGTGGATCCAGTCGTCGGGCAGGCCTTGCGCGGACGTGAACCAGCGCTGCTCGGCGCCGTGGATCCGCAGGAGACCGCGGCTCGTCGCGACCCACAGGCGGCCGAACTCGTCCTCGCCCACGTCGTAGAGCGACGTGTTCGGGCCGAAGTCGATCGGTTCCGGCCTGCTCGTCGCGCCCGAGCCCGCCTCGCGGGGCAGGTCGAGCGCACAGAGGTACCGCGTGCGCGCGACCCAGGCCCCGCCGTCCCTGCGCGCCGCGACCGCGCGCACCTCGTCGTCGTCGGTGCCGGGGAGCGCGCCCGCGATCGGGAAGCGCTCGAGCGCGCGCCCGCGGCAGTGCACGACCTCGTCCGCGGCGACGAGCCACAGATCCGCGTGCGCGTCGACGAGCAGGCGTCCGTACCAGTCCGGTCCGAGCTCGTACGCGTGCTCGAAGCGCAGTTCCTCCGGTCGCGAGCTCTCGCTGACGAACGCGCCGCGGTTCGTCGCGAGCCACATGCGGCCGTCGTGGTCGAACGCGATCTCGAACGCGCGCTCGGCCGGGTTCCGATCGCCGATCGGGTCGGACACGAGCGCCGTGCCGGAATCGGGCACGCGCACGATCCCGCCGCCGTGCGTGGCGAGCCAGATCCGCCCGTCGGGCGCCTCGGCCACGCACCACACGAGCGGATTCGGCAAGCCCTCGCGCGATCCGTAGTCGACGAAACGCCGCCCGTCGAAACGGCTCGCGCCCTCCCACGTCGCGAACCAGACGTACCCGTTCGAGTCGCGCCGGATGTCGTTCACGCGCGACTGGATCAGGCCGGCACGGACGCCCCACGTGCGCACCGACAGCTCCTGCGCCGCGAGGAGCGGGGCCGCGAGGACCGACAGCACGAGCGCCAGCCGAATGCGCACGCGGTCCAGCCTGGGAGCGCTGCCCTGGCCGCGCAAGCCCGCGCCCGTTCCGGGCGTGCGCGGCCGCGACGACGCTACTGCTTCTTCGCGGCGCCAGCGTCGGCCATGACGACGTCGAACGGCCCTTCGCGCTCCATGTAGAAGACGCACGGTTGGTCGCCCTCGACCGCGGTGAGGTGCGGCGTACCCGCCGCGATCGAGAAGTAGGAACCGGGCGGCAGGCGCTTCGGCGGCGCGCCCTCGACCGCGAGCGAGAGGACGCCGGACACGATGACGCCGCGGTCGCCGAAGGTGTGCGTGTGGAGCGGTGCTTTCAGGCCGACGGGATACCGGAAGAACGCGCGGTGCGCCTCCTTCTGCGGATCGCCGACGAGCGCGACCTGCTCCGCGCCGGGGATCCCGGGCAGCGGCACCCACTTCAGCTCGCTCGCGGCCATCAGGGTCTTGCCGGTGATCTTCGCGATCTGGGTCTTCGGGGTCTCGTGCTGCGCGAAGGCAGCGAGCGTCACGAGCGCGATGCCGCCAGCGGCCACCAATGCGATCCGGTTCCAATGCGTGTTCACGGGTCGAGTCCTCGTCGGGAAGGGTCGAGCGCGGCGAGCGACGTGCCCGGACACGCTGGGACCCAAGGGCGTGGATCCTGTCCGGAACGCGACTGCCCGACAACCCGCACGTCCATGCGGGTCGCGGCGCGCGTCCACGGGATGCGACGAGCTCTCGGATCCCGTGAAGGAGCGGATCGGGCTCATCCAGCAGCGTCGAGGTCGGAAGGCGCGGCGGGTCGGAGGCCTGTCCGCGGATCACCGGGAACTTGATTCCGCACCTTTCCGTGCGTCGCGCCGAGTCCGAGGCGATGACGAGCGTCGTCCGCTCCCGGGGCCGCGCCACTGCAGGCTCGGTTCGACTCAGCGATGCGTGAGGAATCGACTGCGAGTGAGCGGAAGGGCCTCCTCGATCCGCATCCGGTCCGGGAGGCGCGGCGGATCGGGGGCCTGTCCGCGGATCGCCGGGAACTTGATTCCGCACCTTTCCAAGCAGCGCGCCGAGTCCGAGGCGATGACGAGCGTCGTCCGCTCCCGGGGCCGCGCCACGGCAGCGTCCCTGCGACTCGGAGTCCGTGAGGATCGGGGAGACGCAAACGCCGTCGACGTTCGCGCGCCACGGGAGCCGACAGCCGCGCCTCCTCGCTCTCGCCGAGCAGGTTCGCGCTGCTCACGCCTCCAGGAACCAAGCTCCGCCCGCGAATCCAGCCCGGCGTCGCCTCGCCGGTGGAAGTCATCCCACGCGCTCAGCCTCGCCGGAACCCGAGCCACCAGCACGACACGAAGGCGATCGCCGTCGGGATGCGCGTCTTCAGGAACTCGGCGATCGGCACGTCGGCGTGCAGGTTCAGCACCCAGCCCTGGATCGAGCTCGCGACGCCGCCCCAGTCGACCGCGATCGCGCCGCGCGCCACGAGCACCTGGACGACGACGAAGGCGGCGGCGATCAGGATCAAGGCGAGCTTGAAGACCTTGCGCGTCGAGTAGCCGAGCGCGAACCCGATCAGGCCGAACAGGCTGGCCTCGGTGACGACGGGCAGGACGCTCTGCCACCACGCGACCTCCTGCGGGTGCTCCGCCGCGGTCTGGGCCGCGAAGCCGCGCGCGCCCTCGGGCATCGCGCTCGGCGCGGGGACGGCGGGATCGTGGAGCAGCATCCGCGCCGCGACCGACGCGACGAGCACGACGACGATCAGCGCGAGCACGCCCTTCTGGAAACCGGGCATGCCGCGCGCGGCGGTGGGGGACGTGCTCGACATGCGCTCAGTCTGCCGTCTCGGGCCGATGCTCGTCGCGCGGGACGTCCGGCGGCTTCGCCAGCACGGGACACTGGCCCGCGCCGCGGCGCAGGATCGCCAGCAGGCTGATGCCGTCGCGGTAGGGCGCCCGCGAGCCGTCGCGCAGCGCGCGCACGAGCGGGCCGGCCTCGCGCTCGAACGTCCAGCGCAGCACGGCGTTCACCGGCGCGCTCGGCACGGCGAGGTCGGCGCCGGTCCCGTGCGCCGGCGGCTTGTTCCCGCGCAGCTTGCGCGCGGTGCGGACGAGCGGCGCGAGCAGCGCGTTGCACGGCGTCACGAGCCGCGGCTCGAGCGGCAGGTCGCGCCACACGCGCTCGAGACGACCCCGCGTGTAACGCCGCCAGTGCTGGCTCGCGACGTCGTGCGCGCTCCACAGCTCGGGATGCGCCGGCACCGTGACCAGCACGTGCGCGCCCTCGCGCAGCTCGCTCGCGACCGAGCTCAGGAAGTGGAAGTCGTCCTCGACGTGCTCGATCACGTCCATGAGCAGCACGAGGTCCGCCGTGCGCGCCGCCGCGCGGACGGGCTCGAGGTCCGTCGCGCGCCGGAAGAGCGCGGCCGGGAAGCGCTGCGACGCGATGCGCACCGCCGTCTCGGACGCGTCGAAACCGACGACGTCGTGCGCGTCGGACAGCGAGCCGGCGTTGCCGCCCGTGCTGCACCCGACGTCGACGATGGACAGCCGCCGACCGGCGGCGATCTCGTCCACGAGCGCGCGCAGGATCCGGCGGCGGGCCGCGAACCACCAGTGGCGCTCTTCGATGCCGGCGTTGTGGGTCTGGATCTCGTCGCGCACGGGCCGAGAGGGTGCGCTCGGACGGGCGATCGCGCCAGGGGCTGTCCGCCGCGCTATCTTCGGGGGCGTGCTGACCGCCGCGATCGTCGTGACCGCCGCCGCGTTCCTCGCGGAGCCGCAGAAGCCGAAGGTCGCGACGTGCCCGTGGTGCAAGAACGATCCCGCGCTCATGGCGGCGGCCGGCATCGTGTCGCACGGTCCGATGCCGATCGGCACGAAGACGAGCGTGGAGTTCGCGGCCGAGCTGCCCGCGTCGCAGTGGATCTTCCTCGAGACCGCGCACCTGCGCTGGGCCTCGTCGCTGCCGGACCAGCGCGTCGACCTCGAGGAGCGCGAGCGCGTCGAGGCCGAGCTCGCGCGCCTGCGCGAGAAGCTGCCCGGCGTCCCGCGCGAGGTGAAGAAGCTCGACCCGTGGCTGCGTCTGCACCTCATCGCGATGAAGGGCGAGGAACTCTACGCGCGCTTCCAGACCCTGCTGCGCGTGACCGACGCCGACTTCCCGGCCGAGCGCAAGGCCGACGGCCCGTTCATGGGCGCCGGGAAGTTCCTGGGCGAGAAGGACAAGTTCGAGGTCACGCTGCACGCGAACGGGACGACGCACAACCTGTTCACGAAGGAGTTCAGCGGCGCGCAGGTCACGAACGCGCTGCGCTGGCACTTCCCCGGCCTGCACAAGATGCACGCGTCGCTGCCCTGCGAGGACGCCGACCTCAAGCAGGACAAGTGGCTCTTCCCGCACATCGCGCACAACCTGAGCCACCTCTTCTTCGCCGCGTACAAGCACTTCTCGTACGACCCGCCGCTGTGGCTCGACGAGGGCCTCGCGCTGTGCCTGGAGAAGGAGGTCGACCCGCGCTCGACGACGAACGAGGGCGAGGAAGGCAGCTTCCGCGACGCGACGTACCCGGCCGACTGGCCCGACGCGACGCGCAAGATGCTGGCGCGCGGCCGCGCGAAGTCGTTCGCCGAGCTCATGTACACGAAGGAGGTCGGCGCGCTCGACCGCGACGGCCTGTTCACCGTGTGGTCGATGGTGCGCTTCCTGATCGACACGCAGCCCGAGGGGCTCGCGAAGCTGCTCGGCGGCGTGAAGGGCCAGCTCGACGAGCAGGGTTCGCCCAGCGGCAAGGACCTGCCGGGCCTGCAGCGCAAGCTGATGAAGGACGTGTTCGGCTGGACGCCGCAAGCGTTCGACGAGGTCTGGCGCGCGTGGGCCAGCCAGCCGCCGGTTCCCGAGAAGAAGTGACGTGGCCTCGAAGCCCGGCACCCACGTCGCGCTGCTGCGCGGCATCAACGTCGGCGGCAAGAACAAGCTGCCGATGAAGGACCTCGCGGCGATGTTCGCCGACGCGGGCTGCTCGGACGTGCACACGTACATCCAGAGCGGCAACGTCGTCTACGCGGCGAGCGCGGCGGTCGCGCGCAAGGTCCCGGCGCTCGTCGAGGCCGCGATCGTGAAGCGGTTCGGGTTCGCCGCGCCGATCCAGACGCGATCGGCCGAGGAGCTGCGCGCCGTCGTCGCCGGGAACCCGCTGCTGGCGAAGCACGATCCGGACGTGCTCCATGTGATCTTCCTCGCACAGGCGCCCAGCGCGAAGCAGGCCGGCGACCTCGATCCGGACCGTTCGCCGGGCGACACGTTCGTGGTGCGCGGTCGCGAGGTCTACGTGGCGTGCCCGAACGGCGTCGCGCGCACGAAGCTCACGAACGCGTGGTTCGACTCGCGGCTCGCGACGGTCAGCACGGGCCGCAACTGGCGCACGACGCAGAAGCTGCTCGAGCTGGCCGGCGGCTGACGCGCGTCACAGCCGGCCCTCGGGCAGCCACGGCTTCAGGTCGGCCAGGCTCTGCCGTGCTTCCTTGCTGGTCTCGACGCCCCACGATGTGAAGAGCGGACCGAGGTCCTTCCCCGCCGCGCGCGAGCAGCGCACGAGCCACTCGTCGCGCTCGGCCGCGTCCGACGTCGGGATCTCCGACTTCGGCATCGCCGCGTACTCGCGGAACACGCGCTTGTAGAGGTCCCAGCCGAACTCCTGCTGGATGTCGACGTACAGGAGCAGCGCCAGGAACGGATCGCTCTTCCAGCGCGCGAACGCGTCCTTCCGGTCGCGCTGCTCCTTCCAGCGCTTCGTGCGCGCGTCGGCGGCGAAGCGCTCGTCGTCGGTCGGCTTCCTCCCGCACGCGACCTCGAGCATGTAGAGCGTGAACACGTTGTTCGTGACCTCGCCCGTGCCGTCGAACGTCCACGCGCCGACCTGGTGGTTGTGGCCGACCTCGTGGAACGGGCCCCAGCCGTCGACGCAGAGCCGCGCCGGATCCGACGTGAACGCGGCCGCGTCGAGGTGCGCCATGATCGGGTAGCCCGAGTGCATGTAGCCCGCGCTGATCTGCACGTCGCACACGTAGCGTTCGGGCGACGGACGCTGCGCCGGGATGCCGGCGAGGTCCGCGGCCGCGTCCATGGCGACGTTCCAGCGCTCGAGCACGGCCGTCGGATCGTCGATCGCGCGCGCGACGCTCGCGGGGATCGTGAGGATCAGCTTGCTCGTCTCGAGCTCGGCCCACGGCCCGGGCAGCGCGCGGATCTTGTCGCGCCACGCGGCGGGATCCGTGGCGCCCAGCACGAAGCGCGGCGCGTCGACGACGTTGCGCAGCTTGACCTGCACGACCTCGGGCGGGCACTTGTCCGGCACGACGACGTAGACGAGGCCGCCGAACGGGCTCGCGATCTTGACCGACTCGGCGTCGAGCGGTTGCTGGCGCGTGATCCGCGGCGCGCGCTTCCACGCGTCGTGCTGCGCGATGTCGTCGGAGTGGCAGCCGATGCGCACGCCGAGCTTGCGCGCGACGGCCGACGCCGGGATCGTGATCTCGACCACGTCGCCAGGCGCCGCGTAGACACCGGTCGAGTGCCAGCGCGGCACCGCGAGGTCGACGGCGACGATGCGCTGCACGCGCGGGGCCTTGTCGGGGACTTCGCCGGGAAACGCGGCCGCGGCGGGCAGAGCCTTGACCTTCGTCGGGATCGCCGCGAGCGCCGTGTCGGCCTCGATCGACAGCTGCAATCGTTCGAGCGCGCGGTCCTTGCCGAGCGGCTGCTGCTCGGTGGGGACGATCGCGACCCGTCCGGAGAAGAGGCGCGCGAGCCGCGGCCGGAACAGCTTGTCGTCCTCGGGCACGAAGGCCACGGCCTGCGCCACGATCCAGCTCGCGAGCCCGGCCTCGCGCGGCCCGAATCCGTCCGGCGGCATCTTCGCGGTCAGCGCGTCGAGCGCCGTCGGCGCGTGGCACCAGGGCAGGTCCTTCGACTCGGGGTGATAGCGCCCGTCCTCGGCCGGCTCGGCCGTGCCGTGTGTCCACGAGAGGCCGAAGCGCGCGGCGACGCGGTTGCCGCCGTTGTCGCGCGCCAGGCTCTTCTGCGAGTTCAGCTGCTGCCAGCCCCAGCCCGTGACGCCGCCGACGATGCCGCCGCCGCCGTCGAGGAACTTCGCGACGCGCGCCATGTCGGCGTCGGCCCACTCCTTCATGTCGCCGCACAGCACGTCGAACGCCGGCGGCTTGTCGAGGCGTTCGAGCGCCGCCACGTTCTCGGCCTCGAAACCGCGCTTGGCGAGCGCCGCGGCGAAGCCCGGGTTGTCGAGCACGCCGACGCGCAGCTTCCCCTTCGGACGATTCGCGGCCCAGCGCAGCGAGTTGTCCATCAGGCGCCAGCCGTCGCCCTCGCCCAGGATGTCGCCGAAGTAGCCGTTGTGCCCGAACGCGACGAAGCGCGCGGGACCCGCCGTCGCGGCCGCGACGATCGGGGCCTTCAGCTCTGCGCCGACGGCTCCGAGCAGCACGGGGAACGCGTCCGGACCCCAGGCCGAGACGCACCCGGGCGAGCCGCACTTGCCGAGTCCCTTCACGCCGTCGAGGAGCTCGCGCACGTCGCGCTCGCCGGCCGTCGCGTGCACGGCGAGGACGAGCGCGGCGATCGAGCGCAGGCTCGCTCGCGCCGCGGATCGGACCGGAGTCGACGGCGCATGCGTGGGGGGCATGCGCGAGAGCATCGCCCGCGCGCGCGACGCGTCAAGCGTCACCAGGCGATCGAGAGCGCGTTCGTCAGGTTGAACGTGCTCGGCGTGCAGAACGCCGCGCTGTTCCGGTACCAGGCCTGGTACCGCAGCGTGGATCCGGTCGCCGCCATCCCGGCTTGCGAGATCGTCGTGCCGGCCGGCGGGAACTGCGCCGTTCCGCCCGACGCGGTCCGCGTGCCGAGGCGGCGCACGCTCCCGCCGACGCAGCGCAGTCCGTCGCCGAAGGTCGCCGACGTCGCGCTCGTGCCCTGGAAGAAGAGCACGGTCGCGTTCGCCGCCAGGTTCGACGCGCGGAAGTCGAGCGTGTCCGCTCCGATCTCGGCGAACCCGGTGGCGCGCAGCTCGCCGCCCAGGCCGAGCGAGTTCAGGCAGCCCTGCTCCGCGCCGGCCGGGCTCGCGTTCCCGCACGGGCAGGCCGTTCCCGATCCGTCGCCGAAGCAGTACGGCGCGACGGGCGCGGCGTGGTCGTAGACGACCTCGAGCTCGGCGCCGGCCGAGTTCGTGCCCGTGAGGACCGTGTTGCCCTGGCCGACGACGACGGTCGAGCCGGCCGCGACGATGCTCAGCGCGATCGTCTCGCCCGGCGCTCCGGCCGTGAAGAGCGCGAGGTCCGCGGCGGACGTCAGCACGGCGAAACCCGACGCCGATTCGGGGGCCAGCGTGTGCGACGTGCCGGAGAGGCCCGCGAAATCGACCACGCCGTCGAAGGGCGCGAGGTGGTCGACCGTGGTCCGCGCATCGGCGAACGCGAGCGCGGTCGTCGAATCGGGCCTTCGGACGGAGGTCTGCAGATCGAGCCGCGTCGTCACGGAGCCCGGACCCGCGGGCTCCAGGTTCTCGACCGACACGCTGCCCGAGTGGGCCGCTCGCGCGCGCAACCGCACGGCGCGCAAGGGACCGACCGCCGGATCGTGCTTGGCGAAGACCGCCGGCTGCTGCCAGTTCGTGGGGCTCGCGGGGACGGAGGCCGACTGACGGATCTCGCGGTAGCCGTAGCAGACGTCGACGTGGATCGCGGCGTTCGTGGCCAGGATGACCACGAGCGCGCCGGGACCGGTCGCGATGCTCGTGCCCAGCGCGTCGAAGCTCAGCTGGATCGTCTCGCCCGCGCTCGCTGCGGTGAAGAGCGCCAGGTCCGCGGGGCTCGTGAGGACCTCGTGCGACTCGCGGGACGCCTGCAGGTCCGGCAGGGAGACGCCCGAAGCGCCACCGAAGTCGATCGATCCGTCGAACGCGCCGAAGCTCAGCGTGGACCGGACGCTCGGCACGACGAGCACGATCTCGGATCCGCCCGGGCGGCGCACGCGTCCCTGGAACTCGAGCGAGGTCTCGTACTTCGCCGGGATCGGCGACGGGTTCTCGGCGCCGACCTGGCCGGTCAACGCGCAGCGCAACGTGACCGTGACCGACTGCAGCGCGCCCAGCGCCGGGTCGTGCTTGGGCAGGACGAAGGCCTGCGACCAGTTCGTGGGCGCGGAGGGATGGTCGGCCGAGTGGCAGGTCTGGCCGGCGTGCGCTGCCGTGGGCCAGATCGCGAGGGACAGGATCGCGAGCGCGAGCGGGAGTCTCATGGCGGAAGCCTCGGGGAAGGTGGTTTCGCTCCGCGCGCGAGGATAGCCCGGGTTCCGAGAAAGATGGGGCCGGCGGGCGGACAGTCCCCACCGGCCGGCGATTCGTCCACTCCGCGGCCCCAACCCTCCATGACCGCTCCCGCCCGAGACGACTCCCTCCTCCTCGTCACGCGCCTCGCCCACGCGGCCCTGGCCCTCGCCGTGATCCCGTCGTTCTACAACCTGACCTTCCACCCCGAGGCGACGGCCACGAACTTCGCCTGGACGCTCGCTCCGACGATGTCGGCGATGTTCTTCGGCGCGCTGTACTTCGCGGTCGTCTACAGCTTCCTGCGCGTCACGTTCGCCAAGCGCTGGCACGAGATCGCGCTGGTCCTGTGGGCGACGCTGCCGGTCGTGCTCGTGCTGGCGGTCGTCACGTTCCTGCACTGGGAGAAGTTCGCGCACGGCACGGTGCGCTTCTGGATCTGGCTCGCGGCCTACGTCGGCGCATCGATCCTCCTGCCGTACATCCTCTGGTCGAACGGTCGCCGCGACCCGCGCACGCCGAATCCGGGCGACGTCGAGATCCCGGCGATCGTGTGCCGCGCCGCGCTCGTCCTCGGGATCGTCGTCGGCCTCGTCGGTGCGGCCATGATCTTCGCGCCGACGTCCATGGCGGGCGTCTGGCCGTGGCCCGTCAAGCCGCTCGCGGCGCAGGCGGTCGGCAGCCTGCTCCTCGCGGCGTCGGCCGTGCAGATCCGCGTCACGCTGGACCGGCGCTGGAGCTCGGTGCGCATCGCGGCGCAGACGGCGATCCTGTGGGTGTCGATGGTGATCGTGGCCGTGGTGCGCGGCTTCGACCAGTTCGACACGTCGCGGCCGATGACGTGGGGCTTCCTGGCGCTGCTCGGCATCGAGTGGCTGCTCGCGACGGGGACGTACGCCGTGCTCGAGGGGCGTCGCCGGCGGAACGCGGCGGCAATGGCCGTCTCGACCGGCGGCCGCGGTTCGCACGCCAACGCCGATCCGATCGGAGCGTAGGCTGGCCGGTCCCAGGAGGACCGCTCATGCACGCGCTCGTCGCACTCCTCGCGCTCGTCACGCCTTCCGTCGCCCAGACTCCGCCGCCCGCACCCGCCGCGACGGCGCGGATCCGCATCGAGCCGCGCGTCGAGCCGTTCCTCGACCTGTGGTTCTCGGCGCGCGCCGCGGGCGCCGGATCGGGCGAGGTCCCCGCGGGATTCCGGCCGGTGGGCGCCCTGTTCCAGAAGCTCGGTCAGGACCTCGGCAGCCCGCTGGCCTGGGCGCCGATCGAGGGCCGGATCGCGACCTGCCGCAGCGCGGCCGAAGCACGCGCGGCGTTCGCCGACCTGCCCGAGACGCAGGATCGCCGCGCGGGCGAGCCGTTGAAGCTGCGCGCGCGCGCGATCGAGCTCGCCGACGCGTTGGCCGCGATCGAGCCGGAGTTCCGCGAGAAGCTGTGGCCCGCGGACGAGGCGCAGATCCGCAAGGCGCTGGAGGACCTCGAACGCGGACTGCTGGCGCACGCGGACGACGTGTTCGCGCTGCACGCCCGTGTCCTCGGCTTCGAAGGCCTCGACCTGGGGATCCCGTGCGCGCTCGTGGCGCGGATGCCCGAGCCGGGCGCGATCACGCACCGCGGCGCGGGCGGCAAGGGCGTGTGCTTCGTCGCCGTCCACGAACTGTCGGGCAGCGCGCTGGCCGAGGTCGTCCTGCACGAAGCCACGCACGCGCTGGACGTCGCGCGCGACGGCGACGTGTTCGACCAGCTGCGCGAGCGGCTCGAGGCGGCGGGCGTCGCGCGCACCGATCGCCTGTGGCGCGACGCGCCGCACACGCTGATGTTCTGCGCCAGCGCGTCGACCGTGCGCCAGACGCTCGATCGAGAGCACGCGGATCACGGCGAGGCGTCGGGCTACTACGCGAAGGTGGGCGCGACGGCGGTCGCCGTCCGCGGTGCGTGGGCCGAGATCGAGTCGAAGGCGCTCGGCAGGACCGCGGCGCTCGAGGTGCTCGTCGCATCCGTCGCACCGATCCGGCCCGCGGATCCTCCGGCGGGCAAGTCTCGCTGAGCCGCGCGAGCGGGACTGCTCCGTCGAACGACCGCGGCGCTGCGCTAAGATCCGCGGCCCGTGGACGTCCTCTTCCTCGCCCCCGACACGTCGGTGTACGCGCAGCGCTTCGTCGACGCGCTCCAGCGCGCCGGCGCGCGCGTCCACGGCATCGGACACGTCGCACGCGAGCGGCTGTCGCCCGGGATGCAGCGCGCCCTGCACGGCTACGCGCCGGCGAAGAGCCTCCTGGAAGGCGCCGACGTGGCCCGGATCGCGCGCGAGATGGCGCCCGCGGCGGGCTTCGCGCGCGTCGAGACCATCGACGAACCGGCCGTCGTGACCGCGGCGCACGTGCGGTCCGTGCTGGGCCTTCCCGGCACGAGCGTCGAGTCGGCCATCCTCTCGCGCGACAAGGCGGCGATGAAGGAGCGGCTGCGTTCGCGCGACCTGCCGTGCGCGGCGTCCCAGCGCATCGAGACGGCGGCCTCGGCGCGCGCGTTCGCCGAGCGCGAGGGCTTCCCCGTCGTGCTCAAGCCGATCGACGGCTTCGGGACGCTCGAGACGTTTCGCTGCGCGAACGCCGGCGAGCTCGACCGCGCGCTCGAGCGCCTGAAGCCGACTCAGGCGAAGCCGGCGATCGTCGAGGAATTCGTCGAGGGCCACGAGGGCTTCCTCGACGCCATCGTCATCGACGGCGCCGTCGTGCACGACTTCGTCGGGCACTACTACCCGACCTGTCTCGAGGCCGTGCAGGACCGCGCGATCCGCCCGAAGATCGCCTGCACGAACCGCATGGACGCCAGCGGCTACGCCGAGCTGCGCGCGACGGGGCAGCGCGTGATCGAAGCGATCGGCATCCCCGACGGAGCGACGCACATGGAGTGGTTCTTCGGGCCCAAGGGCCTGAAGATCTCCGAGATCGGCGCGCGCCCGGCCGGCGAGCGGATCTGGGACATGCACGCCGCGGGCAACGAGTTCGACCTGTACGGCTCGTGGGCCGACGCGGTGTTGTTCGGCCGTCGCTCGGGCACCCCGACGCGGCGCTACGCGACGGGCTCGGTGCAGATCCGGCCGCCGAGGGACGGCGTGTTCGCGGGCCACGACGGCGTCGACGTCGTGCGGCGCGAACTCGGCGACGCGATCTTCGAGAGCGAGGTGCCGCCGCCGGGCACGAAGACGCTGCCGCTCTCCGCGGGCTGGCACGCGAACACGTGGTTCCGCGTGCGGGACGAGGACTACGACCGCCTGCTGCGCAAGCTCGAGTTCGTGGGCCGCACGGTCGTGCCGCGCGTCTCCTGACGCGCACCGCCCAGCGCTCGGCACCGCGCTCGGCACCGCGCTCGAGCCTCGCCGGGCAGGAACCCGACCGCGACGGATCGAGCGCTCCGGTCAGCGCTTCTCGCCCGCGTGGTCCTCCGCGCGGTGCCGGCGCAGGAGATCGCCGCCGAAGTCGCGCTCGAGGTCGCGCCACAGCGTGTGGACGTGGTTCGCGCCGCCTTGCACGTCGTCGAACTCGATGACGAAGTGCGGGCCGTGCAGGCGCCAGTAGTGCGGCTCGCCCGGCTTCGTCCCGCCGCACCACGCGAAGCGGATGCGTTCGATGCCGTTCGCGCGGATGCGCGCCCACTCCCGCGCCGCGAGATCGGGCTCGAGGTCGTCGACGAACTGCGCGAGCAGGCGCTCGACGAGGACGCGCTGCGGCGCGTCCATGTCGCCGTAGGGCAGGCCCTCGGCCTTCTCGAAGCCGCCGTCGCGGCCCGGACCGAGGATCACGTCGGCCGGCACGTCGCCCGCGAGCTGCGCGCGGGTCCGCTGCTCGGCGGGCAGCGAGGTGTAGAGCTCGCGGCCGAGGTCCTCCTCCGTCGCGAGCAGGCGCCAGCCGGCGTCGGGACCGCTCGGCACGCGCTCGGGGTTCGAGCCCAGGAAGAACGGCGTGTTCGACGTGGCGTCGTCGACCGAACAGAAGTGGATCGAGACGTGGTGACCCTCGAAACGCCAGGCCCACGGATCCGCGCCTGGGGTGCCGAAGAAGACGATCGCGTACAGGCCCGGATCGCGGTGCGTCGCCGGCGCGCCGGGCTTCGACTCGATGTCGCGCAGCACGCTCTCGAGGTGCACGACGCCCGTCACCTTCAGGTAGCCCTGCGCCGCGAGCGCCGTGTGCAGCAGGTCGTGGAGCGCGCCCTTCTGCTCGGCGTTCATCTCCGCCAGCGGCAGGCCCGGACGCTCGCGGGGCACGTAGTGCCAGTCGCGCACGGCGGGGGAATCGAACGCCAGCGCGGCCTTCGCGCGCTGCGCCGGATCGAGCTTCGCCAGGAACGCGAGCGCGGCCTTGGCCATCCGCTCCTGCGAGGCGCCGCGTCGCACGCTCGGAGCCAGGGCGAACGTCAGCACGGCGAATGCTGCGACGGCGACGCCGACGACGGCCAGACGGAACGGGGGGCGGATCATGGTTGCGCACACCCTAGCACCGCCCGTGCGTCCGATCCCGCGGCCGGGATCGCGCCGATTGCCAGGTCGCCGTCGGACCCGTTATCACGGGCCCGCATGATCACGCACATGGTCCTCCTCCGCGTCCGGAAGGACGTCCCGGCCCGCACGATCGAGCGCGTCTTCGGCGAGATCGGCGCGCTGCAGCCGCGGATCGCCGGCATCCTCTCGTACTCGTGGGGCGCGTACTCGTCGCCCGAGGGACTCGGCCGCGGCTACACGCACGGATTCTGCATGACGTTCCGCGACGCGGCGTCGCGCGACGCCTACCTGCCGCACCCCGAGCACGAGAAGGTGAAGCTGTCCGTGCTCGCGATCCTCGACGGCGGGATCGATGGCGTGTTGGCGTTCGACTACGCGTCGTAGCGGACGAGCGAACGGCGCGTCGAGCGCGATGTCGCGCCGCCTGCGCCCGCGTGCAGCGGCGCCGCGTCGAGCGCATCGGGCTCGTTTTCCGGCCATTCCGGTAACGAACGCGCGCGCTCCCGGATGGTACGGACGAGATCGTGTGCCCGTCCCGCGTCGAATTCGTCGGATGGCCTCGACCCGGACCGTCTACCCCGAGGATCCCGATGTCGCTCGTCCTGCTCCACCCGTTGTTGGCACTCGTCGGGCTCGCGCCCGCGGGCGCCGTCGCCGCTCTGCGCCCGGCCTCGATGTCCCATGTCCAGGCCGCCACGCACGGTCCGATCGAAATCGGACGCGGGAGCGACGCCGGCGTCGACGCCGTGCACTTCGACGTCGACTCCGCGAGGACGACGTGGGCACGCGGCCGCACGTACAAGGCTTCGTTCTCGGCCGACGAGATCGAGTACGTGCCGTTCCTCGGCTCACGGGCGCCGCGCAACCATCCGGTCGCGCTGCGCGTCGAGTCCGTGCGCGTCGGTGGCGTCGAGCTCGCGTTCGACCGCGAGGTCGAGCCGGTGCGCCGTGGCGACGCGATCGAGTACGAACGCGGCGCGTTCCGCGAGCGCTATCTGCTCACGGCCGAGAGCGTCGAGCAGACGTTCGAGTTCGACGTGCTGCCGAACCGCGGCGAGATCGTCGTCGCGGTCTCCGTCGCGACCGATCTCGTCGCCAGCGAGGACGCCGAGGGCTTCCGCTTCGCGAACGAGCTCGGGCACGTGCGCTACGGCCGTGCGTTCGCGTTGCACGACGCGCTCGCCCCGACGCCGATCGCGAGCCGCTTCGCCGACGGCCGGATCACGATCTCGGCGCCCGCGTCGCTGGTCGAGAGCACGGTCGGTCGGCTCGTGCTCGATCCCGTGATGAGCACCTACACGATCGACACCGACGCCCCCGACCAGTTCGGCGCGGACACGACCTACGACCTCGGCGACCAACGTTGGTTCACCGTGTACGAGGAGGTGTTCAGCGGCACCGACCATGACGTCGTCGTCCGCCGCCACTGGACGTCGGGCGGAATCGACGGCACGCAGTACGTCGATTCGTCCAGCGAGGATTGGCGCTCGCCCGCGATCGCGAACAACAACTACGACGACCAGTGCCTCGTCGTCGCCGCGCGCGGAGCCGCGCCGAACCGCGCCGTGTGGGCGCGCCCGTTCGGTGCGACGCCCGGCATGGTCCTCCTGCCGAAGTTCCTCGTCAGCGACGGCGGGCAGCCCGGCGACCACCACTCGCCCGACGTCGGCGGCGACATCGCGCTGGTCGGCGATCCGCACTACTGCGTCGTCTGGCAGAACGACGTGAACGCGGGCGACTCGAACATCCTGGGTCGCATGGTCGAGAGGGACGGCACGGTCTTCGGCGCCACGACCCTGCAGCTCGACACCTCGGTCGGTACCCTCGACCGGAACCCGGCGATCAGCAGCTCGAACGGTCACCCGACCGGTTTCCAGCGCTGGCACGTCGTGTGGGAGCGCGAGGTCGCGCCGACGAACCACGACATCCGCGGACGTCGCGTCGCCGCCGACGGCACGCTGCCGGAGGGCCCGTTCAGCGTCGCCGCGTCCGTGCTCGACGAGCGCAACCCGTCCACGACGAGCGCGAGCATCGCGTTCTACGGAGTGCGTCCGTGGATGGTCGCCTACCAGATCCAGACGGGCGCCAACGGATGGGACGTTCGCTGCCGCACGCTCGACGGCACGAGCGTCGTCACGACGTTCGACCTGTCGGAGCAGTTCGCGTCGGTCGCGCTCGATCAGATCACGCCCAGCTGCGACACGGTGCAATCGCAGTTCGTCGTCGCGTGGGACGAGCGTCCGGCGGGCGCCGCGACCACGAGCGACATCCGCGTCGCGACGCTGTACTCGGTCGACGGCGATCTCGCGCTCAACGAGGGCGACTTCTCCGTCTCGCCCGGCCTCCAACTCGAAGCGCGACCGCGCATCGTCGCGATGGAAGGGTCCGACCAGTACGACGAGTACACCGTGGTCGTGTACGACCGCGACGCCGGTGGCCCGAACGACGTGCGCGGCGCGCGCTACGACGCTCCGTCCGGCGGACCGGTCACGACGTTCTGCGCGGGCGACGGCACCGGGGTCGCGTGTCCGTGCGGCAACAGCGGGGCGGCGGGACGCGGCTGCGCGAGCTCGGTGAACGCGCTCGGCGCTCTGCTCACCGCGACGGGCGGCGCGCGGATCTACGACGAGCCGTTCCAGCTCGACGTGGTCGGCCTGCCGAGCTCGACGACGGTGCTGTTCTTCCAGGGCACCACGGCGGCCGCGGCCGGGGCGGGCACGGTGTTCGGCGACGGCAAGCGCTGCGCGAGCGGAACGGTGATCCGCCTCGGCACGAAGACGGCCTCGCTCGGTGCCGCGTCGTATCCCGGAGCTGGTGATCTGCCCGTGTACCAGAAGGGCTCGGTTCCGCTGCCCGGCGCCGTGCGCTTCTATCAGGCGTGGTATCGCAACAGCGCTGCGTTCTGCACCGAGTCGACGTTCAACCTGTCGAACGGGTTGCGCGTGCAGTGGATCCCCTGAGGGGCCGGCATCGGACGCACCGTGCGACGCGCCGGATCGGACCGTCCGATCCGGCGCG
>JBGAOR010000175.1:0-2153 GCA_044221705.1 Planctomycetota bacterium
CGGCATGAAGGCCTCCGGGTCCGGAACTGTCGGTGAATGGAGCGATTGACCCCGGCACCCTAGGCAGTGCGGGGGGCCGTGGGCCAGCACCACGGGCGCAACGCCGGTCCCGGCGCGACGAGCGCGGCGGAACTATTTCTCCCGAGGGGGTCACGCGAAGCCCTTCGCGTCCGAGACTGCCGTGCAGACCGGAGCCGGACCCTGCCCTCGCGCGAGGCGCGCGGCAGGGGGCGTGGCAGCCGCGGCGCAGGACGCGCGACTCCAGATGCTTTTCGATTCCCGCCCCGGGCGACGTGTCGCCGAGGGTGGGTTGCACCTCGGGATCGGGGACGTGACCGTCATGAAGTGGACCATCCGCAATCGCCTGCTCGCGCTCGCGCTCGTCGGCGTCTTCGCCACGCTGCTCGTGAGCGCCGTGAGCTTGAACGCGCTGCGCAACCAGGACCGGGCGCTCGACTACGTGCTCGTCTCGTCGGTGGCCGTGCGCAACCACACGCTCGGCGACCGTTACCTGAACGCGATGCACGCCGACGTCGCGCTCGCCTACATCGCGGAAAGCCCGGAGGAACAGCTCGCGGTGGTCGAGAAGACCGTCGCGGACGCCGACTCGTTCCGCGCGTGCGTCGAGGGCAACCTGAAGCTCGCGATCGATCCCGGCGTGCGCAAGGCGATCGTCGCGCTCAAGCCGGCGATCGACGCCTACGTCGAGCAGTCCTCGCTGATCGTCGCGCTCGCGATCCAGGACCACGCTTCGGCCCGCGCCGAGATGGCGCCGTTCCTCGCGCAGTTCCGCGAACTCGAGAAGGGGCAGGCGGAGGTCGCGCAGCTCATCCGCAAGGCCGACCTGCGCACCGTGGAGAAGGCGCAGCACGACGCGCACCTCCAGCTCCTGCTGCTCGTCGTCATGGCCGTCGCGGGATCGGCGCTCACGCTCATGCTGTCGTTCCTCATCATGCGCAGCGTCGTCGGGCCGCTCGACCAGGCCACGGCGATCATGAAGGAGATCGCGCAGGGCGAGGGCGACCTCACGCAGCGCATGAACATCGCTTCGAAGGACGAGCTGGGCGAGCTGGCCGCCGCGTTCAATCGCTTCACCGTCGCCATGCACGACGTCATCCGCCAGGTCCGAACCGCGGCCGACGAGGTCGCGCAGGCGTCCGTCGAACTCTCGGACGCCTCGGACACGATCTCGGCGTCGGCGCAGCAGCAGGCGGCCGGACTCGAGGAGACCGTGTCGAGCCTGCGCGGGATCACGACGTCCGTGCAGCAGAACGCCGAGAACGCCGGGCTCGCGAGCACGCTCGCGGCCGACGCGCGCCGCGTCGCCGAGAAGGGCGGCTCGGTCGTGTCCGAGGCGGTCGAGGCCATGAGCGTGATCAACGCCTCGTCCACACGCATCGCCGACATCATCACGACGATCGACGAGATCGCGTTCCAGACCAACCTGCTCGCGCTGAACGCCGCGGTCGAGGCCGCGCGTGCGGGCGAGCAGGGGCGCGGCTTCGCCGTCGTGGCGTCCGAGGTGCGCAACCTCGCGCAGCGCTCGGCTTCGGCGGCGCGCGAGATCAAGACGCTCATCGGGACGTCGGTGCAGCAGGTCGAGGACGGCACCGAGCTGGTGAACCGCTCCGGCGCGACGCTGCGCGACATCATCGGCGCCGTGAAGCGCGTGACCGACGTGGTGAGCGAGATCGCCGCCTCCTCGCGCGAGCAGGCCACGCGCGTCGAGGACGTGAACCGCGCCATGACGCGCATGGACGCGGCGACGCAGTCGAACGCCGCGCAGACCGAGGAGCTGTCCGCCACCGCGGGCAACCTGAGCGGCCAGGCGCGCGAGGTGCAGTCTCTCGTCGGGCGATTCAAGGTCGAGCAGCACTGACGAGCGAAGCGGCCGAAGCGAAGACCCGCGCCGGAGTCCGGCGCGGGTTTTTCGCATGGGCCGGGGACCGCCGTTCCGTATAGAGTGCCGCCATGATCCGATTCGTGTCGGCGGTACTGCTGGCCGTACTCACCGCGCGCGCCCACCGGGGCGAGGCCACGCGCGACGAAGCCGCGCGCGATCGTGCGCGCACCCAGTTCGCCCTCGCGTTCCTCGCGCAGATCGCGGCGCTGCTGCTGTTCGACCTGCGCGCCGGGGTCGAGGGCCTGCGACT
>JBGAOR010000106.1:0-17576 GCA_044221705.1 Planctomycetota bacterium
AGGCGCCGCCAGCGCGTGATCTTCGCGCGCTCGGAGAAGTTCCGGAGCATCGCCGGGCTGGCGTAGCGCTCCGACAGCGGCGAGCGCCACGAGTTCGATGCGTCGTTCGTCGTCGTTTCGTCCTTCACAACCACGTGATCTCCGGCGCCAGGCGCGGCACGAAGGTAGCGAGACCGGCCGCGGCGATGCACGCCGCCAGTCCGAGCAGCACGGCCCGCGTGAACTTCCGGCGGTCGACGGCGGCGCGCAGCACGACGATCGCGGCGCTGGCCCCGCACAGGTCGGTGACGACGTCGAAGACCGACGCGTCGCGCCCGGGCACGGTCGACTGGTGCAGTTCGTCGACGATGCCGTGCAGCACGCAGAAGCCCACGATCCAGAACGCGGCGCGCACCGCCGGCGCGACCTCCGAGCCCGCGCGGCGCGTCGCCAGCGCCAGCCACAGCGCGAGCCCGGCGTATTCGGGTCCGTGCGCCAGGTTCGAGAGCCAGGCGCCCGCCGGCGATCCCTGCGAGAGGTCGGTGGGCGGGCGCGAGGACAGAGTCCAGATCAACGCCATCCAGCCCAGGAACAGCGTGACGCCGATCACGGGATGCACGGCCCGCAGGCGGGCGACGAGGGCGCGCAGGGAGTCCACGGCTCCTAGGGGCGCACGTAGGTGCGGATCGCGACGAACTCGACGCCCAGCCCGTCGGCGCTGCGCTCGACGTCGAGGCTGTCGACCATCTGCGCCAGGAGGAAGAAGCCGCGACCGCGATCGTCGTCCAAGTCGGGTTCCTCCTCGGGCTTGAGCCGCGCGCGCAGCTCGGCCGGATCCGCTCCGCCCTGGTCGCCGACGCGCAGCGTCCAGCCGTCCTCGCGGACCACGAGCGCGAGCGACATGCGCACGCGCGAGCGCAGGTCCTCCTCGCGCAGCGCGCGCTCCCCGCCACCGTGGTCCACGGCGTTCGTGAGCAGTTCGCCGGCGACGAACTCGAGCGTGTCGATCTCGGCCTCGGGCACGCGCTCGCGCTGCGCGAACTGGCGCAGCACGCCGCGCGCCATCCGTTCGGCGCTGTGCGCCGCGGGCAGGTCGAGCCGGAGCTCGTGGGGTCGAGCGGCGCCGTTCTGGGTCATCGCCGGACCGGCAGGAGGTCGAGGGACAGGTCCAGCGCCGGCGCCGAGTGCGTCAGCGCCCCCACGGAGATCCGGTCGACGCCCGAGCGCGCGACGTCGCCGATCGTGCGCTCGTCGATGCCGCCCGAGGCCTCCAATTCGACGGGTCGGCCGCGCGAGGCGGCGCGGGCGCGCAGGATCGGCGCGAGGCGCGCCATCTCGCCGGGGGTCATGTTGTCGAGCAGCACGACGTCCGCGCCGCCGTCGACGCCCGCCAGCGCCTCTCGCTCGTCGCGCGCCTCGCTGGTGATGCGCACCGTCGGACCGACCGCGCGACGCAGGTCGCCCAGGACGACCTCGAGCGGCCGGCCGGCGAGTTCGATGTGGTTCTCCTTCACCATGACCTCGTCGAACAGCCCGAAACGGTGGTTTTCGCCGCCACCGCAGCGCACGGCGTACTTCTCGAGCACGCGCAGGTTCGGCGTCGTCTTGCGCGTGTCGAGGATGCGCGGCGGGTTCATTCCCGCCGCGCTCGCGAGCGCGACGTAGCGCGCCGTCAGCGTCGCGATGCCCGACATGCGCTGCACGAAGTTGAGCGCCGTCCGCTCGGCGGTCAGGAGCGCGCGCGCCGATCCCTCGACGCGCACGAGGATCTCGCCGCGCGCGATGCGCGCGCCGTCGCGGCCGCGGATCGCGACCTTCGCGCCCGGATCGCACAGCTCGAACGCGCGCGCGAAGACCGCGAGGCCCGCGACCACGCCCTCGGACTTCGGGATCAACGTCGCGACCGCGCGCGCGTGGTCGGGGACCGCGTGCGCGGAGGTCAGGTCGCCGCCGCCGCGATCCTCCTGGAGCGCCGGACGCACGACGGCGTCGATGTCCGCGAGCGCGAGCGGCGGCGGCACGCCCTGGCGCGGAGCCGGAAGCATCGCCGCACCGCGCGGGCCCGCGTCGGGAGCCGAGACGGGCGATTCTGGATCCAAAGGTCGTGCGGTCACGGGTACTCCCGTCGAGTGTACGCGCGTTCCGACGGGGGCTCCATCGCCGCACCGGAGAGAGCGGTGGCCGCCGCCGCCGCGGTCGCGTCGCCGATGCCCGGCAGGGACGTCCAGGCCGTGGGCCCGCCGCGCAGGCCCGTCCAGCGCGCGCGGGCGATCGCGAGGGCTCGCGCCGGCCCGATCCCGGGCAGCGCGCGCAGTGCGCGGGCGGACAGCGAGTCGGGATCGGCGCGCCCGCCGGCCTCCCCGGGCTCGGCCAGCACCCCGATTCGGCTCGGCGAACTCGCGCGGGCAGGCTCGCGCCCCGCGTCCGCCGCGACGTCGAACATCAGGATCCCGCAGACGAACCACACCAGTGCATCCGAGCTTCGACTGCGCATCGCGCCCTCCGCAGGCCAGGACGATCGGATCGCGCCCGGGTCGCGGGTGGAACCGGAAATACCGCGCACTCAGCCGCCGCGGGCCGAGGCGGCGAGGCGGCTCCCCAGCCCGAGCGTGGGTCCCGGGCAAGGGTCGCGCGCGACGACCGCCGCCAGGTCGCGCAGACCCGTCGCGAACGGCGCGGCGGGTTCGCGCCGGACGACCGGCGAACGCGCGTTCACGCAGCGCGACACGGCACGGTCGTCCGGCAGCCAGCCCAGGCAACCGACGTCGCGCGCGAGGAACTTCCGCGCGGCCGCGCGCAGGCGTTCCGCCACCTGGGACGCCTCCCCTTCCGACGTCGCGCGGTTCACGACGAAGCACGGCGCCGCGCGCGGATCGCGCTGCACGAGGACCTTGAGGAACGCGTAGGCGTCCGTGAGCGCGGTGACGTCGGGCGTCGTCACGAGCAGCACGCGGTCGCACGCCGCCGCGAGCGCCACCGTCTGCGGCGAAATCCCTGCGCCCGCGTCGACGAGCACCCAGTCGTAGTCGCGCTCGAGATCGGCGACCGCGCGCGCGACGAGCTCCATCTCCCACGCCGCGAGCGACGCCACGTGGGAGACGCCACTGCCCGCGGCGAGGAGGTCGAGGTTGCGCCCGCAGTGCGCGAGCACGTCGCGCGCGCTCGCGCGGCCTTCCACGAGGTCGACGAGCGAGTGCTCGGGCGCGACATCCTGCAGGATGTGCGCATTGCCCACGCCGAGATCGGCGTCGACGACGAGCACGCGCTGCGACTCGGCGAGCACGGCGGCGAGCGACGCCGTCACGACCGACTTGCCCGTTCCGCCCTTCCCGCTCGCGATGCACAACGAACGCGCGTGAGAGCCGGGACCTGCTGCGGGTCGACGCACCGGCGCGGCCGGCGCCGCGTGTGCGCGGCGTCCGTCCCAGGGGAGAATCCTCCGGGCCTGATTCCAGTTCATCGAGCGCGTCCCGGGCGCGGCGCTCTCGCGCACGCGGTCTGGGCCTCACGCGCAGGCGATCGAACACCCTTTTGCAGGCGATCTCAAGGCCCGATCCAGGCCGGATTCTGGGGTCGGGGAATCGCCGCAAGTCCTTGGCTGGCAACGGCGGAGAGAGCGCCGTCCCAGCGGACCGGAGAGTCCCACCTGGAAAAGATTGCACGTTCCTAGGGAATAGCTACACTGCGGGGGATTCGGCCATCGAGCCCGGCACGCGTGGATAGGTCCCCAATGGGGGCCGACGCGGGCCTCGGGGCCCCGAGGCCCTGACTCCCCCAATCGCCTCTCAGCAAGAGTCGCAACCATGAACAAGTTCCTCACGGCTCTGCTCGTCGCGGGCACCGCGTTCGGCCTGGGCTCGCAAGCCAGCGCCGACAGCCTCGACAAGCCGGGCAGCCTCCTGCTCTTCCCCTACTTCGACAACAGCCGCGGTCAATCGTCGTTCGTCACCGTGACGAACACGAACAGCGACTTCAACCAGAACGGCCAGCTCTTCGCCGGCACGGTCGACGTCGAGTTCGTCTACATCGACGGCGAGTCCTGCCTCGAGTTCAACCGCACGCGTCGTCTCACCCCGAACGACACGATCACGGTCAACACGTACCTGGACAACCCGAACGATCCGCGCGGCTACATCTACGTCTTCGCCAAGAGCCCGGCTTCGGGCGCGGCGATCTCGTGGAACTGGCTCGAAGGCGCGTCGGTCATCCGCTCGTCGAACGACTCCCTGAACTCGGCCCTCGCCCCGATCGTCTACAAGGCGGTCGGCGCTCAGGGCGCGAACACGGACGCGGACGGCGACGGCGTGCGCGACCTCAACGGGGTCGAGTACGAAGTCTCCTCGGACCAGCTCCACATCCCGAGCTTCACGACGGCTCCGGGCTCGAGCCTGATCCTCGTCGGCCTCACGGGCCTGCGCTTCACGACGATCGTGAACTACCTGGCCTACAACGACAACGAAGAGGCCTTCTCGGGTCAGATCCAGTTCGACTGCTGGGACATCCGTCGCCTCGAGACGATCTCGGGCATCTTCACGGACTCGTTCCTCGAAGGCACGAACGACGACACGAGCGACACGGGCGTCGACAACTACGAAGGCGGCTGGATCCGGATGGACGGCCTGACGGCCTTCTCGACGGCGCAGCAGCGCTCGAACCCGGCCTTCCAGGCCGCGGTCGTCAACGCGGGCACGTACGCGGCCCTGCCGTACGGCGTCGGCGAGAACCCGAACGGCGACCTGCTGCCGATCGGTCCGTTCTACGACAACAACTGAGTCGTGTTCGATCGCGGAGGGCCTAGGCTCTCCGAGCTTCGAGGGCGGTGCGCAAGCGCCGCCCTCGGTGTTTTCCGGCGTGCTCTCCGACACGCGCGGCGCGACGGTCGCGCTCCGCGAGACTGCAGTGGCCGGATCGCGCGCGCTCCGCCTCGCCATCCGTCGCCCCGCGCGCTCCACGTGGTGCGTGCGACGAGCACGGATCGGGCCTCGCGCGCCCGCGAGCGTCCGCGTGGAGCGGTCAGTTGCCGCTGAGCGCGGCCAGCTCTTCGCCCGACAGGAGCGGCCCGGTCGGCATGAGCGGGATCCGCGCCCGCGGCGGTTCCTCGGGCGGGGCGACGATCTCGCCGGAACCATCCGCGATCAGGGCTCGCACCGCGCCCTCGAGGATGCGTTCGACGTCGCCGGGATCGGAAACGTCGAAGCGCTCGCCGCCGACTTCGGCCTCGAGCCGGCCCTGCGGGGCGCGCAGCGACACGAGCGTCGCGCTCCCGCGTCGCCACACGATCGCCTGTGCCGCGACGACGGGCCGCGCGTCGGGATCGACGCGCACGATCCCCTCGCGAACCCGGTCGACGAGGCCGCGCGCCTCGACGTCGAGCCGTTCGTCCCACGAGCGGCCGCCGATTGCCGCGGCTTCCGCGCGTTCGCCGGAGATCTCGGCCAGATCCTGCTCGATCCCGCGCGCCGTGCGCAGGGTTCGCGCCTCGAAGACGCGCAGGTCGTCGGAGCGCAGCGTCGCGAGCGCCGCGATCGTCGGAGCGTCCGGCTCGTCGACGATCAGCACGACGCAGGGTGCGAGCCCTTCGTCGGCCGAGAATCGCCGCGCGAGCAGGTCTCCGCGCGCGTCGCACCAGGCCAGCGCGTCGATCGCGGCCAGCACCGACTCCGGCCCGCGGGCGCGCAGCGCGATCACCACCCGGCCGTCGCCGTCGACCCCCGCGCACGCGGCGGCGCGCGGACCGCTGCCGGCGAGCCCGATGCCGGGAGCCGGTGCGAGCTCGAGTTCCTCGTCGCGCAGCACGAACGCACCCAGCGCACTCGCCAGGGATGCGGCGGAGATCTCTCCCCCGCCGCTGCTTCGAGCTGCACTCACGCGCCCAGCATGCACGCCGCGAGCGCGCGGCGAAAGGTGTCACCCGACCTCAGGCGCGCCGTCGTTCGGCCGCGTCCACGGCGCGCGCGATCGCCGGCGACAGCACGCGCGCGCCGCGAGCGGGGATCGCCTGCTTCCGCCGCTGCAGGTGCGCGAGCGCCAGCGCCAGGGCGTCGCTGGCGTCGAGCGGCAGGTCGAGCTCGCTCAAGCCCAGCGCGACGAGAACCATGCGCGCGACCTGCCGCTTGTCCGCGGCGCCGTGGCCGACGAGCGCCTTCTTGGCGACGGCCGGCGGCAGCTGCACGACCTCCGCGCCGGCGCACGCCGCGCAGGCCAGCACGACACCGCGGCCCTCGCCGATGCGCAGCGCGGACTGCAGGTTCTTCGACGCGAAGGCCTGTTCCACGACCACGACCGACGGTCCGAGCTTCGCGATCAGGTCGTCGAGCTCGCGCCGGATGTGCGCCAGCCTCTGGGGCACGTCCCGGATCGCCGGAGCGCGCACGACGCCGGCCGCGAAGAGCCGCGGGCCGCGCGCCGCGTCGACGATGGCCCCGTAGCCGACGACGCGGGTCCCGGGGTCGATGCCCAGGACGACGAACGGCTTCGGTCGCGGCGATGAGGTCACGCGTGGACGCTTCCCAAGCGACCGCGCCGGACCCTACGCTCTCGAACGCCCGCGCGGAAGCGCGCGCCGCATGGCCGACGCAGCTCCTTCGCTCCCGCGCACGTCCGCGCTGATCGTCGCCGCCGGCAGCTCGACCCGCATGGGCGGCGGTCCGGAGACGCGCAAGCCGTTCCTCGTGCTGGCCGGTCGCACGGTGATCGAGCACGCCTGCGCCGCGTTCGACCGCGTCGCGGCCGTGCACGAGATCGTGCTCGTCGGTCACGCGGACGACCTGGAGCGCCTGCGCGCCCTGGCCGCGTCCTCGAGCGCGCTGCGCAAGGTCCGCGCCGTCGTCCCGGGCGGCGAGCAGCGCACGGACTCGGTCCGCGCCGGCCTCCGCGCGTGCGCCGCGGAGTCGGAGCTGATCGCGGTGCACGACGCCGCGCGGCCGCTGGTCACGCGCGAGGTCGTCGAGCGCGCGCTCGCGGTCGCCGCGCGCGAGGGCGCCGCGCTCGTCGCCGTGCCGGTCGTGGACACCGTGAAGACGTCCGGCGACGGGATCCGCGCCGAAGCGACGCTCGACCGGAGCCTCCTGTGGGCCGCGCAGACGCCGCAGGTCTTCCGCCGCGCGCTGCTCGCCGACCTCCTCGAGCGCGCCGCGCGCGAGGGTTTCCGTCCGACGGACGAGGCCGCACTCCACGAGCGCTTCGTGGGCCCGATCCCGATCTCGCGCGGCGCGAGCGGGAACGGGAAGCTCACCACGCCGGAGGACCTGGCCGTGTTCAGCGCCTTGCTCGAGCTGCGCCGGAAGGACGACGCGTGAAGATCCGCGTGGGCCTGGGTTTCGACGTCCACCGCCTCGTCGCGGGGCGCGAGTGCCGCCTGGGCGGCATCGTCCTGCCGCACCCGACCGGACCGCTGGGCCACTCGGACGGCGACGCGGTGCTGCACGCGATCGCGGACGCGCTGCTCGGCGCGGCCGGACTCGACGACCTGGGCACCGCGTTCCCCGACCGCGATCCACGCTGGAAGGACGCCGATTCGGCGACGCTGCTGGCCGAGTGCGTCGCGCGCGCTCACGCCGCCGGCTGGCGCGTCGGGAACGTCGACGTCGTGATCGCGACCGAGGGACCGCGCATCGCCCCGCACCGCGCGGCGATGCGCGCGCGGATCGCGGAGATCCTCGGCGTCGACGCGGGCGATGTGAACGTGAAGGGCAAGACGCTCGAAGGACTGGGCGCGCTGGCCGGCGGCGCGGGCGTGGCGGTCCAGGCGGTGTGCCTGCTCGAGCGCGCGGACCGCGGATGACGGCCGCGCCGGGCCTCGCGGATCCCGCGACCGCCCGCGCGCGTTCAGTCGCCGAAGGGCGAGGCCAGCACCCACGCCGCCCAGTCGCGCGGCGGCGCGCGCCGCGCGCGCAACGCGGACTTCGCGCGCCACAAGGCCTCGGCGGGCGCGAGCCCTTGCTCCCACAGTCCGCGGTAGAAGACCGACATCAGCTCGCGCGTCGCCTCGTCCGGAACGCGCCACAGCGACGTGACGCTGCCGCGCGCGCCCGCGGCGACGAGCGCCCGCTGGAACGACGCGACGCCCTGGCCCGCGATGATCTCGCCGCGACCGGTGTCACAGGCCGACAACACGGCCAGCTCGCAGCCGCGCAGGTCGAGCGCTCCGAGTTCCTCGGCCGTGAACGTCGCGTCGGGGTCGGCGTTCGCGCCGGCCAGGACGAGCTCGCAGCGCACCAGCGGCACGAGGGCGCGCACGGAGCGGCCGAAGTCCTGCGAGAGATCGTCGCCGCCCGTCGTGAGCAGGCTCCCGCGCGCGTCGTCCGCGTCGAACGCGCCGTGCGTCGCGACGTGCAGCCACCGCGCGGCCGGCGCGCGTTCGACGAGGCTCCGCGCGCTGGCGTCGGCTCCGCGCAGGACGATGACGTGCGCCTCGTCGGCGTGCGTCGCCTTCCAGATCGACGCGACCGCGTCGATCTCTCGGCCCGTCGCCGCGAGCTGCGCCCAGCGCGCACGGACCCCGCCGGACGGACCTCCGAACTCCGGATCGCCCAAGGCCACGAGCGAGCCCCCGCCGGGGCGCGCGGACCGGACTTCGCCGGCGTCGAACGACCAGACCGTGCGCAAGGTCAAGGAATCGCCGAGCAACGCATCGCCCTCGGACGCTTCGGGCAGCGCGTCCAGCGGCAGCGAAAGCAGCGGTCCGTCCGGTGCGACGAACCAGCGCCGCGCGGCGGGAGCCCGCGCCCGGATCGGGTCCACCACGAGCGCGCGCAAGCGCTGGCCCGCCGATCGCGCCGCCGCGCGGTCGGCGGGCGCGCGCTCGAGCTCGGCGCGCCAGGCGCGCCCGGCCGACTCGATCTCCGCCACGGCTCCCAGGTCGATCCACGCGACCGGCGCGTCGTGCCGCACGAGGAACGCGATCAGGATCGGCTCGGCCTCGGCCCCCAGACCAGCTCCGGGTCGGTCGTGCTGGCACACGTGCCAACTCACGGCGATCTCGTCGGGCGCGAGGCGGCTCGCGACCGCGGCGGCCGAGATGGGACGCGGGGGGGACGCCGAACTCGCCAGACGCTCGCGCAGCGCGCGCTCGGCCGCGTCGCGGCGCTCGATCGCCTGCTGGAGTGCGCCGGCATCCCCACCGCGGGCCGCGCGGACGAGCTCCATCTGCGCCTGGCGCGCGGACTCGCGCAGGTCGAGCGCGGCCACGCCGCCCGTCTCGGCTCCGCGCAGCGAGCGCGAGGCCGCGATGCCCAGGCCGCGCGCCGTCTCGCCGAGTTCGAACGCCAGCGACTCGGCCCCCGGGTGAATCGCCGCGAGGCGCGGATCGAGCAGCAGGGCCAGCGCGAAGTCGATGACGACGTTCGAGCTGCGCGCCGTCGCCTCGGCTTCGCGCGGCGAGAGGATCAGCGCGCGCGACGCGAGCATGCCGAGCAGTTCCCGCGTCGTGTCGTCGGCGCTCGCCCGGGCCTGCGCGTAGCGACCGAGCAGCGCGTCGGTCCCGGCGCCCTGGAACTCGACCCGCAACCGCTCGGGGTGGTCCGGCGGGAGGGCCTCGCGCGTCGCGGCCAGCAGGTCGGCGTCGACCTTCGCGGCTTCGTCCAGGCGACCGAGCGCGACCAGCGCGATCGAGCGATTGCGCAGGATCGCACGCATGAGCGCGTTCGTCGCGGGCAGCTTCCCGGCGAACTGCTCGGCCAGCGCCGCGAGGCGGCGCTCGGCGGACTCCGCCGCACCCAGCCTGAGCTCGACGGCCGCGAGGTTCAGGCGCCCCTGCACGATGAGCGCGTGGTCGGGCGCGAGCTCGGGCGGCGGGTCGGCGAGGATGCGCGTCAGCACGTCGCGCGCCGCCGCATTTTCGCCGGCGCGCACCCGCGCCAGCGCCAGGTTGAGCTCGGCGATGGCGACCTCGACGTGGCCGGCGGGATAGCTCGCGCGCGCGAGCGAGAAGGACTCCTCGGCCAGGACCCGCCCGGCCTGGAAGTCGCCCTGTTCCGTGACGATCGCGCTCAGGGTGTTGCGCAGCTGCTGGTCGAGCGGCGATCCCGGGACGAGACCCGCGCTCTGCGCGCGTGCGCGTTCGATGTAGGCACGCGCGCGACCGAGGTCGCCCAGGTAGAACGCGCCGACCGCCAGGTTCGCGCGCAACTGCGCCGCACCGCGCGCGTCCGCCGCCGAATCCGGATCGAAACCGCCCAGCGCGGCGTCCCAACGCTCCATCGCCCCGCGCATGTCCCCCGAGGCGTAGAGCAGGCTGCCGAGCGCGGTCTCCGCGCCACGGCGCACGCGGCCGTTCGGTGCCTCGGTCCGCCGCAGGATCGCGACCGCGTCGCTCAGCGCCGCGATGCCCTCGTCCGGACGGCCGAGCTGACCGAGCTCGCTGCTGTGCCGGACGACCGCGGACAGCCGTCGGGAGGAGTCGGGAGGCAGCGTGTCCCGCTGCACGGCGATCAACCTCTCCGACGCCGCGAGCACGCCGGGGTGGTCGCCCGCTCCCACCAGGTCCTCGGTCAACGCCTCGAGCGCAGCCTGCAGCGCATCGCTCGTCGCGAGCCCATCGTGCACGCACAGCTCCTGCGCGATCGCGGCCAGGTCCGCGCGGCTCTCGCGCGCCGCGCTCGTCGCGAGCCGAGCCAGGGCTTCCGCGCTCTGCGCGCGCAGATCGGCCGCGGCGGTCCTGCAGGCCTCCGTCTCGGCCAGCTCGACGGTCACGATCCGCGCCGCGCCCGTTCCCGCCTTGGAACGCACGACGAAGTTCAGCACCTGGCCGGGCACGACCGGCAGGTCGATCCAGGGCGTCGGCCGTCCTCCGCCGTCGTCGTCCTCCGCGAGTCGCGCGCCGCTCTCGTCCAGGGCCGTGATCACGGGATCGAAGGCCGCGCTCTCGACCCACGCGCGGAGCGTCCCGGCGACCACGGCCGTGTGCGCAACGCTCGTCGTGCCCGCCGGCGCGTCGATCGAAACGGACACCTCGTGCCGGATCGGGGCGGTGACCTCGGACGCGAGAGCGAGCAGGCACACGGCGAGCATCCGCGCATGGTATCCCGGCCGGAAATCGCGGATGCTCTGGACGCGTGGAGACGTCCGCTTCCCTGGCGAGCGCGTGGGAATCCGCGCGGAACGGCGATCCGTCGGCGCGCGACGGGCTGGCGCGCCTCGCGCACGAGGTCGCGGCGCGCGAGCTGTCCGCGCGCCGCGTGGCTCCGTCCGAGGCCGAGGACCTGACCCAGGAGGCGGTCCGTTCCTTCCTGGCGTATCTGGCCGGTCCGGGCGACGCCCCGCTCGAGATCCGCGCTTTCCTGAAATGGCGGACGCTGGGCGTCCTCTCGGACCATCGGAAACGCCGTCGCGCCCGCGTCATGGAGATCGCACACGAAGCCCCGCCCGAGCCCGCCGTGGAGAGCCCCGGTCCCGTCTCCGTCGCGATCGCCGCGCAGGTCCGCGACGCGCTCGCGGACTGCCGGAAGCGGTTGGGCGAGGACGCGCGCGCCGTGCTCGCGCTGCGTTACGAGGGCGGTCTGGAAGCGGGCGACATCGCCGAGCGGCTGGGCGTGACGCGCAACGCGATCCACGTGCGGACGTTCCGCGCGCTCGCGGCGTTGCGCGAGTGCCTGGTGCGCAAGGGCATCGATCCCGAGGACGCGACATGAGCCCGATCCGCGACGAGGACATCGCCCTGGCCGCCGCGTTCGTCGACGGCGAACTGCGCGAGCCGGAGCGGACGCGCTTCGAGCTGCGTCTGTCGGCCGAACCGGATCTCGCCGCGCACGTCGAGGGCCTGATGCGCACGGACGAGTTCGTGCGTCGGCACACGCGTGCGAGGGCCGTGGCGACCGCGCCGCGGCCGCGCTTCCGCCTGCTGCCGGCGCTCGCTCTCGCGGCGGCGGCGATCCTCGCGATCCTGGCGGTCCGATCGCTGCTGGGCGGAGGTCGCGACCGGCCGCGAGCGCTCGAGGTCGCGCTCGTCCCGGGCTGCGAGTCGGCCGCCGAGTGGATCGCGCGCGAGCCGGGATTCGCCGGACGGCGGCCGCCGGGGCTCGACGAACTGCGCGGGGCGAACGAGGAGCCGAACGTCGACGCGCGCACGTTCGTCGAGGCCGCGGAGCGCGCCGAAGCGCGCGCGTTCGGCGCCAGCACGCCGGCCGAGACGACGGCGGCGTTCTTCACGCTGCCCATGCGCGCGTCCGAGACGAGCCTCGTGCTCGTCTTCGGTTTCCCGACGCGCGGCACGCCGCTGCGCTACTTCCCGCCGCCCGGCGAGACGCGCGCCGACGCGGCGCTCGTCGAGCCCGGCGACCACGTCCTGCCGGGCGCGAGCTTCCGCCTCGTCGCGGATCCGCGCGGAGATCGCGTCGAGTACCAGCGCGGTTTCCTCGTGCCGATCGGAGCGGAGCGCATGGAGATCGTGGTCGCTGCGCGTCCCGCGCGCGGCGCGATGCTGGACTCGAGATCGCTCGAACCGGCGGCGGACGCCGCGACGACGGCGGAGCGCCTGCGCGCGGCGGACTTCGACGTGCGCACGTTCGTCGTGCGCGAGCCCTGATCGCCAAGAGGCCGGCGCTCGCGGCGATCGGCCGCGGGCGAGCCTCAGCGCGGATCCAACGCGGCCGTCTCGACCGGATCCGCGAGCTTCGGCGCGCCGCCCAGCGCCTTGTAGAGCGCGACGGTGCCGGCCGTGACGGCCGACTGGCTGCGCGCGAGCTGGGTCTCGGCCGACAGCACCGCGCGCTGCGCGTCGAGCACGTCGAAGAAGTCCACCAGGCCCTGCTGGTTCAGGTCGCGCGCCAGGACGAGCGCGCGCTGGCTGGCCGCCACCGCCGCCGCGAGTCGCGCCTCGCGCTCGCGCTCCCGCTCCACGCTGGCGAGTGCGTCCTCGACCTCGCGCAGCGCGTCGAGCACGACGCCCTTCCACGCGAGGGCGGCCTGTGCGCGGCGCGCCTCCTGCGCGCGCAGGTTGGCGCGCAGCGTCCCGCCGTCGAAGAGCGGCGCCAGCAGTCCCGCGCCGATCGACCAGGCGTTGCTGCTCGCGTCGAAGAGCTTCGAGGCCGACTGCGCCGACTGGCCGAAGGACGCGGTGAGCGTGACGCGCGGGTACAGCTCCGCCGTCGCTTGCGCCGTCAGCGCCGTCTCGCGCGCGAGGTCGCGCTCGGAACGCCGCACGTCGGGGCGACGGCGCACGACGTCGAGCGGGAGGCCGGCCTCCACGCCCGCGGGCGCGAGCGGGATCGGCGCGTCGACCGTGAGCTCCGCGACGAGCGCTCCCGGAACCGCGCCGGTCAGGACGCCCAGGCGGTGGATCGACGCGCGCGCGTCCGCCTCGAACGCCGGGATCGCGGCGGCCGTGGTCTCGACCTGTGCCTCCGCGCGCGCGACGTCGAGCTCGGGCGCGAGGCCGGCCGTCGCGCGCACGCGCGTGAGCTCGAGCGTGTCGCGCTGCGTCGCCAGGTTCGCGCGCAGGATCGCGAGCTCGCGCTGCGTGCCGCGCAGGACGACGTACTCGCGCGCGACCTCGGCGAGCAGGGAGACGAGCGCCGCCTGGCGCGCCTCGAGGGCGGACCCGACGCCGGCCTCGGCCGCTTCGACCTGCGCGTCGATCCGGCCGAAGAGGTCGACCTCCCAGCGCGCGTCGAAGCCGGCTTCGTAGAGCGAGTAGTCCTCGCCGCGCTGGAACAGGCCGTCCGCGCTGGTCCCCACGCGCGAGGCTCCGACGCGCGCGTCGACAGCGGGCTCCTGTGCGCCGGCCACCGCGTCGCGCAGGGCGCGCGCCTCGAGCACGCGCTCGCGCGCGATGGCGAGGTCGACGTTGCCGGCGATCGCGCGCTCGACCAGCGAATCGAGCGTCGGATCGCCGAATCGGCGCCACCACAGCTCGTCGGCCGGGGCGGAAGCGCCCGAGCGTGCCTCGGCGAACTGCGCCGGGAGCTCCATCCGCGGCTCCTCGTGCCGCGGTCCGACGCGACACGCGGCGAGACCGAGCGCCGCCGTGGCGACGGCCAGCGTGAGGATCCGGATCATCGTGCCCCTCCGCCGGCGTCGCCCGGCGCCTCGATGAACACGTCCATCTGCTGTCCGACGTACACGGGCAGCGCCTTCGGGTCGAAGCGGAAGAGCACCTGGAGCACGCGCGTGTCGACGCGTTCCGTGCTCTCGCCGGTCAGCGAACGCTTGGGGACGACGTACGGGTCGATGCGCACGAACTCGAGGTCCGTGCGCAGCGCGCGGTTGCCGCGCACGCAGGCTTCGGCTCGCGCGCCCGACTTCAGCCGCCACACGTCGTTCTCGTCGACGTCGACGCGCACGTGCAGCACGGAGATGTCGCCCAGCAGCATGAGCGGCGTCGACAGCGCACCCGCGGTCGCGAACTCGCCTTTGCGCACGTTCACCTGCAGCACCGTGCCCGCGACCGGCGCGCGCACGACGAGGCGCTCGACCTCCGTGCGTGCCGCGTCGACCTCGGCCTGCGCGGCTCCGACCTTGGCGCGCGCGGCGGCGAGCTCGGGCGCCCACGCGCCGGCCTTCAGTTTCGCGAGCTCCGAGTCCGACTCGGCGGCGCGCGCGCGCGCGGTCAGCACCGCGAAGCGGCGCCGATCCCATTCCTGCGTCGCGATCGCACGCTTGTCGGTGAGCGACTCGGCCAGGTCGAGCTGCTTCGTCGCGTCGGCCAGCAGCGCGTCGGCGGCGGTCAGGCGCGCCTCCGCGACCGGCACGTCCTCGGCGCGCGGCAGCGCTTCGAGGCGGGCGACTTCGCTCTGGGCCTGGGCGAGCAGCGCGAGCTTGACCTGGTGCTGCGCCGCACGCTCGCGATCGTCGATGCGGAAGAGCGGCGCGCCCGCAGCGACCTGGTCCCCCACGGCGACCTCGACGGACGCCACGACGCCCGCCACGGGCGTCCCGACGGCGATGTTCTGCGAGCGCGCCTCGACGATGCCGGCGCCGGCGATCACGTTCGCGAACGGCGAACGCGCCGGTTCGGCCACCGGCTTCGCCGGGACGACGGGCTTCGAGCCCTGCGCGACCGTGTGCACGGCGAAAGCGAAGCCCAGGACGGCGAGCAGCGGCAGGACGTACTTCAGGATCATGGCGTGTGCCTCGCGGAGGCGAGTTCCGCGGTGTTCTCGGTGATGCTCTCGATGTGACCGTCGTCCATCCGGGCGATGCGGTCGGCGAAGTGGAATGTGCGCGAGTCGTGCGTGACGATCACGAGCGCGCGGCCGGGGGCGATGGCGACCTCGCGCAGGAGAGTCATGACACGCTGGCCCGTGTCGGCGTCGAGCGCGCTCGTCGGCTCGTCGCACACGACGAGCTTCGGGTCGTGGACGAGAGCGCGCGCGATCGCGACACGCTGCTGTTGGCCGCCCGACAGCTGCGACGGGCGCGCACGGGATCGTTCGCCGATCCCGACGCGCTCGAGCGCCGCTTGCGCGCGCTCCAGCGCGTCCGCGCGCCGGTGACCGAGGATCAAGAGCGGCACCGCGACGTTCTCGGCGGCGCTCAACGCGGGCAGCAGGTTGTAGGCCTGGAAGACGAAGCCGATCGACCGGCCGCGGAACGCGGTGCGCTTCCCCTGCGGCATCGCCGCCAGGTTCTCGCCGAAGACGAGGCACTCGCCGCCTGTGGGATCGAGGATCCCGGCGATGACGGAGATCAGCGTCGTCTTCCCGCAGCCCGACGGGCCGACCAGCATGAGCAGTTCGCCGCTCCGCACGTCGAGGTCGACGCCGCGCAAGGCCTCCACGGCCGAGGATCCCTCGCCGTAGACCTTCCTGATTCCGCGGCACACCACCGCCGTTCCGGCTTGCTGGATCATCGCGTCAGCCCTTGAAGACGATGGCCGGCTCGAGTGTGACGACCTTGCGGATACTGATCAGCGCCGAGAGCATGCAGATCACGGTCACGGCCGTGGCCGTCACGGCGAGGATCTGCCAGGGCAGTCGGAACGCGAGCTCCGAGTTCCTCGTCAGGAGGCCGAACGTCGCCGCGATCCCGACTCCGAGGCCGTAGCCGATGGTCCCGACGAGCAGCGCCTGCAGGAGGATCATGCGCAGGAGCGTCGCGGTCCCCGTCCCCATCGCCTTGAGCGCGCCGAACTGCTTCAGGTTGTCGAGCGTGAAGTTGTAGAACGTCTGACCCGCGATCGCGGTGCCAACGAGGAAGCCCAGGAGCACCGCGATCCCGAAGTTGATCGGGATGCCGGTGTACTTCAGGAAGTACATGGCCGTGGTCCACTTGAAGCCGTCGCGCGTCTCCGCGGCGAGGCCGGTCGCGCCTTCGATGCGCGCGCACAGGGCGTCGGGGTCCACGCCCGCCTTCGCGCCCACGAGCACGAACGAGAGCAGCTTGCGCTCGCGCGGCGCGAACGTCGTCGCGCGCGAGTACGTGGTGTAGACGACCGGCTGCGACTGGAACGTGCGCTGGACGCGGCAGATCCCCACCACGATCGCGCGGTGGTCGTTCAGCTCGATCGTGGCGCCCACGCGCAGCGGCACGGGCTTGCCGCCCGGCTCCAGCGGCGGCCCGGCCAGCTTGCCGACCGCAGCGTACTCGTCGACGATCACGGCGTCGGCGCGGCGCAGGTCCTCGACGCGACCCTCGACCATCTCGGGCGGACCGCCGATCAGCGTGGCGTCGTCCAGGCCGAAGACGTTGCAAGTCTGGAAGTTCCCGTTGGAAAGCCGCGCCTTGAGCAGGCCCTTGTAGAGCGGCACGGCCCAGTCGACGCCCTCGACGCCGCGCACGCGGTACAGCTCGGTGTCCTGGAGCGGCTTGACGTCGTCGATGAACTGGACCTTCGGGTCCATGACCCAGATGTCGGGCTGGCCCAGGTCGGTGATCGCGCCGTAGGTGCGCATCATGATCCCGGTGAAGATCGCCAGCTGCTGCGTGATGAGCAGCGAGGCGAACGTGATCCCGACGATGATGCCGACGTACTTGGCGCGGTCACCGACGAGCATCTTGATCGCGACGAAGTTCATCGAGCCTCCCTCCGCTCGGCCGCGGAGTCGCGGATGCCGGCAATCGAGAAGCGCGCGATCTGCCGCGCGAGCCGGTCGATCTCGCCCGGCGAGTCCGGTTGAGCGTGCCCCATGAGCCGCAGCACGGCCTGCGCGTGCTTGTAGAAGACGCACTGCGCGACGACGGCCTGCGTGCAGCGCAGCGCGTCCTCGTCGCAGAGCCCGCTGCCGCCGACGCGGCGGACGATCCCGCGCAAGTGCTCGATCGTCGGACGGTGAACGGCGTCGACCAGTTCCGCGAGCGCGCCGGTGGGCTCGAACATCTCGCGCGAGAGGATCGTCATCAACCAGGCCGGCACGCCGCCGCCGTAGATGCGGCCGAGGAACGCCGACACGAAGGCCAGCAGTTCCTCCTCGGGGCTCGCGCCCGGCGCGACCACGCCCGTGCGCGGGTGGCGCGCTTCCGCAGCATCGAACGCGCTGCGCAAGACCGCGCGGTAGAGGCTCTCCTTGTCGCCGAAGTGGTAGTGGATCGCGGCGACGTTCGCGTTCGCGCGCTGGCAGATGTCGCGCACGGTCGCGCCGCGGAATCCGTGCTCGGCGAAGACGAGACCGGCGGCCTCCAGGAGGCGCTGGCGCGTGTCGGGGTCGTCGGTAATGGCCGGC
>JBGAOR010000107.1:0-17429 GCA_044221705.1 Planctomycetota bacterium
CTCGCGCTGTTCGTCCCGCTGGCGCGCGCGTGGCTCTCGCGCGAGCGCGCCGCGTGGGCCGTCGCGATCCACGCCCTCGCCCCCCTGCTCGTGTGGTACGCGCACGAGGTGCGCATGTACGCGTGCCTCGAGTTCGCGACGCTCGTCGTCTTCTGGACGGCGCGCCGGGTGTGGGCCGCGCCGTCGCTCGCGCGCTGGACCGCGCTGGCCGCGGCGACGGCGTTCGCGACGGGCGTCCACTACTACGGCGCGCTGGCCGGCCTCGCGGTCGTGGCGCAGGCGTTCGGCGACCGCGCGCGGTCGGGCGTGCGCACGGGGCTCGCCGCCGGCGCGGGCGTGATCGCCTGGACGCCGTGGCTCGTAGCCTACCTGCCGACCCAGCGCGACGGCTCGTGGCCCGTGATCGCGCAGACCTCGCCGCGCGACCTGGCCGAGTTGCCCGCGCGGCTCGTGGCCGTCGACCTGCAGGTCCTGGTCGAGCACGGCCTCGCGGCGCTGGGTTGGATCCTGGCCGGTCTGGCGCTCGCCGGCTTCGCGATCGGCTGCGTCCGCGGGATCGCGCGCCGCACGGAGCCCGCGCTCGACGCCGTGCTCGCGGCGCTCGTGCCCGTCGTCGCCGCGTGCCTCCTGGCGCTCTTCGCCGGCGGCGGGATGCAGCCGCGCTACGCGACGGCCGCGATCCCCGGCACGATCGTCTGCATCGCGGCCGGGCTGCTCGCGCTCCCGCCCGCGCCGATCGGGCGCGCGGCCTGCGCGGCGCTCGTCGCCTGCGCGGCCACGACCACGGTGCTGCAGCTCTCCGAGAACCGGCGCGAGGACTACCGCGCGGCGACCGCCGAGATCCGCGCAGAGTGGCGCGAGGGCGATCGACTGCTGCTGCTCGTGTGCGTGCCGCAGCCGTACGTGTCCGCGACCGTCGACCACTACCTGCGCGACAGGCCGGACATCCGCGCGAGCCGGCTCGACGCGCAGGACTACCTGGACGGCGTCGATCGTCCTCCGCCGGGGACGCGGGTCCACGTGCTGTGGCGCGAGGCGACGCTGTGCTGGGGACCGATGGACCGGCTGGAGAGCACGCACGCGATCCTCGAGCGCGCTCCGGGACGGTTCCGCATCCATCGGCTGCTCGTGGTCGTCCCGTGAACTCCTGCGCCGGGCGCGAGACGCGCGAGCCGTGCGCGTGCTAGCTTCGAGTCCGATCGAATGGACATCCCATCCATGAGCGAATCCGGCCACGAAGTCACGCGCATCCTGCAGCGCATCGCCGACGGGGACCCCGCCGCGAACAACGAGCTCCTCGAGATCGTCTACGCGAAGCTGCACGCGCTCGCGCGGGCGCATTTCCGCGGCCCGAACGACGGGCCGCAGACGCTGCAGCCCACGGCGCTGGTCCACGAGGCCTACGTCAAGCTGTTCGGGGAGAAGTCCCCGAGCTTCGCGAACAGCGATCACCTCATGGCCGTCGCCGCCAGCGCGATGCGCACGATCCTGGTCGACCGCGCGCGCGCGCGCGCGACCGCCAAGCGCGGCCAGAACCCGGTGCGCGTCCCGCTCGACTCGATCCTCGTCCCGTACGAGGACGAGGGCATCTCCGTGATCGACCTCGACGACGCGCTGAAGCGGCTGGCCCTCGTCTCGCAGCAGGCGTCCCGGATCGTCGAGATGCGCTTCTTCGGCGGCCTCGAGATGAAGGGGATCGCGCGGGTGCTGGGGGTCTCCGTCAAGGAGGTCGAGCGCGACTGGCGCACGGCCCGGGCGTGGTTGCGGCGCGAGCTCTCCCCGGACGCCGGCCCGCGTCCTTGAGGACCGGTCGCGCCGGCCGACCCGGGCCGGCCGCGCCGGCCTCCGGCGCGAATCCGGGATTTCCGGGTGGAGCTGACGGGATTTCTCGTGGGCCCCCAGCGGGGAGGAGAGGCGCGGGGCGGACGTCGGTACGCTGGGCGTTCGTGGCTTCCGACGAGCGTCCGGGCTCACTTCCAGAGCACTCCGTGAATCGCCTTCCCGCACTCCGACACCCTCGCAACCGGTGCGCGCGCCCGGACCGTCCGGGTCCCGCGCGCCTCGAGGCCGCGGCGCCGTGACGAGGTCCTGGGAGGACATCGCCCGGGCCGTCGACGACGCCGCGGCCCTCGACCCGCGCGAGCGCGCGCGCTTCCTCGACGAGCGTTGCGGCACGGACACCGAGTTCCGGCGCGAGGTCGAGGGACTCCTGCGGCAGGACGAGCGCGCGAGCGGGTACCTCGAGCCGCCCGACCTCGCCCAGGCTCTGCGCGGACCGCCGCCCGGCACGGTCTTCGGCGAGTTCACCCTGGGCGACCCGATCGGCGCGGGCGGGATGGGCCGCGTCTACGAGGCGCAGCAGGCGAAGACGCTCCGGCGCGTCGCGCTGAAGCTCCTGCCGCCGCTCTCCGCCGATCCGGTCGTGCACCGCCGCTTCGAGCGGGAGGCCATGTACCTCGGCCTCATGAACCACCCGTCGATCGCGCAGGTCTGCGCGGCCGGCGTCGACGGCGACACGCCCTACATCGCGATGGAGCTCGTCGAGAACGGGCTGCCCATCACCGAGTACGTGCGCCGCCACGAGCTCTCGACGCTGGAGTCGATCGAGCTCTTCCGCCGCGTGTGCGCCGCCCTGGCGCACGCGCACGCGAAGGGCGTCGTCCACCGCGACCTGAAGCCCGACAACGTGCTGGTCGACGAGGGCGGCACGCCGAAGCTGATCGACTTCGGCATCGCGCGCGTGCTCGAGGAGGCCGAGGGCGACGGGCACAGCCTGACGCACGCGAACGACCTGCTCGGGACGCTCCCCTACATGAGTCCGGAGCTGGCCGGCGGCTCCAAGGGCCAGGTCTACGCGCAGACGGACGTGCACGCGCTCGGCCTCGTGCTGTACGAGATCCTGTGCGGACGGCCCGCGCGCGACTTCACCGGCAAGAGCCTGACGGAGAAGCTGCGCGCGGTCGCCGAGGAGAACGTGCCGCTCGCGCGCCGCGTGCGCCCGGACCTGCCGGCGGAGCTCGAGTGGATCCTGGCCAAGGCGCTCGAGACGGACCGCGCGCGTCGCTACGCGAACGTCGTCGAGCTCGACCGCGAGCTCGAGCGGTTCGTGGCGCACGAGCCGGTGCTCGCCGGCCCGCGCTCGACCGCCTACGAGCTCCGTCTGTGGGCTAAGCGCCACCCGACGGCCACCGTGGCCTTGACCGTGCTCTCCGTGTCGGCGGTCGTCGTCGTCGTGCTGGCCCTGTCGGCCATGGCGCGCCAGCGCGAGGTCTTCCGGCTCGGCGACGCGGCGAAGTTGCGGGACCTCCTGGCCCGCGCGGACCGCCTCTGGCCGGCGGATCCCGGGTACGTCGACGCCTTCTCGCGCTGGCTCGACGATGCGCGCGCGTTGACCGCGAAGCTGGGCGAACACCGCGAGACGCTCGCGGAGCTCCGCTCGCGCGCGCTGCCGTGGTCGCCCGCGGAGGCCGCGGCCGACCGCGCCACCCACCCGCGCGCCCGGGAGTTCGACGAGCTCCAGAAGAAGCTCGAGCGCGCGAGGAACGTCCTGCGCCGCCGAACGCGCCACGACGTGCCGATTCGCACGGACCTCGATCTCGCGGGGTACGAAGGCCTCGCGGGGGACCAGCTGAACCGGGTCGCGTTCGACATGGTGAGGCGTTACGCGCCGAGGCCGGGTGACCCCGAGCTCGCGCTCTCCCTGGCGCGGCGTGCCTTGGATCGCGGCGACTGCAACGTCGCCGAAGTCCTCGACACGATGGCGTGGGCGTACTTCGCGGCCGGCGACGACGAGACGGCCATGGAGTACGTGCAGCGCGCGTGTGCCGAGGCGCCCGAGCGGGATGAACTCGCGGAATCGGCGAAGGACCTGGACGAGGACCTGCAGGTCGCGATCTCCGAGGACGGGATCACGCAGGCCGAGCAGCGGATCGCCGCGCTCGAGCGCCGGGTCGCGGACCTGGCCCGGATCGTCTCGTCGCGGAGGACCTGGAAGCTGACGGACGACTCCGACTCCTGGTGGCACGACCGGCTCACGGAGATCGTCGACGGCCTCGAGCTCCTCGAGGATCCGGAGCACGGCGCGATCCGGGGCGTGTCTCCCGAGCACGGCCTCGGAGTCGAGCGCCGCCTGCAGTTCGCGCGCGACGTCGAGAGGATCTCGCTCGTCGAGCCCGCCGGCGCGTGGCGCGACGCGATCGCGGCGGTCGGCGCGGATCCGCGCTACGCGGGCCTCGAGCTGACGCCGCAGCTCGGCCTGGTGCCGCTCGGGCCCGATCCGGAGTCGCGGCTGCAGGAGTTCGCCGACATCGCGACGGGCGTCGTTCCCGCGCGCGGCGCGGACGGGACGCTCGGGATCGGCGCGGAGAGCGCGGTCGTCTTCGTGCTCGTCCCCCCGGGCCGTTTCCTGCTCGGTGCGCAGTCCCTCGACCCGCGGGCCCCGCAGTACGACGACCACGCCGGGAGCAGCGAAGAACCTCCGCGAAGCATGAGCCTCGCCGCGTTCTTCCTGGCCAAGCACGAGCTGACCCAGGGACAGTGGTTGCGCGCGACCGGATCGAACCCCAGCACGCTCGCCCCCGGCGATTCCCTGCACGACGAGACCTTCGACTCCCTGCACCCCGTCGAGACGGTGAGCTGGTCGCAGTGCGACGAGTTCCTGCGGCGGCAGGGCTGGGTCTTCCCCACCGAGGCGCAGTGGGAGTACGCGGCCCGCGCCGGCACGCAGACACCGTGGTGGACCGGGGCGGAGATCTCGACGCTGCAGGACGCGGCGAACATCGCGGACGCCGACTCCCACGCGAAGTCGCCCGTGGGGGGCACGAACTACGAGCTCACGATCCACGACGGCCGGCTCGCCCACGCGCCGATCGGCAGCTACCGCGCGAACCCGTTCGGACTCCACGACGTGCTCGGTAACGTCGCCGAGTGGTGCGGCGACCTCGTCGCGGACTACGGCGCGGCCCGCGACCCGGGCGACGGCCGCGTGCTCGATGCCGTGGACGATCGGTACGTCGTGCGCGGCGGCGGCTTCCTGAGCAGCGACGCCTGGGGCGTGCGCGTGGCACGGCGCGCAGCGAACCGGCCCGAGCAGTCCGCGCAGGATCTCGGCGTGCGCCCCGCTCGGAAGATCCATCCCTGAGCGACCGGCTTTCGTAGCCGCTTCCGCTCCGCGCGCGTGCGACGCGCGAGCGAACCGGGCCGAACACGCGCGAGCCTACGAAGTCTCGCCTGCGCGGCGAGCCGTGCGCTCGTCCGGATCGTCCGCGCGAGCCGGGCGCGGATGACACGCATCCGTCGATTCGCGCGGCGTTCGTAGCCGCAGTTCCACGGCGCGGACGCGTCGTCTCCGCATCAGGACTCGGGCGCGCGCGGTCGCCGCCGCGTCATTCGCTCGTTCGCGACGACGAGCTGTGTTCTCCGTCCGCTCGCCGAGCGGCGTCGCGTCGAGCACGCAGCAGCGCGCTCGCGACGCGCGCAACGCGAGCCCTTCCCACGGAGACTCGCATGTTCCAGAGCTCGCAACCCGCTCGTTGGTCCAGCCTCGCATTCGTCCTCGCGTCGATGGCTCCGGACTCGCGCGCGGATCAGGTCTGTCACACGGTCGCGGTGCCGACCACCGCCACGACGTTCGACGTCGAGATCGCGATCCCGCGCTTCGACACGGCCTTCGGGACGCTGCAGTCGGTGAGCGTCACGTTCACCGTCACGGCCTCCGCCGCGTCCCAGCTCGAGAGCGTGGGATCGACGCCGTACGTCGGCACGTTGATCCCGGGCGTGAGCGCCGTCGTGAAGGCCTCCGACTCGACGCCCCTCGCGTCGGGGAGCACGACGTCGTCCTCGGCGCAGTCGCTGGGCGCGTACGACGGAACGCTCGACTACGGCGGACTCTCGGGCGTGACGATCCCGTCCACCGCGCTGCCGGAGCTGGCCGGCTCGGGTTCGAGCACCGATTCGGGCGTGCTCGACCTCTACGCCGGCACTCCGGGCAGCCCCGGCCTCTCCGGGACGCGCGTGCGCGTCGAAGGGATCGGCACGTTCTCGGGCACGGGCAGCGCGGTCGCGAGCTTCACGACCCAGGCCTCCGTGTCCGTCACCGTCTGCTACACGTACGAGCCGCGCATCACGAGCCTGTGCTTCGGCGACGGCTCGGGCACCGCGTGCCCGTGCAGCAACGAGAGCAGCGCGGAGACGGGCTGCCTCAACTCCTACGGGTTCGGATCGCTCTTGTCGGCGACGGGCGGAGCGTCGGTCGGCGCGGACTCGCTGACGTTGTCGGCGACGGTCCCGGGCTCGAACACGACGCTCTTCTTCCAGGGCACGTCCGCGGTGGGCGGCGGCGCCGGCGAAGCGTTCGGCGACGGTCTGCACTGCGCCGGCGGGACCACGATCGAGCTGATCTCGCTCACCGCGGTCGGGGGCGTGGCGCAGTTCCCGCGCACGGGCGATCCGCTCGTGTCCGAAGCGGGCTACGTGAGCGCGGGCGTCACGCGCTACTACCAGGCCTGGTACCGGAACTCGGCTTCGTTCTGCACCGAGTCGACCTGGAACCTGAGCAACGCGCTGCAGGTCGTCTGGGGATCTTGATCCCGGCCCGCGCATCCCGCGCGCGGTGACGTGCGCGACATCCGCATCCGATCGAGACCGGCCGGCGACGGTCGGTCTCGCTCGCGTCTCGAACGGGTCGGAGCCCGCGCGCCGTCCGCGTCACCCGCAGGTGTCGAGGTCCATGTCCGCCTCGCGCACCGCGCGCGGCTTCGCGCCGCCGATCGCGCGGTGGAAGCGGCCGAGGAGGTCCTGACGCCCGGCCGCCGCGAGGGCCTCCTCCACGAGCTCGCGGTTCTCGGGCGCCTTCCAGCGCACGAGCGCCTTCTGCATGCGCCGCTCGCGCTCGCCGCGCGGCACGTGGAGCTCGGCCATCGTCAGCGGGTCCTTGCCCGTGACGAACTGCACGCAGGCGCGCGTCATCGGCAGCGGGATGAACTCCTGCACCTGCTCGGGCGCGTAGTTGCGCTCGAGCAGCTTCTCGAAGAGCTCGATCGCCTGCGGCAGGCCCGTGCCCGGGTGGCCGACGATGAAGTAGTTCACGAGGTGCTGGTCCTTGCCCTCGGCCTTGCACTCGTCCTTGTAGTCGGCCTCGTACTTCTCGTAGACGTCGAAGCGCGGCTTGTTCATCGCGGCCAGCACCTCGTCCGACGCGTGCTCGGGCGCGAGCTTCATGCGGCCGGGCACGTGGTGCTTCACGAGGTCGTGGTGCAGCGGCAAGAGCTCGCCCTGGCGATCGCGCAGGATGTCGTAGCGGATGCCGCTCGACACGAACGCGTGCTTCACGCCCTTCGCCGTGCGCACGAGCGCGAGCAGCCGCCGGTAGCCCTCGGTCGTCTTGTCGAGCCGCAGCGCCGGGCACGGATCGGGCGTCAGGCAGTCGCGGCCCAGGCAGGCCTCGCCCTTCTCGAGCAGCTTGCAGCCCAGGCCCCACATGTTCGCGGTCGGTCCGCCGACGTCGGTGATCGTGCCGCGGAAGTCGTGGTTGTCGGCCAGCGCCGCGACCTCCTTCATCACCGACTCCTCGCTGCGCGACTGGATCGAGCGCCCCTGGTGGAACGTGATCGAGCAGAAGGAGCAATCGGCCATGCAGCCGCGGTGCGTGTTCACCGACCAGCGCACGGGCTCCAGCGCGGCGATGCCGCCGGCCCGGTCGTGGTCGGGGTGCCACGCGCGCGCGTAGGGCACGTCGTAGAACGAATCGACTTCCTTCTGCGGCGCCGGCGGGCTGGGCGGATGCTGCAGGACGTAGCGGTTGCCGTGCGCCTGCGCGATCGGGCGCGAGCTCGGGCTGTTCTCCTCGCGCACCGCATGAAACAGGGGGATCAGCGCGTCCGCGTCAGCGCACAGGTCCTCGAACGACGGCGCGATGCGCGCGTTCTCGGGGACGTCCTCGCGGCGCACGATCTCGCACGTGCCGCGGATCCCCTTCAACCCTTCGCCGCGCGACAGCCTCTCGGCGATCTCGAGCACCTGGCGCTCGCCCATCCCCCACACGAGCAGGTCCGCCTTGCTGTCGACCAGGATCGACCGGCGCATCTTCTCTTCCCAGTAGTCCCAGTACGCCAGCCGCCGCGGCCCGGCCTCGAGCCCGCCGACGATCACGGGGACGCCGGGGAAGTGGTGCCGCGCGAGCGCGGTGTAGGCGATCGTGGCGCGGTTCGGCCGTCCGATCGCGCCGCCCGGGCGGTAGACGTCGACGCGGCGCTTCTTCTTCGAGGCCGTGTAGTTCGTGACCATCGAGTCGATGGTCCCGGCGGTGACGCCCACGAACAGGAGGGGCGCGGGCAGGCGCTTCCAGCCCTGGCCGTCGGGCTCGAGATCGGGCACGTCGAGGATCCCGACGCGCCAACCGTGCGCCTCGAGCACGCGCCCGATCACCGCCGCGCCGAACGACGGGTGGTCGACGTAGCCGTCGCCCGTGACGAGCACGACGTCGAGCTCGCTCCAGCCGCGAAGGCGCATCTGCTCCCGGGTGCGGGGCAGGAATCGGGCGAGGTCGGCGGTCATGGCTGTGGGTGCGAAGAGGCGCGCTGCACGTCCGGCGGACGGTGCGCGCGCCCCTCGATCATGGGACCGGACGGACTTCCCGGCCATCCGCGGGCGCGACGCCGCGCGCCGGCCGGCGGGAAGCCCGACCTCAGAAGCTGCCGTGCCGGCGACGCTGGCGGCGGTTCGTCTTCCGGCCGCCCTTCGTCTGCTGGCGGGTGCGGTACCCGGTCTTCTTCTTGTGCTTGGCGGAGCTCTTGCGGATCTTTGTGTGCATGGCGGGAGTTCGACCCGTCAGGTCGAGCCGGGGAGTGTAGCGGCGGCCCCGGGGACCGCCACGCCAAATCTGGCCCCCACAGGGCCTTCGGTCGCCCATCCGAGCCCCGTCGGCGGCCGCGGCGCTCCGCGCGATCGGCCGGACGGATCCGCTCGGCCCCGGCTCGCCGCTCGGGAACCGCTCAGCCTTCGCCGAGGAAGGCGATCACACCGCCCGCCGTGGCCAGCGCGCAGCCGGCGTAGACGGCCGTGTTCAGGCCGACGAGTCCGAAGAACGCGCCCAGGCCGAACAGGCAGGCGAACCCCGCCGCGATCCCGACGAGGACCGGGAGCGTGCCTCCGCGCGAGGCCCGTGCGGAAGCGTTCGAACGATCCGGTCCGGGTGCCGTCTTCATGGCCCCGAGGATCGGCTCGCGCGCGAACGCGCTCCACCACGACGGTGTCTGGAGCGCGTGATCCTCGCGTAATCGCCGGCGTCTACCCGCCGCCCGCCGCAGCTCCGAAGGGTCCGATCATCTTCGTCGGGACGACGGCCTTGTCGAATTCGGATCCGCTCATCAGACCCAACTCGAGCACGGTTTCCTTCAAGGTCTTGCCCTCGAGGTAGGCCTTCTTCGCGACCTTGGCCGCGTTGTCGTAGCCGATCGAGCGGTTCAGCGCCGTCACGAGCATGAGCGACTGGCGCATGAGCAGCTCGATGCGCGCCCGGTCGATCTCCAGCCCGTCGATGCACTTCGTGCGGAAGCTCGTCGACGCGTCGGCGAGCAGCGCGATCGACTCGAGCACGTTGTGGATCATCACCGGCTTGTAGACGTTGAGCTCGAAGTTCCCCTGCGAGCCCGCGATCGACACGACCGCGTCGTTGCCCATGACCTGCACGCAGACCATGGTGAGCGCCTCGCACTGCGTCGGGTTGACCTTGCCGGGCATGATCGAGCTGCCCGGCTCGTTCTGCGGCAGCTTGAGCTCGCCGATGCCGCAGCGCGGCCCCGATCCGAGCCAGCGCACGTCGTTCGCGATCTTCATCAGCGCGACGGCCGTCGTCTTGAGCGCGCCCGACAGGAAGACGAGCGCGTCGTGCCCGGCCAGCGCGCTGAACTTGTTCGGCGCCGTGACGAACGGCAGGTCCGTCTCGGCCGCGATCTTCTGCGCCACGAGCTTCGCGTACCGCGGGTGCGTGTTGAGCCCCGTGCCGACGGCCGTGCCGCCCAGCGCCAGCTCGTTCGTGCCCTTGAGCGCGAACCCGAGCGCGCGCCGCGCGTCCTTGAGCTGCTGCACGTACCCCGAGAACTCCTGGCCGACCGTGAGCGGCGTCGCGTCCTGCAGGTGCGTGCGCCCGATCTTGACGACGGACTTCCACTCCTTCGCCTTGGCGTGCAGCGCCGCCTCGAGCGCGTCGAGCGCGGGCAAGAGGCGATGCACGACCTCCTCCGTCGCGGCGATGTGCATCGCCGTCGGGAACGCGTCGTTGCTCGACTGCGCGCGGTTCACGTGGTCGTTCGGATGGACCGGCTTCTTGGAACCGATCTCGCCGCCGCAGAGCTGGATCGCGCGGTTCGAGATGACCTCGTTCGCGTTCATGTTCGACTGCGTGCCCGAACCCGTCTGCCAGACGACGAGCGGGAAGTGCGCGTCGAGCTGGCCCGCGATGACCTCGTCGCAGGCCTGGAGCAGCGCCTTCTGCTCCTTCTTGCCCAGCATCGAGAGGTCGCCCAGGTCGATGTTCGCGAGCGCGGCGGACTTCTTGACGATCCCGAGCGCGCGGATCATCGGCCGCGTGAAGCGGTGACCGCCGATCCGGAAGTTCTCCGAGCTGCGCTGGGTCTGCGCGCCCCACAGGGCGTCGGACGGGACCTGGATGGGGCCGAAGGAGTCGGATTCGGTGCGGTGGGTCGGCATGGGGATCGCGCTGTCGGTGGACCGGTTCGAAGCCCGGGATCCTACCGAGCGCGCCACCCGGTCCGCAGTCCTTCGCGGCTCCGAACGGCGCCGGCCGCGGACGGCCGCGGCCCCTACTTCGCCGCCGTCCCCTTCAGGCTCTGCAGGTACGCGACGAGGTCGGCGAACTCCTCGGGCGACACGAGCGTCGCGAGGCCGTCGGGCATCACCGACATCGGGATCGTGCGCCGGCCCACCACCTCGCCCGGGTCGATGCGGCGGACCTGGCCGGTCGAGTCCCACAGCTCGATCGCGTCCTTCGTCTCGGCCTTGAGCATCCCGACGGCGACCAGACCGTCGTCGAGCTCGAGCGCGAGCGTCGTGTAGCCCTCGGCCACGCGCTTCGAGGGCTCGAGCACCGAGTCGACCAGCTCATCGCGCGGGTACTTGAGCGCGACGTCGGACAGGTCCGGCCCGACCGCCGTGCCCGCGCCGTCGACGACGTGACAGCGGATGCACTGCGGTCCGTCCGCGCGGCGGAACACGATCGATCCGCGCGCGGGATCGCCGGGATGCGTGCGCGCGAACGCGCGGTGCGCGGAGCCGGCCGCCGGGACCTCGCCGTCGAACAGCGGACCGCCGGGCTCCTCGCTGGCCTTCAGCGCGAAGGACCAGTGTCCGCCGCTGTTCCCGATGCGCACGAGGATCGCGTTCGCGCCGGCGACGAGCGGAGCGTCGAAGCGGTCGGAGTCCGCGGTGAACGCGCGGTCGCCCTGGAAGTCGTGGCGCTCGACGCCGTTGACCCACACGGTGCACGTGTCGTCGCTCCCGAGGCGGAACTGCGCCGTCCGCGCGCGCGCGGACGTCAGCGTCGCGAAGGCCCAGGCCTCGACGTTCGACGCCGGCTGCAGCGTCTTCTCGAGATCGACGAAGCCGTCGGCGCGCGCAAAGAGCTCGATCCAGGGCGTCGCGCGACCGTCGATCCCCGCGACGGCACTCGCGACGTCGACGCGCAGCGGGTCGATGCGCGGCGCGGCGTCCTTCTCGCGCGGCAGCGGGCCGACGATTCGCCACGCGTGCACGGCCTGCGGCTCGGCGTAGATCGCGCGCACCTGCTCGAGCACGTCGGGCGCCAGCGGCGACGCCGCGTGTCGAGCCTCGATCGTCGCGCGGCATTCGGCGCGGATCGCGGAGATGGCGCCCTGGCACGCGAGGCGCAGGCCGTTGTCGGGCAGGGCGAGGCCGCGCAAGTAGGCGTCGAGCGCGCGCGCGTCCGGCGTCCGCGCCAGCGCGGCGGTCGCGGCGCTGCGCGTCGCGTCGTCGTCGACGAGCGGCAGGATCGACGGCACGTGCTCGCGGCCGCCGATCGAGCCCAACGCCGCGCACGCCGCGCGCCGGACCGCGGCGTCCAGGTCGGCGAGCAAGGGCTCGAGCGTCGCGGCGCCGGCCTTCCCGCGCGCCTCGACGAACGCGGCGACGGCGGCCGCGCGCACGGCGCTCGAGCCGGCGTGGAGGCGCTGCTCGATCGCGGCGAGCGCACCGGGCTCGGTCCTCCGGCCGAGCGCCGCGAGGCACGGCACGACCTGGGCGTCGAGCGCGCGCTCGTCGCGCGCGATGGCGACGACGAGACCGATCGCCTCCGGCGTGGCGATGCGCGTCGCGGCGCCGACGGCGTGCGTGCGCTCGTCGTCGGAACGGGGACCGCTGCGCAGGACCGTTTCGATCAGCGCGAGCGCGTCGGGATCGCGCAGGCTGCCGAGCGCGTCGAGCGCCGCGACGCGCACGCTCTCCTCGGTCTCGCGCGCGAAGCGATCCCGGATCGCCGGCGCGCCGTCGCGGTCCTCGGCCTCGACGATGGCCGCGAGCGCGGCGAGGCGCACGGCCGCGGCCTCGTCCTCGAGCGCAGCACGCACTCCAGCGAGAGCGAGCTCGGTCCCCGCCCAGTCGACCGTGTGCGCGGGCGGCGGCCGCGCCGCCGGCTGGATGTTCCACCACTTGCCGTCCCACGGCGCCGGCTCGCGCGCGGTGTCGGCCAGCGCGACGAGCGCGCGCAGGCGAAGGCTCTCGTCGTCGGCCTCGCGCACGACCCGCGCGAGCATCGCGACGCACGCCTCGGTGCGGTTCTCGCGCAGGACCTCGATCAGGTCGAGCTGAGTGCGCGCGCTGGCCCCGAGGATCTCGGGCGTTGCGCCGCTCGCACGCAGCGCCTGGACGATCGCGAAGCGCTCGTAGCGATCCTCGGCGTGCTCCAAGGCATCGAGCAGCGCGTCCACGCAGCCGTACGCTTCGATCTCGCCGCGCCACGCCGGCAGCCGAAGCGCCAGGGATTCCGCAGCGGTACGCCTGACGAACGGGTCGCCATCCTTCAGGAACGCGAGCAGACGCGAGAGCGCGCTCCGTTCGTCCGCGCCCGCGGATCCGAGCCACCGCGCGAGCGGCACGCTCGCCGCGGGACCGGCGGCGATGTCGCTCAGCGTCCTCTCGCGCGCGCTCGCATCCGCCGCGGCCGGATCCGCTCGCCGCAGGATCTCGTCCAGCGCCCACAGCGCGTGCGTCCGCGGCACGAGCGCGCTGGATCCGCCCGCGGCGTGGAGCAGGATGGCCAGGTCCTTCGCCGACGTGCTCCGCGCGAGCGCCCGCTGTGCGCGCGTGCGCTGCCGGTAGCTCGGATCGTCGAGCGCCGCGACGAGCTCGCTCGTCGTCGCCGGCAACGGCCGCGCGACGCTCGGCCTGCGCGCGTCGTCGTCCGCGCGCCGCACGCGCCAGATCCGCCCGCACTCCGTCGGGTTCGTCCAACCGTCGTTCGCCCAGTCGCTGACGTACAGGAAGCGGCCGTCGGGCGATTCGCACACGTCGAACGGCCGGAAGCTCTTCACGTCGCCGGCGGTGACGAAGTCCTCGTCCTTGGCGATGCGGAACGACGAGCCCGCGCGCTCGAGCTCGAAGCGGCGCAAGCTCCCCTTGCCCCACTCGCAGTGGAACCAGCTGCCGCGGTACGGCGCGGGCCAGGCCGCCTCGCGGTACACGAGCCCGCCGCACGGCGATCCGCCGCCGTAGTCCTTCATGCACGGCAGCGTGCGCTCGGGCCGGCGCGTGTAGTCCCACGGATAGCCGAATTGGCCGCCCGGGACGATGTGCGTCGCGCGCGTCCACCAGCCCAGCCCGTCGTCGGTGTTGTCGTACGTGAACATCTCGCCGTCCGCGTCGATCGCGACGTCGAGCACGTTGCGCAGTCCGCGCGCGACGATCTCGAGCTCCGTGCCGTCGGGTCGCAGGCGCACGACGCCGCCGCCGCGGAGCTCGATGCGCGAGCCGTCGCGCCCCGCCGCACCGGGGATGCCCTTGTCGCCGACCGCGACGTAGAGGCGCCCGTCGATGCCGAAGTGCAACCCGGAGACGATGTGGTCGTTGAAGCCGCCCGGCCAACCGGGAGCAGGCGGTCCGAGGTTCGTGAGGATTTCCTCGCGCTCTTCCGCGACGCCGTCGCCGTCGCGATCGCGGAGCCGCGTCAGGTGCGGCATGTTCATGACGAACACGTCGCCGTCCTGCTGCTCCAGCCCCATCACGGCGTAGAGGCCCGAGGCGAACGCGGTCTTCGTCAGCGTGCCGTCCGCGTCCCATGCGAGCCGGATCACACGGTCGAGCGGCTGGTCGGTCGGGCCGGGCATGTCCATGCGGTCCTCGCCGACGAGGATCGAGCCGTCGTCGAGGGCCAGGATCGCGCTGGGCCACAGGATCGCGGGCGCTTCGGCGACGAGGTCGACTTGGAAGCCCGGTTGGGCCTTCGGTCGAGCGGTCGAGGTCGGTGCCGCGACGACGTCGCGCAGCGGTGCAGTCGGCGGTGCGACGGGCGGCGGCGCGACGGACGGCGCTGCAGAGTGCTCGGCCGGCTGCGGCGCGGGATCGCTGGGCGTCGAGCACGTCGCGGCGAGGAGGAGGGCGGCGAGGCCGGCCGCGATGCGTGTGCGCATTCTCACCGGCGCGAGGATAGCGACAGGACCCTCCGATCGCGGCAACGGTCAGGGCGAGGGACGGACGGATGTGAGCCGGCCGCCGACGACTCGCTCGACGACCCGCTCGACGTCCTCGCGCGAGCCCGACGCGAGGGCCGAGTCGGGCAACCACACCGCGCGGCCCTCGTCGTCGAGCAGGAGGATCCCGCTCGGATCCGTGCGAGCGAGGCGGAGTGCTGCCCACTGCAGGTGGATCGACGACCTGGCGCCACGGAGTTCGATGCCCGCGCCGCGGACGAGGAGTTCCATCTCCTCCCGGTAGGGAACTGGGCTGCGCACGAGCGCGAGGTCGGGCGGCGGCCGCTGGTTCAGGTAGACGAGCATGCCGGCGAGCGGAATCCCGCCGATGCAGACCTTGCCCCACTCCCCATCTGCGGCCGCGATTCCGCAGAAGAGCAGGCCGAGCAGGATCGCGCCCGCGAAGCAGGCGATGGCGAACGCGTGACCGACCCGCGCGCGCCGCGGTCGCAGGGCGAACATCGCGCCGCGGTAGTACGCACGGTCGAAGCGCGCTCGGTACGCCGCGAGCACGGCGGCTTCGCGGACTCGCGGCGACTCGTCACGAGCGACCTCCGCTCCGTCCACATCCGCGATGCGCGACGCGACGGGCACATCGACCGCGGCGCGGGAGCCCGCGACGACCGAGGCGCTCGGAACCCACAGGCCGGCGCCGTCCGTCAGCGAGAACAGGATCCCGTCGGGCAGGAGGAGCGCCCGCCGGAACGCGCTCCACCCCCACGTCGACGTTCCCACGGATCCGATCATCTCCACTCCGTCGCTCACGATGCGGACGCGCACGTCCTTGCCGTAGTCGGGCGTCTTCCGGCGCGCATCGCGGAGCCGCTTCCTCACCAGGAACACGGCGACGAGGACCAGTGCGATCAGGACTCCGAGCAGCGCGAGGTCGCGCCAGTTCCGGTCGAACACCGAGCGGATCGCATAACCCAGCAGCGCGAGCACCACGAGCGCCGCGCTCGCGAAGGTCTTCGACTTCCCCGAGTGCTGGACCGGAACCAGATGCGCAGCGGCGGCGCGGAAGTACGCGTCGTCCATGCGCACGACGAACTCGGCGACCGGGGGCGGGGAACTCACCGGCATCGTCCGCGTCAGGGTACGCGGTCGCGCGAGGGCGCGGCAAGGACACGGCGCGAGCGATGCGATCGGCTCGCGACGTCCGGATCGACGCGATCACATCAGCTTCTTGTCCCGCAAGAGCTGCACGTCCGCCAGGATCGCGCCCGCCGTCTTTTGCATCTGCGCGCGCGCGTCGAGGTCGAGCGGGATCTCGACGATCCGCTCCACGCCGTCCTTCCCGAGGATCGCCGGCACGCCCATGTAGATCCCCTCGAAGCCGTACTGCCCGTTCAGGAAGCACGCGCACGGCAGCATGCGCTTCTCGTCGTTCAGGATCGCCTTCGCCATCGCGACCGACGAGCTGGCCGGCGCGTAGTAGGCGCTCCCGGTCTTCAAGAGGTTCACGATCTCCGCGCCGCCGCCCTTCGTGCGCGTGGCCATCGCCTCGATCTTCGCCCTGTCGACGAGGTCCTTGAGCTGCACGCCGTTCACCGTGCAGTAGTTCGGCACCGGCACCATGGAATCGCCGTGCGCGCCGAGCACCATCGCGCGCACGTCCTGCACGTTCGCGCGTGTCGCCTCGGCGATGAACCACGAGAAGCGCGCGCTGTCGAGCACGCCGGCCATGCCCGTCACGCGAGCCCCCGGGAAACCGGTGCGCGCGCGCATCAGCGTCACCATGGAATCGAGCGGGTTCGTCACGACAATGACGTGCGCGTCGGGCGAGCCGTGGCGCACGTAGTCGGCGACGTGGATGATGATCTTGGCGTTCGTCTCGAGCAGGTCCGAGCGGCTCATGCCCGGCTTGCGCGGCAGGCCGGCCGTCATGATCACGATGTCGGAACCGGCGGTGTCCTTCGGATCGTTCGTGCCGATCACGCGGCCGCCGAAGTCCTCGACCGCCGCGCTCTGGTTCATGTCGAGCGCGATGCCCTGCGGGCGGCCCTCGACGACGTCGATGAGCACGATCTCCGACGCCAGGTTCTTCATCGACAAGAGGTGCGCGCACGTGGAGCCCACGTAGCCCGCCCCCACCACCGTCACCTTGCGCTGAGCGATCGTCGCCATCGGCGCGACGCTACCCGCGAGCGGGAGGTCGGAGCAAGGGCACGCGAGGGTTCGAGGCGGACCGAGACGGAACCCGGGCGCTTGCGCGGACCGCGGATCGGGATCAGGCTGGAACGAGCATGGATCCGCTGTCGAAGATCGCCGAGCGCCGCATCCGCGAAGCGCTCGAAGCCGGCGAGCTGGATCACTTCGCGGGTAAGGGCGAGCCGATCCCGCCTGAAGACGATTTGTCGCTCGTGCCGGAGGACCTGCGCGCGGCCTACCGGCTCCTGAAGGGCCACGGTTTCCTGCCCGAGGAGGCCGAGGTGCGCCGCGGGATCACACAGATCGACCTGCTGCTCGCTGCGACTTCGGACTCCGGCGAGCGCAGCGAACTCGAGGAACGCCGGCGACGGCTCGTGCTCAAGATCTCGATCCTGCTCGAAGGCCGCGGCGTCCCGATCGGCGCGATCGACGCGCTCGTGACGCGACAACTGGACCGCGAGAGCTGACCGCGGGGTGAACATCTCTGCACGGTGCCTGGCTCACTTCCTGCGAGTTGGCCCAGAAATGAGAGCGTCCCGGCGCCCGAGGGGATTCGGAGGGCGG
>JBGAOR010000176.1:0-2095 GCA_044221705.1 Planctomycetota bacterium
CGCGCGGACGAGGCCGCCCGGATGTTCGAGCGGGCCGAGCAGGCGCGGGCCGGGCGAGCGCCGACGAGCGGCGAGCGATCGACCGCGCCGACGCCGATCACCGAACCGCCCCGGTAGTCGCGTTCGATCGCGGAACGGGAGCGCGTCAGCGCGCCGTCCGCGCCGCGATCGCGCGCCAGCAGTCCTGGATGCCCGCGGCCAGCGGAACGGCCGGAGCGAAACCGAGCGCGCGCAGCCTCGAGACGTCGGGCACGCGCCGATCGACGGATCCGGCGGGCGCTGCTCGCGGCTCGATGCGAGCCGTGTGCCCGCTGGCGCGCAAGCACACCGCGGCCAATTCGGCGATGCACGTTTCCACGTCGCTGCCCACGTTCCAGATCCCGCCGCCGCGCGTCATCCCGGCCTCCACGAGGAGGCGCAGAGCGCGCGCAGCGTCGTCGACGTGCAGGAAGCTGCGCGTCTGCTCGACGCCATAGACGACGAGAGGGTCCTCGCGGCGCGCGCAGCGCGCGAGCAGCTCCGGGACCACGTGCGTCGCCGGCATCCGCGGCCCGTAGACGTTGTGGAACCGCGCGACGATCGGCGCGAACCCGTATTCGCGCGCGGCGGCGAACACCGCCGACTCGCCCGCCAGCTTGCTGGCCGCGTAGCTCCAGCGCGGCAGGGAAGGCTCGAGGATCCCGAGCGGGACGTCCTCGGGCGTCGGCAGCGGCAGCCAGCCCTTCTCGAGTCCGAACGCGTACGCCTCGCTCGACGAGGCGAAGAGCACCGCGCGCGCGCGCGCCGCGCCGGCGGCTTCCAGCACGAGCAGCGTGCTGCGTAGGTTCTCCGAGATCGTCTGCCAGGGATGATCGGCGACGTGCTGCACGCCGAGCACGGCCGCGAAGTGCGCGACGACGTCGACCGCGCCGACGGGCGGGAGCGGCGCGCGCGTCAGGTCCGCGCGGACGAGCTCGAGCCGTCCCGGGTGGCGCGCGGCGAGCGCGTCGAGGTCCGCGGTCCCGCCCTTGCGCCCATCGTCGACGGCCACGACCGAGTCGCCCGATTCGAGACAGCGCGCCGTGTACGCGTATCCGATGAGCCCGGCGGCTCCCGTGACGAGGTGGCGAGCGCTCACGTCGCCTCCGGAGCGGGCTTCGGCAGGTCTCCGCGTCCGTAGACGAACGTCGCGACCCGGCGCGCCGCGAGCGGCGCCGCGACCGCGTCGGCGACGGCGTTCCAGGCGTCGACGAGCAGTCCGCCGGCGGGCAGCCGGCTCGCGAGGAGCGGCGCGAGGACCGCGGAGTACGCCGCGTCCGGCAGGCACACGACGGCCAGCGCCGCGCCGTCGAGAGCTTCCTCCGCGGTCGCCGTCACCGGCACCCCGGGCAGCTCGGGCCACGACCGCGCGAGCGGATCGTGAGCGCGCACGCGCACTCCGCGCTCGAGCAGCGCGCGCGCCAGGATCTCGGTCGGCGAGCTGCGCGTGTCCTCGACACCGGCGCGGTACGTGATCCCGAAGAGCGCCGCCGTCGTGCCGCGCAGCCTATCGCCGAAGTGCGCCTCGGCCGCGCGCACCGCGCGCAGCGGCATCGTCTCGTTGACGAGGATCGCACGGCGCGAGAAAGGCAGCTCGGCCGTGCCGTCGAGCAGGTTCTCGACGCCCCACGCGGCGAGCAGCGAGTCCTTCGTCAGACAGTAGCCCCCCACGCCCAGGCCGGGGAACATCAGGTTGTCGTGCGTGCCCTTGCGCACGCGGATGGAGCGCACGACGTCGAAGAGGTTCACGCCGGCCTGCTCCGCGACGCGCGCCCACTCGTCGACGAAGGCGATGTTCGTCGCGCGGTACGCGTTCTCGAGCAGCTTGGCCAACTCCGCCGCGCGGGTCGACGCATGCTCCCACGCCGGATAGCGCTCGAAGTCGATGAGGCCGGCCAGGAAACGCCGCGCGCGCGCCGCGCTCCGCGCGTCGATGCCGGCGAACGAGCGCGGCGTCTGGTGCACCGAGGCCAGGTAGTCCGGCCCCGGCGTGACGCGCTCGTAGCAGTAGGCGTAGAGCGGTGGATCGGCGCGCGTGTCGCGACCCGCGCGCGCCGCGCCGGCGCAGAGCGCGGGG
>JBGAOR010000177.1:0-2081 GCA_044221705.1 Planctomycetota bacterium
GCGACGTCGGCGCGCTTTCGCGCGACCGCGGGCGCGCGCCTCGGCGCGGGGCTGCCGCGCGCGCGGCGCCCGGGCGAACGCGGCCGCATCCTGGTGCACGGCGTCTCGGTCGGCGAGGTCAAGGCGGCGCAGGCTCTCGTCCGCGAGTTGCGCACGGCTCGGCCCGACCTCGACGTCGTCGTGAGCACGGTGACGACGACGGGCTTCGACGTCGCGCGGAAGCTCTTCCCCGAAGCGACCGTCGTGCGCTTCCCGTTCGACCTCTCGTTCGTCGTGCGACGCTTCCTGCGCCGCGTCGCGCCCGACTGCGCCGTGCTCGTCGAACTCGAGGTGTGGCCGAGCTTCCTGCGCGAGGCGAACCGCGCCGGCATCCCGATCGCGGTCGTGAACGGTCGCATCACGGAGCGCAGCTACCGCCGCTACCTGGGCTTCAAGAACCTGCTGCCGCAGTTCGCGCGCATCTCGCTCTACTGCGCGCAGGACGCCGAGTACGCGCAGCGCTTCGTCGGCCTCGACGCCGATCCGGCGCGCGTCGTGATCACCGGCAACGTGAAGGCCGACGGCCTGCGCACCGGCCCGCGCGAGCCGTCCGAGGAGATCGTGCGCCGCGTCGCCGCGCGGCCCGGCCAGCGGGTCGTCGTCGCCGGCAGCACGCACGCGCCCGAGGAAGCCGCGCTCGTCCGGGCGTGGCGCGCGTCGTTCCCGACCGCTCGCCTCGTGCTCGTGCCGCGGCATCCCGAGCGCTCGGCCGCGCTCGCGCGCGAGCTGGCGCAGTTCGGCCCGGAGCCGCAGCTCCTGACGCGTCTGCGCGCGGGCGAGGTCGCCGATCCCGCGCGGCCGCTCGTCGTGGACACGATCGGCGAGCTCGAGCAGGTCTACGCCGCGTCCGATCTCGTGTTCGTCGGCGGGTCGCTCATCCCGCACGGCGGCCAGAACATGCTCGAGCCGGCGGCCCAGGGTCGGGCCGTCGTCTACGGTCCGCACGTCGCGAACTTCCTCCAGGAGGCCGGCCTCCTCGAGCACGCCGGCGCCGCGCGGCGCCTCGGCGGCGAGTCGGACCTCGGGCCGGCTCTGCGCGCGCTGCTCGACGATCCGGAGCGACGGTTGGCGATGGGGGCGGCCGGTCGTTCCGTGGTCGAGGCCCAGAAGGGGGCGACGGCCTTGACGCTGCGCGCGCTCGTCGAGCGCGTGCTGGCGCGGACCCCGGGCAAGGGCGCCTGATTCCGGGCGCGGAGCACGGCGGTCGGCGCTATCCTGCGGGATCGCTGTTCGGCCCCGCGTCGTCCCGGATGGGTCCCGAATCGCGCCGTCGCATCCCGGAACTCCTCCAGCATCCCGACCGCACCTCCGATCCATAGCCTCATGTCCCGGCAACTCTTCACCTCGGAATCCGTCTCCATGGGCCACCCCGACAAGGTGGCCGACCAGATCTCGGACGCGGTCCTCGACGCGATCCTCGCGCAGGACCCGATGAGCCGCGTCGCGTGCGAGACGCTGGTGACGACCGGCCTGTGCGTCGTCGCGGGCGAGATCACGACGAACGCGCGCATCGACTACGCCACGATCGCGCGCAACACGATCAAGCGCATCGGCTACACGGACGACCGCTTCGGCATCAACGGCGACACGTGCGCGGTGATGGTGACGCTCGACCGCCAGTCGCCCGACATCAGCCAGGGTGTCTCGGAAGGCGAAGGTCTGCACAAGGAGCAGGGCGCCGGCGACCAGGGCCTCATGTTCGGCTTCGCGTGCCGCGAGACGGACGTGCTGATGCCGTTCCCGATCTACTATGCGCACCGCCTGATGGAGAAGCAGGCCGAGTTGCGCGAGAAGAAGATCCTCCCCTGGCTGCGCCCCGACGCGAAGAGCCAGGTCACGGTCGAGTACGACGGCCACAAGCCCGTCCGCGTGCACACCGTGCTGATCAGCACGCAGCACGACCCCGACGTCTCCTACGAGACGATCAAGAGCGAGGTGATCGAGAAGATCATCAAGGCCGTGATCCCGGCCCAGTACCTCGACTCGAAGACGATCTACCACGTGAACCCGACCGGGCGGTTCGTGCTCGGCGGTCCGCACGG
>JBGAOR010000108.1:0-17264 GCA_044221705.1 Planctomycetota bacterium
CATGGGCGGCGTGAGCGAGGAGTTCATCGTCGCCGCGCGGTCGTCGCCGGTGTGGAAGTACGTCGTGGAGTGGAAGCTCGCGCTGCCGCTGCACCCGGAGTTCCGCACGTTCCCGATGCTCTTCTACGTGCCGCCGCTCATGCCGATCATGGGGAAGATCGAGGGCGGCATCTACGAGCACGACGCGCGGGGCCTGTTCGGCGACTTCGAATCGGCGCGCATCCCGATCCAGTACCTGGCCAACCTGTTCGCGGCCGGGAACCGCGAGGTCGTCGAGAGCGTGCTCAAGAAGCTCATCGCCGTCCGCCACTTCAAGCGCCTGCAGGGGCACGACGACGTGGACGGCGATCACGTGAAACGCCTCCTGCGCGAGGCTCGGCTCTCGCCCGAGCAAGCCGAGGCGATCTACGAGCTGACGGCGATCGCCACGCAGGAGGAGCGCTTCGTCCTGCCGCCGATCCAGCGCGAGGAAGCGCTGCCGGCCGGATGCTCGGCCGAGGCGTGCAAGGGGTCGTGCGGGCTGGGCCGCACGGAGTTGCCGGAGCGAGGAGGTTGACCGTGATCGATCTCGTGACCGTCGATGTGGCCGAGCTGTCGCTGCTCGCCGACCTGTTCGAGTATCCCCACGCCGAATTCCTCGCGGCGGCCGTCCGCGCCGCGCGACAAGCCGGCACGCCCGCGGTGGCCGCCCACCTGTCCGCGTTCGCCGAGGAGGCGCTGTCGCTGTCGCCCGAGCTCCTCGAGGAGGCGCACGTGCGCACGTTCCTCGTCGCGCCCGCCGCGGCGCCCTACGTCGGGGTCCACCTGTTCGGCGAGGAGAGCTTCAAGCGCGCCCACCTCATGGCGCGGCTCGTGGAGCGGTTCCGGGACGTCGGTTTCGAGGCGGGGAACGAGCTCCCCGATCACGTCGGCGTACTCCTGCGGTTCGCGCGGCGCCTGGACGCCGAGGAATGCTCGGACCTCGTCCGCTGGTGCCTGGCGGTGCCGGTGACGGCGATGCACGCCGCGCTGGCGGGCACGCGCAATCCGTACCGGCACCTGCTCGCCGCGACGATGGCGGCGCTCGCTCCGGACGGCGTTTCCGAGGCCGTGAGCGCGTCGATCGCGCGCACGGCGCGGATGCCCGACCAGGACGGGTGCCTCGGGTGTTCCATCCAGCACGGAGAGGACGAGCCATGATCCAGTCCTTCCTCCTCGTCGGTCTGCCCTACGCCGCCGTCCTGGTGTGCGTGCTCGGTTCGATCTGGCGCTTCCGCACGAAGCGCTTCAGCTACTCGGCGCTCTCCTCGCAGTTCCTCGAGGACCGTCGGCTGCTCTGGGGCTCCGCGCCCTGGCACGTGGGCATCTTCGTCGTCCTGGCCGGTCACGCGGTCGCGTTCCTCGTGCCCAGCGTGTGGGCCAGCCTGGTCTCGAACCGCACGGTCCTGATCGGTGTCGAGGTCGTGGGCATGGGCTGTGCGATCCTCGCGATCCTGGGCCTCGCCGTCCTCGCGCTCCGTCGTCTGAGCGACGGCCGCGTGCAGGCCGTCACGACGACGGTCGACCTCGCCGTCCTCGGCATCCTGCTGGCGCAGGTCGTGCTGGGGCTCTTGACCGCGCTCCTGCACCGCTGGGGCGCCTCGTGGTCGACCGGCACCGCGGCTCCGTACCTGTGGAGCCTCGCGACCTTGCGACCGGAGCCGGCGCTCGTCGCCGATCTGCCGGCTCTCGTGCAGGCGCACATGGCGCTGGCATGGGTGGTTCTGCTCCTCGTGCCGTTCTCGCGCCTGGTCCACCTGTTCTCGCTGCCCGTCCTGTACCTGTTCCGCGCCCCGCTCGTCGTCGTGTGGGCGAACCCGCGGCGGTTCGAGCGCGCCACGGCGTTCGTCGAGCGGCTCGAGGCTCGGCGGTTCTTCCTGCGCGCCTCGGCCGGGCTCGCGGCGGGGGGCTCGCTGCTCGCCGTCGGCACGTTCGACCAGTTCATGCATTTCTTCTTCGGCCCGCGCATGAGCGAGAAGGAGTCGGCCGGGCTCATGGAGAAGAAGCTCGCGCGGCTCGAGCAGAACGCCGCGCAGAAGAAGCTGGAGCTCGAGCGCACGCGCCAGGGCTACATCCGCGTGGCGAAGCTGTCCGAACTCAGCGCCAAGAAGGGCCGCTACTTCGTCGACTACGAGATGCGCCCCGCGCTCGCGTTCCGCGGGAGCGACGGCCTGCCGGTCCTGCGCTCGGCGAAATGCACGCACCTCGGCTGCACCGTCGGGAGCGACGTCGACGCGCAGGGCCGCATCCTCTGTCCCTGTCACGTCTCGTTCTTCGACGTCCAGACCGGTCGTCCCAACGCGGGCGCGCCGGCCAAGGACCCGCTGCCGTCGATCGGCTGGGTGCTCATGGACGCCGACCTGAACATCGTCGCCAGCCGTTCGTCGGACGGCGCGGTGCACGGGCAGCCGGATCCGGCGAAGGTCGACCAGCTCGACGTCTACATCGCCAAGCCCCAGGGCGGGAGGTCCGCGTGAAACTCGACGAGATCGCCGGCCGCACGGCCGAGTTCGCGCGCGAGCGGTTCCCCGTCGCGAAGCTGAACGCCGAGTCGATGGTCACCAAGAAGGTGGTCCCGGTCCACCGCATGAGCTGGGCCTACTACCTGGGCGGCCTGGCGCTGTTCTTCTTCCTCGTGCAGGTCGTCACGGGGTCGATGTTGCTCTTCTACTACCAGCCGACCGTCAGCGACGCGCACGCGTCCGTCGAGTACATCACGCAGCACGTGAGCGGCGGCGCGCTCGTCCGCAACATGCATGCCTGGAGTTCGTCCGCGATGATCCTCACGATCATCGTGCACGTCCTCACGACGTTCGCGATGAAGGCCTTCGCGAAGCCGCGCGAGATCACCTGGGTCACGGGCGTGTTCCTGGCGATGCTCGTGTTCGGGCTCGGGTTCACCGGCTACCTGCTGCCCTGGAACCAGATCGCGGTCAACGCCACCAAGGTCGGGCTGCAGTCGATCGAGGCGATCGGCCAGTACCTGCCGGGCGAGATGGCGACGTGGCCGACGTACGTGCGCGAGACGATCCAGGGCGAGGCCGCGGTCGGACAGGCGACCCTGTCGCGCTTCTACGCGCTGCACGTGATCCTGCTGCCGTTCCTCGTGGCCGGATTGCTGGGCCTGCACCTCTTCCAGGTGCAGATCCACGGGATGAGCCGCGGCGTCGACGCCCAGCGCGTGGGAGCCGAGAAGTTCTTCCCGTTCTTCGTGATCAAGGACCTCTCCGTGTGGGGCGTGGCATTCCTGCTCCTGTTCGTGCTCGGCCTGTGCCTGCCGTTCGAGTCGTTCTTCGCCTACCCGCTCATGGAGCCGTTCGACGCGCTGGGGTCGACGCCCGAGGGCATCAAGCCCGAGTGGTACTTCTTCTTCGTCTACTACCCGCTGGAGCTCCTGCCGTACTGGGCCGTGATGCTCGGGATGACGGCCGGCGTGCTCGGCCTGCTCCTCGCGCCGTGGCTCCTCGGCCGCGCGAGCCGTCGCACGCTGCGTACGATCGCGATCGCGGCGGCGACGTACCTCGTCGTGATCACGCTGTTCGGCCAGACCATCTACGAGGTGTTCAAGGGGGTGAGCCCGTGAAGCGTTCCGCCATCGCGACCGTCCTCGTTCTCTCCGCCGCGCTGCCCGCGCGCGCCGCCGCCCACGGGGAGTACCAGGCCTTCGTGCGCAAGAACTCGGGTCGGCCGGTGGACTGCGCGCTGTGTCACGTCCACTCGAACGGGCCCGAGGGCACGGCCGCCGGACAGATCGGTGCGCTCTCGGCCGAGGAACTCGGCCGGCTCGGCCGGGCGCGCGCCGCGTTCGAGCCCGGCGCGAACGTCGACAGCCCGATCCTGAACGACTTCGGCGACCTGATCCTGCAGCGCATCGGGAAGAAGCGCGTCCTCGAGCTGCGCTCGGCGCCGGCGAAGCTGGCCGAGGAACTCGGCGTCGCGAGCGACCTCGACGACGACGGGCTGCCAGATTCGCGCGAGTACCTCGAGGGCACGCACCCCTTGAGCGCGAGCGATGGCGCGCCGTGGAGCCTCTTCGTCCACAACCTGCGGCGGAACTGGTTCCGCGTCGCGATGATCACGGCAGCGACCGTGATCACGCTCTACGGACTCTCGAACCTGCTCCACGGGTTCGCGGTCCGCGTCCGGGCGAAGGAACCGCTCGAGGAGGGTGCTGCGCCGTGAGCGAGTCGCGCAAGGCCTGGTCGGTGCTGGCCATGAACACGCTGGCATTCACCGTCTGCTTCGCGGTCTGGACGATGAACGGCGTGCTCGTCACGCACCTCGTCACGACGGGGGCGTTCGACTGGTCGGCGCTCCAGATCGGCGTCTTGATGGCGACGCCGGTGCTGACCGGGTCGCTGCTGCGGCTGCCGGTCGGCCTCCTGACCGACCGGTACGGCGGGCGGCCGGTGTACTTCGTGCTGATGCTGCTCGCCGCCCTCGCTCTGGTCTACAACTCGCGCGTCGACGACTTCGCGGGCTTCTTCCTGGCGGCGCTCGGCTTCGGGATCTCGGGTGCGGCATTCGCCGTCGGCATCGCGTACACGTCGGTGTGGTTCTCCAAGCAGCGACAGGGCACGGCCCTCGGGATCTTCGGCGCGGGCAACGCGGGCTCGGCGATCACGCTGCTCGCGGCGCCGCCGCTGCTCGCGCGGCTCACCGAGCGCGGCGCGAACCCCGAAGGCTGGCGGACGCTGCCCCTGATCTACGCCGGCGCGCTCGCGGCGACGGCATTCGTCTTCCTCGCGTTCACGTACCCGCGGACGACGCCGCACGGCTCCGAGAAGAGCTTGCGCCAGCGCCTCGCGCCGCTCCGCAACGTGCGCGTGTGGCGCTTCGGGGCCTACTACTTCCTCGTGTTCGGCGCGTTCGTCGCGCTGTCCCAGTGGCTCGTCCCGTACTACGTGCGCTTCTACGAGTTCCCGCTCGCCGGAGCTGGCGTGCTCGCCGCGATCTTCTCCTTGCCGTCGGGCCTCGTGCGTGCGCTGGGCGGGTGGATGTCCGACCGTTACGGCGCCCGACGCGTCATGTACGGGGTCCTGGGCACGTGCGTCGTCGGCTGCTTCCTGCTGATCTTCCCGCGCATGGACGTGCTCTCGCCCGGCGACGGGATCGCCGCGTCCGCCGACGGACGCATCGAGTCGCTGACGGAGTCCTCGATGGTCGTGCGCTCGACGATCACGGGGAAGGCGACGACCTACGCGATCGAGTCCGCGCCGCCCGAGCGGACGAGCGCGCTCGCCGGACCGGCCTCCGGCCGGCAGAGCATCCTGCCCGAGCGCGTCTCCTGGAGGCAGTGGGGGCAGAAGATCGAGACCGGTGCCGACGGGGTCGAGACCCGCAGGCCGTTCCGGGTGGGGGACACCGTCAAGAAGAAGGAACTGCTCGCGGTCGGCCGGACGCAGATCTCCTTCCAGGCCAACGTGTGGGTCTTCACCCTGCTCGTGTTCGTCGTCGGCATCGCGATGGGTATCGGCAAGGCGGCCGTCTACAAGCACATCCCCGACTACTTCCCCGAGGAGGTCGGCGTCGTCGGCGGGCTCGTCGGCGTGATCGGCGGGCTCGGCGGCTTCGTCTGCCCCATCCTGTTCGGGCAGCTGCTCGACATGACCGGCTTGTGGACGAGCTGCTGGATGTTCCTGTTCGCACTGTCCGTCGGTTGCTTGTGGTGGATGCACCGCGTCGTCGAGCGGATGTTGCGCGAGAAGGCGCCCGGCATCGTGGAGCGGCTCGAGCGCCACGAAGCGCACGCCCCGGCGGCGGCTGCCGTGCGCGGGGGCTGACCTGGGGTCGCGCTGCGGTCGAGCTCGGGCCGGAGCTCGCGTCGAGAGTCGCCGTGCGCTCGTCCTACGCGGCGTCGCGCTCGCCGCCCGCCGGACGGATCATCGCGGGCGCCGCGGCCCCCCGCCTCGTGGGCGGACGCCAGATCGGATACGCCTCGCCGAACGCGGCGTGCGCCAGGTGCGCGAGCGCGACGAGCAGGACGCACGAGCCGACGACGACCCCGATGTGCCAGGCCTCGGGCATCGAGCCGAGCGAGACGATCAGCGTCGTGGCGCCCGCCGGCGGGTGCGGCGCGTCGAGCAGCAACATCAGGAGCGTGGTGATGCCTAGCGACAGCGAGGTCGCGAGGATGTGCGGCATCCCGAAGAGGTGCGACAACGTCGCGCCGCGCGGGTCGACCGAGCAGGCGTGGATGCACAGCCACCCCGTCGCCGCGGCGACGAAGTGCGACAGGATCACGTTGCGCGGCGCGGCTGCCGGCAGGCCGGGCAGCGCGAAGACGATGAACGTCGACGCGCCGAGCGCCGGGAAGAGGAAGGGCATTCCCGTCCGCCAGGCGATCCAGCCGACGAGGGCCGCGGCGAGCGTGGCGAAGACGGCGACGCGGATCGCGCGCCAGGGCGAGGGGCGGGGGAGAAGCATCGTGGCGCGCGAGCGGTGGAGAAGCCTATTCGACTTCCGCCGCCGCGCCAGTCCCCGCTCGCCCTCACCGTCGCGGACGAGCGGAAATCGGTTGCCCGACGCGTCGCCCGAGCGGTACAGGAATCCGTTACCGACCCGAGCTCCCCGAGGCGCCCATGCCCTACGTCGACGGTTTCGTGATCCCGCTGCCGAAGAAGAACGTCGCGCGCTACACCGCGATCGCCAAGAAGGCCTCGAAGCTCTTCCGCGAGTTCGGCGCGCTCGAGGTCCGCGAGTGCCTGCTCGACGATCCGGCGTCGCTGGGCGGCGTCGGATTCCCGAAGGGCGCGCGTGCCCGGCGGAACGAGACGGTCCTGTTCTCGTACGTCGTCTACCGCTCGAAGGCGCACCGCGACGCGGTCAACGCGAAGTTGATGAAGGACCCGCGGATGAGCGCGATGATGGGGGACGGGCCGATGCCGTTCGACATGAAGCGTTTCCTCTACGGCGGGTTCCGGTCGATCGTCTCGGCCTGACCCGGATCGCGGCGGGGATGAGCGCGAGCCTGCACCGATCCGACCCGTCGGATGCGCGGGGACGGCGGCGAACTTCGCTGATCCCGCGGCGCGCATGAGCGGCGCGTCGCGTCGAGCTCGATCCGCCCGCCGAGCCGCTCCCCGCACGGGAAATCGGTGAAGTCGAGAGCAGCCGTTCGGGAGGGAGGCCTGGAGCCCCCGGAAATGCCGGTGCCTGTCCGATGGGGTGCTTCGTCGCGGATCCTCCCGCGCCATGGGCTACCGCTTCGAGTGGGATCCGGCCAAGGACGCCGCGAACCGGGCGAAGCACGGCGTCACATTCGACGAGGCCGTGAGTGCGTTCGGCGACCCGCAGTCCTTGCTCCGGCACGATCCCGATCACTCCCTCGAGGAATCTCGGTACCTTCTCCTGGGCGAATCGAAGCGCGGCCGTCTGTTGGTCGTCTCGTTCACGGATCGTCCGCCGAACACGAGGATCATCTCCGCCCGACGCGCGACCCCGCGCGAGAGAGTTCAGTATGAGGAAGAAGCCTGACCGCAGCGCGCCTTCGCCTTCGGGCCTGCGGGCCGAGTACGACTTCCGCGGCGCGAAGAGGGGAGTGACGGCGAAGCGCTATGCGCAGGGGTCGAAGGTGGTCCTGATCGATGCCGACCTCGTCGACGTGTTTCCCGACGCGGCTTCGGTGAACGAGGCGCTGCGGGCGCTCGCCGGAGTCATCCGCACCCGGCGGCGCGCGCGCGGACGGCGCTCGGGCTGAACGTGGTGAGCGCGAGCGCCGCCCTGCTCAGGGCCGCTCGAGCCGCGTCAGCACGATGTCCTTGAACTCGATCCACGAGCCCTCGCTCTGCAGGCAGATCTCGCCCGGCAACTCCTCGCACCAGCTCGCGCGGTTCTGCACCTCGCCGTTCACCTCGAGGACGAGCTCGCCGCCGTCGAGCGTGATCTTGTAGTGGTTCCACTGGCCCAGCGGCTTCTCGTTGCAGGGCAGGAGCTTCACCGTCTGCCGGCCGCTCGTGCGGTCCGGGTCGACCACCATCGGCACCGCGTCGATGTTCCAGATGTCGCCCGCGCTGCGGCTCTGGAGCTGCGCCTCGATCGAGCGCGGCCAGATCTTGTCCGCGCCGGTGCGGCGCAAGAGGACGCCGCTGTTCCCCGCGCCCTTCTCCGGATCGAAGCGCCAGTCGAGCTCGAGCACGAAGTTCGCGTACTGCTGCTTCGTCTTCAGGTAGCCGCCGGGCGAACCGGTGCAGCGCAGCACGCCGTCCTTCACGGTCCAGACGTCCTCGAGCCGCTTCGCGGGATCGTTCAGGTAGAAGTCCCACTTCAGGAGGTCGTTGCCGTCGAACAGGCGGACCTTCTCGCCCGGCGTCCCCGGCACCTTCGGATCGCTGCGCAGGAGCGCGAGCACGTCGGCGATCCCTTGCGGCGACAGTCCCGTCGCGACGCCGTCGGGCATCGCCGACACGGTCTGGCGCGCACGCGAAGCGATCTCCGCCTTGGGGATGGAATGGCGGCGGCCGGCCGTGTCGCGCAGGACGAGCTCGTCGCCGTCGCGCACGACGAAGCCCGTGTAGAGCTCCTCGTCCTTCGTCTCGACGAGCCACGTGTCGTAGCCGAACGCGATGCCGGCGCTCGGGTTGAGCATCGCGTCGAGCAGCGCCTCGGGCGCGTACTTCTGCTTCACCGCGGAGAGGTCGGGCCCGATGTCGGCGCCGCGGCCGTGGAAGGTGTGGCACTGGCCGCAGGTCGCCTTGCCGAAGAAGAGTTCGGCGCCGCGCGCGGCCGATCCGGGCATGCGCGCGAGCTCGGCGACGGACGGCAGCGGTTCGCCGCTCGGCGTGGCGCGCTCGAAGCTCGCGCTGGCGAGCGCGCGCACGGCCAGGTCGGGACACTGGAAGATGTGCTTGGAGATCGCCGCGGTCGCGGCCGGGGTCAGCCGGCCCGCCTTCGCGAGCCGGATCGCCTCGAGCCCGCCGTCGCCCGTCGCGCACAGCGCGGCGGCGGCCTGCTCCACGGCGGCCGGAGCCGCGCCGGGTTCGCACAGGACCGGCGTCAGCGCGCGCACGCGCGCGTGCAGCACGCCCTCGTCCAGCATCACCTGGAACTGGACGTCGCTGCGGCCCTGCTTCGAGCCCTCGTCGTCGACCGCGGCCTTGGCGGTGAAGCGCGTCGCGCCCGCGGGCAGCTCGAACTCCGTGACCGAGTACGCGTGCGAGCCGATGCCCTCGGCCCACGTCTGGCCGTCGACCACGATCGGACCGCCGGTGCAGTTCTTCCCGCGCCGCGTCTGGCCCCACGCGGCGTCGGCGCGCACCCAGGGGACTTCGGCGAGCTTCGCGACGCCGCCGGCGTGCGCGACGCGCGGCTCGAGCCAGTCGATCCAGTCGCAGGCCTGGCCGTCCTGGCCCTCGGTCGCGACGAGCCACAGCTTCTTCGCGCCGGTGACGTCGACGTCGATGTCGACGCTGCCCTTGCGCACGATGTCGCTCGACCACACCAGCACGCCCTTCTCGTCGCCGCCGACCTGGCGCGCGAGGTCGAAGCCCTTCCAGTCGTTCTCGTCGCGGTCGAGCACCCACCAGCGCGCCAGCGCGCGCGTGTCCTCGGGACCCGACACGGCGAGGTCGACCATCGCCTCGCCCGCGACGCGCGACCTCACGAAGGCGATCGCGTCGATCGAGCGCCGGCGTTCGGCGAGCGGCAGCGCGTCCGTGCGCGCGCGCGCGACGAAGCCCGGGATCGCGGCCTCGGGGTGCAGGCGCCACGCGAGACCGGCGAAAGCCGGCGACCAGCGCGCGGGATCGGCGTCGCCCAGCGTCGATGCGAGCTCGGGCCACAGCGCGGCCTCGTGTCCTTCCGCGGCGAGCCCGAAGGCCTCGAGGTACGCGCGATCCCGGCCGTCGTAGCCGTGCGCCAGCGCCAAGAGGTGCTCGCGCGTCCTCTCGAGCGGCAGGCCGCGCAGCGCGACGGCCAGCTCGCGCCGGACGGCGGGGGACTTGTCCGCGGCGATCCGGCCCGCGAGCGGGAGGACGTCCGTGCCCGCGGCGCGCAGCGCGCGGATGGCCGTCACGCGCACGTCGGGTTCGTCGTGCTCGAGCGCGATGCGCGTGACCTCCGCGTTCAGCTTGCCCGACCTGGCCGCGATCCACACGGCGCGCGCCGCGGCGCGCTTGTCCGTGACCTGCATCGCCGCGCGCAACCGCTTCTCGGCGTCGGCGTCGCGCTCGGCCGCGATCGCGCGCGCCGCGAGAGCGCGCACGCTCGGCGCCGGGTTCGACAGCGCCGCGAAGCGCCCCGGCGCGCTCGACATGTCGAGCTTCGCCGGATAGACCCACTGCCCCGTCGGCACGATGCGCAGGATGCGGCCGTACGCGTCGCGATCGCCGGCCGCGTGTCCGCCGACGCCCGGGTCCGACCAGTCGGCGACGAAGATCGTGCCGTCGGGGCCGACGGCGACATCGCTCGGGCGGAACCAGCCGGCGCGCTCCTTCTCGGGCGCGTCGGCCTTCGCGGCGATGAGGACGCCCGGCTCGAGCTCGATGCCCGCGCCCACGGCCTTCGGCCGCAGCGCGTAGACCTTGCCCGCTCCCGCATCGGCGCACAGAACGCGCCCATCGAGGTCGTGGCCGAGCAGATCGCTCTCGTACACCGCGACGCCCGTGGGACCGCCCGCGCCGAGCCGCGTGCCGGCCGGCGCGACGCCCGGATCGTCCTGGTGCCAGTGCGCGGTCCACGTGTCCTGTCCCGGGCGCCGGTCCGAGTACCACGAGCGCGATCCGTCGGCCGCGAAGTAGCCGTGGTTCGCGCCCTCCAGGCACCACAGCGCGCGGCAGGCCTGGTTGCCGTCGTCGTCGTTGTCACTCTGGTAGACGTTGCCGAACGCGTCGAGCGCCAGCTCGTAGTTGTTGCGGAAGTTGTGCGCGCGCACCTGCAAGCCCGTGCCGTCGCCCTGGATGCGCAGCACGAGCCCGCCGGTCCACACGCGCCCGTCGTCGGACACGAGCCCGGGCCGGTTGTCCGCTTCGTTCTCGCCGCCGTCGCGGTACATCGAGCCCGAGCGCAGGTTCCAGCCGGCCGCGTCCGCGACGAGGTGCGGCCCGGCGTTGCCCGTGTTGAACCACAGCGCCATGTCCGGCCCGAGCACGACCGAGTGCAAGCCGTGGTCGTGGTCGTGCCCGCCGAAGCCGGTCAAGAACGTGGCGCGCGAATCCGACACCCCGTCCTGGTCCGCGTCCGTGTAGACGTACAGGTTCGGCGAGCAGCTGACGAACACGCGGTTGCCGTACACGCAGATCCCGAGCGGCACGACGAGGTCGGGGTCCTGCACGAAGACCTGCGCGTGCGAGGCCAGCGCGTTGCCCTCGCGGTCGGAGAGGATCACGATGCGCTCGCCGCCCGGATGCTCGAGCCCGGGATTGCGGCCGCCCCACTTCCGGTAGTTGACGCCCTCGGCGACCCACACGCGGCCCTGCGCGTCGACGTCGATCGCGGTGGGATTGAAGAGCTCCGGCGACTCCGCCCACAGCTTCACCGACAGGCCCGGCGGCACGTCGAAGCGCGAGGTCAGGTCCGGCGGCTGGACGACCGGTCCGCCGGAGTTCGGCAGTCCGCCGAATCCTTGCGGCGCGGGGAGGAGGGCGAGGAGGACATGGAACGCGGCGCCGGTCGTGACCATCGCCCGCCAGGATAGCGGCTCACACGGCGAGATTCGGCAACGCCTCGTGCTGCGGCGCCGCGACGACGCGCACGCGATCCGCGATCCCGAGCCGATCGAGGGTCGCCGCCGCGGTTTCGAGCGCGATCTCCGGCCGATTCGTCTTCTGCGAGATGTGCGCCAGGACCAGCGTGTGCAGGTTCTCCGACGCCAGGAGCTCGAGCATCTGCGCCGCCTGGTCGTTCGACATGTGGCCGCGCCCGCCGGCGATGCGCTTCTGCAGCACGGCCGGATACGGACCCTTGGCCATCAGCTCGGGGTCGTAGTTGAACTCGAGCACCAGCACGTGCGCGCCCGAGAGCGCGCGCGCGACCTCCGCATCCGGGCGTCCGATGTCGGTCAGGATCGCGGCGACGCGGCCCTCGTGCTCGAAGCGGAACGCGACGGTCGGATCGCAGTCGTGGGGGATCGGAACGGGCCGCACCTGGACCTCGTCGCCGCCCGTGCGCGACGCGAACGCGCTGTCGCGACCGATCGCGAGCGCGGCGCACGTCTTCGCCCGCCGCGCCCACGGATGGGCCAGCATCGAGTCGGCCGCGTGCAACGTCGCGCGCTCGCGCTTCGCCACGAGTCCGGCCGAGCGCGCGTGGTCGAGGTGTCCGTGCGTGACGACGACGTGCTGGATCGCGCCCGGCCCGAGGCGCGCGCACTCGAGCCGTTCGAGCATCGCCTCGCGCCCGAGGCCCGCGTCGACGAGCACGTTGACGTCGCCCGCCCGCACGAGCGTCGAGTTGCCCTCGCTGCCGCTCGAGAGGACCTGGAGATGCACGTCCTCGATTCTATTCGCGGGGCCTCGAGGTTCGGCGAGCGACTTCCAGCACTCGGGGGCGCATGATCGGGTGTTGATCTCGCAGGCTGATTGCCCTAGGCTGACACCGAGCGATCGATGCGGCACGCCACATTGCCGTCGCTCGGTCTAGGTTCTCTTCCCGGAGACTCACGATGTTCAAGCTCCTCGCCGTCGCATTCGCATTGGCCTTCACGGGTGTGATTCTCGCGCCTGCCGCCGCCGCCCCATGCTCCCCGGCTCCAATCGTCGCCGTGGTCGCTCCGCTACAAACGCAGTGCCCCCTGTGCGTGAATTCTCCTTCCATCGGTGATGTCAGTTGCGGCTGCGTCGCAACCGTGTTCTACCAGCTCCACGAGGGGAGTCTGTGCTCGGGAACTCCGTGCACAGGTGGCGGATGCTCGTCCACGATCAAGTACTCGCTCTCGGGCGGAGCCCAGTGCACAGGCGAGAAGACGCTGCAGTGCTCGACCGAGTGTGGTGGGAATTGCTCCTCCACAGGCCGCTGCAAGAGTCTCTCCGTGACCTGTTCCGACTGCGGAACGTGAGTGGGGCCCGGGAAGGCGGCGGATCTCGCGCTCCGTCGGCATCTGTCCTCTGGGTGGTTGTCGGATGCGCCATACTCGCCGCGCTCGCCTGGTTGTGGGCCTCGCGCATGGAGACGCACTCCGAGGCCGTCGATAGCCTGTCGCCCGTGAATGGAGGCGTCCGTGCGATCGAGCCTCCCGCGAGAACGGAGCTCGAGCGGCCCGCGCAACCGACCACTCGAGAGGATCTGTCGCTCGCCGTTGCTCCCACGACGGTGCGCGTGCCCAGCGGTTGGACTCTTGTCGAGCAGGCTCAGCTGAAAGCGGCGATGGAGCGCCGGATGGAAACTCGGGCTGCGTCGGAGAATTGGGCCGAGCAGTATGCATCCAGGAAGGCTGCGGACCTGGCGGCCGAGCGCGACCAGCTCGAGTCCGCGATCTACGCCGAGACCAAGGAGTATCTGGAATCGCGGTTCACGGCTGGGGAGTACGACCTGCTGGACGACGCGGATCCCGTCCTCAAGGCGGCCAACAACAACCCCTATCTCATCTCTTGGCTGCGCTTCGAGCCCGGGCAGACTCACGTCAAGCGCGTGGTTCTGCCGGAAGCCGAGTTCGCCGAGTTCTACAGGCTCCGTGAGCTGTCTACATGGCTCTCGCGGACGAGCCGCGATCGAGATCGGGAGGCGTCGGACAAGGACTGATGGTGGTCGAACCCACCTTGGCGATCGCACTCGCGGACGCGAGACGGACGCCCCCGCAATCGAACCGGTTGTTCGCATGAGCCGATGCAGGCCTCCTGGAGTCGAGTGCAGCGACCTCCGTACTCGCTCCCGCGCTAGCATGTCGGCCCCATGCGCCGCCCCACACTCGTCCTGGTCTCCCTCGCGTTCGCCGCCTGCCACACGACCACCGCGGATCCCCGCACGGCGACGCCGGCCGAACGGCTGCAGCACGACGTCGCGTGGCTCGCCGACGACGCGCGCGAAGGACGCCGCGCGGGGACGGAGCAGGGTCGCGTCGCGGGCGAGTGGATCGCCGAACGGATGTCCGAGCTGGGCCTCCAGCCGGCGGGCACCGGCGGGAAGTACGAGCAGGAGTTCACGGTGCCGCTCGAGCCGCGCTCGGGCGGGAAGTCGTGGATCGAGGCGGCCGGCCAGCGCGTCGCCGAGGGCGAGAGGTCGCTCGCGCCGCTCTTCGCGTCCGAGAAGGGCGAGGCGCGCGGACCCGTCGCGTACTGCGGGTACGGCATCGAGCTGACGCAGCCCGACGAGCTCGACGACAAGGGCCACATCGTGACGCCGGGCAGCAAGTGGGACGACTTCGCCGGCCGCGACCTGACGGGGAAGATCGCGATCGTCGTGCGCGGCTCGCCCGCGTCCGCGCCGGGCGCGGCGAAGCCGGCTGCGAGTCCGCACGGCGGCGCTGCGGCGAACCCGCATGCCGCCGCGGGCTCGGACCCGCACGCGGCCGCGAAGGCCGATCCGCTCGCGGCCGCGCCCGCGAACCCGCACGGCGCGGCACCGTCGGACACCGCGCCGCGCGCGCACGGCGACGCCCAGCTCGTCACCGCCGGCGATCCGTTCGTGAACGCCGGGCTCGTGTTCATCAAGGTCATGAACGCGAAGCGCAAGGGCGCGGCCGCCGTCGTGCTCGTGCAGCATCCGTCCGACGCGGGCAAGCCGGTGCTGGCCTTCCACGAAGGCGGCAGCGGACGTGCCGGGATCCCGTGCGTGTCGCTGTCGTGGAACGACGCACAGGCGCTCTTCGGCGCGCGACTCGCCGACTGGACGAAAGATCTCGAGTCGAAGCCCGCGCGCGCCGACGCCGCGGACGAGCGCGTGTACACCGTCTCCGCCGACGTCGAGCGCGGCCACGGCAGCGCCGTGAACGTCCTCGGCCTCGTGCCCGGCGTCGACCGCACGCGCGTCGTCGTCCTGGGAGCGCACTACGACCACCTCGGCTTCGGCGGCACCGGCTCGCTCGCGCCGAACCAGCGCGCGGTCCACAACGGCGCCGACGACAATGCCAGCGGCACGGCGGCCGTGCTCGAGATCGCGCGCGACCTGCGCGAGGGTCCGCCGCCGGCCTGCGACGTGCTCGTGGCGCTGTGGTCGGGCGAGGAGCTCGGCCTCCTGGGCAGCGAGTACTGGGCCGACAACCCGACCATCCCGTTCGAGCGCGTCGTGGCGAACCTGAACCTCGACATGGTCGGCCGCGCGGGCAACGGGAAGCTCCAGGTGCTCGGCGCCGGTTCGGCCGCGGACTTCGGCGCGTGGCTCGCGCAAGCCGGACCGGCCGCGAATCTCGATCTGACCGTGAACGCGTCCTCGTCGGCGATGGCCGGCAGCAGCGACCACGCGACCTTCGCCAAGCGCAAGAAGCCCGTGCTGCACCTCTTCTCCGGGCTGCACACCGACTACCACAAGCCGACGGACGACATCGAGCGCTTCGAGGTCGAGGGCGCGGTGCGCGTCGCCGACCTCGCGCTCGACCTCGTGCGCCGCATGTGCGCCGCGCCGACGCTGGCGTTCGTCGAGCCGCCGCCCGCGCCCGAGGGCAGCGAGCGGAAGATCCAGTCGGGCTTCAACGCCTGGTTCGGCTCGATCCCGAACTACGCCTTCGAGGGGCCGGGCGTGAAGATCGACGGGACGTCGTCCGGTTCGCCGGCCGAGCGCGCGGGCTTCCTGGCCGGCGACGTGCTGCTCATGATCGGCGAGGTCAAGATCGAGAACGTCTACGACCTGACGTACGCGCTGCAGCACTACAAGCCCGGCGACGTCGTGCTCGTGGCGTTCGAGCGCGACGGGAAGCGCGACGAGACGCGCGTGACGCTGTCGTCGCGTGGCTTGCGCTAGCGGTCGGCGGCGCGGAACCGGCGGCGCCGCCTACTTCGGCGGCGTCGACGCGATCTCCGCAGCGATCTCCGGCCACAGCTTCTTCGCCGTCTCCTGCGCCGGCGTCCCGGCGAAGCGCGGCCCGAGCAGCTTGCGCACGACCTTCTCGGCCTTCTTCTTGTCGCCCGTGTCCGTCAGGCCGTTCGCCTCGCGCAGCAGCGCGTCGGCCTCGACCGACAGGCGCCAGGCCTTCAGCTCGGGCTGGATCGCCTTGTCGCCGTCGGCCTTCTTGATCCGCGCGGCGACGTCCTTCTCGATCGGCGTGCCGGCGATCTCGGCCGCGAACCGCGTGAGCTCCTCGTAGGCCTTCGCCGCCGTGCCGGGCACGAGCAGCGCCGCGATCCGCTCGAACTCCTTCTGGATCCCGGCCAGCGCTTTCGGCTCCTCGGCGCGCGCCGTGTCGGCGTAGGGGCTCTTCTGCGTGATCGCGAGCACGCTCGACCAGGCGTGCCAGGCCGGGATCCACTTCTCCTCGGCGGCCAGGCGCTTGCCGTCCTCGAGCGCCTTCTTCACGGTGACGAGCTGCTCCTCGGTCAGGCCCGGTCCGGCCTTCGCGATCGCCGCCACGAGCAGCGCGCCGATCTCGCTCGGCTCGGGCACGTTGCTCGTGTTGATGCGGCCGGCCAGCGTGCCGTCGGGCGCCAGGACGACCGTCTGCGGGCACATCATGTCGCCGTTCTCCTCGCGGTAGTCGAGGTACAGCTCGTCCCACGCCGCCTGGTGCTGCTGGCAGGTGTCGAACATCGGGTAGACGGAGCACGCGTCGCGCTGCGTCTTCTCGCCGTCGACGACGACCTCGATCTTCTTGGACGGGTGCTGGCCCTTGTTCGACACGATCACGAGCGCGGACGGGCTGCGCTTCAGGAGTTCGGGGTCGGTCAGGATCTTGTCGCGGTACTCGTCGTTCTGCTCCTCGCCCTCGAGGATGATGTGCACGAGGATCGGCACGTTGCGCTCCTTGGCGGCGACCTTCGCGTCGGAGAACTTGCCCTTCCAGGGCTGGAGCGCGGGTGCCGCGGCCGCGGCCTTCGCGGCCGGGGCGGGCTTCTTCTCCTTGTCCTTGCCGCCCTTCTGGAGCGGCTCGAGGGCGCACAGCGCGACGAGCAGCGCCGGGGTCAGGGTCCACATCGAGAGCGGAGATGCGGTCGTCATGCCCTCAGTCTGGATCGCGCCGCGCGGCGCCGCAAACCCGCGGGGACGGAACACCGCTCTTGTCCGCGCACGGGCCGGCAGCCTAGAACGGCGCACCGTGCGCCGCTCCGTCCTGTCCCTCGCTCTCGCGCTGGCCGCGCGCGCCTGCGTCGCGCCGCGCGCTCCCGCGGTCCGGCCGGTCCCGGCCGAGGCCTCGGCCGCGATGGTCGAGGCGCAGGCGGCGCTGC
>JBGAOR010000010.1:0-88826 GCA_044221705.1 Planctomycetota bacterium
TCCTGTCGCGCGCGCTGGTCCACTTCGAGTGGGTGCGTACGCAGATCGACATGGACAAGCCCGACGCCGAGCTCTCGTTGCGACAGGCCGTCGTGTTCGAACGGCTGGGGCGCGCCACGTCGGCGGCCGCGCTCGTCGAAGAGGTCCTCGACCTCGCCGACCGGGGGAAGTTCGCGCTCGACGACGAGCGGCGCGCGACCCTCGAGAAGCGGCTGTCGAAGCTCGACCGGAAGAACGCCGCGTTGCGCGCCGCGCGCCAGCGCACGGGCGAGCTCGCGCGGGCGGGCCTCGCGCTCGTCGCCGACTACCGCGCGACGGGTCTCACCCTGCGCGCGGCGACGCTCGCCGCGGACCTCGCCGCCGTCCTCGGCGAGCCACTGCAGGCCGTGGCGGCCGAATTGCGGGCCGAGGCGCGCACGAAGGGCCTCTTGTGCGGCTCGATCCGCGCGCTCGCGCCGGTGCTGAGATCGTGGCAGCCGCTCATGTCCTCGCCCATGGAGGCCTTCGATCCCGACGAGACCTCCGTGACGTTCGCCAGCGTGCGCGCCGGCGTCATGGTCGACACTTCGTTCGAGGCGCGCGGCGAGTACGTCGTGCGCGCGACGCTGCAGCCCGACGGCGCCCGGGAGCCGGGCTGGACGGCCGGACTCGTGGTCGCGGGAGCTCCCGAGCACGCGGCCACGATGGTCGGGATCGACGACCGCGGTCTGGCCGGGATCTGGACGCTGAACGGGGCCTCGAACGGCGCGTCGACGCTGAAAAGGGTCCGCACGATGCCGCTGACGCCGCCCGTCGCGGCCGGAGAGAGCGTCGAGCTCGCGGTGCGCGTCCGCACCGACGGCGGGATGGAGATCCGCGTCGGCGACCGGCCCGCGCTAGACGCGCGCCTCGAGTCGGCGCCCGGGGGCGAGCGCAACGTGGGCGTCTTCGTCCGCAACGCGCGCGTGCGCTTCGCGGAACCGCGGATCGAGCTCGTGCCGTGAGCCACTGGCGCGCCGCGCCCGAGCTCGCGGCCGGGCTGCGGCTCCTCGAGTCCGGCGCGACGCGCGCGGCGCACGAAGCCTGGGAGTCCGCGTGGCGCGCTCACGCCGGCACGCCGCTCGGCGAGGTCGCGCGCGCGCTGTCGCAGTGGGCCGCAGCCTGCGTGCACCTCGAGAACGGCCGCGAACCGGGGTTCCGGAGCCTCGCCGCGAAGAGCGCGGCGCGCCTTGCGGTGCCCGGTGTCGTCGCGCAGTTCGACACGGGCGCGCTCTCGGTCCGGTTCGCGCGCGCCGCCGCAGCGGATCCGGCGCCGGATCCGGCCGGGCTCCGGACCCTCGGCGGCTGACCGCGCGCGCTCGCGGAATCGGTCCCGATTGGCCGATCGCCGTCCGCGTGCGTACGGTGTCGCGACAGCGAGGCCGTCCATGAATCCCCTGCGCATCGACATCCATCCCGACGTCCGGAAGGCCGAGACGCCGCCGTCGCGCTTCTACACGGATCCGGGAATCCTCGAGCGTCAGCGCGAGCTCGTCTTCGCGCGCACGTGGCAGTACGCGCGCGCCGACCTGCCGCCCGAGGGACCGGGCGTCGCGCCGTTCACGCTGCTCGACGGCTCGCTCGCGGAACCGCTCGTGCTGACGCGCGACGAATCGGGGCACGAGCGCATCCTGTCGAACGTGTGCACGCACCGCGGAGCCGCCGTGGCGCAGAAGGCCTGCCGCGCGACGTCGCTCACGTGCGGGTACCACGGCCGCAGGTTCGGCCTCGACGGCGCGTTCAAGGCCGCGCCGGAGTTCCAGGGCGCGGAGCACTTCCCCACGAGCCGCGACGACCTGCGCGCGCTGCCGCTCGAACGCTTCGGACCGCTGCGCTTCACCGCCCTGCAACCGCGCTACAGCCTGGACGAGCTCCTGGGCGACCTGGGCTCGCGCATCGCGCACGTCGGTCACGGCCGGCTGGTGCACGACGCGTCGCACGACCGCTCCTTCGAGTTCGCGGCCAACTGGGCGCTGTACTGCGACAACTACCTCGAAGGCCTGCACATCCCCTTCGTGCACCCGACGTTGAACGCGGCCGTCGAGTTCCAGGGCTACCGCACCGAGTTGATGCGGCACGCGAGCCTGCAGATCGCGCTGGCGAAGCCGGGCACGCCCGCGTTCACCCCACCGGACTCGGGGCCGGACCAGGGGCTGCGCGTCGCGGCCTACTACGCCTGGGTGTTCCCGAACCTGATGCTGAACTTCTACCCCTGGGGGATGTCGCTCAACCTCGTCGAGCCGCGCGGCGTCGACCGCACGCGCGTGCGGTTCGAGACGTGGATCGCGGATCGTGCGGCGTTCGAGGCCCTGGGCGCGGACGAGCTCGATGCGATCGAGTTCGAGGACGAAGCCGTCGTCGCCGAAGTCCAGCGCGGCATGCGCTCGCGCCTCTACGAGCGCGGCCGCTACGCCCCGACGCGCGAAGCGGCCGTGCACCACTTCCACCGCCTGCTGCTCGCGGCGCTCGCCTGATCCGGATCAGGTCCGGGCCGAGTCCCCGCTCGCGGACGGCACCCAGCGCTCGATCGCGGCCTCGAGCGTCGCCGACTCGATCGGCTTCGTCAGGCAGTCGTCCATGCCCGCGGCGAAGCAGCGCGAGAGGTCCTCCCCCGCCGCGCTGGCGGTCAGGGCCAGGATCGGGACGCGCGCGCCGCCTTGCCCCTCGCGGGCGCGGATCGCGACGGTGGCCTCGAGCCCGTCGACGCCGGGCATCTGCAGGTCCATGAGCACGACGTCGTGGCGACCGCGATCCCAGGCCTCGATCGCGGCCTGCCCGTCGGACGCGACGTCGACCGCGCACCCCATGCGCTCGAGCATGCGCACGGCGACCTTCTGGTTCACGACGTTGTCCTCCGCCAGGAGCACGCGCAGTCGACCGAGCCCCGCGCGCGCCGTCGCGCACGCGGCGCCCGACGACGAGGGCAGCGCGGCCCGCAGATTGCCGCCGACCAGTGCGGCCTCGAGGCGCGAACGCCGCGCGGGCATGCCGATCTGCGCGTACCAACCCTCGCGCCGGAGCGTCGGGCCCTCGACGAGCGCGCTGATCGGCGCGAGCAGGTACGCGGGCGCCGACGTGCGCAGGATCGCCGGCACCGACGAGGCTCCGCCCGCGATCAGGTCGTGGTCGACCAGGATGCCGTCGAGTTCCTGCAGCCCCACCAACGCGGTGCGCCGCGCGGCGTCCTCGAGGTCGGCGGCACGCAAGCACTCGGCGCCCAGGCAGGCCAGCTGGGCCGCGAGCGCCTGCGCGTCGAGCGCGTGCGGCATCGCCACCAGGTACCGCCGTCCCTCGAGCGGCCGCGTGCCGCGCGACTTCTCGTCGACGACGGCGCCGAGCGCGACCTGGAACCAGAACGTCGAGCCGCGGCCGGGTTCGGACGTGACGCCGATCCGCCCTCCCATCGCCTCGACGAGTTGGCGACTGATCGCGAGGCCGAGGCCGGTGCCCCCGAAGCGACGGCTCGTCGAACCGTCGCCCTGGCTGAAGCTCTTGAAGAGCCGCGTCTGCGCCACGGCGTCGATGCCGATGCCGGTGTCGACGATCTCGAAGCGCAGGATCGACTGGCCGGGCGCGCCGGGCACGACCTCGGCGCGCGCCAGCACGCCGCCCCGGCTCGTGAACTTCACCGCGTTGCCGACGAGGTTCGAGAGCACCTGGCGCAGGCGGTGCGGGTCGCCCATGACCGCGCGCGGGAAGTCGGGCGCGGGCGCCGCGGAGACGCGGATGTCCTTCGCCTGCGCGGTGGCGGCGGACAGCTCGACGACGTCCTCGAGGAGCTGCACCGGATCGAAGCGCACGGACTCGAGTTCGAGCCGGCCGGCCTCGATCTTGGACCAGTCGAGGATGTCGTTGAGGACCGTGAGCAGCCCCTCGCCGCACGAGCGCACGGTCTCGGCGTAGCCGCGCTGCTCGATGTCGAGCTCAGTCTGCAGCAGCAGGTCGACCATCCCGATCACGCCGTTCATGGGCGTGCGGATTTCGTGGCTCATGTTCGCCAGGAACTGCGACTTCAAGCGCGCCGTGTCGAGCGCCGTGTCGCGCGCGATCGCGAGCTCCTGTTCCCAGAGCTTGCGCGCGGTGACGTCCGCGTGCGTTCCGGCGACGTGCAGCGGGCTGCCGTCCTCCCCGGGGATGACGCGGCCGCGGTCGAGCACCCAGCGCCAGCCGCCGCCGGCCGAGGCCACGCGGTACTCCGCGGAGTAGGACGTCGTGCGCCCGGTCAGGTGCTCGTGGAGCGCGGCGCGCACCGACGGCAGGTCGTCGGCGTGGATGCGCTGATGCCATTCCGAGAGGCGTGTGGGGAGCGGCGCGTCGCTCCCGATCACGTCGGCGAGGCGCGCGGAGCAGAAGTAGAGCCCCGTCGCGACCTCGAGATCCCAGATCGAGTCGCCCGTGCCCTGCGTCGCGTGGCGCCAGCGTTCTTCCTGGACCTGCCGCAGCCGTTCCGCCGCGTTGCGCTGTGCGTGGAGGCGCGCGCGCTGGAGGTACAGCGACATCTGCGATGCCGATTCCGTGAGCAGCGCGACCTCGTGTCGGCTCCACGTGCGCGGGTTCGCGGCCGTCAAGCTGAGACGCCCCATCAGGCCGCCGCCGTGCTTCACCGGCACGTCCAGGCACGACTCGACCTTGGCGGCGACGCAGGCCGCGGCGAGCGGCGCGAGCATGCGGCTCTCGCGCACGTCCTCGGTCACGATGGTCTCGCCGGTGCGCAGCGAGGCCAGGTAGGTCGGCCCGACGGAGACGTCGAAGTCGGTGCCGGCGAGGCGCGGCAGGCCCGCGGGCTCGACGGAGTCGAGCACCGCGAGGCGCCCGCGCTCGTCGACCGTGGAGTACGCCACGCGCACTCCGCGCACGTGACGCGCGAGGATCGCGACCGAGAGTCGCACGACGTCCGCGACCTCGTGGTCGGGCAGGATCGCCTGCGTGAGCTCGGCCAGGATCTCGAGGCGCCGCTGGCTGTGGCGCAGGTCCGTCGCGACCTGTTCCTCGCGCCGCGCCGACTCCGCGATCTCGATCCCCGCCCGCCGGAGCTCGAGCAGGCACACGGCCTGGCGGCCGAGGCGCTGCAGGCCCTCGAGCTCGTCGGCGGTGAACTCGCGCGCCCTGCGATCGGCCACGCACAGCGTTCCCACCGCGCAGCCCGCGGAGGTCACGAGCGGGATGCCGACGTAGGCGCGGATGTGCGGATCGCCCGTGACCATCGGGCTCGTGGCCGTGCGCGGATCGGACTCCGTGTCGGGGATCACGATCGCACCGGCGCGCTCCTGGATCGCCATGGCGCACAACGCGATGTTGCGCGGGATCTGGCAGACCTCGATGCCCACCCGGGCCTTCATCCAGACCCGGTCGCAGTCGACCATCGAGATCACGGTCATCGGCGCGCCGGTCAGCTGCGCCGCGAGTCGCACGAGGTCGTCGAACGCCGGCTCCGGATCCGTGTCGAGGATCCGGAGGCTCTTCAGCTCGGCGAGGCGCTGCGATTCGTCAACCGGGAGCGGGGAGACGTCCAAAGGCGTGCATTTCGTTTCGGGACAGGCGGAGCCGCACGCTCCACCCGTCGGGTACAGGGTCTGATCGAGGCTCCCGCGAGCGGATCTTGAGCGGGAACGCGGGGCGCAGGACCACGGATCGCGCACGAAGGAACTTCCCCCGACTTCGAGCGCCGAGCGTCGACCGGTAGACTCTTCCGCCCCGATCCTCCGCCGACTCCGCCCCACGAAATCCATGACGCGCCCGAACATCGTCCGCATCGCCAACGGCCAGGGATTCTGGGGCGATTCGATCCTCGCGCCCGTGCGCCTCGTGCGCGAAGGCCCGGTCGACTACCTGACGCTCGACTACCTGGCCGAGGTCACGATGTCGATCATGCAGAAGCTGCGATCGCGCAACCCCAACGCGGGCTACGCCACCGACTTCGTGCGTCTGATCGACCGCATCCTGCCCGAGCTGGTCGAGAAGAAGATCAAGGTCGTCGCGAACGCGGGCGGCGTGAACCCGCGCGGCTGCATGGACGCGATCGCGGCCGTCATCGCGAAGCGCGGCTACAAGGGCGTCCGGCTCGGCATCGTCGAGGGCGACGACGTGTTCGGCCGCATCGACGAGCTGACGAGCGCGGGCGAGGCGCTCGCGAACATGGACACCAAGGCACCGATCTCGTCCGTCCGCGACCGCCTGACGAGCGCGAACGTCTACCTGGGCGCCTTCCCCATCGCGCAGGCGCTCGACCAGGGCGCGCAGATCGTGATCACGGGCCGCGGCACCGATCCCGGCCTCGTGCTCGGCCCGATGATCCACGAGTTCGGGTGGAAGACGACCGACCACCACCTGCTCGCCGCCGGCACCGTCGCCGGCCACATCGTCGAGTGCGGCGCGCAGTGCACCGGCGGCAACTTCACCGACTGGCGCACGATCCCCGACATGGCCCGCATCGGCTATCCGCTGATCGAGATGAAGGCCGACGGCACGTTCGTGATCACGAAGCACGACGGCACCGGCGGGCTCGTGAACGAGAGCACGGTCGCGCACCAGCTCGCGTACGAGATGGGCGACCCCCGCGCGTACCTCGGCCCCGACTGCACGGCCGACTTCACGACGATCCGCATGCGCCAGGACGGCAAGGACCGCGTCGCGGTCGACGGCGTGCGCGGCGGGCCCGCGACGCCCTACTACAAGGTCTCCGCCAGCTACCAGGACGGCTTCAAGGCCGTCGGCGAGCTGACGATCGCCGGCCCCGACGCGCTCGAGAAAGCGAAGCTCTGCGCCGAGATCGTGTGGGCGCGCCTCGCCTCCGACGGCTTCGAGTACAGCGCCAAGGAGCGCCTCGTCGAGTTCCTCGGCGCGAACACGTGCCACGCCGGCATCGCCAGCGCCGACCGCCCCGACCCGAGCGAGATCGTGCTGCGCATGGGCGTGAAGGGCCCCGACGAAGCCAAGGTGAACCGCTTCGGCATGGAGCTCGTCCCCCTCGTGACCAGCGGCCCGCCCGGCGTGACCGGCTTCGCCGGCGGCCGCCCGAAGGCGCAGGAGATCATCGGCTTTTGGCCCGCGCTGCTCCGCAAGGAGTTCGTGACGCCCAAGGTCACCGTGGTCACCGTTTGATTCCGCGGACATCTTCGAGGTTCGACGTCATGCCCAAAGTCCCCCTCTCCCGGATCGCGTGCGCCCGCTCGGGCGACAAAGGCGAAGGCAGCAACGTCGGCGTGCTGGCCCGCTCGGACGCGGCCTACGCGTTCCTCCAGGAGCATCTGACGGCCGAGCGCGTGCGGCAGCACATGAGCGCGATCAACGTGGGCGCGGTGAAGCGCTACGAAGCGCCGAACCTGCGCCTCTTGAACTTCCTGCTCGAGGACAGCCTCGGCGGCGGAGGGTCCGCGTCGCTGAAGACGGACGCGCAAGGGAAGACGCACGGGCTCGCGGTGCTGCGGATGGAGCTGGACGTGCCGGCAGGCGTACTGGACCCGAGCACGCGCTGACCAGTCGGTCGGTCCGTCTCACCACGACCTCCCGAGGTCGTTCGCGCCACGACGGTCGAGACGTCGACGGACTCGCTCGAGTGCTTGCTCGCCGTCGACCGTCTTTCCCGCAGACAACTCCTGGCATCCGATCTCGATCGCACGACGAGCGTCCTCTCGCCAGGCGTCGTCGATGCGCTGCTTTTCGGCGACCGGATCGATCATCGAACGCACGGCGCTGAGCAGCAGTTCGCTCGCGTTGGTTGCGTCCCCCCGGCGCAAGCACGTGCCGATGAACTCGAGTTCTCGTGCATCCAAGGGAACGTGGACGACGACCTTGCCCGACAGGACGTACGTAGCCAACGGTTCCCCGACGCGTCCGCGCAGATCCTGCGGGTCGCGCGCTCCATGGATGACGCGCAAGACACGCAGAGGATCGGAATCCGGTCGATACGCGATCAAGAACGAATAGACGCTCCAGAACAGCACCGGCTTGATCGTCAGATCATCGCGCTCGTGGCCGGCACGTGGGAACAGGGCGATGTTCTCCATCGTTCGCAGGAACTCGGCACGGATCTGCTCGGCGCGCTCGAACCCCGATGTGCTCTCGACACGGGCGAGGATCTCGCGCAAGTCTCGCCTCGCACGCGGAGACAGTCGGTAGGGCTTCACGTCTGCTGATCCCGCCGAGCTTCCAGTTCCAATCGCAGCTCCTCGAACACGGCAGGACCGTCGAGACCCTCGTCGGTGAACGACTCCTCGTACGCCTCGTCGAGTTCGCGTCGCATACGCTCACGCCACTCCTCGTACTTCCGGCGTTCGTCGCCGTCGCGATCGATCATGGAGCGGAGAGCTCCTCGCACGACTTCGCCCTCGCTCGCTGCTCGGCCGCTGCGAATCTGCTGCTCGACGTACTCCCTCTCGGGGCCACTGAGCGAGATCTCGATGTCCATGACCTCGAACCTACAGCGGGCCGCGAAACCCTGCCAATCGGGACTTGCGGCTGCGTCGGGGCAGCGATCGAGCACCTCCTTTCGCCGCTTTGCACGATGGATCGCACACCGGCCTTGCGCTCCCTCCACCTCCCCGAGGAAACTCCGTTCCCGATGAACGTCCTCCTCGAGATCCACGAGAAAGCCCGGCGCGCGAACCGCCGCATCGTCCTGCCCGAGACCCAGGACCCGCGCGTCCTCCAGGCTGCCGCGCGACTCGCGGCGCAGGGCTTGTGCACTCCCGTCCTGATCGACGGCGGCAAGATGGCTTCGGCCGCGCCGCCCGGCATCGAGGTCGTCGCGACGAAGAAGGACCCGCGCACGAAGCAGTTCGCGGCCGACCTCCACGAGCGCCGACGCATGAAGGGCATGACGCACGAGGAAGCGCTCGCGCGCGTCCACGATCCGATCGGCTTCGGCGCGTACCTCGTGCAATCCGGCGACTGCCACGGCGGCGTCGCGGGCAGCGAGGCGGCGACCGCCGACGTGCTGCGCGCCGGCCTGCAGATCATCGGGCTCGCGCGCAACAACAAGACGCTGTCGTCGTGCTTCCTCATGGTGTTCCCCGACCGCGTCTACACCTACGCCGACTGCGGCGTCGTGCCGGATCCGACTGCGGAACAGTTGTGCGACATCGCGGTCGCGGCGGCGGAGAGCCACCGCCGGCTGACCGGCGAGGCGCCGCGCGTCGCCATGCTGTCCTTCTCGACGTACGGGTCGGCGTCGCACCCGAAGGTCGACAAGGTGAAGCAGGCCACGGAACTCCTGAAGCGCCGCGCGCCGGGCCTCACCTGCGACGGCGAGCTGCAGGTCGACGCGGCCATCGTGCCGGTCGTCGCGGACAAGAAGGCGCCCGGGTCTCCCGTGGGCGGCAAGGCCAACGTGCTCGTCTTCCCCGACCTCGACGCGGGGAACATCGCGTACAAGCTGAGTGAGCGGCTGGGCGGCGCGAAGGCACTGGGGCCGCTCGTCCAGGGCCTGGAGCGGCCGTTCATGGACCTCTCGCGCGGCTGCAAGCCCGACGACATCGTCGACGTGGCGTGCATCGCCTCGATCCTGGCAGGATGAGGGGCGTGAAGAACCCGAGCCTCATCGCCCTCCTGCTCGTCGCCGTCGTCCCGGGTTGCAGCCGCGAGGACGCGCACACGGCCGCGAAGCCGGCGGCCGCGGCCGCGCGCCCCGGGCTGGCGACGGTCGCGCCGAAGCCGGAGCCGATCCCGGCGGGCAAGCGGCGCGTGCTCGAGCTCGAAGGCGGCGTGCGCGTCGAGGTGATCGCCGAGGGCGAGGGGGAGATCGTCGGACCGGGCGACGAGGTCGCGCTCTCGATGACGCTCACCTACATGCCGAAGTCGCCGGAGGAGCTGAAGGCCGAAGCCGCGCAGGCCGAGGCGGCCGCGAAGGAGGCCGAGAAGAAGGACGCCGAGAAGAGGGACACGGACAAGAAGCACACCGGGACGAAGGACGAGAAGAAGAAGCCCAAGTCCAAGCCGGCCGAACCGGCCGCTGTCGATGGCGCGAGCACGGCGAAGCCCGCGGCCGAGGAGCCGAAGCCCCTGCCGCCCCTGATCTCGGAGTCCGCGGTGTCCGCCGCGCCGGGTGCGAAGTCGGAATCCACGTCGACGACCGAGCACGGCGCGAAGCCGGAGGCGGCGACGGAGGCGAAGCCGCATGTCGAGCCCGCGGCGCAGACCGAGCCCGCGTCGCCGCCCGCGGCAGAGGGTGCGCTTGCGGCGGCGGATTCCAAGCCGTCCGCCGATGCGGCCGCGCAATCCGCCGCGCAACCCGCCGCCGACGCGACGACGACCGCCGAGGGCACGGCCCCCGCTCCCGCGCCGCTCGCGGCCGCGCTCGAACCGGTCGTCGTCGTCTCCACGAAGATCTCCGGCACGCCCATCCGCGCGCGTGTCGGCGCTTCCGGCGCGCTCGTCCCCGGACTCTCGCGCGCGCTCGTCGGACTGAGACAGGGAACCGTGGCCGAGATCACGCTCCCGGCCGAATCCGCCTACGGCGCCGCGGGCCTCCCTTCCGCGGGAATTCCTCCGGGAACGCCGCTCCACGCGACGATCGAGATCCGCGAGGTCAAGCGATGAGCACACGGGGTTCGACTGGGCTGGCACTCGCTCTGACGCTCGCCTGCGCGGGCTGCCGCTCGTTCGACCCCGCGCGCCGCGCGGTGCACGTCGACAGCCCGTCCGTGCGCACGACGACCGGCGTCCTCTACGAGGAGCTCATGCGCGGGCAAGGCGCGCCGGCCGAGGTCGGCGACGAAGTCCTGCTCGACTACGTCGTGTCGCTCGAGGACGGCACGCGCATCGACTCCACGCTCGACCGCGGCGTGCCGATGCCGGTCCGGCTGGGCGAGGCGTTCGTGCGCGGGCTCGACGACGGGCTCGCGGGCATCTGCGCCGAGGGCCGCCGCCGCATCACGGTGCCGCCCGAGCTCGCGTACGGTTCGGCCGGCGTCCCCGGCCTCGTGCCGCCCGACGCGACGCTGGTGTTCGAAGTGCACGCGGTCGAAGTGCACGCGCACAAGCGCTGAAGCGCGCGCCGCGCGGCCGATGCACCGCCGTCGATGAAGTCCCGCCGCAGGATCGCGCGCGCGATCGGCATCTCGCTCCTGGCCTTCCTGGTCGTCGACCAGATCTGCCAGCACACGCTGCTCGCCGGCGGCACGCTCCGCGACCGGCGCATCGCGCCCTTCGATCCGCCGCTGTTCACGCCCGAGCAGTTCGCGCGCATCGAGGCCTACCGCGTGTTCGCCGAGTCGGGCCAGGACTCGCGCGCGGGCTCGAACTTCGAGGCGGACCTGGGCTGGTGCCCGCGGCCGTCGACCGCGGAGGGCGAAGCGCGCTTCGACGCGCGCGGCGCGCGCATCGGTTTCGCGCCCGTCCCGATCGAGCGCACCCCGGGCGTCCGCCGCGTCGTCGCGCTGGGCTGCTCGTTCACGTTCGGCGCGAAGGTGTCGGGCGAGGAAGCCTGGTTCGCGCGCGTCGACGAGGCCCGCGCGGACCTCGAGATCGTGAACTTCGCGTTCGGGGCGTTCGGCCTGGACCAGGCGCTCCTGCGCTGGCGCCGCGACGGCGTGCGCGAGCGTCCCGACGAGGTCTGGCTCGGCATCCTGCCCAGCGCGGCGCTGCGCAACGTGACGATGTACATGCCGGCCATGCGCCACTGGACGGGGGTCGTCGGCGTCAAGCCGCGCTTCGAGCTCGACGATCGTGGCGAGCTCGAGCTCGTCGCGTCGCCGGTGCGCTCGCTGGCGCAGCTCGTCGCGCTGGTGCGCTCGCAGGCGTCGTTCTGCGCCGCGCTCGGCGCGCACGACCACTGGATCCGCAGCCATCCGGCCGCGTACGCGCCGGACGGATCGAGCTGGCTGCACTCCTTCGCCACGACGCGCGTGCTGTTGACGCTCGCGGAGAGCGGAAACCGCGAGGCCGAGCCGTACCTGCTCGACCCGCGCACGGAGGTCCACCGGCTCGAGCTGGCGCTCGTGCGCCAGGTGCGGCGCGAGGTCGAATCCGCCGGCGCGCGGTTCCGCGCGATCGTGCTGCCCGATCGGCTCGACCTCGCCGATCGCGCCGAGCGCGGGCACGGATACTGGCAAGGTCTGGCGGACGAGCTCGGCCGCGACGGCATCGAGGTGATCGACACCTCCGACGCGCTCGCCGCCGCCGACGCGGCGACCGACACGCGCGCATGGGTGCCCGACGGCCACTACTCGGCCGAGGGCAACCGCATCGTGGCCGAGGACATCGCGCGGCGGACTTCGGCGCGCTGAACGGCGACCGCCGCGCGTCAGCGCGCGTCGAGCGACTGGCTGCCCACCCAGCGCGCTCCGGGCGCGAGCGTCACGGGTTCCCTCGCCGCCGCCGCCTCGACGCACACGAAGCGCGCTTCGTCGCCGGGCGCGAGGTCCGCGAGCTTCGCGGCCGCGGCTCCGGGGTTCCACACGACGGTGTCGGGGAATCCCGCGGCTCGGATTGCGGTCGTGCGCGCGCGCTCGACCAGCGCGAGGTCCGCCGGCGCCCCGGCGTAGACGCGATCGAGCGCGCGGTCGATGCGCAGCTCGGACTCCTCGTCGCGGACGCGCTCGGCACCGGACAGCTTGTCGCGGTAGACGAGGCCGCGCAGACCGCGCACGACCGTCTCCGGCGCGGAGTCCAGGCGGAAGTAGGTGTGCAGCGCGGCCGTGAACGACACCTCGGTCGTGCCCGTGTTCGACACGGCGAGCTCGACGCGCAGCGCGGAACAGCCGACGCGGACCGCGAGTTCGAGCTCGAACGCGTGCGGCCACAGCGCGCGCGTCGCGGCCGAGTCCGCGAGACGGAAGCGAGCCTGCGCACCGCCGTCCGCGTCGACGCCGGCGCCCGCGAGGCGCCACGCGCTCGTGCGCGCGAAGCCGTGGTTCGAGAGCGGACCCTGCGTCGCGAACTGCGGGAAGCTCACCGGGATCCCGCCGCGGATGGGCGCGCCGTCGCGGAAGCTCGAGCGCGCGCTGAGGAACAGCCGCTCGCCTCCCACCGCGGGCGACCACGACGTCACCTGACCACCGTGCAGGTACACCTCGGCCCGCGCGCCGTCCGACGCGCGCAGCACGAGCTTCTCGAGTCCGCCTGCGCCGCGGGTCGGATCGGGATCGATGTGCGTCATGGGCCCCGGGAGCAGATCCGAAAGCGCTCACGCGTGCCAGCCCTCGCGGGCGCGCCCCGTCCCTCGCCGCGATCCGCCGCGCACGCTTCGCCCCGATCGTCGCCCCGTTCCGGCGAGGGCTGGGTAGGATCCGGACGTCGGCGCCGTGAGCCCGCGGGTCCCGCCGTGTTCGCCCTCCTCCAGCTGGAGTTCCCCATGATTGCCTCGCGATTCCTGCGCTGCCTCCTCCTTCCCCTCGCCTCCGTGAGCCTCGCCGCCGTCGCGCCGGCGCAGACCGTCATCGGCCGCCTCGCTCGACTCGACGGAGCCCAGGAGACTCCCTCGGTCGTCACGCCGGCCCGAGGACTCGGCTTCGTGACGATCGACACGGTGGCGAACACGCTGGCGTACCGCGAGGTCTTCGCCGGGCTGGGCTCGGCCGAGACCGCGGCGCACATCCACGGCTTCGCCGCGCCCGGCTTCGCCGCGCCTCCGTTGCACACGCAGGCGCTCGGCGCGCTCAAGTGCGGCGTGTGGACGATGACCGCGGCCCAGGTGCCGAGCGTGCTGGCCGGGCTGGCCTACTTCAACGTGCACAGCGTGGTGAACCCGGGCGGCGAGATCCGCGGACAGATCGACATCGCCCCCGACCAGGTGACGTTCTGCTACGGCGACGGCAGCGGCGCCGCGTGCCCGTGCGGCAACTTCAGCGCACCGGGCGACAACGAAGGCTGTCAGCACTCCGGCGGCGCCGGCGCGCGCCTGCAGGGCTATTCGGGTTCCACGGCGCTGAACCCGAGCCTGTCGGGCGACCGCCTCGTGCTGCACACGCTGCGCTTGCCGCCGAGCACGTTCGCGCTGTTCTTCCAGGGCACGCTGCAGGCCGCGGGAGGAGCGGGCGTCGTGTTCGGCGACGGGCTGCGCTGCATCGGCGGCAACCAGCGGCGTCTGGCCTTGAAGCAGGCTTGCAACGGGCAGGTGGGGTTGCCGGAACCGGGCGACCTGCCGATCAGCATCAGCGGAGGTGTCGGCATCCCGGGGATCCAGTACTACCAGACCTGGTATCGCAATCCGCCGGGGTTCTGCACGACGGCGACCTTCAACCTGAGCAATGGGTTGCAGGTCACTTGGGTGCCGTGACGAGGTTGGAGGCGGTGGCGCGGACGGGATGAGGTCCGCTGCTCGGGTGGGATCGCGAGGCGTGTCGCCGGTGGCGGGGCGCCTCGTGTGCGTTTGGGGTGACGCGGGCGCGAGAGAGCGAGGGAGAGAGCGAGGGAGGGAGGGAGAACAGAAAGAGACGGCGGGGGCGACCCGGAGGTCGACCCCGCCGTTTGCCTGATCGGCTCCATCCGACACCGCTTGGGTGTGGGGACAGGAGCGTTCAGCCCGAGGAATGACCGCTCACGCGTTCATTACTACTGGGCTGAGCGCTTGCGCGCTCAGCCTTGCGGCTTCGCCGTGCAAGCCGACTTGCTGGCCTCGCAGGAGCTCTTACCGGCGGCTTCGCACGACGCCTTCGCGGCGCCGTCGCATCCGGCCTTGCCTTCGCAGCAATCGGCCTTCGGCATGTTGGCGCCCGAGTCGTCGGAGACCGACTTCTTCTCGGTGTTGCAAGCGGCCAGGCTCACGAGGGCCAGCGCGGCGATCATCAACTTCATGGCGTTCTCCTTCTGCAGAGGGTTTTGGGACTGCGGGCGCGCCGTGGGTGCGCGGGGCAGTTGGAATCGGGATCTAGAACCCGATTCCGGTCTCGACACGATACGGAGATCGGCGGAGCGGTGGGGCGGACCTTCGTAAATTGGCCCTGGAACCGCTCCCGACGGGCCCGGGGATCGCGGTCCGGGCGCCGGATCCGGCCGCGAACGGGGGCTCGACCGCGTCCGGGGCGGGTTCGGGCCTCCCGCGGCCCGCGAGCCTTGCGCGCGGCCGGCGCAGTCCGCATGGTCGCGCACCCCATGGCGATCCGAATCCGAATCCTGACCGTGCCCCTCCTCCTCGCGGCGGCCTGCGCGGCGCCCTCGCCGGCGCCCTCGATCGACACGCTCTGGGCCGAGCTCGGCGTGGAGGCGCACAATTCGAAGCCACTCGCGGATCCGGATCCCGCGGCCGAGGCCGCGATCGCCGCGCGCGCCCGGGAAGCGCGACGCATCGTCGAGTCTGGCGGGCTCGGGTCCGCGCGGGACTACCTGCGCGCCGCCGTCCTGCTGGTCGAGTCGAGCTCGCCCGCCGACTGGGCGCTCGCCGCGGAGCTGGGCGGCAAGGCCGCCGAGCTCGGCGAACCGCTCGGCCTGCGCGCGGCGGCGGAGGCGATCGACAAGGACCTCGTCCACCAGGGGCAGCGACAGCGTTACGGGACGCAATTCGCCTGGGACGCGACGAAACAGGTCTGGCGGTTGCACCCCATCGATCCCGCGACGACGGACGCCGAGCGCAACGCCATGGGCGTGCCGACGTACGCCGAGCTCATCGCGGCGGAATCGGCCCTGAACGCGCGCCGGGCGCACCAGCCGTAGCGCGCCGGCCGTCGCACGCTCGTCGCACGCCTCGATGCGCGCGATCAGCCCAGGTGGCGCAGCACGTGGTCGACCTCGTCGGGCGACCCCATGCAGCACGCGATGCGCTGGTGCAGCGCGCGCGGCTGCACGCCGAGCACGCGCTCCGTCCCGGCCATCGCCTTGCCGCCGGCCTGCTCGATGATCATCGCCATCGGGTTGACCTCGTAGAGCTGGCGCAGCTTGCCCTCGGGCGACTTCTTCGTCGGCGGGTACAGGAACACGCCGCCGTTCAGGAGGATGCGGTGCACGTCCGCGACCATCGCGCCCGAGTAGCGACTCGAGTAGCCGTTGGACTGCGCCCAGTCGAGGTAGCGCTGGTAGCCGTCGGGGAACGTCTTGCGGTTGCCCTCGTTGATCGAATAGGTCTTGCCCGACTTCGGGATGCAGACCTTCTCCTGCACGAGCAGGAAGGAACCGATGCTCGGGTCGAGGACGAACATCGACACGCCGGTGCCGGTCGTCAGCACGAACACGGTCGAGCTGCCGTACAGCATGTAGCCGGCCGCCGCCTGGTCGCTCCCCTTCTGCAGGATCGAGGCCTCGGGCGACTGCGCGCGGCGGTCGTGGCGCAGGATGCTGAAGATCGTGCCGACCGTGCCGCACGTGTCGAGGTTCGACGACCCGTCCAGCGGGTCGAACAGCACGCAGTACGGCCGCTCGCCCCCGGTCTCGCGCTGGATCAGCGTGGGGTTCTCGTCCTCCTCGCTGGCCACGATCGCGACGCCGGAGCGCGTGCCCAGGCAGCGCAGGAGGATCTCGTTCGCGATGACGTCGAGCTTCTGCTGGCGCTCGCCCTGGACGTTGTCCGAGTCGAGCGAGCCGAGCACGTCCTGGATGCGCGCGCGCCGCATCTTGTCGGCGATGACCTTCGCCGACAGCGCCAGCGCCGACAGGATCCACGAGAACGTGCCGCTCGCCTCGGGGTACTTCTGCTCCTCCGCCAGGATGTGCGTCTGGAGCGTGGTCAGGTTGTCGCGCGCGGTGAGGCGCGACTTCGACTTCGGGGGGGTGTCGACCATGGCCAGGATCCTACTCGACGCGCGCGGCGCGTCTTCGCCGATCCTCCTCGTCGGAGCGCGGCGGATCAGGGCAACCAGGTCGCCTCGAGTCCGTTCGACAGGTTGAACGTCGCGCTGGTGCAGAACGCGGCCGCGTTGCGGTACCAGACCTGGTAGCGACGCACGTCGCCCGCCGCGCACAGCCCGCGCACGGAGACCGAGGCGTCGCCGACGACCGGATAGCTCGAGGCGCCCGAGGTGTTCGACTTCGTGCCGAGCCGGATGATCGAGCCGCCGACGCAGCGCAGTCCGTCGCCGAAGACGACTCCCGCGCCGCCCGCCTGCTGCGTCGTGCCCTGGAAGTAGAGCGCCGAGCTGTTCGGCATGCCGCTGCCCGTCAGCACGAACGAATCGCTCGCGATCGACGCCGTCCCGCTCGCGGAGAGCAGCGCGCCCGCCGCGTTCACGGAGTTCGCGCAACCGCGGCCGGCCGCTCCCGAGTTGCCGCACGGGCACGCGGTGGCCGTGCCGTCGCCGCTGCAGAAGCTCGCGAACGGCGGCGGCAGCGCGATGCGGCGCACGCCGTCCCACATGGGCTCGGCCACGACGCCGCGCACGGCGGCCGCGTCGAAATCCATCGCCGCGGGCGGCATGCCGGTCGTGATCGTCTGCACGACGCTCGCGCTGGCCGTGTCGATCAGGCTCACGGCGCCCGCGCGCGCGATGGCGAGCAGCGGCCCGGGCCCGAGCGCGACCGACCACGTGCCCGACGCGCAGAAGAGGCACGATCCGCCGCCGGCGAGCGCCAGTGCCTGAGGCTGGTTCGGGACCGGCACGCTGGCGATCGTCGTGCCGGTGACGAGGTCGACGACGCCGACGGTCTGGCTCTGCGCGTTCGCGACGTAGAGCCGTTGCGCGGCGGAGTCGACGGCCATCTCGAACGGCTGCGTCCCGACGTTGATCGTGCGCACCACGCCCCAGGTGCCGGTGTTGCGCAGCTCGGAGATCGTGTTCGTCGTCTTGTTCGCGACGTAGACGGTCGCGCTGTCGGCGGAGAAGGCCGCGCGAACCGGCATCGTGCCGACGGGGACGGTGGCTGCGACGGTCCACGAGGCGGTGTCGACGATCGTCACGTTGTTCGTGAACGAGCCGCACACGACGAGCGTCGCCCCGTTCGGGCTGAGCGTCATGCCGCTCGCCTGCTGGAACAGGTAGAAGATGCTGCCCATGTCGCCGGTCGGGAGCTTGGGGCCCGCGACGGTCGCCGTGTTCAGGTCGATCCGCCACACGCCGTCGCCGCCGGTCACGACGCCGACGTAGGCGTACTGGCCGTTGGGCGAGATCTCGACCTCGCTGCCGCGCGTGGAGATCGGCACGTTCGTGACCGCGAACGTGGAGAGGTTCACGATCGACGCGAAGGTCGAGTCGAGGTTCGCGACCACGGCCTTCGAGCGGTCGGGCGTGATCTCGACGTCGGCCGGACGCGTCCCCACGGGCACGATCGCCAGCGTGGCGCCTGTGGATGCGTCGAGCACGCTGACGTTGCCGCTCAAGATGTTCGTCGAGACGGCGACGGCCCCGTCGGCCGAGATCGCGACGTCGCGCGCCGCGTCGCCCTCGGGCGGCGTGCCGCTCGGGACGCGCCCCTCGAGGAAGCCCGACGCGCCGTTCGTGTTCACGACGAGCAGGTCCTCGCCGTTGTGGTTCGACAGCATCGCCGCGCGCTGTCCGCTGGGCGCCATCGCGCCCACGTACGTCGAGACGAGGCCGTTCAGGTTCGCGACGATCGCGCCGGTCGTGTACGAGACCAGGCTGCCGTTGAAACCGACTGCCAGCGCATAGAGCCCGTCGGGCGTCGAGAGCATTCGATTCACGGACGCCGTGTTCTGCACCGCGCCGAACGCGCCGGTCGCGAGGTCGACGATCTGCGTGCCGTTCTGCACGGCGACCGCGGCCTTCGAGCCGTCGGGCCGGATCGCGACCGGCTCGTCCAGGTCGTTCGGCGCGTTGAACACCGCCGTGATCGTGTGCGTGGCCGGGTCGACGACCGTGACCTTGCGCGCCGACAGGAAGTGCGTCACGACGATCTTCGAACCGCTGGGCGTCATCGCGATGCCGCGCGGACTCGGATCGCACGCGACCGACGAGACCGTGCCCGCCGCGAGGTCGAAGAAGTCGATCTGCGCGTTCAGGTTGTCCGGGTGCACCGCCAGCGTCTCGGACGGGCACTCGAAGCCGTTGATCTTGTAGGTGATCACGCCCGGCTCGAACGAGATCGTCGTCGTCGACTGGAACCCCGCGCCCGCGATGCGGTGGAGCTCCGTCGCGCTGGCGACGTCGATCACGGAGAGGCTCTGCGACACGGCGTTCCCGATCACGGCCTTCGCGCCGCTGGGCGTGAACCGCACGCAGGCCGGCTGCGTTCCGACGGGGACGACCGCGGTCTCGACGCCGGTGGACAGGTCCACGATCGAGGCCGTGTTCTCGAACAGGTTGGCGGTGACCGCGTGCACGTTGTCGGCCGAGACGGCGACGTCCGCGGGTCCGCCGGACAGCGGGATCACGCGCACCACGACGCGCGTGGCCGCGTCGAAGACGACGAGATTGCGGCTCGTCATGTGCGCGACGACGATGCGCGTCGCGTCGGGCGTGAACGCGGCCGCGGTGGGCGTGTCGCCCTCGGGCGCGACGCCGGCGGGCCAGAACGTGCCGCTCGCGGTGCCGCAGGCGGCGCCGAGCATGTCGAGCGGGGCCGGCACGGCCGAGACTTCGACGCCGGCGACGACGCGCCGCGCGCGGACGCCGTCGTGGACCCACGTGACGGCGTCGCCGTCGGGCGAATCGAGGCTCGCGAACGAGCCCGGGATCTGCAGCGCCGACGCGCCGCCGCCGAGGAACGCCGACGCGCACAGCGCGAACCACCCGAGGATCTTCATGCTGCTCATCTCCGTGCCGGACGCGACGCCGGCCCGCGGGTCGGACGGACGGCCGCGACCCGGGTCCGATCGGCGGACTCGTGCAGCGTAACCTGCGCGCTCGATCCCGGGGACGGGCGATGCCGCCTGCGCGCAGGACTCCCTTCGCTTCCGCTCGCGCGGGCGCCGAGGTCCGGCCCGAGAGGGAGGTCGGACTCGGCGCCGGTAAGTATCGTCTGCGACATGCAACGCTCCCCCGCCGCGCCGTCCGTCCGTGCGAGTCTCGCCTGCGTGCTCGCGCTCCCGAGCCTGACCTCCGCGTACACGACATCGAACGCTGCCATCGGAGCAGGCGCGAGCGCTGCTGCGGGCGAGATCGCCTTCGAGCGCCACGTACTCTCGCGCGAGTTCTTCGGCGAGGGCGCGACGTTCGGCGACTTCGACCGCGACGGACACCAGGACGTCGTGTCGGGCCCGTACTGGTATCGCGGACCCGACTTCGCGCAGCGCGCGGAGCTCTGGACGCCCAAGGCGTTCGACCCCAAGGGCTACTCGAACTCCTTCTTCGACTTCGTGCGCGACTTCGACGGAGACGGCTGGCCGGACGTGCTCGTCGTCGGGTTCCCGGGCGCCGACGCGTCGTGGTTCGAGAACCCGCGCGGCGCCGCGGGCCCGTGGAAGCGCCACCTCGCGTTCCCGACCGTCGACAACGAGTCGCCCTGGTTCGCGGACCTGACCGGCGACGGCGCGCCCGAGCTCGTCTTCCACACCGGCGGCAAGCTGGGCTGGGCCGCGCCCGACGCGTCCGATCCACGCGCGCCGTGGAAGTTCCACGCGCTGTCCGACGACCGCGGGTACGAGCGCTTCACGCACGGCCTCGGCGTCGGCGACGTCGACGGCGACGCGCGCGCGGACGTGTTGACGAAGGATGGTTGGTGGCAGCAGCCGCGATCGCTCGCCGGCGATCCGCCGTGGCCCTTCCATCCCTACCGCTTCGCCGAGCGCGGCGGCGCGCAGATGCTCGTGATGGACGTCGACGACGACGGCGATTCCGACGTCGTGTCGAGCCTCGCCGCGCACGACTTCGGCCTGTCGTGGTTCGAGCAGAAGCGAACGCCCTCGGGCATCGACTTCGTCGCGCACCCGATCCTGGGCGAAACGCCGGCCGACAACCCGCAGGGCGTGTGCTTCGCCGAGCTGCACGCGCTCGCGGCCTGCGACGTGGACGGCGACAAACGGCTCGACGTCGTGACGGGCAAGCGCTTCTGGTCGCACGGCCAGCGCGGCGATCCGGAGGCCGGCAACCCCGCGGTCCTCTACTGGTTCCAGCTCGCGCGCGGTCCGCGCGGCGTCGAGTGGATCCCCCACCGCATCGACGACGATTCGGGCGTCGGCACGCAGGTCGTGGCCGGCGACGTGGACGGCGACGGGCGCGCGGACGTCGTCGTGGGCAACAAGCAGGGCACGTTCGTGTTCCTGCAGCGCCGCGCGAACTCCAAGCCGGCCCCCGCGAAGCCGAACCTCGACTTCGAGGACGGCACGCTGCGGGGCTGGACGGCCGAGGGCGATGCATTCCAGGGCCAGCCGATCTACGGCGACACGTGCGCCGGCCGCGGACGCGAGCCGTCGAAGCACGCCGGCAAGTACTGGATCGGCGGCTACGAGAAGAAGGGCGACGGGGCGACGGGCACCCTGACCTCGGACGCGTTCGCGTGCACCGCGCCGTACGCGAGCTTCCTCGTCGGCGGCGGCGCCGGATCGGGCGAGCGCGTCGAGCTGTGGGACGACGGCGCGGCGAAGCCGTTCTTCACGACGAACGCCGCGAACTTCGAGTCGATGCAGCGCGTGGTCGTCGACCTGCGCGCGCACGCCGGCCGCTCGATCCGCGTGAAGCTCGTCGACTCGGGCACCGGCGGCTGGGGTCACCTGAACTTCGACGACTTCCAGTTCCACGCCGAGAAGCCGCAGTTCGAGCGCGACGCCGCCATCCCGCTCATCCTGATCGCCGATCCGCCCAAGGCCGCGGGCCTGTCGCCCGCCGACGCGGCGCGCGCGATGACCGTCCCCGAGGGCTTCCGCGTCGACGTGATCGCGGCCGAACCCGACCTGCAGCAGCCGGTCGCGATGGCGATCGACCCGAAGGGCCGCATCTGGATCGCCGAGGCGTTCTCGTACCCCGAGAAGCGCGCCGCCGGCGACGGCCGCGACGTGATCCGCGTGCTCGAGGACAAGGACCACGACGGCACGTTCGAGACGCGCACGACGTTCGCCGAGCACCTGAACCTCGTCTCGGGGCTCGAGGTCGGCTTCGGCGGCGTGTGGATCGGTCAGGCGCCGGAGCTCTTGTTCGTCCCCGACCGCGACGACGACCTCGTGCCCGACGGACCGGCGGAGATCCTGCTCGACGGCTTCGGCTACGAGGACACGCACGAGACGCTGAACACGTTCACGTGGGGACCCGACGGCTGGCTCTACGGCTGCCACGGCGTGTTCACACACTCGCGCGTCGGCAAGCCGGGAACGCCCGATGCGCAGCGCGTGCCGCTCGACGCCGGCGTGTGGCGCTTCCACCCGACGCGGCGCGAGTTCGAGGTCTTCGCGTGGGGCACGAGCAACCCGTGGGGCCTCGACTTCGACGCGCGCGGCCAGGCGTTCGTGACGGCCTGCGTGATCCCGCACCTCTACCACATGATTCAGGGCGGTCGTTACGTGCGGCAAGGCGGCGCGCACTTCGACGCCTGCGCGTACGACGACATCCCGACGATCGCCGACCACCGTCACTACGCCGGCAGCGATCCGCACGGCGGCAACGGGCGTTCGGACGCGCTGGGCGGAGGGCACGCACACTGCGGCGCGATGATCTATCGCGGCGGCGCGTTCCCCGCGAGCTACGACGGCGCGCTCTTCATGGGCAACATCCACGGCAACCGCATCAACGTGGATCGGCTCGAGCCGAAGGATTCGAGCTTCGTCGGGCGTCACGACAAGGACTTCCTGCTGGCGAACGACGCGTGGTTCCGCGCGATCAACATGGAGTACGGGCCGGACGGTTCCGTGTACCTGATCGACTGGTACGACCCGCAGGCGTGTCACCTGACCGACGCGAAGCGCTGGGACCGCACGAATGGGCGCCTCTACCGCGTGTCGTACGGCGCCGCGAAGCCGCGGGCGGTCGACTTGCGCGCGATGACGAGCGCGCAGCTCGTGGAGATCCAGCTCGATCCGAACGAGTGGTTCGCGCGCGCGGCGCAGCTCGTGCTCGCGGAGCGTGGCGCTGATGGTGCGGTGCGCGCGACACTCGAAGATCGCCTCCGTTCGAACGCCGCGACCCCCGTTCGGTTGCGCGCGCTGTGGACGCTCGCGGCGAGCGGCAACCTGACCGACGACGTCCTGCTCGTCGCGTTGAGCGACACCGACGACGCCGTCGTAGCGTGGGCCATCCAACTCGCGTGCGAGCGCGACGTGTCCGCGATCCCGCGCGCGTGGGGTTCGATCTCCGCAAGAGCTCGGTCGAGCGATTCGCCGATGGTGCGCCTCTACCTCGCGTCCGCGCTCCAGCGGGTTCCGATCCAGCTCGCCGCTCCAGCGATCGACGCGCTCGTCCGTGCTACGCGCTCGGACGACGACGTGACGCTGCAGCGCGTCCTCTGGTTCGCCTACGAGCGGCTGGCGGCGCACGACGCGGCGCTCGCGCTCGATGCCGCGCCTCGTGCGAACGCCCTGCAGCGCGGCTGGATGTTGCGACGCCTTGCGGCCGACGCGCCGACGCGTGAGTCGCTGCTCGCGCGCGCGTCGATGAACTCCTCGCCGCTCACCGCGAGTGAGGTCATGGAGGCGCTACGGCTCGCGATCGGCGACGAGAGCCGCCTGCCTCTGCCGCGCGCGTGGCCCGCGTTCCACGAGCTCGTCGCGAAGACGGGCGACGCGAAGTTGGCCGACGCCGCGATGTCGCTGGCCACGATCTTCGGCGACGCGCGCGCGTTCCCGAAGCTCCGCGCGCGCCTCGTCGATCCGAAGGCCAGCGATGACGCGCGTCGCGGCGCGCTCGACACGCTCGCGCGCGGCGGCGACGCGGAGAGCCTGCCCGCGATCCTGGCGCTGCTCGACACGCCCGCGCTGCGCATCGACGCGATCCGCGGCCTCGCGAACTACGACGACGCGCGCGTCGCGCCGGCGCAGACCACCCGCTGGGCCGCGTTCGCGCGGCCCGAGCGCGACGAAGCGCTGACGACGCTGGCCGGCCGGCCCGACTCGGCCGTCGCGCTGCTCGAAGAGGTCCGCGCCGGCCGCATCGCTCGCACCGACGTGTCGGCCTACGCGCTGCGCACGCTCGAAAACCTGCGCGACGAGCGCGTCGCGCAGCTCCTCGCCGCCACGATCGGCGTCGTGCGCCGCACGAGCGACCAGAAGCTCGCGCGCATCGCCGAGCTGAAGCGCGCGCTCGAGCCGCAGGCCGTCGCCGCCGTGGATCGCGTGCACGGCCGCGAGGTGTTCGCCACGTCGTGCTCGCGCTGTCACACCGTGTTCGGCTCGGGCGGGACGCTCGCGCCCGACCTGACCGGCTCGAACCGCCGCGACCTCGAGTACCTGCTCTCGAACATGGTCGACCCGAGCGCCGTCATCCCCGTCGACTACCAGGTCACGATGATCTGGACGAAGGACGAGCGGCTCGTGACGGGCATCGTGAAGAAGCGGACGCAGAGCTCGATCGTGCTGGCGACCGAGACCGGATCGATCTTCGTCGACAAGGACGACGTCGAGGAGGAGAAGCTCTCGCCCGTCTCGACGATGCCCGACGGACTGCTCGACGCGCTGAAGCCGAAGGAGATCGTCGACCTCGTCGCGTACCTGCAAGGCGACGCGCAGGCCGTGCGCCGCGGCACGCGCGAGAACGCGGGCACGCTCTTCGACGGCCGGACGCTCGCCGGCTGGACCGGCGACGCGAACGTCTGGAGCGTCGCGGACGGCGAGATCGTCGGCAGCACGAGCGGGCTCGACCACAACACGTTTCTCGCCAGCGACCTCGAGCTGGGCGACTTCCGCCTCGTGCTCGACGTGCGGCTCGTGAAGAACGAGGGCAACAGCGGCATCCAGTTCCGCTCCGTGTCGCGCCCCGACGGCGAGATGATCGGCTGCCAGGCCGACGTCGGCCCGGGCTGGTGGGGCAAGCTGTACGAGGAGAACGGCCGCGCGATCCTGTGGGACCGCTCGGGCGAGGCGGCTGTCGTCGCGGACGGCTGGAACCGCTACGAGATCGTGGCGGTGGGCTCGCGCGTGCTGACCGCGATCAACGGCGTGGCGTGCGTCGACCTCGACGACGCGCAGATCGCGCGCAGCGGCGTGCTCGCGCTGCAGGTCCACTCCGGCGGCGCGACGGAAGTGCGCTTCAAGAACCTGGCGCTCGAGATCGATCCCGAGCCGGTCCTGAAGACGCTGAAGCGCTGATTCCCGCGGCGAAGCAGCGCGCAACACGGATGCGCCACGCCGGCCTCCGGCGTCGGCCGTATTGACTTCGCGCCGCGAATTCGTCGTTGTGGGGCGACTCGTCCCCCCTCTCGATCGCACCGCGATCGGGCCGCAACCCCTCACGGAGATCCACCATGGCCAAGGGCCAGCAACAACCGAAGAACGTCAAGAAGCCGAAGCTCTCCATCCAGGAGAAGCAGGCCAAGAAGGCGGCGAAGATCGCCAAGAAGGGCGGCTGACGCCGCACGACGCGCGATCGCGCTCGCGAGGCTCGCGCCTCGGACCAGGACCTCCCGCCTGGCGGCCTCGAGCCGCGTCGCGTGAGGTCCTCGCGTTCAAGGCAGCTCGACGGTCGTCGTCTCGCCGGCGCGGACGGTGATCGTGCGCTGGACGCGCGGGATCAGCGGCTCGCCGCTCGACGAGGTCGGACCGGTCGGGACGCTGCGGCACACGTCGATCGTGAGTCCCCACGTGCCCGACGCGCAGCGGCCCAGGTCGAGCTCGCGCCCGGTCCAGCGGCCCCCCGCCACCGGAGCGTCCCCGACCACGCGATCCCAGCGCACCATGCCCATCATGTCTCCCCCCGGGTCGGTGGGAGACACCCTCACGAGGACGTAGCCCGCCTCCGGCAAGGGCATGCTCTCGGCCATCACGAGCGCGATCGATCCGGTCGTCCCGTGGAGCGCGATCTCCTTCCGTGAACCCGGCGACGGGACGAACGCCTCCGAGACGGCGATCGGCAGACGGTTGATGCCGCCGATCTGTACGCGCATCGTGCGACCCGGGCGCACGAGTCCGGACCACGTGCCCTTCTCGTCCGTCTTCCCGCGCGAGGTCGTGTTCGTCGACCTCCCGTCCGGGTTCTTCAGCGCGATCTCGACCGACGCGCCGGCGAGCGGCTGGCCGTCGACGACGACTTCGAGGTCGATGCGCGACGGTGCGCACGTGCTGGCGTCGAGCACGACCTCGCGCGTCTCCCCCGCGGCCAGCGTGATGCGCAGCTCGCGGTCCAAATCGTCGCGGTCGTCGAACTGACCCAGGCCGAACGCCTCCTCGCGACTCCAGCTCAGGACGACCTCGCCGCTCTGCAGGTCGCCGAACTCGAAGCGCCCGTCCTCGCGCTCGACGACGATCGGCGCGCGCCCCGTGGCGGCGATCCGCCATCCGACGGGCGATGCCGAGCCCGTGTCGAGCCGCCCGCGCACCCTCGCCGGCTGCGCCACGGATATGTCGCCGAGATCGACTTCCGCACGCGGCGCGACGCGCACGAGATCGACCGTGTGCACGAGCGCGCCGTTCGCCGCGACGGTCAGCACGTACGTGCCCGCGGCGAGCCCGGCGAACGAGAAGCTCCCGTCCGCACGCGGCGCGCACCGCCGCGAACGACCGGGAAAGCTGTCGATGTCCCACAGGTGCGTGCGACCGATTTCGATCGTCCCCGGCTTCGTGGGGCTGGGACCGAGCGGGACCAGCGCGCGCTCGAGCGAGACCTCGGCGTTCGGGATCGGCGCGCCAGCGCGCAGGATCCGGCCGCGCAGCGCGCCGCCGAGTTCCAATCGGACGGTCTGCACCGGCGCGGACGCATCGTCCGTGGCGACGAGCGCGCGCCAGGGGATCCGTCCGGGCGCGGCGACGAGGACCTCGTGGACTCCGGGCTGCGCGGGCAGCGCGATCTCGTGCTGAGCGTTCTGCTTCACGCGCGGGAAGTCCTCTTCGAAGTCCTCGAGGTCGCGCGCTCGCTCGCGGAGCCGCGACTTGCGGACTGCGATCCCGAATTCGTGCAGCGGTTCGCCGCTCTCGGCCGCGACGACGCGGAACGTCGTCACCGCGGCGCGTTCGACGACGATGCGCGCATCGCGCTCGCCCGTCGCGAAGCGCGCGCCTTCGACGCCGCGCCCGCCCCACGGCAGGAACCGCGGGTCGCTCGACGTCATCAGGTCGTGCGTGCCGGGCTCGTCGAAGAAGAGCTCGAACGATCCGTCGTCGCGTGACATGGCCCGTCCGTCGCGCGCGAGCCCGGGCGTGCTCGACCCGAGGACCACGCCCGCCGCCGGCGCGCCCGTCGAATCGACGACGGTGCCGGCGATCGACGGCGCCGGCTCGAGCGCGACCTCGCCCACGTCGACCGTCTGCGCGGCCGAGATCTCGGCGCGGATGCGGCGGAGCACGAACCCGGGTCGGTCGACGTGGACCACCGTGGACGCCGGCTCCAGGTGCGCGAGCGTGAAGCGCCCGGCGGCGTCGGTCTCGACGCTCAGTTCCGTGGGCATCACGCCTTCGACGCGCGGGTAGACCCGCGCGTGCTCGACGTACGCGCCGCTCGCGGCGACGCGCCCCACGACGCGACCGGCGGGGCGCAGCACGATTTCGCCCGCGTCGTTGTCACCCGGCTTCAGTGCGGTCAGGGTCGAAGGATCGAAGACGCGCACTCCCAGCGTGCGGAACTCGCCCGCCTCGACCGACAGCGTCGCGGCTCGCGAAGCCGGCATCGGGACCTCGAAACGAATCGAGCCGTCGGCCGCGCTCTCGGTCAGGGAACGCGAATCGTCCGCGGACTGCGCGCTCAACGACGCGCGCGCGCCCTGGATCGGCCGGCCGTCCTCGCCGACGACGCGCGCGCGCACCACGACCCCGGCGACGGGGGCGGCCGTCGATGCCGCGAGATCGACCGCCGCGATCCCGGCCGCATCCGGCGACACGGCGCGCGCGCCCTCGGGAACCGGCGGCGCGATGTCGAGAGCGCGCGCGACCTCCGGCGCCGGTGCGTGCGGCGTTGCGGCCGACTGCGGACCTTCGATCCCTTCCCACGGCCGCGTCACTCCCAGCACGAGCGCCGCCACGACCGCGGCCGCGACCGCCAACTCCTTCGCCGTCCACATCGTCAGTCCTCCCGTCACCACGCCCGAACCCGCCGCGACGAACGTCGTCGCGAGCGGGGCCTCGAGGCGCAGATCGCGCACGAGCGCCAGCTGGAACGCGCCGAACGCCGCGCCGTGCGATCGCTTCAAGCGCTCGCGCAACAGTTCGAGCGCGCGCTTCACGTGCGTCCGCTGCGTCTCGACCGGAATGCCGCGACGACGCGCGGCTTCGCTGGGCGTGCGCTCCTCGAGGAACTGCGCCACGAGCGCCGCGCGGTACGGCTCGTCGAGCGCGAGCACGGCGCGCACGAGTTCCGCGCGCGTCTCCTCGCGCTCCAGGATCTCCTCGGACGACGTGACGGACTCCGCGCGCGCGACCTCGTGCTCGCGCGCGGCGCGGCGCGACTCGGCGCGCCAGTCGTGCACCGCCCGCCGCTGCGCGATCCGCGCCAGCCAACCGCGCGGCGAGGTCATCGACTGCGGCGCGTTCTTCAACGCGGCGAGCCACGTCTCCTGCTCGAGGTCGTCCGCCCGCGCTCCGTCGAACACGAGGCGACCGGCGAGCGCACGCACGTGGGCGGCGTGCTCCAGGACGAACTGCGGGTCGACGGGCGTGTGATCCATGTCCGGGACAGGAGTGTGCGCGCTCGCGCCGTCCGGTTCGCCTCGTTCGCGCCCCTTTCGCATCCCGCGGCCGAACCACGACTTGCGGCGGCCGCCGGATCGCGCGAATCGGATCCGGCGCGGGCGGCACTGCGGGGGTGGAGACCATCATGGACGCACGGACGGAACCCGGCTTGGACCCTCGACTCGAAGCGCTGCTGGAGCACGCGGATTGGGGGCGCGGCCTCGCGGGCCGGCTCGTCGCGGACGCGGCGCGCGCGGACGACGTCGTGCAGAGCGCGCTCGCGGCCGCGGCGAAGAGCCCGCCGCGCGACGCCACGAACCTGCGCGGGTGGCTGGGCCAGGTCGTGCGCAACGCGGCGCGCACGGTCGGGCGCGAGGAAGGTCGGCGCGACCACCGCGAGCGCGCGGCGGCGAGGCCCGAGGCGATCGAGGGCGCGGACGAGCTGGTCGCGCGCGCCGAGATGTCGCGCGACCTGGCGCAGCACGTGCTCGCGCTCGACGAGATCTACCGCGACGTCGTGCTGTTGCGCTGGTACGAGGGGCTCGCGCCGCGCGAGATCGCGAAGCGGCTCGGGGTCCCGGTCGCGACGGTGAACACGCGGCTCGCGCGCGCGCACGGCGAGTTGCGGACGCGGCTCGATCGGGCGTACGGGGATCGAGCGAGCTGGTGCGCGGCGTTCGCGCCGATGGCGGTGCTGCCGAAAGGCGCGGTGCCGGTCGGGGCGCTCGCGATCGCGGCGTCCGTGCTGCTCGTCGCGGGCCGGATGGGGTACTCGGTCTGGCGCTCGGCGCACGATACGGACCTCGCGCGCTCCGCGGACGGCGCCGTGGCGGATGCGCCGCGGATCTCGCTCCCCGGCCGGACCCTGTCGGACCGCGCCTCGCCGGGGATGGGACCGGTGCGAACGCCCGACGCCGCCGATCGCGCCCCGGTAGCGAGCACCGCGGCGAGCGGAGTGTCGGTCTCAGCTCTCCCCTCCCTCCACGTCGAAGGTCGCGCCATCGGCTTCGACGGACGCGGGCTCAGCGGGCTGGCGCTGCGCGCGCGCGACCCGAAGCTGCCGCGCATCGTGGATGGCTGGCTGCACGTCGGGAACGTGGCCACGACGATCGACGCGCGCGAGATCTGGGAGTGGAAGAACATCCCCGAGGCGCTCGAGTCGACGCTCGCCCACCACGGGAACCCGGTCGGGCTGCGCGAGGTCCTGCTGGGCGCCGACCTTTCGGCCTCCACGACGACGCGCACCGACGGGAGCTTCGCATTCGACGTGCCCGGCTCGCACGCATCGCTCGAGACGCCGGACGAGCGCTACGTCCTCGTGGCGTCGGGCCGTGAAGCGGAAGGCGGCGGCGAAATCGTACTCGTCGCGCCCGCGGTTCGCGTGGCGGGCACCGTCGTCGACGAGAAGGGGCTCGCAGTCGCCGGCGCGCGCGTGCACGCGATCGGCCGCGGGGCTGCCTTGAAGAAGCTCCCGTACGAGTTCGACAGCCGGTTCGAACCCGTCGGGGAGATCCTCACGAACGCCGAGGGCCGATTCTCCCTGGGTTCCGTCGCGAGCCATCCCGGAGCGCGCATCGCGGTTTCGCTCGACACGCAGTACATCGCCGACGTCGAGATGCCGACGGCGGACAATGAGAACCTCGTGATCCGCGCGAAGATCCGGCCCCGGCTCGCGAAGCCGCGTGTGCGCGGCGTCGTGCTCGACGAGCGCGGGGCAGGAATCGCCGGAGCTTCCGTGCGGATGGGCGGCAACGCCGTGGTGAGCGACGAGGCCGGTCGGTTCGAGCTCGAGGAGGAGAACTTCGGTCCCGAGAGCGAGATCGTCGCGGTCAAACAGGGCTGGGCGCCCGGATGGATCGCGGGCCTGGGCAAGGAACTGCGCGAGAAGCGGCTCGTCGAGAACGTGGAGATCCGGCTGAACGGGCCGGCGCTCTCGATCACGGGACGGGCCGTGGACGCGGAGGGACGCGCGCTCGAGGGCTGGATGGTGACGCTCGCCGACACGGTGAAGTACCCGACGATGGGCATTCCGCTCGAGTTCGCGGCGGCGGGCTGGTACGGCGATCGGCAACAGCCGACGACCGACGGCGACGGACGCTTCGAGGTCTCGGGGCTTGCGCCGCAGGCGTACCGCGTGCGCGTGACGGACCGCGAGACGGGCCTGGCGTTCACGTCGGCGCCGATCCGGGCCGGCGCGCGCGACATCGAAGTCCGATTGATTGAGGACGCGTGGCGCGATGTGGTCCGCGGACGGACGGTCTCGACACGGGGCGCTCCGATCCCGGACCTGAAGGTCACCGTGGTCTACACGATCCGCGAGAGCCGTGGCTTCACGACCTCTGGCCATGCGGGTACGACGAACTCGGACTCGGACGGCGAGTTCGAACTCGAGCACGTCCCTCGCCGCGGCCTGAAGCTCTCCGTGGAGGGCGAGTCGATCCGGTTCGATACGTTCGCGATCCCCGACGACGCGGACCCGAACGACGTGGTGCTCACCGTCACCATCGAGCACAGCTTCCGGGTCGAACCGGCGCCTTCCGAGGGGATCGACGAGTTCGAGGTGCTCGACGGTGCCGGCAAGCGACTGCTGATCGAGGCCGAGACCACGACGTCGAATACGACGGACTTCCGGGTCAGGCTCGATGCAGGCAGCTTCCCCGTCTGCAAGGTGAGCGAGGAAGGCGCGACGATCGTCCTCTACCGCAAGGACCAGGAGGTCCGCCGCGCACCGATCACCTGGACGGGAGAGCGCATCCAGGTCTTGCGGCCCTAGTCCCGGGCCCCAAGGGCCTCTCAGGCCTCCCCTTGCACCTTTCCGGCGACCGATCATGATATGCGGAAACCATGATCGGTCTCACCGGCACCTCCCGTCTCCTCAAGGCCCTGGCCGACGAAACCCGGCTGCGGGTCCTCCACCTCCTGGCGCAGGAGGAGCTCTCGGGCTCCGACCTGATGGAGATCCTGAACGTCGGGCAGTCGCGCGTCTCGACGCACCTGGCGCTGCTCGAGGAGGTCGGGCTGGTCACCCACCGCCGCGAAGGGCGGCGCACGCTCCACTCGATCGCGCCGGGTCCGGCGGCGGCGTTGTGGAACGACGTCCTGCTCGAGAACAAGACGAGCCCCGAGTTCGAGGCCGACCTCGCCGGCCTCGAGACGCTGCGCGACCGGCGGCGCGAGGACTCGCGGCAGTACTTCGATCGCGTCGCGGCCACGTTCGAGGACCAGGTCCTGCCCGGTCGCACGTGGGAAGGGCTGGCGCGCGCGCTCATCCAGCTGGCGCCGCGCGGGCGTTACGTCGACCTCGGCATCGGCGACGGGTTGCTCACGCTCATGCTGGCCGACGTCGCGAGCGAGGTGACCGCCGTCGACGTCTCGCCCGAGATGCTCGCGCGCCTGCGCACGCGCGCGGCGCAGAAGGGCGTCGTCAACGTCAAGACGGTCGAGGGCGACATCCAGGACCTGCCGCTGCCCGATTCGAGCTTCGACGTCGCGGTGCTGTCGCAGGCGCTGCACCACGCCGGCGATCCGGGCAAGGCGCTGCGCGAGGCGCGGCGCGTGCTCGTCCCGGGCGGGCGCCTGCTCGTCATCGACCTGCTCGCGCACGCCGAGTCGTGGGTCAAGGAACAGCTGCAGCACCGCCACCTCGGGTTCACGGAGCAGGCGCTCGCGGCGCTGCTCTCCGAAGCCGGCTTCGAACGCCTGGGCATCCAGCGCGCGGCGCGCGATCCGCAGCCGCCGCACTTCATGACGCTCGTCGCGACGGGCGTGAAGAGCACGCGATCCGCATCATGACCACTCCTCTACGCCGCGCACTCGCGGAGCGCGTCCTCGTCCTCGACGGCGCGATGGGCACGCAGATCCACGCCGCGCACCTCGACCTCGAGCGCGACTACCACGGCCACGAGAACTGCGTCGACTTCGTCAACCTCACGCGGCCCGAGGTCATCCAGAAGATCCACGAGAGCTACCTCGAGGCCGGCTGCGACATCGTCGAGACGAACACGTTCGGCGCGATGCCGCACGTGCTGGCGGAGTTCGGCATCGCCGAGAGGGCGCGCGACATCAACCGCACGGCGGCGCAGGTCGCGAAGAAGGCCTGCGCGAACTACTCGACGCCCGCGAAGCCGCGTTTCGCGCTGGGCTCCATGGGTCCGGGCACCAAGCTCGCGACGCTGGGGCACGCGCCCTACACGGCGCTCAAGGAGAGCTACCTCGAGCAGGCGCGCGGCCTGATCGAGGGCGGCATCGACGGGTTCCTGATCGAGACGTGCCAGGATCCGCTGCAGATCAAGGCCGCGCTGAACGGCGTGCTCCAGGCGCGCGACGAGGTGAAGGGCGACCACGCGATCTTCGTCAGCGTCACGATGGAGGTGACGGGCACGATGCTCGTCGGCACCGAGATGGGCGCGGCGATCGCGCTGCTCGACCCGTATCCGATCGACGTCCTCGGCATCAACTGCGCCACCGGTCCGCGCGAGATGGGCGAGCACGTGCGGCTGCTCGGACAGACGTGCCGCAAGCGGCCGATGGTGTACCCGAACGCCGGTCTGCCGCTGCTCGTCGACGGCAAGCCGCACTATCCGCTGACGCCGGAGGAACTGGCCGACTGGCTCGAGCGCTTCGTCGTCGAGGACGGCCTGAACGTCGTCGGCGGCTGCTGCGGCACGACGCCGGCGCACATGGCCGCCGTCGCGCGCCGCATCGGGCTGCGCGCGCCGAAGCCGCGCAAGCCGGCGCACCAGGCGCAGGTCACGAGCATCTACTCGGCCGTGCCGCTCGTGCAGGACAACTCGATCCTCTTCGTCGGCGAGCGCTCGAACGCGAACGGCAGCAAGGCGTTCCGCGAGGCGCTGCTCAAGGAGGACATCGAGACGATGGTCGGCATGGGGCGCGAGCAGGTGCGCGACGGCTCGCACGTCCTCGACGTCTGCACGGCGTACGTCGGACGCGACGAGGTGCGCGACATGACGAACGTCGTCACGCGCTACCGCTCCGACGTGCCCGTGCCGCTGATGATCGACTCGACCGAGCACAGGGTGCTCGAGACCGCGCTCGAGCTGTGCGGCGGGCGCTCGATCGTGAACTCGATCAACCTGGAGGACGGGCTCGAACGCATCGAGAAGGTCCTGCCGCTCGTGAAGGAGCACGGCGCGGCCGTCATCGCGTTGACGATCGACGAGGCCGGCATGGCCAAGACCGCGGCCGACAAGCTGCGCATCGCGAAGCGCATCCACAAGATCTGCGTCGAGGACTGGGGCCTGGCTCCCGAGGACCTCTTGTTCGACGTGCTGACGTTCACGATCTGCACCGGCAACGAGGACGACCGCAAGCTCGGGCTCGAGACTCTCGATGGGCTACGCCTCGTGAAGGAGGAGCTGCCCGGCGTCGGGCTCCTGCTCGGGCTCTCGAACATCAGCTTCGGCCTGAACCCGGCGGCGCGGCACGTACTCAACTCCGTCTACCTGCACCACGCGCGCGAAGCGGGGCTCACGGCCGCGATCCTGCACTCGGCGCGCATCGAGCCGCTGCACCGCATCGACGAGCGCGCGCGGCAATTGGCCGAGGACCTGATCTTCGACCGCCGCCGCGAGGGCTACGACCCGCTGCAGGAGTTCCTGAAGTTCTTCGAGGGCGCGCAGGTCGCGAAGAAGGCCGCGCGCAAGGTCCCGGAAGACGTCTACGAACGCCTCGCCTGGCGCATCGTCGAAGGCGAGAAGCCCGGCCTCGAGGACGACCTGAAGATCGCGCTGCTCGCCAAGCGCCCGCTCGAGATCATCAACACGGACCTCCTGGCCGGCATGAAGACGGTCGGCGAGCTGTTCGGCCGCGGCGACATGCAGCTGCCGTTCGTCCTGCAGTCGGCCGAGACGATGAAGGCCGCGGTCGCGTTCCTCGAGCCGCTCATGGAGCGCAAGGTCGGCGAATCGCGCGGCAAGATCGTGCTCGCGACGGTGCGCGGCGACGTGCACGACATCGGCAAGAACCTCGTCGACATCATCCTCACGAACAACGGCTACACCGTCTACAACCTCGGCATCAAGCAGCCGATCCAGCACATCCTCGACGTCACGCACGACGTGAAGCCGCACGCGATCGGCATGAGCGGCCTGCTCGTGAAGAGCACCGTGATCATGAAGGAGAACCTGGAGGAGATGAACCGGCGCGAGATCGCGATCCCGGTGATCCTCGGCGGCGCGGCGTTGACGCGCTCCTACGTCGAAGCCGACTGCCGCGCGCTCTACCAGGGTCCGCTCTACTACGCCGAGGACGCATTCGAGGGCCTCTCGGTCATGGAGCGCATCGTGCAGGGCGAGGCGAAGCCCGCCGTGCGCGCCGCGAAGAAGGTCGCGACGCTGGCCGAGGAAGTGCAGGAGCGCGAGGAAGGCGCCGCGCGCGCGACCGCCGCCGCGCTGTCCGCCGCGAGCACGATCGCGGGCAAGTCCGGCCGGCCGGTTCCGCGCTCGAGCAAGGCCTGGAGCAAGCTGACCGATCTGCCGCGCGACATCGACTACCCCGAGCCGCCGTTCCTGGGCCCGCGCATCGTCGACGCCGCGAACCTGCAGGCGATCCTGCCCTACGTGAACGAGACGACGCTCTTCCAGTTCCAGTGGGGCTACCGCCGCAAGGGCAAGGGCCTCGCCGACTACAAGAAGCTGATCGCCGAGCACGTGCGCCCGCTCTACTTCGAGCTCGCGAAGCGCTGCCAGAAGGAGAAGATCCTCCAGCCCAAGGCCGCGTACGGATATTGGCGCTGCGTCCCCGAGGGCGACACGCTCGTGCTGCTCGATCCGCAGGACGAAGGCCGCGAGGCCGCGCGCTTCAAGTTCCCGCGCCAGGACGGCAAGCAGAACCGCTGCATCACGGACTTCTTCCACGTGCACGACGGGCGCCCCGACGTCGTCGCGCTCGAGGTCGTCACGGTCGGCCAGCGCGCCAGCGACGTCGCGCGCGAGTGGTTCGCCGGCGACCGCTACCAGGACTACCTGCACCTGCACGGCCTGTCGGTCGAGGTCGCGGAAGGACTGGCCGAGTACGTGCACCGCATCATCCGCGGCGAACTCGGCATCGCCGGCGACGACGCGCGCGAGATGAGCGTGCTCTTCAAACAGGGCTACCGCGGGTCGCGCTTCAGCTTCGGCTACCCGGCGTGCCCGAACCTCGAGGACCAGGCGCAGCTGCTCGCGCTGCTCGGCGCCGACAGGATCGGCGTCACGCTGAGCGAGGAATTCCAGCTCGAGCCCGAGCAGTCGACGAGCGCGATCGTGTGCCACCACCCGAGCGCGAAGTACTTCACGCTCTGACGCGAGCCGGCGCGCTCACTTCGCGGCCGGCGGCACCGGCTCCAGCACGAGCGTGCTCGTCCGGCCCGACTCGACGCGCGCGCGTCCCGCGGCCACGACGCGCCACGCGTCGCGCGCGCGGACTTCGTAGTCGCCCGGCGCGAGCTCGAGCGTCTCGTCGAGCCGCGTCGCGCCGAAGCGGATCTGCACCGCGTTCGCGTCCGCCCGACCGTTCGTGCGCACGTCGATCTCGTACGCGATGCCCGGGACCTCGACGGCGTTCTCGACGGCGAGCCGACCGCTCGCGGGGACGACGCAAGTGCCGAGCTCCGTCTCGCCGCCGGCGCGGATCGTGCGCGTCCCGAGGCCCACGAAGCCCTCGAGCCGGTCGTGCGGCGAACGCAGCGCGATCCCGATCTCGTACTCGCCGTGCGGCAGACCCTCGACGCGGAATGCGCCGTCGCGCGCGTCGACGGGGACGTCGCTCACGAACGACGAGCCGTGCTTGCGCGCGATCAGCCCCGCGCGCATGTCGAGCGCACGCCCCGCGGCGTCGACGACCGTGCCGCGCAACGCGCCCGAGCCGACGTGGGCGGACGAGAGTGCGAGGACGAGCTCCTCGTCGCCGACGCGATCCAGCCTCCGTTCGAGCGTCGGATACGGGACGTAGCGCTGGATCGGCGCGACGAGGACGTCGATCGGCGCGTCGGGCACGTCGACCACGCCGATGCGCCCCTCGGCGTCGGTCATGAGCGCGCGCTGCCAGCCGAGCCCGCCGTCGACGGACTTCAGGCACACGCCGTACCCCGCGCGCGGCAGGCCGAATTCGTCCACGAGCCGCACGCGCAGCGCACGGCGTCGATCGAGGTCCGCATCCCACGCGCTGCTCCCGCCGGTGCGCGCATCGAGGACGAAGGACGTCGACTCGGCGCCGTGCACGGCCCACACGAGTCGCCGGCCGACCCGGACGTCGAGCAGCGCGTAGCGTCCGTCGGCGTCCGCGAAGACCTCGTGCGCGAGGCCCGCGCCGCCGGGATCGACGAAGACGCGCGCGCCGGCGGCGGGCTCGCCCGACGCGAGGCGCACGCGGCCGCTCAGGCCGTGGCCGCGCGCGAAGCGCAGCTCGCAGGCGTGCTCCGGCTGCGAGCCCACGAGCTCGCCGAAGATCGCGGTGCCGCGGCCCGCGGCCGTCGCACGCATCCACAGCGGACCGGGGCCCGCGCGCAGCCGGAAGCGGCCCGCGGCGTCGGTCGTGCGACGCGCGTCGGCCTCGCGGCGCGTGACGCCGGGCTCGAGCTCGACGACGCGCGCGACGATCTCGCCGTACTCGACGACGGCTCCCGCGAGCGGCGCGCCGGCCGGATCGAGCACGCGTCCTTCGACGAGCACGCCGCCGCGGTCGAGCGGGATGCGGACCGCGCCGGCGATCGCGCGCCAGCGGTCGACGAGCACGAGCAGCGACGTCGCGCGGCCGCGATCCTCGGCGATCAGGCCCAACTTCGTCGGCGCGAACACGCGCACGTCTGCGGAGAGGTCGTCGCTCGTGAACTCGAACTCGACGCGCCCGGTCGCGTTCGAGGTCCCCGCGAGACGCGCTTCGCCGGAGCGCAGGACGTAGACGTTCGCACCGGCGACCGGCTCGCCGGCCGCGTCCACGGTGACGACCACGGCGCGCTCGACACCGGTGCCCGCGCCCGACTCCGACGCAGCCGGCAGCGCGCTCGCGCTGCGCGCCGGCTCGTCGAGCAGTGCGCTGTCGACCGCGCGGCGGCCGGACTCGACGGGCGTGGACGCGCGCGCGTCCGACGCGACGGACTGCGCAGCCGTCGGCTCGATCGACGCGACCTGTGTGGTTCCGTCGGGCGTCCGCGAGCCCGCGCCGCGCAGCGCGAGGATCGTCACGACGATCGCCGCCGCGCCGGCGAGTAGCCAACCGCGTACCGCCCACGACGCCGGCGCCGGGATCGCATCTGGACCGAGCGGCGCGAGCCAAGCCGCCCAGGCCGTGCGACCGCCCGGATGCTCGCGGTCGAGCCGCTCGCGCAGGAGCGCGAGCCCGCGCGCCGACTGCGAACGCACCGTCGCCGCGGGACGCGCCAGCCGGCGCGCGACCTCGTCAGCCGGCAGCTCGTCCAGGTACCGCAGCTCGATCACGCCGCGGTAGGGTTCGGGCAGAGCGTGGACGTGCTCGCGCAGGCGCGTCGAGGTCTCTTCGCGCTGCAGATCGTCGCCCGCGGACGGCACGGACTCCGACCGCGCACCCGTGCGTTCGACGCGCACGCGCAGCCGCTCGCGGCGCCGGCGATTGCGCACCAGGTTCCGCAGGACGCCGAAGCCGAAGCGCGCGCGCGCATCGCCGCGCAGGTCCGCGCGGCGGTCCAGCACGAACCACGCGTCCTGGGCCAGGTCGTCCGCTTCCGCGTCGTCGCGCACGAGGACGTACGCCAGCTCACGCAGGCCGGCGGCCGGCTGCGTTTCGCCGTCGTTCGCGCGCGTCGAACGGTCGTCCATGCCCTCTCAGGATCCTCGAAACCGCGCACGGCGTCCGCGCCGGACCGCCCGATCGCCGCGGAGCCTGGCTCCGCCGGCTCGGACGGGGACGGGATCCCCGCCGGCAGCCGGGATGGGCGCGTCGAGCGAGTCGTGGTCGGCGGGCATGGCTGCGTCGCGCGCGCGAGCCGGTGCGTCGTCCCGGCCCGCGCGTCGCGAACAAGCTGGAACGAGGACCCGCCCGTGTTGCAGGGATCCCGGATATCGTGCGCGCTGGCCTCCCGGAGCCGATCCAGCGCCGTGGCCGGGTCGGGCGACCCGAGGTTCCAAGCCCGCAGCAACTACCGCTGCGCCGTGCGCGCCCGGGGCCGACCCGGTGTCGAGTCAATTCCCCCGCCCGACCTCGACGAGCTGCTCTCCCGCTGCGAACAACTGCTCGATCCGCCTCCAGTTCGAGGCGATGGCCCGGCACAGTTCGACGTTGCTGATGTTGCCCGTCGTCAGCCACAGGACGCGTGGCGGCGGCCCTTGCTCGTCCAGGAGGCGCACGAGGTCCCGATCCTTGGTTACGACGATCGCGTCGGCCGCGCGCGCCTCGCGGAAGATCGTCTTGTCGTTGGACGAGACGAGGCCGAGCTCCAGGACATGCCGGGCATCGGCACCGAACGACTGCCGCAGGAACTCGGCCAGCGACGGCGGGAGCGGGCGTCGATCCAGGTCGCCACGGCGCGACTAGGCTGCGATCGTCGGGTGGTCGAGGCGTCGCGCGGCGTACAGCAGGCAAGCCGCGATGTCCTCGACCTCCAGGTACGGATACTGCGCGAGGATCGACTGCGCACTCTCGCCCGCCGCAAGCAACTGGAGCACGTCGGTCACTCGGATGCGCTGCCCGCGGATGCAGGGCCGCCCGCCGCACTGGTCGAGGTCCGTCGTGATGCGCGAGAGGAGATCGGACATGACTTCAGGGTAGCACAGCCCGGGCTCGGCGCCCGGCGGAGCTCGCCCGCGCACTCGTCCCTACGAGGCGACGCGGAGGCCCACGAGTCTCGGGACGAGGATCCGTCCCATCCGGCTGCGCGATCGTTCACTCGGCGTGCGCGCCGTCAGCCCAGCGCCTTCTCGATCGCTGCCGCGACCTCCGCGTCGCCCGGCTCCGTCGAGCTGGACCAGAACGCGATCGGCTTGCCGTCCTTGCCGATCAGGTACTTGCCGAAGTTCCAGCCCGGCAGCTTGCCCGTCGCCGCGCCGAGCCAGGCGTAGATCGGGGCCTGGTTCGCGCCGGCCTTCACGCCCACCTTCGCGAAGAGCGGGAACGTGACGTGGAAGTTCGTCGAGCAGAAGGTCTCGATCTCCTTGGCCGTCCCGGGCTCCTGCCCGCCGAAGTCGTTGCACGGGAAGCCCAGGACGTCGAAGCCGCGCGCGGCGTACTTCTCCTGGAGCTTCTGCAGGCCGTCGTACTGCTTCGTGAAGCCGCATTCGCTGGCGGTGTTCACGACCAGCACGACCTTGCCCTTCCAGGCGGCGAGCTCGCGCGGCTTCCCGTCGATCCCCTCGACGACGAACGCGTGCAGGGTCTGTGCCTGGGCTTCGGGCTTCGTGGCGGTGGTCTTCTCGAACATGCCGTTGCAGGAGGTGTGGAGAGCGCCGGCGAGGACCGCGAGCGCGACAGCGGGGATCGTTCGCATGGGGTCGGTTCCGCGAGAGGGTACGGCATCCGTCCCGGCCCCGATTCGTCGTCCGGACGAGTTCCAGCGCGTTCGAAGTCGGTCAAGGCGCAGCGCGAGGCCGCGCGTCTCGCTAGCCTCGTGCACCCGGAGCCCCCCATGCCCACGAACCGATTCGCCCCCGCCCTCCTTCCCGTCCTCCTGTTCGCCGCCTGCAGCACGCCCGGCGCGAGCGCGGTCCCCTCGCCCGGCGCGCCGGCCGCCGTCGCGGCGCCCGCGGCCACGAAGCCGGCGGTGTTCGCGCCGGCCGACGCGACGCCCTGGTCGTACTGGCCCGAGGAGTGGAACGGTCCGCTGCTCGTCGTCGAGGTCCTGCCGCACGGCGCGAAGGTCAAGCAGGGCGACGTGCTGGCGCGGTTCGACCTGCGGCCGCTCGACGAGCAGATCCGCAACGCCGAGCTCGAGCTGAAGAGCGCGCAGGTCCGCCACACGGGCCTCGTCGAACGCCAGCGCCTCGAGGAGGAGTCGGCGAAGTCGAGCCTCGCCGTCGCGCGCGCGGCGCTGGCGCGCACGGACCGATCGCTGGCCGCGTACAAGGAGAGCGAGCTCGCGTTCCAGCGCCGCGACGACGAGATCGACCAGCGCCGCGAGCGCTCCTACCTGGAGGACCAGAAGGACGAGCTCGGCCAGCTCGAGGAGATGTACAAGCGCGACGAACTCGTCGACGGCACGGAGGACATCGTGCTGAAGCGGCAGAAGCGCGGCCTGGCGATCGCGCAGGACTCGACGGCGCTGTCGCGCGACCGCGCCAAGAAGCGCTTCGACGTCGACGTCGTGCTGGACACGGAACAGCGCGAGGAAGCGCGGCGCACGCAGGCCGAGGCGGTCGAGCGTCAGGCGCGCTCGCAGGCGATCGACGAGCGCGCGCGCGCGGACGCGCTGGTGCGCTCGACCGAGGAGCTGGCCGACAAGGAGGCGCGCGTGGCGCGGCTGAAGCGCGACCGCGAGGCGCTGGCGGCGAAGGCGCCGCGCGACGGCGTGTTCCTGCACGGTGCGCCGCGCGACTGGCGGCCGGGCCGCACGCCGGCGCGGATCGAGCGCGGATCGAACCTCGGCGCGCACGCCGAGGTCGCGTCGGTCGCGGACCTCGGCGTGAAGGAGCTGCGGCTCGAGCTGACCGGCCCCGACCTCTCGAAGTGGAAGGACGGCGCGCGCGTCACGGTGCGCGCGCAGAACGGCGCGGCGCTCGCGGGCAAGCTGCGCGTCGAGCCGTGGCCGCGCGGCGACGGGAACTTCGACGCGTCCGTGGAGCTCGACGCGCCCGCCGATTCGATCCCGGCCGGCGCGCGCGCGGACGTGGAGCTCGCGTCGTGATCCGCCTCGCCGCGATCGCGCGCGCCGCGCGGGCGGCGGGCCTCGCGCTCGCCGTCGCGGCGGGCGCGCGCGCGCAGGAGACGCCCGCGAAGGCCGGCACCGGCGCGCAGGAGCCGCCGCCGTTCGCGGTCTCGGGGCACGACTCGCCCGCGCGCAACGTCGACGCGCGGACGGCGCTGCGCGGCGCGGTCGCGTGGCTCGTCGCGCACCAGAACGCGGACGGGTCGTTCGGCTCGCACCTCTCGAGCCGACCGTACGAGGTGCTGGCGTCCGTGCCCGGATCGCAGGACGCGTTCCTCGTCGCCACGACCGGGTTGTGCGTGCTGGCGCTCCAGGACTCGCGCGATCCGTCGCCCGAGGTCGCCAAGGCGCGCGAGAAGGCGCTCGACTTCCTGATCGCGATGGCCGCGGTCAAGCGCCAGAGCGGGATGGAGCACTACAACGTCTGGGCGTTCGGCTACGCGCTCCAGGCGATCTCCGAGGAGCTGCGCCGCGCACCCGACGGACCGCGCGCCGCCGGCCTGCGCGACATGTCGGCGAAGCTCGTCGAGAAGCTCGGCGTCTATCAGACGACGGATGGCGGCTGGGGCTACCTGTCGCTCGACGAGGTGCCGACCTACCGCCCCTCCGACACGTCGATGAGCTTCACGACGGCGTCGATCCTGGTCGGCATCCAGGCCGCGCAGCTCGCCGGCACGAAGATCCCCGAGACGCTGCGCGCGAAGGCCGTCGACCACCTGAAGCGCTCGCGCCTGCCCGACGGCGCGTTCCTGTACGGCGAGTACCTGAAGTACCGGCCGCGCATGGAGATCAACGAGCGCAAGGGCTCCGCGTGCCGCACGCCGGCGTGCCTCTACGCGCTCGAACAGTGCGGCGAGACCGTGACGCAGGACGAGTACCGCGCCGCGCTCGAGGACCTGCTCGTCCGGCACGCGGCGCTGCAGCGCGCCGGCGTGCGCGAGCCGATCCCGCACCGGTCGTTCTATTTCATCTCGGGCTACTTCTACCTGTACGGCCACGCCTACGCGGCGTACGTGCTCGAGCGCCTGCCCAAGGCGGACCAGGAACGCCTCGCCCCGGCCCTGTTGAAGGCGGTGCTCTTCTGCCGCGAGCCGGACGGTTCCTTCTGGGACTACCCGCTGTACGGCTACCACGACGCGTACGGGACGGCCTACGCGTTGATCGCGCTGTCGCGGATCCCCGGCGCGCGCTGAAACCGCGCGGGATCGGCCGGGGCGAAACTGGTGCCCGGGATCGACCTCCATTAGGTTGCGTGGAGGTCCAGCCGATCCATGCCCCTGATGCGCCCCGCCCGACTCGCCCTACCGTTCCTCCTCCTCGCCGGGTGCGGCGGCGGCGAGCCCCTCCTCGGTCCCTCGACGCAGTACGCGAAGCGCCTCGTGTTCCTGGACGACCGCGAGCAGGACGAGGAGTTCCGCCTCTACCTGTCCCAGTACGACGGCACGGTGCGCGACCTGACCGGTCCGCTGACTGGCGGTGGCGACGTCCTCGGGTACGCCTGGTCGCCGGACGAGCGCCGCGTCGCGTTCCTGGCCGACGCGTTCTTCGACACGCTGACCCAGCTCTTCGTCGTGGACACCGCCGGCGGCACGCGCGTCGACATCGCGACCGGCCTCACGCCGTTCGGGATCGTGGGCGCGTTCGCGTGGTCGCCGGACGGATCGCGCATCGCGTTCATCGCTGAATCGACGACGCTGGGCGCGTTCGACCTCCTGAGCGCGCGCCCCGACGGTTCGGACCGCGTGCGACTGACGCCGCTCTTCGTCTCGGGGCAGTTCGTCTCGCGCATGGCCTGGTCGCCCGACTCGACGCGGATCGCGTACGTCGCGAACCAGGACGACGTCGGCGCGCCCGAGCTCTTCTCGGTCCCCGCGGACGGTTCCGGACCGAGCGTCAAGATCTCCGGCCCGCAGGTCCTGAACGGCACGATCGCGCCCGGCACGAGCGCGTTCGTCTGGTCGCCGGACAGCGCGCGCGTGGCCTACCTCGCCGAACAGGACCAGGACGCGCTGGTCGAGCTGTACGTCTCGAGCGCCGACGGCTCGACGAACACGAAGCTCTCGGGCCTGCTGAACAACAGCGTCCAGTCGTTCCGCTGGGCGCCGAACGGCACGCGCGTCGCGTACCTCGCGGACCAGGAGACGGCGGGCCGCGTCGAACTGTTCACGGTGCTGCCCGACGGCACCGCGAACCAGCGCGTTTCGGAGGACGTCACGTCGACCGGCGGCGTCGCGAGCTTCGAGTGGTCGCCGCGGTCCGACCTCCTCGCGTACCGCGCGGACTCGCAGCTCGGCACGCAGTTCCTGCTCTTCGTCGTGCCGGCGGGCGGCGGGGCGTCCGTCGACCTGTCCGGGCCGGTCTACGGCGAGGGCGTCGGGTCGTACGCCTGGTCGCCCGACGCCGCGCGGCTCGCGTACCTGGCGCGGCAGGATTCGTTCCTGGGTTTCGAGCTCTACACCGTGCGCCCCGACGCCTCGGAGAACGTCAAGGTCTCGGCCGACTTCACCGTCTACGGCGCCGTGTCGTCCTTCCAGTGGAGCCCGAACTCGAACGAGATCGCCTACGTCGCCGACTACGTCCCGGCGGTGGGCGACGTGTACATCACCGGCGCTCTCGGCGGCAGCCGGTCGGGCTCGGGGCCGAGCGCGGCGAATTCGACCGTGTCGTCGTACGAGTGGTCGCCGGACGGCACCGCGCTCGTCTACATCGCGCAGCGGATCCCGGGGATCAGCGAGATCTTCCGCGTCGATCCGGACGGGACGCAGACGAACATGACCGGCGGACAGCCGCCGGGCGCCAACGTGGTCAGCTTCGAGCAGCCGGGCGTCGACTGATCCGCGCGGCGCGTGCCGCGTGGGATCCCCGGCCGCGCGTCACCAGGCCCAGCTGACCGTGAACGCCGCCTGCAGGTAGTCGAGCGGCACCTCGCGCTGCAGCGTCGCCGGCGTCGAGTACAGCGTGCGCAGGTCGATGCCCGCCGCCCAGCCGCCGCCGAACTCCCACGCCAGGCCGCCGTGGCCGTAGACGCCCAGCGCCCAGCCCGAGTTCGAATCCTCGAGCCCCAGCGACTCCGTCGAGTACTCGGCCTTCAACAGCGAGAAGCCGACGCCGACGTACGGCCGCAACGGGCTCTCCCACGGATCGAACGTCCAGCGTCCGCCCATCCACAGCTCGTGGACGAGGCTGTCGACCTTCACCGTGTTCGCGCCGATCGACGAGTCGCCGTCGCCCGTGGAATAGAAGTAGCCCGCCTCGAAGCTCGCGCGTCCGCCCGGCTCGCGCACGTCGAGCGCGATGCCGAGCAGCAGGTGGTCCTCCGCCGGCGCGAAGTCGTCGTCCATCCAGCGCGGACCGGCGTAGAGGGTCGTGCGCATCTCGCCGCGACCGTGGAACTGCGGTACGGGCGGCGGGAGCGGAGTCGCGGGCGCGAGGAACGCGGCGAGCGGCGCCACGAGGCTGTCGAGCGGCATGCCGGCTAGCGTAGGGTGCGCAGGGCGAATCGCAACGGAACGTCGCCGCCTCCCCCATGGGTTTCCCCGCGCTCGCCGCTCTGGCCATCGGGCCGAGCCTCGTCCTGATCCACTTCGTGTGGTCGCGCGATCGCTACCGCGAGCCGGCCGGGAACCTGCTCGTCTACTTCCTGCTCGGCGCGCTGGTCGTGATCCCCGCGGCGTACCTGGAGAGCGCGCTGCACGTGCCGATCCTGGGCGGAGTCGTCGAGGGGATCGAGGCGCTGCCCACCGCCGTGTGGGCGTTCCTCGGCGTGGCGCTGGTCGAGGAGTCGTTCAAGTACGTCGCGCTGTGGCTGCGCGTGCGCAAGGACCGGCACCTCGACGAGCCGTTCGACTGGCTCGTGTACGCGGTCGCGCTCGCGCTGGGCTTCGCGGCGCTCGAGAACGTCTTCTACGTGATGGAGGGCGGTGCGTCGGTGGCGATGTCGCGCGCGCTCACGGCGGTCCCCTCGCACGCGCTCGACGGGACGATGATGGGCTGGAGGCTCGCGCGCGCGCACGGGCGGACGGGAGCGGGTGCCGTGCGACAGCGCGTGCTGGCGCTCGTCGAACCGGTCGCGTGGCACGGCGCGTACGACTACCTGCTCATGCTGGCGGGCGAGGCCGAGGCGAACGAGGCGAACGCGCTGGCGTTCGCGTGGCTCGCGCTCGTGGTCGCGCAGTGGGTCGTGTGCGCGCGGCGGCTGCGGACGCTGTGCCGCGAGCAGCACGTGCCCACGCCGCCGCTGCTCGCGCCGGTCGAGATCGCGCGGCGGGTGCTGGGCCGCGGGTGACCGTGCGGGCGAACGGAACGGCCGCGACAGGCGGATTCGAGTCGGGGTGCACGGGGTTCATTCCGGCCCGAGCCGCAAACCCGGGCGGCCGCGCTACGCTGGCGCCCATGCGCAGCATCCCCCGCTTCCTCGCCCTGGCCGCGCTCGCGGCGATCTCCGTCCCCGCTCGCGCCGATCTCGTCCTCACGCGCAAGACGCACACCGACGCGTACACGACTCCCGACGGCGAAGTGCCGGCGAAGGACGGCACGATCGTCGTCTGGGTCGGCAAGGACCGGCTGCGCCTCGACGATGGCGAGCGCGCGATCGTCGTCCGACTCGACACGAAGAAGTTGCACGTGATCGACCCTTCGACCAAGTCGGGTTCGACGGTCGATCTGCCCGTCGATCTGGTGAAGCTCGCTCCGCCGGACGTCTCGCCGATGCTGGCGCAGATGGCGCAGGCGATGAAGGTGACGTCCGAGACGACGACGGAGACGCGGCAGATCCAGGCCTGGAACGCGACGAAGAGCCTCGTGCACCTGGGCGGCATCGCCGACGCGACGATGACGGTGTGGGTCACGAAGGATCTGCCCATCGACCAGGGCAGCTACGTCGAGCTGGTCGGCCACGCGATGTCCGTGCGTCCGGGCGGGACGCAGATCGCGAACGAGATGCGCAAGCTGGGCGGCGTGTCCGTGCTGACCGATCGCGTGCAGAAGACGGGCGGCATGACGATGCACTCGCGCGACGAGCTGGTGTCCGCGGAGGCGAAGGACGCGCCGCCCGGGACGTACGACATCCCGGCCGACTACGCGGTGAGGCCGTTCGACGCGATGGAGGAGATCGTGCGCAGCATGCCGCGGCGTCCGCTGCCCGCGCCGACGCCCGCTCCGGCGCCGCCGGCTCCCGCACCGCGCTAGTCGATCGCGGCGCGAAACGCCAACGACCTCCGGAGTTCCCGCGCGGGTGGCGCGGCGCCTATCCGCGAACCTCGCGCGAAGTTAGAACAGGCGGGACATGAGCACGTCCCGCCGTGATTTTCTCGTCCAGGCGGCCGGAGTCGGCGCGCTGACCGCCCTCTCCCGTTCCGCGCGCGCGTCCGAGGACGCGCCCGCCGCGAAGCCGCCCGCGTTCCAGATCTCGCTGGCCGAGTGGTCGTACCACCAGGCGCTGCAGGCCGGGAAGCTCGACCACCGGGACTTCGCCAAGGTCGCGAAGCAGGACCACCACATCGAGGCGGTCGAGTTCGTGAACTCGTTCTTCAAGGACAAGGCGCGCGACGGTGCGTACCTGAAGGAGGTGCGCAGCCGCGCCGACGACCTGGGCGTGCGCATCCTGCTCATCATGTGCGACGGCGAGGGCGAGCTGGGCCACGCCGACGACGCCGAGCGCGCGAAGGCCGTCGAGAACCACGTGAAGTGGCTCGAGGCCGCGAAGCGACTGGGCTGTCACTCGATCCGCGTGAACGCCGGCGGTTCCGGGCCGCGCGCGGATCACGCGGCGCGCGCCGCGGACTCGCTGCGCAAGCTGGGCGAGCTGGCCGCGCCGATGGACCTGTGCGTGATCGTCGAGAACCACGGCGGTCCGTCCTCGGACGGCCAGTGGCTGTCGGGCGTGATGAAGACGGCCGCGCATCCGCGCGTCGGCACGCTGCCGGACTTCGGCAACTTCCGCGTGTCCGAGACCGAGCAGTACGACCGCTACAAGGGCGTCGCGGAGCTGATGCCGTTCGCCAAGGCGGTCAGCGCGAAAAGCTACGACTTCGACGACAAGGGCGACGAGACGACGATCGACTACGCGCGGATGATGCAGATCGTGACGAGCGCCGGATACCACGGGCACCTGGGCGTCGAGTACGAGGGCTCGCGCCTGTCGGAGAAGGACGGCGTCGACGCCACGAAGCGCCTGCTCGAGCGCGTGCGGAGCCAGCTTTCGTGATCGCGACGACCCCGTTCGTGCTGTCGCTGCTCTTCCCCCAGCATCCTTCGACGCCCGACGCGGGCGCCTACCACCCGAAGATCGAGGCCGCGAGCGACGAACCGGCCGCGATCCAGCAGACCTTCGCGAAGCCCGAGGGTTTCCGGGTCGAGTGCTTCGCGTCGGAGCCGCGCGTGGCGCAGCCCGTCTCGTTCTGGATCGCGCGCGACGGCGCGGTCTACGTGGCGGAGACGTTCCGCCACCACCGCGGCGTCACGGACATCCGCGACCACATGGACTGGCTCGACGACGACCTGCGCGCGCGCAGCGTCGAGGACCGCGTCGCGATGTATCGCAAGCACCTGGGCGACCAGGTCGGCACGTACGAGACCGAGCAGGACCGCGTGCGCGTGCTGCGCGACACGGACGGCGACGGCAAGGCCGACTGGGATCGCGTCTTCGCCGACGGCTTCGACGACGCCGCGGTCGGGATCGGCGCCGGCCTGCTCGAGCGCGATGGCGCCGTGTGGTTCACGTGCATCCCCGACCTGTGGCGCTTCGAGGACAAGGACAAGGACGGCGTGGCCGACGTCCGCGAGAAGGTCTCGACGGGCTGGGGCCTGCGCGTCGCGCTGCTCGGCCACGACATGCACGGGTTGTGCGTCGGGCCCGACGGACGCCTGTACTGGTCGATCGGCGACCGCGGCTACTCGGTGACGAGCAAGGGCGGCGTGCGGCTCGAGAACCCGTTCACGGGCGGCGTGTTCCGCAGCAACCTCGACGGGACCGGGCTCGAACTGTTCGCGACGGGCCTGCGCAACCCGCAGGAGCTGGCGTTCGACGACTACGGCGAGCTGTGGACCGGCGACAACAACTCGGACGGCGGCGACCTCGCGCGCTGGGTGCTCGTCGTGCAGCACGGCGAGACGGGCTGGCGCCAGGCGTACCAGTGGCTCAACGAGCCCAACATGCGCGGCGCGTGGAACGACGAGAAGCTCTGGAACCCGCACTTCGACGGCCAGGCGGCGTACATCGTGCCGCCGGTCGCGAACGTCGCGAACGGGCCGTCGGGGCTCGCGTGTTATCCGGGGACGGGGCTGCCGGCGAAGTACGCCGGGCACTTCTTCCTGTGCAACTTCAGCGGCGCGCCCGAGTGGAGCGGCGTGTACGACGTGTCGGTGAAGCCGAAGGGCTCCGCGTACGAGGTCGCGAACGTCGAGCGCTTCGTGTGGCAGCCGTTGGCGACGGACTGCGACTTCGGGTTCGAGGGCGGCTTGTACGTCAGCGACTGGGTCGCGGGCTGGAACCAGACGGGCAAGGGCCGCATCTGGCGCTTCTTCGAGCCGACGAGCGCGGCGGATCCGCTCGTGGCGGAGACGAAGTCGCTGATGCGCGCCGGGATGAAGGAGCGCAAGGCGTCCGAGCTCGCGCGGCTGCTCGCGCATGCCGACCGGCGCGTGCGGCAGGAAGCGCACCTCGAGCTCGGTGCGCGGGCCGGCCGGCGAACGCTGGCACCCGATGCGACGCAGTCCGAGGCCGCGGCCGAGCTCGCGCGCGTCGCGCGCGACGCGAAGTCGCCGCTCCTCGCGCGCATCCATGCGATCTGGGGCCTCGGTGTCGCGCGCAATGTCGACACGACGCTCGCGGCGCTCCTGGCCGACCCGGTCGACGAAGTGCGCGCGCAGGCGGCGCGCACGCTGGGCGACTGGCGCTGCGAAGGCGTGGACCCGGCGCGGATCGTCCCGCTCCTCGCGGACGCGAGTCCGCGCGTGCGCCGCATGGCGGCGACGGCGCTCGCCAACGCGAACGTCATCGCTCACGACGAAGCGGAGCGCGCTCGGGACGCGCTCCTGAAGCTGATCGCCGAGACGGGCGAGAGCGACCCGTGGCTGCGCCACGCGGCGACGACCGCGCTCGCGCACGCGGCGGGGCGCGAAGGCCTCATGGCGCTCGCGAAGCACCCGAGCATCGATGTGCGCATCGCCGCCGTCGTCGGACTGCGCCGCGCCGCCGATCCGCGCGTGTCCCAGTACCTCGCCGATCCCGAACCGCGCGTGCGGCACGAGGCGGCGCGCGCGATCTACGACGTCCCGCTCGAGCCGGCGATGGCGATGCTGGCCGACATCCTGCCGCGCTCGCTGCAGGAGCCGAACGTGCTGGCGCGCCGCTCGCTGAACGCCGCGTACCGCCTCGGCGGCGAAGCGCGCGCGCGGGCCGTCGCCGCGGTCGCCGCCGAACCGACCGCGCGCGCGAGCCTGCGCCGCGAAGCGCTCGAGCTGCTCGGCCGCTGGAAGGACCCGACCGGCCGCGACAACTTCGACGGCGAGTACCGCACCTACGTGCCGCGCCCCGACGCGTTCGTGCCCGGCCTCGTGCGCGATCTGGCCGCGAAGGACCTGCTGGACGCCGATCCCGAGATCGCGCGCGCGTTCGTCGGCCTGGCCGAGCGCGTGCGCGCGACCGAGCTCGCGCCGCGCCTCACCGCGCTGGCCCGCGATCCCGCGCGCGACGCGAAGCTGCGCGCCGGCGCGCTGCACGCGCTGGGGGTGCTGCGCCCGGCCGACACGGTCGAGACGCTGCGCGCCGTCCTGTTCGACGCCGCCAGCGAAGTGCGCGCGATGTCGGTCCAGGTCTTCCAGGACGTCGCGCCGGGCGAGGCGCTGCCGCTGCTCCAGAACGCGCTCACCGCGTCCGTCGCCGAGCGCCGCGTCGCCTATGCCGGCCTCGCGCGGATGAAGGACCCGGCGGCCGACGCGCTGCTCGTGCGCGAGCTAACGAAGCTCGACGCGGGCCTCGTGCCGGCCGAGGTCGCGCTCGACCTCGTCGTCGCCAGCGAGAAGCGCGACACGCCCGAGCTGAAGACGCTGCTCGAAGCGCGCATGACCAAGCGCGCGGCCGACGAGAAGCTCGCGCGCTACGCCGACGCCGTCTACGGCGGCGACGCCGCGCGCGGCCGCGACATCTTCCGCGGGAAGGGCGAGCTCGAGTGCCTGCGCTGCCACGCGGTCGCGGGCGAGGGCGGCATTGTCGGCCCCGCGCTCGACGGCGTGGGGACTCGCAACGCACGCTTCGCGCTGCTCGAGTCCATCTGCGACCCGAACCGCACGTTCGCCAAGGGCTACCAGGGCACGCTGGTCTTCCCCGCCGACGGCACGCCGCCGGTCGAGGGCCTCGTGATCGAGGACACGCCGCAGAAGCTCGTGCTGCGGAAGGCCGACGGCGCGCAGATCGAGTTCGCGCGCGCCGAGGTCGAGGGCACGAAGCCGGGACAGTCGGCGATGCCGGCGAACCTCGTCGACCACCTGTCGCGCGAGGAGATGCGCGACCTGATCGAGTACCTGACCACGCTGCCGCCGGCGCCCGCGATCGTGCCCGCTCCACCCGCCAACCCCGCCAAGTGACGAATCCGAGGAGAAGCTCCCCCATGAACCAACCCACGAATCGCCGCGCATTCCTGGCCGGATCGGCCGCGCTGACCGGTGCCGCGCTGACCGCACCGGCGCTCGCGCAGCAAGGCGGTGCGGCTCGCGCCGCAGGTGCCGCGCCGTCGAGCGCGCGCCCGCTCGACGGGGTCAAGACGAAGTTCGCCTGCAACATCGAGATGTGGGGCTTCGGGACGAACGACCACGCCGAGCGCATCCGCAAGGCGGCCGACCTCGGCTTCCGCGCCATCGAGTTCTGGCCGTGGCGCGGCAAGGACCTCGACGCGCTGGACAAGGCGCGACGCGACACCAAGGTCGAAGTCGGGCAGTTCCTCGCCTGGGGCTTCTCGCCCGGCCTGAACGAAGCGAAGAACCACGACGCCTTCGTGGCGGAGATCGCGGCGTCGTGCGAGGTCGCGCAGCGACTCGAATCGCAGTACCTGCTCGTGATCGCGGGCCAGGACGTCGCGGGCCTGACGAAGGAGCAGATGCACCAGAACGTGATCGACGGCCTGAAGCGCGCCGTGCCCGTGGCCGAGAAGGCCGGGGTCACGCTGATCATCGAGCCGCTGAACACGCGCCGCGATCACAAGGGTCACTGCCTGACGTACTCGCCCGACCTGATCCGCATCTGCAAGGCCGTCGGATCGAAGCACATGAAGGCGTGCTGGGATCTCTACCACCTCCAGATCAGCGAGGGCGACCTGTGCGGGCACATGAAGGAAGGCTTCGACGAGATCGGGTACTTCCAGTTCGCGGATCACCCGGGGCGGCACGAGCCGGGAACGGGCGAGATCAACTACGAGCGCGTGTTCCGGGCGGCGCGCGATCTCGGGTACACGGGCTTCTTCGGCGCGGAGTTCTCGCCGCTCGAGGGCGAGCTGAAGGCGGCGCAGCGGTTGGCGGCGACGGATCCGGCGTAGCATCAGCATCACACCCGATACGGACAGGTCGTGACGCAGACGCCTGATTCCAACTCGATGCGGTCCACGTGGGAGCATGCTCTGCTCGGCGAGGATAGTAGCTGCGTGCATGCCCAGCTCACGCAACTCAGCATCGACATCGCAACGTATTCCGTCGTGTTCGTTGGCCTGCGTTCCGGCACCAGCAGCAGAGGCGGAAGGATTCGCAATCCACTCCTAATAGAGTTCGTCTCCCGCGGCTTCGCGGTGATGGCGGCAACAGCGATCCGGCGACAGGATGACTCGTTCGGACTCGACGCTGGCAGGAAGAGCGTGCACGGACTTCGCCCGATCATTCAGAGCATGCGCGACGACTCAACGGAACTCACGCGCGCGAGCATGCTGCAAGCGGAAGGCCTCCCCTTCGAGTATCAGATCGAAGAGGTGAACTTCTCGAGGCAGATCGGGTCGCGGCTGGCCTCGGGTGGATCTAGCCACTTCACGACGTCCGTCCCGCCCTGGATGACGGCCAAGCATCGCCACCAGACCATCGATCGGTTGGCGGGAACGACGATGACTGCCCGCTCACCCACGGATCGTGTGCTGGACTCTCTGCTCAAGCGCGCTCTGGACGATGTCACGGCGGCATGCCGGAGAGCCAAGTTCGTCGTCGACAAGTACGTGGCCCACTCCGCGACGAAGTCCAGTCGTGACCACGACGACATCCAGGATGCCGTGATCACGCTGGACGACATATGCAGTGCGCATAGGACTTGTTGCCAAGTCGCACGATTCCTAGCCGTCGACGTGCTTGGTAAGTCGTGCGCGGGGTTCATGCCCGTGTTTGCCTATGATCAGCTTGAGCACGTCGAGTTGCTTCTAGAGGATCCGCCGCACGCTCGTGAGCTTCACCGGGCGTGGGACGAGTTCAAGCGGAAACTTGACTCGCTCGGGCCATGGATGGACTCATCGATGAACTCGTAGTCGATGGCCGCTCGGTCAGACGAGCTCTACCGACCGCACGTGAACCGCAGTACAACGTCGGAATGCCCTCGCGCACTGCCGGCCACTGGCTCGCCACGTCGATCCTCGCGATTGCAGCGACCGGCGAGGTCGAGTTCGAGCGCGACGTCCGGCCGATCTTCGAGGCGCACTGCATCGCGTGCCACGGGCCCGTCAAGGAGAAGGGCGGGGTGCGCTTCGACTCGGCGGCGGGCGCGCGCAAGGCGATCGTCGCGGGGGATCCGGCGCGGAGCAGCCTGTACGAGCGTGTCGCGTCGACCGACCCGGACGAGCGCATGCCGAAGAAGGCCGACGCGCTCTCCGCGGCGCAGATCGAGACGCTGCGCGCGTGGATCGAGGCCGGCGCGAGCTGGCCCGAGTCCGCGCAGCCGGCCGAGTCGCGCCCCGCGCACTGGGCCTACCAACCCATCGTGCGGCCCGCGCTGCCGAAGCTCGCGGACGAGTCGGGCGTGCGCTCCCCCATCGACCGCTTCGTGCGCGCGAAGCTCGAGGCCGCGGGCCTTGCGCCGTCTCCCGAGGCGGATCTCGCGACGCTGGCCCGCCGCGTCGCGCTCGACCTCACGGGCTTGCCGCCTTCGCCGGAGGACGTCGACGCGCTCCTCGCCGACGCGCGTCGCGACGCGTACGAGCGCTACGTCGACCGACTGCTCGCGACGACTGCGTACGCCGAGCGCCGCGCGCAGACGTGGCTCGACCTCGCGCGCTACGCCGACACGAACGGCTACGAGAAGGACGAGCGGCGCACGGCGTGGCGCTGGCGCGACTGGGTCATCGAGGCCTACCAGCGCAACATGCCGTTCGACGAGTTCACGGTGAAGCAGCTCGCGGGCGACCTGCTGCCGGATGCGACACTCGAGGACCGGATCGCGACGGGCTTCCACCGCAACACGCTGACGAACCAGGAGGGCGGCACGGATCCGGAGGAGTTCCGCGTCGCGGCAGTCGTCGACCGCGTGAACACGACGGCGAGCGTTTGGCTCGGGACGACGCTCGCGTGCGCGCAGTGCCACGCGCACAAGTTCGATCCGTTCACCCACGAGGACTACTACCGCTTCTTCGCGTTCTTCGACTCGACGGAGGACGTCGGGAACTCGCTCGAGCCGCAGATCCCGGCGCCGACGGCGGCGCAGGTCGCGCGGCGCGTCGAGATCGAGCGCGATCTCGGACGGCTCGAGGCCGCGCTGCTCGCGCCGGCGCCCACGGACGAGCTCGAGAGGTCGTGGCTCGCGACCCAGCGCGCAGCGCTCGCGGACGAAGCCGCGTGGACGACGTTCGCGCCGGTGCACGCCGGCGCGAAGAACGGCAGTGCGTTGAAGCCGCTCGACGACGGCTCGTTCCTCGCCTCGGGCGAGCAACCCGCGACGGAGGTCTACGAGCTCGAGGGCGACCTGATCCGCGGCGCGCCGATGCTGCGCGTCGAGATGCTCGCCGACCCGAGCCTGCCCGAGGACGGACCGGGACGAGCGGGACACGGCAACTTCGTGCTGTCCGACGTCCTCGTCGAGCAGTACCGCGACGACGGCTGGCGGCGCACGCCCTGCGTCGGCGCGGAAGCGACGCACGAGCAGACGCGCGGCGGGACGTTCCGCGCCGCGCACGCGATCGACGACGATCCCAAGTCCGGCTGGGCGATCTGGCGCGAGAGCAACGCGTGCGAGCCCGAGACGATCGTCGTCGCGCTCGGCGAGGAGCTGCGGCCGACGCGCACGCGCGTCCGTCTCGCGTGCGAGAGCGCGTACGCCCAGCACGCGCTCGGCCGATTCCGCGTCTCGTTCGGCGGCGGCGTCGAGCGCGCGCGGCTCGTGGGGATCGATGCCGACGTGCGCGCGGCGCTGCTGGCGACGGAGCCGACGGCGGATCAGGCGCGCCTCGTGCACCGACGCTTCAAGTCGGAGATCGGTCCGGGTCGCGCGATCGCGGGCGAGATCGCCGCGAGGCAGCGGGAGCTCGAAGCCCTCGCGAAGGAGATCCCGACCGCGCTCGTGATGCGCGAGCGCGCCGAGAAGCGCGTCACGCGCGTCCTCGCCAAGGGCAGCTTCCTGTCGCCGGGAGATGTCGTCGCGCCCGACGTCCCGGGCATCCTGCCGCCGCTGCCGGACGACGCGCCGCGCGACCGGCTGGGGCTCGCGCGCTGGCTGGTCAGCGCGCAGAACCCGCTGACCGCGCGCGTGCAGGTCAATCGCGTGTGGGGCGAGCTGTTCGGCGCGCCGCTCGTCGCGACCCTCGACGACTTCGGCACGCGCGGCGAGCGGCCCACGCATCCGGAGCTGCTCGACTGGCTGGCGGCGGAGTTCATCGCGAGCGGCTGGGACGTGCGCGCGCTGTACCGCACGATCGTCACGAGCGCGACGTACCGCCAGAGCTCGCGCGTCACGGCGGATCTCCTCGCGAAGGATCGCGCGAACCTGATGCTCGCGCGCCAGTCGCGTCCGCGCCTGGAGGCCGAGACGCTGCGCGACCAGGCGCTCGCGATCGGCGGACTGCTCGACGCGACGCAGGGCGGCCCGAGCGTCATGCCGCCGCAGCCCGACGGCGTGTGGGCGCCGGTGTACAGCGGCGACAGCTGGACGACGGCGACGGAAGGCGACCGGTTCCGCCGCGGGCTCTACACGTTCTGGCGGCGCGGCGCGCACTACTTGACGTTCGCGCTCTTCGACGCGACGAGCCGCGAGCTGGCGTGCACGCGGCGCGCGCGCTCGAACTCGCCGTTGCAGGCGCTGGCGCTGCTCGACGACCCGGCGTTCGTCGAGTGCGCGGCGGGGCTGGCGCTGCGGATGCTGCGCGAGGGCGGGCCGGCGGACCATCAGAAGCTCTCGCGCGGATTCCATCTGGCGACGTTGCGCCCGGGAGGGCCCGACGAGCTGCGCGCGCTCGGGTCGCTGCTCGTGCGCGAGCGCGGGCGCTATGCGGCGCAGCCCGAGTCCGCGGCGGCGCTCGTCGCCAGCGTGCGCGCGGCGCTCGGCAAGGGTCCGCACGTCGAGGCCGTCGAGCTCGCGCCGTGGATCTCGGTCGCGCAGGCGCTGCTGAACCTCGACGAGGTCGTCACGAGGAACTGATGGACACGCACGACGATTCGACCGTCGACTCCTCGCGCCGCGCGTTCCTCGGAGGAGCGGGATTGTCCCTGGGGTCCATCGCGCTCGGGACGTTGCTCGCGCGCGAGGGCCGCGCGGAATCGGCCGGTGCGCTCGTCCCCGTGCACCACGCGCCCAAGGCGAAGCGCGTGATCTGGATGCACATGGCCGGCGCGCCGTCGCAGATCGACCTGTTCGATCCGAAGCCGAAGCTCGCGCAGTTCGACCGACAGCCGATCCCCGAGTCGTTCACAAAGGGTGAGCGCTTCGCGTTCATCAAGGGCCAGCCGAAAGTGCTGGCGTCGCCGTACGCGTTCGCGCGGCACGGGCAGTCGGGCGCTGAGCTCTCCACGTTGCTGCCGAACTTCGCGCGCATCGCGGACAAGCTGGCGATCGTGCGCTCGATGCACACGACGCAGTTCAACCATGCGCCGGCGCAGACGCTCCTCGCGACGGGGAACGAGCGCTTCGGCCGGCCGAGCTTCGGCTCGTGGGCGACGTACGGCCTGGGTGCGATGAACCAGGACCTGCCCGCGTTCGTGGTGCTGACGAGCGGGCGCTACGGTCCCGACGCGGGCGCGTCGCTGTGGTCGAGCGGTTTCCTGCCCACGGTTCACCAGGGCGTGCGTTTGCGAAGTCAGGGCGATCCCGTGCCGTTCCTCTCCAACCCGCCGGGCGTCACGAGCGCGGGCCGGCGCAACGTGCTCGACGCGCTGGCCGAGCTGAATGCGATCCAACTCGCGGCGCGCGGCGACCCCGAGATCGCGACGCGCGTGGCGCAGTACGAGCTGGCCTACCGGATGCAGACCAGCGTGCCCGAGCTCGCCGACCTCTCGAACGAGCCGGACAGCGTGAAGAAGCGCTACGGGATCGAGGGCGACGCGCCGGGTTTCGCGCGCAACGCGCTGCTCGCGCGGCGGATGCTCGAGCGCGGCGTGCGCTTCGTGCAGATGTACCACTGGGGCTGGGACAGCCACGGCACGGGCCCGGGCGACGACATCGTCACCTCGCTCCCCGAGCGCTGCCGCGAGTGCGAGCCGGCGAGCGCCGCGCTGATCGAGGACCTCGCCGAGCGCGGTCTGCTCGACGACACGCTCGTCGTGTGGGGCGGCGAGTTCGGCCGCACGCCGATGAACGAGGAGCGCGACGGTTCGAAGTTCCTGGGCCGCGACCACCACCCGCACGCGTTCTCGATCGTGCTCGCGGGCGGCGGGATCCGGCCGGGGATGACGCTCGGCGCGACGGACGAGTTCGGGTACCGCGTGACGGAGGACGCGGTGTCGGTGCACGACCTGCACGCGACGCTGCTCCACCAGCTGGGCTACGACCACGAGAAGCTGACGTTCCGCAGCCAGGGCCGCGACTTCCGCCTGACGGACGTCGAGGGCGAGGTCGTGCGCAAGTTGCTCGCCTGAGGGCTCCCCTGCGATCCGGAGATCCGCACATGACTGGCCCGATCGACCCGCGCGAAGCGCTCGTCCACGTCTTCCACGGCGGCGTCGCCCTGTCGTTCCTGCGAGCCAGCACGCACTCGAGCTCCATCTACGGGGGACCGCTGGAACTCCACGTCCAGGGTCGTCCGCTCGCCCAGCCGGTCCATCACGTCGCCACGATCGCCGGGGAGCATCTGCGCCTGGCCGGCATCACCGGCTTCGACCGGGATCTGCCGCTCGTGTACGGGTTCTCGTACAGCGACTGCCGGCTGGACTATGCGTTCGACGTGTCCACCATCGACCTCGTGAGCTTGGAGCCGGGCCAACCGACCGCGGACTGGCCCTATGCCGGCTATCCGCGATTGCTCCCCTACGTGCCGCTCGAGCCCGGGCCTGTCGTGCCGTCGACCTGGGGTGGATTCCTCCGGCTCTCGCCGAACCTCCCGGAGCGGCAGCCGGCCGAATGGGTGGTGCTCGTGCCGCCACCCGCGACGCTGGGGTATTCGATGTGGGGGCCATCGGGCGATCGCGAGGAGGCGACGGTCGTCTTCGAGTTCTCGCCCCGCGAGCGGCGCGTGCGGTCGTACAACGTCTGCAGTTGAAGACCGCGATGCCGTTCCCCCTCCGGCGTGACGAGGAGTGCTGCTGCCGTTCGAGTCACTGCGCGCGCCACTCCTCGAGCGTCGCGCGAGCCTCGAGACCGACGAGCCGCGGATCGCGGGCCACGTCCTCGAGCACGCGGATCGACCGGCTCTCGTCGAGCTTCAGCGCGTGCGTGGCGGCCCAGCCCCGAACGGCGCCCTCTTCGTCCTCGAGTAAGCGGAGCAGCGCACGCTCGCCCTCGGCCCCGTGATCCCGCAGCGCCAGGAGCGCTTCGACGATGCGGCGGTGATGCCTGTCCGCTCCCGCGGAATCGCCACCCCACGACGCGGCGGCGTGGCCGAGCGCGTGCCGTCGGAACGCCGCGGCGATCCTCTTCACGGGATGACTCATGCCCGCCCGCCGGTCCAGAGCGATGCGCGAGGACACACCATGAGCGGATCGTACTCCCCCGAGTTGAAGAACGAGCCAGGCTCGAACTTCAACTGGCGGTGCGGGTCACTCGAGCGAGTTGATCGCGTGCACGACGTGCGGCCAGAGGGTCGCGAGCACCGATTCGTCGGCGTCGAGCCGCGGGACCGCGCGGCAGAGGAGCACCGCGACGCCGAACAGCGCGTGGTAGCCGATCGCGCCGGCGGCGATCGCGCGCAGGGTCGCGTAGCCTTCGAGTCGCCACACCCAGCGCGCGATCCACATCAGGCCGGTGGCGGATCCCGCCATGATCGCGCCGACGGCGAGGTGCGCGAACCAGTTGTGCGGGCTCTGGATCGTCGTCGAGGCGAAGCACCCGGCGTAGAGCAGCGCGACCACCAGGCAGTACGTGCCGAACGGTCCGAACAGGTGGACGAGGCCTGTCCACATGCGGTCCTCGGCGCGGATCACGTCTCGACCGGCTGCCGGGCCGTTTCCCACGCGCCGATGCCGCCGATCAGGTCCTCGACGCGCTCGTGGCCGGCGCGCATCAGGAGGCTCGCGGCGATCGAGCTGCGGTAGCCGCCGGCGCAGTGGATCACGACGCGGCGCTCCTTAGGGATCTCTCTCGCGCGCGCCTCGAGCTCGTCGAGCGGCACGAACGCGCTCTTCGCGATGCGCTTCGCCGCGCGCTCGCCCGGGAGGCGCACGTCGAGCACGAGCGGCGCGTCGGCGCCCGCCAACTGCGCGGCGAGCTCTGCGGAGGTGTGACGGCGGAAGCGGCGCACGAGATCGGGTCGCGCGGCCGCGAGTGTCTCGTGGCCGCCGCGTGCGTAGCCCTTCACCTGCTCGAGGCCCACGCGCGCGAGGCGCAGCGCGGCCTCGCGCTCCTTGCCGGCCGGCGCGACCAGCACGACGGGCTTCGCGCGGTCGAGCAGCGTCCCGCACCAGTGCGCGAACTTGCCCGACAACCCGACGTTGATCGATCCCGCGACGTGCCCGCGCGCGAAGTCGTCGGGTTCGCGCACGTCGAGCACGGTCGCGCCTGCGGCCTGCGCGGCGAGCACCGTCTCGGGCGCGAGCGCCACGAGCTCGCCCGCCAGCACGTCGTCGAGCACCGCGCGCGCGCGCATGTTCGCCGCGGCCGCGTGCGGGAAGTACGCCGGCGCGGGCGGCAGGTCGGCCGTCGCGAGCTCGATGAACTTCTCCTTCGTCATCGGCTGCAGCGCCCAGTTCAGCTTCTTCTGCTCGCCCAGGCTGCCGCAGCGCTCGTTCGAGATCTTCTTGCCGCAGGCCGAGCCCGCGCCGTGCGCCGGGTACACGACCGTCGCGTCGGGCAGCGGCATGAGCTTCGTGTGCAGCGATTCGTACAGCATCCCCGCCAGCGCCGGCGCCGAGATGCCCTTCGACGACATCAGGTCCGGCCGACCGACGTCGCCCAGGAACAGCGTGTCGCCCGTCAGGACCGCCTTGGGGTCGCGCGCATCGCTCGCGAGGTCGAAGACGAGGATCGAGATCCCCTCCGGCGTGTGGCCGGGCGTCTCGAGCGCGCGCAGCAGCACGCCGCCCATGTGGATCTCGTCGCCGTCGCGCAGCGCCTCGAAGCGGTACTCGGGCCGGGCCCGCGCCCCGAGGTGGATCGAGGCGCCCGTGCGGCGCGCGAGCTCGAGGTGTCCGGACACGAAGTCCGCGTGGAAGTGCGTCAGGATCACGTGCCGGATCGAGAGCCCGTGGCGCGCGGCGGACTCGACGTAGACGTCCACGTCGCGCTGCGGGTCGACGACCGCCGCCGTGGCGGTCCCCTCGTCGCCGATCAGGTAGGAAGCGTGCGCCAGACAGGCCAGGTAGTGCTGTTCGAGGATCATGGTGGGAGTTCCGATCCTAGTCGCCGGCGCGATCCTCGGCACGTTCCGGCACGGCGCGCGCGGTTTCCGCGGCACCCGGTGGCGATCCGCGGGTTCCGCGTCATCCTCGGGTCCGAGATCCCCATGCACAGAACCCTCCTCGCCGTCGCCGCGTCGATCCTCCTCGTCCCGAGCGCGCTCGCCGGCGGCATCGCCTGGCAGGCGGGCTTCGAGAAGACGCTCGAGCGCGCCGCGGCCGAGAAGAAGGTCGTCTTCCTGGCCGTCAACATGGACGGCGAGCGCGCCAACGACCGCATGGCCGAGAAGGTCTACCGCGACAAGCTCGTCGTCGAGCTGTCGGCCAAGACGCTGAACCTCGTCGCCAGCGCGACCGAGCACGCGCCGATGGACAAGGATTGTCCGCGCTTCGGCGGCGTGCGCTGCCAGGACCACCGCCGCGTCGACACCGGCGCGCGCAAGGACGTGCTCAAGTCCGACAAGGAAGGGCTCGTCATCGCGCCGCAGAACGTGTTCCTCGGCCCGGACGGCAAGGTGATCCTCTCGGTCCCCTACGAGATCACGGCCGACGAGCTCGCCTGGTGCTTCGTCACGGCGCTGCAGAAGGTCGACGCGGCGACCGCGCCCCCGATGCCGGCCTCGGCGCACGGTCCGAAGCGCCTGATCCTGGGCGCGACGTACGACCCGAGCGGCGCGGACGCGGGCGGCTCGCTCGTCCCGCCCACGAAGAAGGAGGTCGAGGGGATCATCGCGCGCCTCAAGAAGGGACTGCCGGGCGAGGAGCGCATGGCCGAGCTGCGGCGGCTCGTCCTGTCCGACGAACCCGACGCGGTCGAGTACATCGGCCTGGAGCTCAAGAGCTCGGGCGGCGGCATGGGCGGCGGCGGAGGCGGCGGCGGGAAGGGCGGCGGCGGCGGCGGCGGAGCCGGTGCGGCCGGACGCGGCGCGGGCGGCGACGCGCGCCACAGGCTCATCCTGCACGCGATCGGATATCTCGCGCCGCCGGCGTACTGGGAGATGGTCGCGGAGTTCCTCGACGACAACGACGAGACGCTGCGGCGCGAGGCGGCGGTCGCGCTCGAGCAGCTCGGCTCCCCGCTGGCCGTGCCCGCGCTCACGAAGGCGCTCGCGGCCGAGAAGGAGCCCGGCCACCAGAAGGACCTCGTGCGCGCGCTCGGCGCGTGCGGCGCGAACGACGCGAAGACGCGCGCCGCGCTGATCAAGCGCGCGAAGGGCGACAAGCAGAGCCTCGTGCGCGCCAACGCGTACCTGGCGCTGGGCTGGAGCGCGTCCGACCCCGAGGTGAAGGCGCTCCTGCGCGCGACCCTGGAGAAGGGCGACGACCTGGACCGCGAGGCGGCGGCGCTGGCGGTCGCGATCTCGCGCGACGCGGCCTGGACGAGCGTGCTCGAGACCGCGGCCGCCGCCGCGCAGGCGGCGAACGCGAAAGCCGCGATCGAGGCGGCGAAAGCCGTGCTGAACGGCGGCCCTCTCGCCGGCCTGCGCGAGCACGTCGTGCGCGTCGGCCGCGACGAGGTTCCGCGCGACCGGATCTTCGGGCGCGCGCCGGGAGAGGGCGGACGGTAGCCTCTCGGTCCGCGCGGGCCGGAGGGTGCCGCGTCCATCGACCCGCTCCCCGCTCGACGCCATCGCCCCCATGGACAAGAAGGTCAAGCCTCCCGCCATCGCGCTCATCGTGTTGGGCGCGCTCGCCGTGCTCGCGAGCATCTACGGGTTCCTGTCGCCGGCCGATCCCGAGAAGATCCGCGAGGCCATGCAACAGGGCAGCATGAGCGCGGAGATGGTCGACTGGGTCGTGGAGTGGGCCGGGAAGATCGGGATCCTCTGGAACGCCGTCGGTCTCTCGCTCGGGGTCATCGTGATCCTCGGCGGAGTGCGGATGCTGAAGCTCCAGAGCTGGGGACTCGCCTTCGCGGGCAGCATCGTGGCGATGATCCCGTGCACCTGCTGCTGCGTCCTCGGCATCCCGGTCGGGATCTGGGCGATCATCGTGCTGCTCGACAAGGACGTGAAGGCCGCGTTCGGCGTGCCCGTCGAGCCGCCGCCGCTCTGAGCGCTCCGCCGTCGCGTCCGGTGCGCGAGGTTCCCGTGCTGGCCGCACGGGGGTCAGACCTGCGCACTTCGTCGCAGACGCCGGCCGGGATCGTGTCGACCTTCGGGCTTGCGACAGGTTTGCACGAAAACCCGTTCGGATTTCGGTGACCGACCCGACGCTCGCGGGTTGTGACTCCCGTGCGTCCCCTCCTCGCCATCGCGGCCCTCCTCGTGGCCGGGACCGGCATCTCGTTCCTGGACGCCGCCTGCGAGCTCGAAGTCGATGCGAGCTACGCGGGTCCCTACCCCTCGCCCGCGGCGCAGGAAGCCCTGCACGCGATCAGCGGACGCACGTTGATCCCGGGCACGCTGGGACCGCCGGGCATGCCGCTCCAGGTGCGCAACTTCACCGTCGCGCCCAATCCCGCGACGGGCATGGGGCCCGTGGTCGTGCTGCGCGATCCGAAGCTCCCGCCGTCGCAGAGCAATCCGAACGCGCCCCAGGGCACGGACGGGCGCTGGTTCGTGCCGGTGCTGACGGACGGCGACGCGGCCGACCTCGTGCTGCGCGCGACCGGCGAGCCGCCGGTGAACTTCGGCGGACCGATGAGCTCGATCTACCGCGCGACGCTCGGGCTCGACGCGCGCTGAACCAGCGCGCGCAGCGTCGCGGCGAACGAATCGACGTCGGCCTCCGTCGTGTCGAACGAGCACATCCAGCGCACGACGGGCACGGACTCGTCCCACACGTAGAAGAACGAGTGCGCCTGCAGCGGCTCGACCACGTGACGCGGCAGCTTCGCGAACACGCCGTTCGCCTGCGTGGGGTGCGCCAGCTCGACGCCCGGGATCCCGCGCACCGCTTCGGAGAGCCGGCGCGCCATGCGGTTGGCGTGCTGCGCGTTCGAACGCCACAGCTCGTCCTCGAGCAGCCGCCCGAGCTGCGCCGCGACGAAGCGCATCTTGGAGGCGAGCTGCATCCCCTGCTTGCGCACGAAGCGGAAGTCCTCGCCCAGGCCGGGCCGCAGGAACACGACGGCTTCCGCGCCCATCGCGCCGTTCTTCGTGCCGCCGAACGACACGACGTCGACGCCGGCGTCGGTCGTCAGCGCGCGCAGCGGGACGTCGAGCGCCGCGGCCGCGTTCGCGATGCGCGCGCCGTCCATGTGGACGAGCAGGCCGTGCGCGTGCGCCGCGCGGGCGAGCTCGGCGATCTCGACGGGCGAGTAGACGGTGCCGACCTCGGTGGACTGCGTGATCGCGACGACCTTCGGCTGCACGTGGTGCTGGTCGCGCAGGCCCTTCAGCCGCGCCGTCACGTCGCCGGGACGGAGCTTCCCGTCGGCGGTCGGCACGAGCAGGAGCTTCGAACCCAGGAAGCGCTCGGGCGCGCCGCACTCGTCGACCGAGATGTGCGCGTGCTCGGCACAGATGACGGCCTCGTGCGGCCGCAGCATGGTCGAGAGCCCGAGGACGTTCGCGCTGGTGCCGCCGAACACGGCGAACGCGCGCGCGTCGGGCCCGAAGTGCTCGCGGAAGCGCGCGTCCATCGCCTTCGTCCAGGGGTCGTCCCCGTAGGCGCGGACGTGGCCACTGTTCGCGGAGGCGACCGCGGCCAGGATCGCGGGATGGACGGGCGCGTTGTTGTCGCTGGCGAAGGAGTGGCTCATCGCACGGCAGTGTACGGAGCCAGGCACGACTCCGCCGTTTTCGATCCAGAGCGGCGGCTGCGCCGGTCTGGATCGAAACGGCGGAGTCGTGCTCGGCTCCGTACCGTACATTCGCCCAGCACGAGATCCGCATGGCACTCGGGCAAGAACGCTTCGACCGACCTGATCGGGTGGCTCGACGGCGAGTTCCAGCGCCGGCGATCGGCCCATCCGCCTGACCGGCACCGCCGACGCATTCTCGGCCGGCCTCGACCTGCGCGAGGTGCGCGCGAGCGACGAAGCGGCGATGGAACGACTGCTGCGCGGCTTCGACGCGGTCGTCGCGCGCCTGTGGATGCACCCGGCGCCGACCGTCGCCTTCGTGAACGGCCACGCGATCGCGGGCGGGTGCATCCTGGCGCTGGCGTGCGACTGGCGCGTCGCCGTCGACTCGCCCAAGGCGCGGATCGGCATCAACGAGGTCGCGCTGGGCGCGTGCTATCCGCCGATCACGATCAACGTCGTGCGCCACCGCCTGCCGCCGCACACGGTCGACCGCATCGTGCTGGGGCGCAGCTCCACGCGCCGGCGGACGCGTGGCGTTGCTACCCTCGACGAGGTCGCGGCCGAGGCCGAAGCGATCGCGCGCAAGCGGCCGAGGCGCTGTCGGCGCACCCGCGCGCCGCGTACGCGCACGAAGCGATCAGCGCTCGGCCGCGATCGCGGTCACGAGCGCGGACGAGATCCGCTTCCGCGAGCAGGAGCTCCCGCTGTGGACCTGCGCCGACATCCGCGCCCGCATCGACGCCCTCGTGAACCGCAAGTAGATGATCGCACTCGCCGCACTGCTCGCGCTGGCCCTCCCCGGATCCGAGGTCGTCCGCGACTGGCTCGTGATCCCGCCCACCGATCGCGCGGGGCGGCGGCCGTTCGCGCCCAGCGCGGTGTTCGAGCGCCACCTGCTCGCGCCGGGACTCGCGCCGCCGAAGGCCGGCGACGCGCTGACGGGCGAGCTGGGCGAGGCGAAGACGTGGGCCGAGCAGAAGGCCGGCGAGGACGGATCGCTCGGCGGCGAGATCGGCTGGGCCTACGCGCGCGTCGAATCAGCCGAGGCGCGCGTCGTGATGTCGAAGCTCTCGGGCGCGAGCCGGTTGTTCGTCGGCGGCGTCGGGTACGTCGGCGACGCGTACGGATACGGATTCGGCGGCGTGCCGGTGAAGCTCGCGAAGGGCGCGAACGACGTGTACGTCGGCGGCGTGCGCGGTTCGTTCCGGCTCGAGCTCGTCGACGTCGCCGGACCGATCGTCGTCGGGTCGTGGGATCACCTCGTGCCGGATCTGGTGCCCGGCGCGACGGAGGAACGCTCTTCGCTCGGGATGCTCCTGTGGAACGCGACCGGGTCCGAGATCGAAGTCGGGCTGGTCGGAGTGTCGGGCGTCGCGACCGCGACGACGAAGCCGTACGAGTTCGCCCAGCGGATCGCCGCCGGAGCCGCGTCGCGCCTTCCCGTGCCCCTGGCCGCCGTGCCGAGCGACGCCAAGGCGGGAACGACGCCGCTCGTGGTCTCGATCTCGACGCCGACGAGCTCCTTCGACGAGAAGGTCGACGTCCCGGTGCGCTCGCCCGGCGAGGCGCGCCGCGTCGGCTTCGTCTCGGAGATCGACGGGTCGCTGCAGGCGTACGCGCTCGTCCCGCGCAAGGCACCGGGCGAGCCCGCGCTCGTGCAAGTGCTCCTCTCCCTGCACGGCGCGAGCGTCGACGCGCTCGGCCAGGCGCGCTCGTACTCGGCGAAGGACACGATCTCGATCGTCTGCCCGACGAACCGGCGGCCGTACGGCTTCGATTGGCAGGACTGGGGCCGTCTCGACGCGTACGAAGCGCTCGACCACTTCCTCGACCGCGCGCGCACGGCGTTCCTCGCCGAGAACAAGGCGGAGGCGACGCGCGTGGAGGGGCCGGACCCCGTCCGCTTCCGTGCTCGCGCGGACATCGTCCTCACCGGCCACTCGATGGGCGGCCACGGCACGTGGAGCCTCGCGGCCAACGATGCGGACTGCTTCGACGCCATCGCGCCGAGCGCGGGCTGGGCGAGCTTCGACAGCTACGGCGGCCGGCCCGACGGCGCACTGAAGGCTCTGTGGCACGGCGCGGACTTCGCGTCGAAGACCGAGGAGCTGGCGCAGAACCTCGTGCCGCTCCCGACGTTCGTCCTGCACGGCACCGCGGACGACAACGTGCCCGCTTCCGAAGCGCACGACATGATCGCGCGGCTCGAAAAGCTCGGCGGGCATCCGAAGTCGCACTTCCAGGAGGGCGCCGGCCACTGGTGGGACGGCGACCTCTCGGCCGGCGCGGACTGCGTCGACTACCCGGCGATCCTCGCGCTGTTCGACGAGGATCGGAAGGTCGATCCCTACACGTTCGACTGGATCGGCGCGGATCCGGGCGTCGACTCGCGACACCGCTGGATCGAGGTGCTGCAGCCGCTCGTCTACGGGCGGCCGTTCCGCGTGACCGCGCGGAGGAGCGTGCCGGCGGGCACGATCGAGATCGAGACCGACAACGTGCGCGCGTTCCGCTTCGACGCGGCGCGCGCGCCCGGGCTGCGCGCCGCGATCGACGGACGCTCGACGGGCCGTAGCTGGCCGGCGGACGAGACGTGGGAGCTGACCGCGGCCGGCTGGGGACGGCACGACGGCGGACCGCTCGCGGGAAAGTCCCCGCAGCGCTGCGGACCGTTCAAGCGCGCGTTCGGTCACCGCTTCGTCCTGGTGTACGGCACGAGCGGCGACGCCGACGAGGACCGCGAGCTGTTCGAGCGCGCACGGCACGACCAGCAGGTCTGGTGGTACCGCGCGAACGGCACGGCCGAGATCGTCCCCGACGCGCGCTTCCTGGCGGGCGACTACGCCGGCCGCAACGTGATCCTGTACGGCAACCGCGACACGAACGCGGCCTGGAAGACGCTCGTGCCCGAGGGCGGACCGTTCGACGCGCGCCGCGGCGAGCTGCGCATCGGGACGCGCGCGTGGAAGGGCGACGACCTGGGCGCCGTGTGCGTGCGGCCGCGCGCGGACGACGCGACCGCGCTGGTCGGCACGTTCGCCGACACGGGCGTGCGCGGATCGCGCCTGGGCTACGTGCTGGCGCCGTTCGTGTCCGGCGTGGGCTATCCCGACTACGCGCTGTACTCGAGCGCGATCCTGCGCGCGGGCGACGGCGGCGTGCTGGCCGCCGGGTGGTTCGACCGCGACTGGAACTTCGACGCGAAGCAGTACGCGAGACCCGAGTGATCGGTCAACGGCGGTAGACGCGCACGCCGCAGCGCGCGTCACCGACCGCGAACCACGTCGCGCCGTCCTTCCGGATCGGCACGAGGCCCGATGCGACGCCGGGCGTGTCGATCGGCGAGCGCTCGGCCTCGCGCAGGGCGATCGAGCCCTCCGCGACGTCGACCTCGATCACCGCGAGCCCGCGCCGCGCGTTCGCGAGCACGAGCACGGGCCGCGCCGGATCTGTGTCGAGGTCGAGCTCGAGGTCGGTGACGTTCGAGCTCTTGCCGTCGTACGCGTCGAGTGGCCCGTACCAGGACGCCGAGGGCTCGAGCGCCGTCGCCGGATCGGTCGGGTCGTCCGGGAGCGCGTCCACCAGGTTCGCCGCGGACACGTCGAACGCGTGCACCGCGCCGGCGAGGTCGCCCGCGAAGAGCCACGTCCTCCCGCCGAGCGTCGCGCCGCGCACCGCGACCGCGTCGCCCGGTGTCGTGCGCGGGCCGAGCAGGATGCGCGCGAGCCTCGGCGCGTGCTGCGCGTCGACGCCCGTGACGTCGTAGACGAGCAGCGACGCGCGGTTCGCGTGCTCGGACCACCGCGCGCGCGCCGTCGGCACGACCCAGCCCGTCGCGATCGCCAGATACGAGCGCCGCGCGCCGCCGACGTCGAGGGCGAACGTCTCGCCGCGCCACGTCAGAGCGTTCGCCGGGTCGTCGCCCGGCTCGAGCTCGTAGTGCGTCGTCAGCGCGTGCATCCACGACGGCTGGACGCGCTGGCCGCGGCCGCGCGCGTCGCCGCACGTGCCCAGCGCGAGCTGCACGACCTCGTCCGCGGAGCAGACCAGGTAGCCCTCGCGCACCACGCCGCGGAAGAGGTGCAGGAGCCGCGCCGACCCCGACGCATCCGTCGAGGTCGCCGAGCCGAAGTAGTTGCGGCCCCGGCGGCCGAACGCGTCGGCCGGCGAGGCGATCGACCAGAACTTCACGTCGAGCGCCGCGCCGCCCGCCGCGGAGGCGGCGGTGTCGAGCCGCACGACCTCCCAACCCGGCGGCCGATCGTCGTCGGAGGGCGCGTCGCCTTCCTCGCGCCACGGATCCGCGCACCAGGCGTCCGTCCACGCGCACGGATCGGCGGCGCACTGGCTCGACACGCGCGACTTGCCGGCCGCGAACCACTCGCGTCCCGGATCGATCGCGGCCGTCCAGCACGCGCCGCCCGTGATGCCGTTCGTCCAGGGATTCGGCGGGAGGATCGCCGTCTCGGCGGTGTTGCAGAACTGCGTGGCCCCGCTCGGGCACAGCGCCGACGTGCCGCTCACGATCTCGACCACGTCGCGAGCCGTGTCGAACCGCGAGACCCCGCTGGGACGCAGCGAGATGCCGTCGGCGCCGAAGTACAGGAAGCCCGGATCGACGGAGCTCGAGGTTCCGTCGACGCCGGCGAGCCCCGCGCCGGCGTAGGGCGCGGCCTCGGCCGGCAGGTGGACGTTCGCGGACGTCCACGCGCTCGCGGGCAGCGCGCTGCCCCGCGCGCCGTCGAAGCGCTGCTCGAAGACGACGAGCCCGCCCGCGCGCGGGACGACGTCGACCGAGCGCGCGCTCGACTTGCGGCACTCCGCGCCGACGACGGACACGGTGCGCGCCTCGGGCTCTCCGCGCAGGAGGAACGTGCGCGGATTGCAGCCGGCCGGAGCGACGTCGGCGAGGGCGAGCTCGAGGTCGAACTCCCAGCGGCCGAGGGCCGAGAAGGGCCCGCTCTCCAGCCGCTCGGCCGGGGTCCCGTTCGTCGCGAGCGCCACGAACACCCGGCCGTCCGCGCGCCCGACGGCCGAAACGCGGAATCCGTAGGGCACTCCGGCTGGACCGCAGCCGCTGCCGCACGCGAGCGCGGCGCGCGTCGTCTCGAGTGCCGGGCCGAACCGCGCCGCGTCCGTGACGTCGATCTGCGCGAGCCCGCCGCGCTCGATCGCGGCGAAGAGCAGACTCCGCTCCCCCGCGCGCACGCAGGCGACGTCGCGCGCGGCGGCGGGCTCGCCCGCCAGCCGATCGTCGGGCCGGTCGAACACCGGTCCGGGAACGACGACGGGGCGCGACAGGTCGGTCAGGTCCACGCGCCAGATCCCGGCCGTCCCCATCGCGACGTACACGGCCCGCGGGTCGGCCGGATCCGCCGCCACGGCGAAGGCCTTCGCCCCCGGCGCGGCCGGATCCGGCACCAGCGCGATGCGCGCGCGCAGCGCGTGCGGCGCGTCGCGGTCGGCCACCACGAGCTCGGACGTGCCGAACCCGGGCCGGGCGCAGGTCACGGCGACGACCAACGGTCCGGACGGATGCCCCGCCAGCGAAGTCACGTCGAGGCACGCCGCTCCCGCCGCGCCCGCGATGCGGACCTCGTCGCGCCAGGCTCCGTCGACGGTGCCCACGACGTCCCCGTCCGCGATCGTGACGCACCACAACCCGGCGGTGCCGCCAGCCACGAACACGTACGGCGGATCGCAGGCCAGGGCATACGGAGCGGCCACCGTCGGCGCGCGCGCCACCACGCGCGGCTGCGCATCGCCCGCCGCGAGCGAGGTCCCGTCCAACACCGCGATCGACGCGCCCTCGGCCGCGACGTACAGCGCACCGTCGGTGGACGCCGCTCCGCACAGCGCGTCGCCGTACGTCCACGCCGCGGAGAGCGCGAGCGGCGCCCGCGCTCCCGCCGGCGGCGCGGCGGACCCGGCGGGGTCGCTCGAACCGCAGGACGCGACGAGCACTGACGCGAGCGCCAGCCTGCGCATCCGGCTCACGCGCGGACCGGGGACGCGCCCCGATCCACCGGGCCGAAGTGTCGATTCCACCAAGCGGGTCTCCTCGACTCCGTGGGACGCACCTGCGCGCCCGTGCGCGAGCCGAGCGACCATGATGCGAGCCGCTCGCGGGAACGGGGCCGATTTCACGACTTCCAGGCGTCGCCGGTCGGATCGATCGAGGAGCCCGGAAGGAGATCGGCGCGCGCAGCCGAGCGGATCGCGTGCTCCACGGCGCCGCCGTCTAGTCCCGCGCCCTCGCGTACACGGCCCAGTCGGATCCGCTCGGGCCCTCGTGTCGCGAGACGCCGACGAGCTCGTACGTCCGCGCGCCGATGCGGATCGCGCGCAGGGGGTCCGATCCGAAGCGGGGCTGGTCGGAGACGGCGAAGTCGGCGCCGGCCGGCGGCAGGTTCTTCTGCGGCACGTACGCGATCTCGCGGCCGGGCGGCAGCGAACGCGCGTGCCAGTCGAGGAGCGCGCGCACGTTGAAGTCGTAGTTGCCCGTCACCACGATCGGCCGAGCCGCGCTGCGCACCGCCATCTCGCGCACGAGGTCGCCGATCGCGCCGCGGCCGGTGCGCACGAAGGGGACGACGTGCGTCAGGTTCCCCGCGGCGAACGCGGCGAAGAGCAGCGCCGCCTGCGCGCGTCCGGCGCGGCCGGCCTCGGCGACGCGCCCGAGCACGCGCGCGAGCGACAGCGACCAGAACGCCAGCGGCACGACGAAGTAGCGCGGAGCCAGGTACTCGTGCCGCAGGAGCACCGTGGTCGCGACCGATCCCGCGATCACGACGCCGACCTGGGCGATCCAGGCGCGATCTCCGCGGGCGGCGAGCGACCGCGCGTCGAGGACCACGATCGCCGCGGCGATCGGCGCGCCGAGCCACGGCGTCCAGCTCGCGAGCGGCAACCCCAACGACCAGGCGCAGGTCTCGGCCAGCACGTCGCGCAGCTGCCACGGCGGCGCGCCGGCGTTGAACACGTGCCGCACGTTCACGAGCCACCACGCGGCGAAGCACGCGACGGGTACCGCCGCGTAGGCGACCGTCCGGATCGCGGAGCGACCGCGACCTTCGCGCCAGATCCGCGCGACGACCGCCGCGGCGATCGCCGCCCAGCCGACGACGAAGAGCGTCTGCGCCAGGACCCCGACCGCGGCGCAGGCCCACGACGCGACGAGCCAGCGCCGTCGCCCCGTGTCGACCCACGCGAAGCCGCACTCGAACGCGAGCAGCGAGCACAGGACCATCGGCGCGTATCCGCGCGCCTCGCTCGAGTAGACGATGCCCAGGAACGACACGGCGGCGATCCACGCGGCCGCGATCGCCGACGCGCGGCCGTGGCGGAACGCGATCCGCGCGGCGACCGGCACGCAGGCGATCCCGGCGAGCAGCGACGGCAGCCGGTAGAGCAGGAACGTCGGCTGGTCGCCGAGCAGCCGGATCCACAGGGTGATCAGCGCGTGGCTGTTCGAGCTCTGGATCGTGAACACCTCGCCGATGCTCGCGCGGGTCCGCGCCAGGCCCCACGACCAGACCTCGTCGATCCACGGGTCCTGCAGGGCGCCGGGGATCCGCACCGCGAGCGCGAACGCGCTCGCCACGAGGACAGCGACCCAGGGAAACGCGTCCCGGCCGCCTGAGGCCGATCGCGTCGGCGCACTCTGCCCCTCGGGTCGCACGCGCGCCATCGTAGCTGCGCCGCGAGTCCGGTCCTCCTTTCGGCTCGCCGCGTTCCGGAGCGCGGCGATCGCGCACCGCGACGCTAGGATCCCCACGGTGGCAGGCGATCTCGCGCTGGTTCTGTCGGGAGGCGGCGCGCGCGCCGCGTACCAGGTCGGCGTCCTGCGCGGGATCTCGCGGCGCTTCCCCGACCTCGCGCCCCCCATCGTGACCGGCGTCTCCGCCGGCGCGATCAACGCGGCCTGGCTCGCGACGCACACGCAGCCGCTCGTCGAGAAGACCGACGAGCTGCGCAAGCTGTGGCGCGACCTGCAGACCGACCAGGTCTTCCAGGTCGGCACGCTGCAGCTGGCGCGGAACGTCACGCGCACGGGGTTGCGGCTCGTCTCGGGCGGGCTGATCCGCGCGCCACGTTCGAGCGCGCTGGTGGACACGAAGCCGCTGCGCGAGCTCCTCCTGCGCGCCGTCGGCGGGCCCGGCGGGATCCTCGCCGGCGTGGACGAGAACATCCGGAGCGGCGCGCTGCGCTCCGTCGCGATCACGGCGTCCTGCTACACGACGGGCCGCTCGATCACGTGGGTGCAGGGCGGCGAGCTCCCGCTGTGGAACCGCGATCACCGGATCGGCGAGAGGACGCGCCTGCACGTGGACCACGTCCTCGCGTCCGCGTCGCTGCCGCTGTTCTTCCCGGCCGTGCCGATGGACGGGCGCTGGTACGGCGACGGCGGCATCCGGCTCACGGCGCCGCTCTCGCCCGCGATCCACCTGGGCGCCTCGAAGATCCTGGCCATCTCGACGCGACAGGCGGCGCGCGACCCCGAGACCGATTCGACGAGCGCAGCCCAGTACCCGCCGCCGGCGCAGATCGCGGGCGTGCTCATGAACGCGGTGTTCCTGGACCAGTTCGACGCCGACGCGCTGATGACGGAGCGCGTGAACCACCTCATCGAGGCGCTGCCCGCCGACCGCCGCGGCGAGCTCCGCCCGATCGACCTGCTCGTGCTGCGCCCCTCGCGCGACCTGGGACGGCTGGCGAACGAGTTCGAGCCGCGCCTGCCGCCCGCGTTCCGGTTCCTGACGCGCGGCTGGGGCACGAAGGAGGCGCGCTCGAACGACTTCTTGTCCATGGTCATGTTCCAGCCCGACTACGTGGCCGGCCTGATCGCGCTGGGCGAGTCGGACGTCAGCGCGCGGATCGAGGAGATCGCCGCGTTCCTGCGGCGTTGAAGTGGTGTTCGGGCTCCACGCCGGGCCGCGATCGTCGCTAGGCTGGCCCCTCCCATGACCTGGAACCCGCCCCCCATCCGGTTCGCGGCCGGCATCCTCGCGTCGTTGCTCGCCGCCCCGGCGCGCGCGCAGTCCGCTCCCGCGGCGCCCGCCGAAGCGCGCGTGCCGATCCTCGACCACGCGAGCCTCGTGCGCGCGCTCGGGGACGTCGCGCAGGCGAGCTCGGGCGCGGCGACGATCGTCCCCGTCGGCGCCTCGCGCGCGGGACGGAGCATCGACGCGCTGCGCATCGCGCGCGGCACGGTCGGTCCCGGACGTCCGGCGATCCTCGTCGTCGCGGCGCTCGACGGCGAGCTGGCCTGGACGAGCGGGCTGGTGCTCGACCACGCGCGCGAGCTGCTCGCGCGCGCCGCGAGCGACGACGCGACGCGACGGTTCCTCGAGAGCACGACGATCTACCTCGTCCCGCGGGCGAACCCGGACGCGGCCGAGCGCCGGACGAGCACGCCGCTCCTCGAGTTCGCGGCCACCGGCGCGAGCGTCGACGACGACCGCGACGGCCGCGACGGCGAGGACGGACCGGCCGACGTCGACGGCGACGGGGTCGTGGGCTGGATGCGCGTGCCCGACGCGGAGGGCGAGTGGATCGAGGACGCGGTCGATCCGCGCGCGCTGGTCCGCGCCGACCGCGCGAAGGGCCAGCGCGGACGCTGGAAGCTCGTGCGCGAGTCGCGCGACGCGGACGGCGACGGCGAGGCCGGCGAGGACGCTCCGAACGACGTGGTCGTGAACCGCAACTTTCCCCAAGGCTGGCAGGAGCACGCGCCCGAAGCCGGCCGCTACGCGACCGAGGAGCCCGAGGCGCGCGCGCTGGCCGACTTCCTGCTCCGACACGAGGACATCGCGCTCGTCGTCACGTACGGCAAGCTCGACAACCTCTCCGAGAAGCCCAAGGTCAAGGAGGACGGCGGACGACGCAGCTCGAATCCGGCCGACGGCATCCCGGGCGCGGACGCGGAGCTGTACGCCGAACTCGGGCGGCGCTGGAAGGCGCTCGGCGGCCCCGACGGCAAGGGCGACGGCCGCGACGCGGGCACGTTCCAGGCCTGGGCGCAGGCGCAGCGCGGGTTGTGGACCGTGAACATCGCGCCCTGGTCCGTCCCGCTCGACGAGAAGGCGCCCGAGAAGGCCTCCGAGAAGTCCGGCGACGGCACGTCGGGCGCGAAGGGCGACGCGCAGGCCAGCGACACGGCGAAGCCGGAGGCAGCGAAGCCCGATGGCTCGAAGCCCGATGGCTCGAAGCCCGACAGCTCGAAGCCGGACGCGAGGAAGTCCGCGGGCAAGCCGGCCGACGACGGGCCGAAGCCCTCGGACGACGCGAAGCGCCTGCGCTGGTTCGACGCGCATCCGGCGACCGCGGGTTTCCGCCCGTGGAAGCCGTTCCGGCATCCCGAGCTCGGCGACGTCGAGCTCGGCGGCTTCGCGCCGTACGCGCTCGTCGAACCGCCGGCGGAGCAGCGCGCGGAGATCGCCGACCGCACGCTCGCGTTCCTCGTCGGGCTCGGCGACGCGTTGCCGCGCGTGCGCGTGGTCGAGTCGAAGGCCAAGGATCTCGGCGCCGGCACGTGGCGCATCGACGCCGTGGTCGGCAACGAGAGCCTGCTGGCGCTGCAGAGCGCGCTGGCGCGGCGCGCCCGCTCGCTGCGACCGGCGCGCGTGCGCCTCGAGCTCGCCGACGGCGCGGCGCTCGTCGCCGGTCCGCGCGAGGAGCTCGTGTCCGACCTCGACGGCAGCGGCGGGCGGCAGGAGCTCGCCTGGATCGTGCGCGCGCCGTCGCTCGCTGCGGTCAAGATCGTGATCGACACGGACTCGGCCGGCTCGGGCCCCGTCACGCCGGAGGTGAAGCGATGATCCCGTTCCTCGCGCTCGCGCTGATCGGCCCCGCTCCCGCGTCGCTCGCGCAGGGCGGATTCCCTGGGACGCCGGTGGGTTCGCGTCCGAAGGTCGAGATCCCCTGGAACCGCCTGTACGACGAGCCCGAGATCCACGCGCACTTCGAGCGCCTCGAGAAGGCGTTCCCCGACCTGCTGCGCCACGAGGACATCGGGAAGAGCGTCGAGGGCCGCGTCATGCGCGTCTACACGCTCGCCGATCGCTCGACCGGGCCCGACGCGGACAAGCCGGCGATGTGGATCGACGGCAACGTGCACGGCAACGAGGTGCAGGGCGGCGAGACCGTGCTCTACACCGCCTGGTACCTGTGCGAGAACCGCGCCGAGCCCAAGGTGAAGGAGCTGCTCGACGGTTCCGTCTTCCACCTGCTGCCGCTCGTGAACCCCGACGGCCGCGCGCACTGGTTCCAGATGGCGCACGACTCGTCGAGCTCGCGCACGGGCGTGAAGCCGACCGACGACGACCGCGACGGACGCCTGGACGAGGATCCGCCCAACGATCTCGACGGCGACGGACACATCACGCAGATGCGCAAGTACCTGCCCGGTCGCGGGACGCACCGGCAGGATCCCGACGACCCGCGCGTGCTCGTCCCGGTGCCGCCCAACGACGAGGGCCGGCGCGGCGACTGGCTGATGCTGGGCGAGGAAGGCATCGACGACGACGGCGACGGCCGCGTCAACGAGGACGAGGTCGGCGGCTACGACATGAACCGCTCGTGGCCGTCCATGTGGGAGCCCGAGTTCGTGCAGGGCGGCGCCGGTCCGTACCCGCTGTGCTGGCCCGAGACGAGCTGCATCGCGCGCTACCTGCTCGAGCGGCCGAACCTCGCCGCGCTGCAGTCGTTCCACAATGCCGGCGGGATGATCCTGCGCGGTCCGGGCGCGGAGCCGTTCGGCGAGTACGAGCGCGACGACGTGCGCGTGTTCGACGAGATCGGCAAGACGGGCGAGAAGATGCTGCCCTTCTACCGCTACATGGTGATCTGGAAGGACCTCTACACCGTGTGGGGCGGCTTCGCGACGTGGGGTTACGAGGGGCTGGGCGTCATCTCGTTCACGAACGAGCTGTGGAACTCGGATCAGATGACCGGCAAGCCGCGCGACGCGCAGGGACCGCCGATGGGCGGACCGGGCGGGTTCCAGCGCGAACGGCTGGCCCTCGACGACAAGCTGCTGCTCGGCGCGGGATACGTCGACTGGCATCCGTACGAGCACCCGCTGTACGGCGCGATCGAGATCGGCGGCTTCCGCAAGGACACGGGCCGCGTCCCGCCGAGCTTCATGATCGAGGAGATGATCGCGCGCAACGCGCTCTTCGCCATCGAGCACGCGCGCAACATGCCGCTCGTGAAGATCGAGACGGCCGAGGTCACCGACCTCGGCGGCGGCGTGAAGGCGATCGACGTGCTGTTCAAGAACCTGCACGCGATCCCGACGCGGACCGCGCGCGCGTCGTCGAAGAAGATCGGCGTGCCGGACGTGTTCACCTGCGCCGGCGGCGGGCTGACCGTGATCGCCGGCGGGTTCCGCACGGACCGCTGGCGCCCCGAGGAGATCGAGCTGGCCGAGCGCGAGCCGGCGCGGCTCCTGCGCGAGCGCGGCATCGGCAGCCGCGGCGAGGTGCGCGTGCGCTGGCTCGTGACGGGCACGGCGACCTCGGCCGTCGTGCGCTGGAGCGGCGAGAAGGCGCGCGACGTCGAGGCGACGGTGAAGCTCTGACGCCGGGACGGCCCGCGATCAGAAGGCGACCTGGAAGCCCAGCATCGCCGTGAAGTCCGGGCCCGACTGCGAGAGCGCGTCGTCGGAGAAGCCGAGCAGCCAGCGCGAGCGGCCCGCGCCGTCGATCGCGACGCCCACGTCGACCTCGAGCACGTCGCCGCCGAGTTCCTCGATGCCGAGGGACTGGCTGACGGCGTTCTCGTAGCGCAGACCGAGGAGCAGCGAGCTCGTCGCGAGCCAGCGCCACTCGGCGTCGGCGTGCAGGGCGAAGCCGTCGTCCACCTCGAGCCCGGTCGCGACGAACGACGTGGGCCGCACGCGGTCCGTCCAGCCGAGCCCGCCGCCCAGCGTCCAGTCGTCGTCGAGGCGCGACTCGAGCCCGGCGCCGAGGCCCCAGTCCAGCGCGCCGTTGCCGAACCCGTCCGCCTCGTCCCCGAGCGGCAGCTCGACCGCGCCCTGCACGAAGACCGACGGTGCCGAGCCGCGCCCGTCGATCACGCGTCGCGTCACGACGATCGGCACGTCGCCGAGCCCGACCTCGTTCCCGGCGAGCGCGTAGGCCTCGCGGCCGTCGGCCGTGATCCGCATGTCGTAGTCGAAGTGCGGGCGCGTCTCGCGACCCTGGTCGGGCAGGCCGAGGACGGCGTGCCAGGCCTCGATGAACACGTCGAGGAAGCCGCTCGTCGCGTAGACGATCGGGATCTCCACCTCGACATCCGTGCGGCCGTCGATCCCGGTCCGCAGCAGCGTGCTCGTGCGCCAGATCTCGCTGTCGAAGCTCACGCTGCCCGCGGGCCCGTTCCCGACCTCGAAGATGCTCGAGTACGCGCTCTGCACGCGCAGCTCGAGCGCACCCGGCGCCGCGGTCGCCGCGCCGCGCGGACGGAGCACCAGGAAGTCCGACGACAGCGGTCCGTTCGACCGGGCCGGGAACGGGCCGCGCCGCGATGGCGCAGCGTCATCGACCGCGCTCGTGCCGGCGCATGCACAGGACAGGGCGGCCGCGAGCACGGCGGACATGGTTCGGCGAGACATGGGCATGCGATCCGTCCAGCCTGCGGGCCGTCCATCCTGCGGGTCGAGCATCTTGCGTGCCACGCGCGTCGCCGACCAGCTCGCGGCGCATGGCACCGACTCGGATGCAGGGATAGACTTCCCGCGCATGGTCGGCGCCAGCTCCCCGGGACCCGCTCCCTCTGGTCCCTCGTTCGGCCGCCGTGCAGCGCTGACGGGCCTGGCCATCGCCACTTTCCTCGCCACGGCGGCGGCCATCCGGGGCGCCGTGCCCTGGCCCGAGGAGTACGGGCTGCGGCCGAAGGGCGAGTGGTTCCTCGACCACAAGGACGAGTTCGACGTCCTCTTCGTCGGCACGAGCCGCACGTTCCGCGGGATCGATCCGCGCGTCGTCGACGCCGAGCTCGCCGCGGCGGGTGTATCGGGAGCGCACGGCCCGTTGCGCTCTTTCAACTTCGGCGTCGGCGGGATGCTGCGCTTCGAGACCGACTACGTGCTCGACCAGCTCCTGGCCGAACGGCCGGCGCGCCTGCGCGTGGTCGTCGTCGAGGGCGACCCGTGGGATCCGGCCACGGACTTCCTGAACAACACGTGGTCGTCGCGCAGCGTCTTCTGGCACGACTTCGAGCGCACGCGGTTGGCGCTCCACTCCGTCCAGCTGATGGACATCCCGCTCGGCAAGCAGTGGAGCATGTCTTGGATCCACCTCCAGCTGTTCGCCATGAAGATGTTCAACATGGGCCAGGGCACGCGCATCCCGGCCAGCTGGTTCGGCGAGAGCGTCGACCCCTTCCAGCGCAGCCTCTCGTACGCGCAGATCGCCGAGGCCGCCGGCTACCAGCCGTACGAGGCCTTCACCGCGCCCGGCCCGACGACGTGGGACCAGCAGCTCGACCGGGATCCCGAGCACGCGCGGTCGATCATGGGGCGCGTGCGCACCTCGAACGAGCGCCCCGCGGACCTCGAGCGCTACAACCTGCGCGCTCTGGAGGCACAGAAGGCGCGCATCCGCGGCGCGGGCGCCGCGATGGTCGTCCTCCTGATCCCCGCGGACCTGGGCGGCTCCGAGGAGGAGGCGCTCGCGCAGCGCGGCGACGTGGAGCACCTGATCGACTTCAACCGGCCCGAGCTCTACCCGCAGTACTGGGCGCGCGGCGCGCGCATCGAGGACTTCCACCTGACGCGGCCCAGCGCGATCGAGCTCTCGAAGGCCGTCGCCGCGGAGCTCGCGCGCGTCCTCCGCCCGGGCGGCTGAACCATGCTGTTCACCGAGGGTCGCTTCTTCCTGCTGTTCGCCGTCGCCTTCGGCCTGTACTGGTCGTTGAAGTCGAACGCGCCGCGGAAGCTGTGGCTCCTGGCGTGCTCGTGCGTCTTCTACGGGGCGTGGGACTGGCGCTTCCTCGGGCTGATGTTCCTGTCGATCACGCTCGACTACGGCATCGGTCGCGCGCTCGACGCGGTCCAGACGGAGCGCGCGCGCCGCCGATGGCTCGCCGTTTCGGTCGTCGCGAACCTCGGGATCCTGGGCTTCTTCAAGTACTACGGGTTCTTCGTCGACTCCGCGATCGTCCTCGCGAACGCGATCGGGTTCCACGTCTCGCCGCGGACGCTCGAGGTCCTGTTGCCGGTCGGGATCAGCTTCTACACGTTCCAGTCGATGAGCTACACGATCGACGTGTACCGTCGGCACCTCGCGGCGGTGCGCAGCTACACCGACTTCGCGCTGTTCGTGTCGTTCTTCCCGCAGCTCGTCGCGGGACCGATCGTGCGCGCCGTCGACTTCCTGCCGCAGCTCGACCGCGCGCGCTCGTGGAAGGAGCACGTGCACGTCCGCGCGTGCCTCGGCCTCTTCCTGATGGGGTTCATCAAGAAGGCCTGCCTCGGCGACGGCATCTCGGCCGCGGTCGATCCGCTCTACATCTCGCCGCCAGCCTGGGACGCGGGGTCGCACTGGCTGGCGCTGGCGCTGACGACGGTGCAGGTCTACTGCGACTTCTCGGGCTACTCCGACATGGCCATCGCCACGGCGGGACTGCTCGGGTACCAGCTCACGAAGAACTTCGACTGGCCGCTCCTGGCCACGGACTTCAAGGACTTCTGGCGGCGCTGGCACATCTCGCTCTCGACGTGGCTGCGCGACTACCTCTACTACCCGCTGGGCGGCAACCGCCACGGGCCGGGGCGCACCTACCTGAACCTGTGGATCGTGTTCCTCGTCTGTGGCCTGTGGCACGGCGGCGAGTGGCGGTTCGTCGTGTGGGGCATCCAGTGCGGCACGTACCTCGTGGCGCACCGCATCTGGAGCCAGTCGCGGCTCGGATCCCGTCCGGCCGGTCCCGTGCGCAACCTCGTCGGGTGGATGCTCACGTTCTTCGGTCTGATGCTGTGGTGGCCGCTCTTCCGCGGCCTCGACTTCACGCGCGCGGGCCAGCAGTTCGGGATCATGCTGCACGGCAACCCGGCCGAGGTCACCCGGACCTTGAGCAACTGGTGGATCCCGGGCCTCGCGGCGATGCTGCTCGTCCACCTCGGCACGCGGGCCCACGTGGGCCGGGCCTGGCTCGATTCCCTGCCGGATTGGTTCTGGGCCTTCGGCTTCGGCGTCGCCGCGGCGCTGGCCGCGGCGTTCACGGCCAGCGCCTACCAGCCGTTCGTGTACTTCCAGTTCTGACCGTCCCGGCGACACGGTCCGGCGACACGGTCCGCGCGCTGTGTTGCTCTCCCGAAAATTCCGGGAGGGCGTGTGGCGGACAAACTACTGCGGTAGTAGAACGCACCGCAGGCGCCGGTGGCGGCCGTCGTCCTTGGGAGAGGGGGATGCGCCGCCGCCGGTGTCCGCCTCGAACACAGTCCGCGATCGTGGAGTTCCGCCATGGGTGGCCAGCACAACCTCGGGGATCTGCAGTACGCGATCATGCGCGTGCTCTGGGAAGAGCGCGAAGCATCCGTCGCGCGCGTCCAGGAGCGCCTCGCGCAGGGCGAGCGCCACGAGCGCGCGCTCACGACGATCGCGACGATGCTCACGAAGATGGAGAAGAAGGGCGTCGTCGCCCACCGCTCGGAAGGGCGCATCTTCGTGTACCGCGCGCTGGTCCAGGAGGACGCGGTGCGCCGCTCGATGGTCACCGAGCTGACCGAGCGCCTGTTCCAGGGCGACTACGGCGCGCTCGTGTCGCACCTGCTCGACGAGCAGGACATCGACCGCGGCGAACTCCAGCGCCTGCGCGCGCTGCTCGCGGCGCGCAAGAGCTCGGCCAAGTCCGCGCCGAAGAAGGAGGGACCCCGTGGCCGCTGAAACCGCGCTCGCGCCCTTCCTGCTCGAAGCCGCCGCCTGGCTGGTCACGTACGCGCTGCACAGCACGGCGATCCTCGTCGCGGCGCTCGTCGCGTTCGCGATCATCGCGCGGGCGGCGCGCCGCTCGCCGATCTTCGCCGACGCCGCGCCGGCCTGGCGCGAACGCATCGGCAAGGTCGCGCTTCTCGCCGGCATCGCGACCGCCAGCGTGCAGACGGCGCTCGGCATCGAGCCGTTCGGCGTGCGTCCGGCGCTCCTCGAGGTGGCCGACGCGGCCGCGATCGAGCCAGCGCGCGAACCTCGGTTCGCCGAGCCGACGGGTCGCACGGTCGAGGCGACGCCGGCTCTCGCGGCGCTCGACCAGGTCCCCGCCGCGCAACCGCTCGCCACGGTCCCCCTCTACCTCGTGCCGGTCGTCGGCGCGCTGCGCCAGGCGGCCCGACTTTCGCAACCCGCGCCGGAGATCGAGCCGGTCGCCGCGCCGGATCCGGCACTCGACGCGCACAGCGATCCCCGCTCGGGTTGGATCCTCGCGTTCGTCGCGCTGTGGGCCGTCGTGGCCGTCGCGGCATTCGCGCGGCGGTTCGTGGGCTGGCGCGCGCTCTCCGCCTCGCTTGCGGGCGCGGAACCCGTCGCGGACGTCGGCGCGCTCGCGCGCTTCGACGCCCTGTGCCATCGCGCCGGGCTGCGTCGGACCGGCCCGCGCGCGGCCCGACTGTGCGTCGCGCCGCTCCTCGCCTCGCCGGTGACGCGCGGGATCGCGGCGCCGCAGATCTGCATCCCGCCGCGCGCGTTGCGCGACCTCGACGAGGACGAGTTCGCCGCCCTGTTGGGCCACGAGATCGCGCACGCGGCGCGCCGCGATCCGGCCTGGCTGGCCGTGTTCCGCCTGCTCGAGGTCGTGTTCTGCCTGCAGCCGCTGAACCGCGTCGTCGCGCGGCGGCTCGAGGACGACGCCGAGCTCCTGTGCGACGACCGCGCCGTCGTGTGGACCGGCGATCGCCTGCCGCTCGCCTCGTGCCTGACCGAGGTCGCCTCGTGGCTCGTGGCCGGCGGGCGCGAGCCGCGGCTCGCCGTCGGGATGGCGGCGCACGGCGCGCGCCTCTCGCGGCGCGTCGAGCGGCTCGTGGACGACGGCCACCGCCCCGACGCGGGCGCGCGGCGTCCGCTGCTGACCGCGGGCGCGGTGGCCTTCGCGGCCAGCGCGATCGCCGTCGTGCCGGGTTTGGCGGCGCAGCGCCGCGCGCGCCCGCTGTCGTCCGAGGGCGGCGCGGATCTCGAGGTACCCGCGACCCTCGTGCCCGCTCCGCTCGGGGCTGCGGAGGTCGCGATGGATCCGGACGCGGGAATCGCGGACGCGGAGTGCGCGGACTGCACCGTGCCGGCGGTCGACGGCGATGTGCCGACGGCCCCCGGAGCGCCGGCGTCCACGGCCCCCGTTTCCGCCGACGCGATGCCGCTCGCGGGCGTGCTCGACGAACTCCGGCGCGAGATCGCCGCGCTGCGCGACAGCCTGCGCCAGCACGACGGCGGCGACGCGCTCGCGAGCGATCTCGACGTCCTCGAGCGCCGGGTCGACGAGCTGCGCGCGCGCGAAACCGCGCTGACCTCCGCGCTCGAGCCGCTCCTCGCGCGCCCCGCGCACATCCTCCTCTCTCCCGACGTATCCGGCCGATCGGCCGAGGACCAATGACCATGAGAGCCCTCCTGTTCCTCCTTCCGCTCGCCGCGCACGCGGCCGCGAGCCCCTGCGATCCGAAGTGCGATCCCAAGTGCGATCCGAAGGCCAAGCCCAAGGCCTCCGTGACCGTCGTCACGTGCGACCCGCAGCAGACCGTCGTGCGCGCGCGCGGATCCAGCCCGGCCCACGTCGTCGCGGTGCGCGCCGACGGATCGTGCGTGCAGTCCACTTCTTCGGCCTGCTCGGGCTCCGCGGCGTGCGCGCCGGCGCACGTCGCTTGCACGACGACCGCGACCGCGTGCGCGCCGGCCCAGTCCCTGTGCTCGACGTCGCCGGCCGCGGTGTCCACGGCGCACGGACTCGTGGCGGTCGGACAGGGCGCGAGCTGCTCCTCGAGCTCGTCCGCGAACTCCTGCGGCGCCGGCGTGTCGGCCGCGGTCGCCGGAACGCGTCCGGTGGTGGTCGGACTGCAGGACGAGTCGCTCTCGAACCTGGCGGAGCTCGTCCGCCGCGCGCGCGGCGGCGAGGTCGAAGTGCGCGCGATCGACGACGAGTCGCGCGAGGAGATCCGTGCCGCGGTCGAGGAAGCGCGCCAGTCCGCGCGCGAGGCGCTCGAGGACGCGCGCGAGACCGCGCGGAACGCGGCCGAGGAGGTGCGCGAGGCGATGCGCGAGTCGCAGGGCGCCCAGCGCGAAGCCCAGGAAGCGCAACGCGAAGCCCTGCGCGAAATGCAGGAGGCCCAGCGCGACGCGGAGCGCGAGCTGGCCGAGGTGCGCGCGGCGCACCCCGAGGCCTTCGAGGCGATGGGCAACGTCCAGGAGCTCACGCGCGAGGCCTGGAAGTCGGCGCAGAAGGCCCTGGCCGAGGTCGACTTCGGATCCGCGCTGGAGATGCCCATGGCGGAGCTCGAGGCCTACACGGCCGCGCAGGCCGCGGCGCCGGCGCGGGGCTCGACCGACCTCGAGGACCGCATCCGCGCGCTCGAGCGCATCGCGCGCGAGCAGGGTCACGACACGGCCGACGGCTCGCTCGAGGACCGCGTCGAGGCGCTCGAGCGCGCTCTCGGGGCGCAGAAGGCCAAGACCACGTGGCGACTGCGCACTCCGCGCGCGCAGGGCTTCGGCGCGACCCGTCCGTTGCGCGCGTACACGCTGCAGGAGGACGGGAAGCTGCGCGAGCTCGAGGTCCCCGGCATCGCCACCGCGCCGCTGCCCGCGACCCCCGCTCCGCGCGTCGCGCCCGTGCCGCGCGTCGCGCCGGTTCCCCCCGTCGCCCCGGTGGCGCCGGTCGCGCCGGTTGCGCCGTCGGATCCCGCCGCGCAGGCGCCGCGCGCCGCGACGCCGAAGGCCTGGTGGAAGCGGCCCGCGACCCGCGCTCCGGAACCGGCGCCGCAGGGACTCGGCTACGCCGGTCCGTCGGACGACGACCGCCGCGCCATCGAGGACGCCATGCGTTCGCTGCGCTCGGAAGCCGAAGCGCTGCGCGCCGAGGTCCAGCGCATGCGCGCGAAGATCGACAGCCTGCCGCGCAACGACGCGCGCTGAACGGCGGGTCCTCGGACCCGGAACGCATTCGGGCCGGTCCTCGCCTGCGGCGGGGACCGGCCCGAACCTTCGGTGCGCGCGCTCGCCCGGGACCCGGACGAGCGCGAGCGGATCAGTACTTCACGTTGCAGCCGTACGACTTCGTCTCGGCCTTCGCGACCGGCTTGCCGGCCTTGAGGTCGGCCAGGGCCGCGTCGACGTAGTTCACGAGCGGCGTGCCCTCCTCGGCCTTGCCGCTCGGCGCGTTGTCGATCGCGCCGCGGTAGACGAGCACGCCCTTCGCGTCGACGACGAACATGTGCGGCGTCGTCTTGGCTTCGTAGCGGCGTCCGACCTCGCCCTTCTCGTCGATCAGGATCGGGTTGGCGATCTTCCAGTCGGCCATCGCCTTCTTGTTCTTCTCGATGCCGTTGCCTTCCTTGTCCTTGGCGCTCGAGTTGATCGACAGCCACACGACGCCGTCCTTGGCGACGCGCGCGGCCTGGTCCTTCAGCGCGCCCTCGCCGTGCTGGCGCACGACGAACGGGCAGGCCGGGTTGAACCACTCGAGCACGACGATCTTGCCCTTGTAGTCGGACAGCTTGACGGTCTTGCCGTCGAGGTCCTTGAGCTCGAAGTCGGGAGCGGGCTTGCCGATCGCCGCCTTGGCGTCGGCGGCGGGCGTCTCGGCCTTGGCGGGCGCCTCGTGCTTCGCCGGAGTGCTCTCGTGCTTCACCGGCGGCGTGTCCTTCTTGTCTCCGGACGTGGGCAGCGCGCTCGCGACCGCGATCAGCGCGATGGCGCCGAGGCCGGCCGCGATCCAGGTGTTCAGATGCTTCATGGCGATCCTCTTTCTCGTTTCCGCGTCGGGCGGGTCGGGGCGTTCGGGATCGAGCGCCCCTCCAGACCGCGCCGGTACGCGGGCAGGGTAGCCGGCGTTGGCCCCGAGGATCGTCAAAGCGGTGTTGCGAGGCCGGAGCGGTCCCTCAGACCGTCTCACGCCGGACCACGAAGCGCGGGTGGCTCACCGGGATCTCCGCGGTGACCTCGACGCCGTCCACCCGCGCCGCCGGCGGCCCGGTCCAGAGCCACCGTTCGAGGTCCGCGAGGGCGCCGACCTCGCCTTCCGCCCAGACCTCGACGCTGCCGTCGGGCAGGTTCCGCACCCAGCCCGCGAGGCCCAGCTCGCGGGCGCGGACCTTCGTGTGGTGGCGGAACGCGACGCCCTGCACGATGCCCCGGACGATCGTGCGTCGAGCCTCGACTCCCATGCGCGCCAACGTAGCACGAGGCTACGATCGCGCCGTGATCACGACACTCCTGTCCAGCGTGCTCGCCGCGGCGGGCGGGATCGCGCCCGGTCCGTGGCGCGCGACGCTCGCGAGCCCGCTCGGCGAGCTGCCCTTCGGCCTCTCGATCGAAGCGCGCGGCGAGTCCCGCGTCGCGGTGATCCGGAACGGCGAGGAGGCCATCGAGCGTCCGCTCGAGCTGGGTGCGGACGGCAACGTCGTCGTCGACTTCCCCTACTACGACGCGCGCATCGTGGCGCGGCTCGGCGACGACGGACGCACGCTGACGGGCGCGTGGACGAAGCTCGCAAGCAACGGCCAGGAGCAGCGCCTGGACTTCCAGGCGCGCGCGGGCGCGATGCCGCGCTTCGAAGCGACGGCCGGCGCCGCGCCCGCCGCGGACCGCGTCGCCGGGCGCTGGTCGGCGCGCTTCGACGGCGACGACGACGCGGCCGTGCTCGTGCTGCGCGCCGACGGAGATCGCGTGCTCGGCACGGTCCTGACGACGACGGGCGACCACCGCTTCCTCGAGGGCCTGTGCCAGGGCGACCGTCTGCGGCTCTCGAGCTTCGACGGCGCGCACGCGTTCCTCTACGACGCGCGGATCGGCGCGGACGGCACGCTGGCCGGCACGTTCGCGAGCGGCGCGCGCTGGCAGCAGGCCTGGACCGCGCGGCGCGACGACGCGGCGCGGCTCGCGGACGGGTACGGCCGCGTGCACTGGTCGTCCGAGCCCGGGCTCCTGTGGGTGGAAGGCCTCGACACGGAGGGCCAGCGGCACGCGCTGGGCGAATACCTCTTCGATGCGCGCGCGCTGGTCGTGCAGATCTCGGGCTCGTGGTGCCCGAACTGCCACGACGAGCTGGCCTGGCTCGTCCCGCTCGCGCGCGAGCTCGGACCGAAGGGGCTGCGCGTCGTCCCGCTCGGTTTCGAGGCCACCGGCGACGCGACGCGCGACCTGCGCCAGCTCGAGCGCATGCGCGCGCGACACGGCGCCGAGCACCCGTTCCTCCTCGCGGGGACGGCGGACCGGGCGCGCGCAGCGGCGGCGCTGGGCTCTCTGGACCGCCTGCTGGCCTTCCCCACGCTCGTCATCCTGCGCGCCGACGGCGGCGGCGCGGCCGTCCACACCGGGTTCTCGGGCCCGGCGACCGGCGCGGAGCACGCGCGCGAGACTGCCGACCTGCGCGCGCGCATCGAGGCCCTGATGGCGGAGCCCGTCCCGCCGTCGAGCGCCCTCGAGTTCCTGGCGAACGAGGGCCTCTGGCGCGACGAGCGCGAGCGCACGTTCATCGAGGTGCGCCGCGAGGGCGAACGCGTCGCGTTCGTCGAGAAGGAGATGTTCCGCTTCGACGGTCCGACGCGCGAGGAACCGGTCGCGCAGGGATTCGTCGAGGCGCGCGGGAACGTGCTGAGGATCGGCGCGAACCTGTGGCAGTTCGACGCGCGCGCGGAGGTCGCGCTGGACCCGCGCGACATCGCGCACCGCCTGACCCCGGCGGCGCGCGGACCGTTCCCGCGCGTCGGCGACGGCCGCACGCGCGGCACGTCGACGAGCGAGCCCGAGGCGCTGCTCGCGGCGCTCGCGAGTTCCGACGCGGTCCTGCGCCGCGAGGCGACGTGGTTCCTGGCCAGCCAGATCCTGACCGCGATGTACTCGCCGCCGGACTACGCGCCCATCGTCGATCCGGCGTCGGCGAACCAGATCGTGCCGCGCCTCGACGACGCCGATCCGCTCGTGCGCGCGACGGCCTGCTGGGCGGCGGGAGTGCTGCGGCTCGAGAGCGCGCTGCCGAAGCTCGAGGCGAACGCGTCGCACCCGTTCCCCGCCGTGCGGCGCGAGGCGGCGAAGGCGATCGCGGCGCTGAAGGCCGCGCCGGAACCGGCGGCGCAGCAACCGGCGGGGCAGCCCGCGGACGAACCGCGCTGAGAACTGCGCTGCGATCCGTGCGGGGATCCGTGCCGCCGCCGCGCGCGACTACCAGCTCGCCGAGCGGATCTCCGCCGCGCGCAAGCGCACCGTGCCCGCCGCCACGTCCGGGCAGACGCGGATCGGCCCGCGCGCCTCGGGGTCGAGGATCTCGACGCACAGGACCTGCGGGCCGCCCGTGATCCAGTGTCGCACGGCGGGCGCCGGGCGGCGGCCGTCCCGGCCCTGCACGTGCCACTGCACCTCGATGGGCGCGTCGTGCTCGGCTTCGAACTCGAGGCGCAGGATCGCCGTGCCCGCGACGTTCGCGTCCGCGTCGAGGAACGCGACGCCGGCGCCGGGGCGCAGCGCGCGCAGGACGAGCCCGGACCCATCCGTCGCGCAGGTCATGTGCTCGTCCGCGACCGCGCGCGACTCCGAGCCCGCGAGCGTCCACACGGGCGCGCCCGCGCGCTCGAAGCGCGCGGCGCACTCCGCCTGGTCGCGGGACGCGATCAGGTCGGGCGGGTTGCGGAAGATCTGCCGCTCCGTGTGCAGGTCGAGCACGACGTGCGGCGCGAACTCGATCATCGCCGGCGGATCGAAGTCGCCCAGCGTCTTCCAGTCGTACGTGATGCGCGAGAAGTACGGCGCCAGCATCGGCCGCAGCGCCGCGCCGAACGAATCGTGCACGACCCACATCCGCGGCAGCTCGTCGACGCCGGTCAGGGTCTCGACGCGCTTCGGCAGGCCGTCGAGGCGCTCGGTCGGCCGCCAACGGCGGGCCAGGTTGCGTCCCAGGACGGGCTGCACCTCCATCTCCATGTCCGGCAGGTGCAGCTGGCCGCGCCAGGCGTCGTCGTCGAACGGCAACGGTACGAACTCGAAGTCCGACCGCCGCGGGACCTCGACCGCGACCCCGGCCGCGCGCGCCATCGAGATCAGCGCGATGCCGCCGCGCAACGCCGCGCGCGTCGACCAGTGCGTGCCGCGGCGCGAGTAGGTGTAGTCGTCCACGACGTCGTGCCGGCGCTCGTCGCGCAGCTCGTCGCGCAGGTCGAGGTACCACCCGCCCGGTTCCGCCTTCAGCGCGGCGGTGATCTGGTCGTAGCGCGACGGCCCGATCGGCACGTACGGCGGCGGCACGCGCTCGGGATAGATCTCCATCTTGTTCGGCGCGAGCGCGGCGCAGTAGGCGATCCCGCGCGCCTTGCACCACGCCGCGCGATCGCGGAAGACGCGCGTCCAGGCCTCGATGTGCGCGGGCCGCGCCGGGTTCGCGCCGCGCCAGGCGTCCATCGAGCCCTCGCCCGCGTACCAGAGCCAGTCGTCGTCGCCGATCACCGCCGAGCTCGTCGGACACACGCCGAGCAGGCCGAGCAGCAGATGGCTGCGCGCCTCGAGCACCAGATCGCGCAGGCCCAGGTGGTCGTCGTGCCACGACTTGACGAGACGCGGCATCCGCGCGGCCTCGCGCGACGAGCGCGGCATCGACGGCCAGGGGGCCGG
>JBGAOR010000011.1:0-4075 GCA_044221705.1 Planctomycetota bacterium
GAGGTCCTCGATGCCGCGGCCCTTCAGGGCGGAGATCGAGACGACCGGCACGCCCAGCTCGCGCGACAGCACGGTCGTGTCGATCGACTCGCCGCGCCCTTCGAGCACGTCGGTCATGTTCAACGCGACGACGAGCGGCACATCGAGCTCCAGGATCTGGAGCGCCATGTAGAGGTTGCGCGACAGCTGCGTCGCGTCCACCACGAGCACGACGAGATCCGGCGTCGACTCGCCGCCGAGGCCGGCGATCGACTGGATCGCGATCTCCTCCTCGCGGCTGCGCGCCGAGAGGCTGTACGTGCCCGGCACGTCGAGCACCGACACCTCGAGGCCGCTCGCGAGCTGCATGTGCCCCGCGTGCCGGTCGACCGTCACGCCCGGGTAGTTCGCGACCTTCTGGTCGCTCTTCGTGAGCCGGTTGAAGAGCGTCGTCTTCCCCGTGTTCGGGTTCCCCGCGACCGCGACGAGCGGCGTCCGCGGTCCCGCCGCCGGCGCGGCGGGGGACGTGGCGCTCATCGGTTTCTCTCGAAGACGAGCGCGACGGCTTCCGACGCGCGCAGGCTGATGTGGCCGCCGCGGACCTCGAACTCGACCAGGTCGCCGACGACGACGCGGCGCACGAGACGCACGGTCGTGCCCGGCAGGAAGCCGAGCTCCATGAGGCGGCGGCGGAACGATCGTTCGCCGCCCACCTGGAGGAGGCGAGCGCTGTCGCCCGGTCGGATGTCGCTGGCGTGGAGCATGTGCAGGCTGAGATCGAGTCTCAAGATGATAGGTCGTCCGTCGGGCCGGCGCCAGTGGAGTCGGAGCGGAGAACCGGATTGCGCACGCGCCGCTCGAGCCCCGGCGGGGCCCGAACCTGACCCGGACGAGACGTGCCGGCCTCCACGGTCGGGCGTGCACGCCGCTACGATCGCCGCATGACGACGCCCGCTCTCGACCCCAAGGCCGTCGCCGGCCGCGCGGCCGCCGACCTGGTCCCCGACGGCGCCATCGTCGGCCTCGGCACCGGGTCGACCGTCCACTTCACCCTGCTGCGACTGGCCGAGCGCATGCGCGTGGAGGGCTTCCGGATCCTGGGCGTGCCCACGAGCCTCGACACCGAGCGCAAGGCGCGCGAGCTCGCGATCCCGCTCGCGACCCTGGACGACGTGGAGTCCATCGACGTCACGGTCGACGGCGCCGACGAGATCGATCCGCGCTTCGACATGATCAAGGGCGGCGGCGGCGCGTTGCTGCGCGAGAAGGTCGTGGCGTCGATCACGCGGCGGCAGATCGTCGTCGTCGGGCCGAACAAGCTCGTCGCGCGTCTGGGCACGACGTTCCCGCTGCCCGTCGAGGTGGTCCCGTTCGCGCGCGGCACCGTGCAACGCGCGCTCCGCCGTCTCGGCGCGGATCCGATCCAGCGCACGCGCGACGGCTCCGTCGTCCGCACCGACAACGGCAACGAGGTGCTCGACGCGCGCTTCCCCGACGGGATCTCGGACGCGGCGGCGCTCGAGCGCGCGATCGGCGCGATCCCGGGCGTGGTGGAGAGCGGGTTGTTCCTCGGACTGGCGCAGGTGCTCGTCGTCGGGCATCCCGACGGGCGCGTGGACGTGCGTCAGAAGCCGGGATAGGCGCCGCGAGGTTCGCGCTGGAACGACCGCGCCCCGGTCGACGCGAAGTCGACCGGGGCGCGGCTCTCGAACGGAGTTCGCGTCAGAGCGACTGGATGTAGGCCAGGATCGCCTCGACGTCGGCGGTCGCGTTCACGCTGTGCAGCGTGAGCTGGACCTTGGACGCGCCCTGCACGAACTGCTCGTGCCCGCGGATGTCGTGGACCTCGTTGAAGATCTTGTTCAGGCCCGGGAAGGCCGGCTGGCTCGGGAACGCCGGGCTGCCGTACACGGGGCTGATGGCTTGCAGCTCGGGATCGAGCAGCGCGCGCAGCGTGTGCGCCGAGTGGTCGTGGAAGAACGGACCGCTCGAGAACAAGCCGAGCTTCGACGGGATCGAGAAGAGGTCCGCGCGGCGCGTGAACACGCGCCGGCTCGTCAGCGGATCGCAGTTCGATTCCACGAGCGGATCGCACGGGCACTGGTAGCTGTTGGCGTCGTCGCGCGTGAAGTCGTCCGCCGTGTCGTTGTTCATCGCGACGTACGTCTCGGTGTCGACGTAGCCGTCGCTGTTGCGGTCCGCATCGGGGAAGCCGTCGCCGTCGGCGTCGATGTCGAGGCCGGTGTTCACGTTGCGGATGTTGATCGACACCACGTTCTCGCGCAGCGAGAAGCACGTCGGGTCGAATCCGGGCCCGAGGTTCTCGCCCGAGCTGAGGATCGGGTTCAGGAAGTCCGCCGTGAAGAAGCGCGGGCCGGGGAAGTTGTTGATGCCCAGCTCCTCCGTCTTGTGGCAGGCGGCGCAGCCCGCGCCGCGCAGCGTCGGGTTCAGGCCCGTGTCGTTCGTCGAGAGGAACAGATCGCGTCCGATCTGAGCCTGCGGCGTCAGCGCGTACGTGGCCGGGTCGCGGTTCGGGTTCAGCGGCGTCGGGATGACCTCGTGGAACGCGGTCAGCGCGACCTGCGCCCCGTCATCGAAGAGGCCCGTGCCGCCGTTCTCGCCGCCGAACATCGGTCCGGTCTCGCCGAGGTTCAGGCGCACGCCCTTCCACAGGATCAGGCCCGTGCCGCGCGTTCCGCCGTACATCGGCATCGTGCTGCGCGGGCCGGCCGGACGCTGCCAGACGTTGCCGTCCTCGCCGCCCTCGAAGTGGCACGAGCCGCACGAGTTGTTGAAGTTGCCCGCGGTCGCCGGGCGCGACGCGTCCTCGAACAGCTCGAGGCCCTTGCGTTGATCCAGCGTCAGCGCGTCCGCGCCGGCGTGCGTCGGGATCTGGTTCTTGTCCTTCGTGATCTGGCCCGTCGTCCAGTTCACGCGCAGCACGGACAGCGTACGCGTGCCCTCGTTCATGACGTACAGGCGCGCGTCGTCGTCGACCGTCGTGGGGTCGGGCACGAGCGTCATTCCGACCGGCATGTCGCCCAGCGGCGTGGCCGTGTCGAGCGGCGCGCGGACCTGGAAGCGGAACCGGGGCGGGTAGACCGTCATGAGGTCCATGTCGCTGCCGTTCACGCGGTAGAGGAACACGTCCTCCGACCCGCGGTTCAGGATCAGCGCGCGCGTACCGGCGGCGTTGTAGAGCGCGCGGCTCGGTTGCCCGGCGCGGTAGCCCATCTTGTTCGCGCCGAAGCCGGCGGGGTGCACGACGATGCGGACGCCGTTGCTGAGCGCCTGCTCGCCGCCCGGACGCGTCACGATCGCCTGCGCGACGAGCACGAGGCCGTCGTAGCTGGGCAGGTTCGGGATCGGGATCGTGACCGTGTTGCCCACGAACGTGCGCGTCTGGCGCGGCAGGACGTAGCGCGTTCCGAGCGCACCGGCCGGCGAGTTCAGCTCGCGCTGGCCGATCCACAGCGTCGCGGCGTCACCGAGGCGGATGCCGTCGAGCACGAGCGTCATCGAGCCGCCCATCGTCGGCGAGCCCTGGCCACCGAGGGAGACGATGTCGCCGAGGCTCGTGACCTTGGAGTTGCCGAAGGGCACGTACTCGGCCGGCGTCAGCGAGTCCGAGAGCTCGTGGTGCAGGCGGTTCGACAGGTCGCCCGCGCTCCCGAACGTGTTGCGGAACGTGTCGACCATCGTGATGGCCGGGTACACGCGGTTCGCGAAGTCGCCGGCGAGCGCCGGGCCGAACGCGTGGTTCACGTCGTGGTTGACGTTGTGCAGCACGTGCGGGATCAGCGCGCGCGTGCCGTCGGGCGACAACGCGATGTCCTCCAGGAAGCGCGGCTGGCCCTGGCTCTTCAGGATCTGGACCGGCACGGGGTTCAGGATCGGATCGGGCGCGTAGTCGTCCGTCGTGAACTTGCCCGCGTACGTCAGCGCCGTCGGGAGCCCGCTGCCGTCGACCGTGACGTCGAGCATGGACACGTAGGGCGAGCGGAAGTGCGTGACGTAGATGCGCGCGCCGTCCGAGCGGATCGTGAAGCCGCGCGGGTCTCCGGTGTCGGCGATGCCGTCGCGGTCCTCGTCGACG
>JBGAOR010000011.1:4096-88502 GCA_044221705.1 Planctomycetota bacterium
TCGGCCAGCGTGAACGGCGCCGAGATGTCCGACATGTTCCGCAGGTACTGGTGCGTCGCCTTCTGCTGGAACGTGGCGGCGTCGTACAGCGTGACGGAGCCCGTGCGCATCGCGGACACCGCGAACCACTTGCCGTTCGGCGACAGCGCGATGCCGTAGGGCTCGGTGCCGACCTGCGACAGCGTCGTCTGGACGCTCAAGCTCGCGACGTCGATGACGCTGATCGTGCCGGGCATCGCGCCGACCGGGAAGCCGGAGACTTCGTTGGCCGTCAGCGGGATGTTCCCCCGCTGGTTCGCGACGAAGACCTTGGTCGCGTCGGCGTTGAACGCCAGCGAGCGCGGCCAGTTGCCGACCGGGATCTCGGCCACCAGCGTCGACGTGGCGACGTCGACGACGGCGACGGAGCTGTTGTCGCGGTTGACGGCCCAGACGCGGTTCGCGTTGCCCGGTTGGGCCGCGACGGAGGTGACTTGCGAGTTCTGGGCGAACGCAGGGACCGCGCAGGCGACGGCGACGCCGAGCCCGAGGACGAAGTTGGAACGTTGCATGGAGAGTCGAGGGGAACTCGGTAGGAACCCGGTCCGGACGGGCTCGGGACACGATCGTGGAGGACCCTCCAGCAGGGCCGCTCGATGCCGTGTTCCACTACCTAGGCTACCCCGAGAGGCACGGATTCGGGGTGTTCGCGTTCTGTCTCCGCGATGCCCCATCGTGCCGGTCCGCTGCCCACCGGAACTGCGGATCCGAGAGGCGGCTGCCGCGCGGGAGCGGAACGCTTTTCCCTCGCGACGCGGCTACGAACTCATCCGTAGTTCGCGGGGAACAGCTCGCGTTCGACGGCCTCGATCGCGATGTGGAGGACCTTGATGTGGACCTCCTGGATCCGGTCGCTCGTCGTGGCCAGCGGGACGACGATCGCGACGTCGCACAGGTCCCGCGCCGCACCGCCGCCCTTGCCCAGGAGCCCGACGGTCTTCAGCCCCTTGGCGCGCGCCTTCTGGAGCGCCTTGAGGATGTTCGGCGACCCCCCGCTCGTCGTGATCGCCACGAGCAGGTCCCCCGGCCGCCCGTAGGCCTCGACGGACCGGGCGAACACCTCGTCGAAGCCGAAGTCGTTCGCGATGCAGGTCAGCTGGCTCGGGTCGCTGAACGCGATGGCGGGCAGCGCCGCGCGGTCCTTGCGGAAGCGACCGGTCCACTCCTCGGCGAAGTGCATGGCGTCGCACATGCTGCCCCCGTTGCCGCACGCGAGCAGCGTGCCGCCGCCGCGCAGGGTCGCGCCGGCGAGCTTCACGAACTCGCGCACGCCCTCGAGGCACCGCGGGTCGGCCAGGAAGGCGTCGAGGGTGGCGCGCGCGTCTTCGAAAGGTCGGCGGATGGGGTCCATGCGGTGCGGTCGGTGTTTCTCTAGGATCGTCACGCGCACTGGCGCCGCGCGAAGGCACCCGAGATCCTAGTGAACTCGCTGCACAGAAGAACCTGTCCCGTCCCGCGCGACAGCCCCCTCGATCGCGGGCCCGCGGTGCACTGCCGGCCGCATGCCCGACTGGAGACCCACTTGAAGTCGAAGTTGCTCGCCGCCTGCGTCCTCCTCCTCGCGTCCGCGTGTCAGTCGGTCGCTCCGGCTCCCGAGGAGGCCAGCTCGCACGACTGGGTCTTCATGCAGCTGAAGTCGGGTCCGATGGCGTCCCAGGCGACCAAGGAAGTCTTCGAAGGGCACATGGCCAACATCCATCGGCTCGCGGCCGCTGGGCAGCTGCTCGTCGCCGGGCCGTACGCCGCGCCGAAGCGCGATCCCGAACTCGCCGGAGTGTTCGTGCTGGCGACGCCCGACATCGACGCGGCGCAGGAGCTGGCAGCGACCGACCCGGGCGTGATCGCGGGTGTGTTCCGCACGGAGAGCGTCCGGATGCGCACGCGCGCGCCGCTCGACGTCTTCCTCGAGCAGTACCTGGCCGAGGAAGCGCAGGCGAAAGCGCGCGGCGAGAGCGGCGCCCCGGGCGGGATGCGGACGTACGTGTGGCTGACCGCAGAGCACGGCCGGCGCGCGCGTCAGGCGTTGCTCGAGGTCCCCGGCATCCTGCTGTGGGCCGACCTCGCGGATGGCCGCGCGCTCGCGCTGTTCGACGCGCAAGACACGACGGCCTGCACGGACATGCTCGGCGAGCAAGCGAGCGCGATCGGTCCGTACCTGCTCGATCCGTGGAAGGCGAGCGCTCGGCTCGTCGGGCTGCCTGAACTCGCGCGCCAGGCGAAGGCGCACGCGAACTGACACCGAGGGCCGGAAACGGCCCCCCCGACGTGTGATCCCGCCGGCATCCGCCGGTCAGGTCACGGCCGCGAATGCCGCATCGGCCGCCTTGGCGACGCGCTGGATCGCCGCGTCGTCGTGCGTGCGCGCTGGACACGAACCAGGCCTCGAAGGGGGACGGCGGCAAGAGGACGCCGCGATCCTTCATGGCGTGGAACCAGCGCGTCCAGAGCGCGCGATCGCTCTGCATGGCGACGTCGAGCGTGAGGACGGGCTGCTTCGAGAAGTACGGGCACAGCATCGAGCCCTGCCGGCCGACGTGACAGGGCACGCCGTGCTCGGCGGCCGCGCTCGCGATCGCGTCCGCGATGCGGGCGGCCGCGCTCTCGAGCTTCGCGTAGAAGCCCGGCTCGTCCGTCGCGCGCAACGTCGCGAGCCCGGCCGCGACGGCCAGCGGGTTCCCGCTCAACGTGCCCGCCTGGTAGACGTCGCCCGCCGGCGAGACGCGGCTCATCACGTCGCGCCGTCCGCCGTACGCGCCGATCGGCAGCCCGCCGCCGATGACCTTGCCCAGCGTGATGAGGTCCGGCCGCACGCCGCAGAGCTCGGTGTAGCCGCCGCGCGCGACGCGGAATCCGGTCATGACCTCGTCGAAGACGAGGAGCGCGCCGTGCGCGTCGCACAGCTTCCTCAGGCCCGCCAGGAATCCCGGCGCGGGGAGGATGAGGCCGACGTTGCCCGCGACGGGCTCGACGATGATGCACGCGACATCGCGGCCGTGCTGCGCGAGCAGGCGCTCGACGCTGGCGAGGTCGTTGTACTCCGCGACGAGCGTCAGCTCCGCCAGCGCGCGCGCGACGCCCGGCGAATCCGGCGCGCCGTGCGTCAGCGCGCCCGAGCCGGCCTTCACGAGGAACGAGTCACCGTGTCCGTGGTAGTTGCCGTTGAACTTCACGATGCGGTCGCGACCGGTGAACGCGCGCGCCAGCCGCAGCGCGCTCATCGTCGCCTCGGTGCCCGAGTTCACGAGGCGCACCATCTCGAGGCCCGGCACGCGCTGGGTCAGCGTGCGCGCCATGACGAGCTCGCCCTCGGTCGGCGCGCCGAACGTGAAGCCGGTGCGCGCGGTCTTCTCGACGGCCGCGACGACGCGCGGATCGCAGTGACCCAGGATCAGCGGCCCGTAGCCGAGCACGAGGTCGACGTACTCGTTCCCGTCGACGTCCCAGCAGAGCGGACCGGCGCCGCGCGCGACGTGCACGGGCGTGCCGCCGACGGACTTGTACGCGCGGACGGGGCTGTTGACGCCGCCGGGGATGAGCGTGCGCGCCTCGGCGAAGATCAGTTCGGAGCGGTCGAGTTTCACGGTTGGCCTCGGGGTGTCGCGCAGATGATCGAGGGCGCGCGGCAGCGGCGCAACACGCGATCCCCGGTTCAGAGCGCCGCGAACGGAAGAGCCGACGCATGCGCACCCAGCGGCATCGACGCATCGCCGGGATGCACGACGAATCCGGCCTCGACCTTGTCGGGGAGCTCGGCGCGCAGGGCCTCGATGCCGTTCGCGAACTCGCGACGCGGCGTGGCCGACGTCTTGCACTCGATGGGGATCAGGCGTTGGTTCCGCTCGACGACGAAGTCGACCTCGACGCCGGACGTCGTGCGCCAGAACCAGATGCGCGCCTCTTCGCCGCGGTTCCAGGCCTGCTTCAGGAGCTCCGAGATCACGGCGGTCTCGAAAATCGCGCCGGCCATCGGACCCTGCATCGCGTGGAGCGGATCGCGGAGCCCGGCGAGCGAGCACAGTGTTCCCGTGTCCGTGAAGTACACCTTCGGCGTCTTCACCAGTCGCTTGCCCGCGTTCTCGAACCAGGGTCTCAGGATGACGATCTGGTAGGTCGCTTCGAGCACGGACAGCCAGGCCTTGGCCGTGTTCACCGCGATGCCGAGATCGCGCGAGAGATCGTGCAGGTTCAGGAGGTTGCCGCTGCGGGCTGCGAGCACGCGCAGGAAGCTCTGGAAGCTCGTCAGGTCACCGACGTGGCGCAGCGAACGGACATCTCGCTCGAGGTAGGTGCGGATGTAGCTCTGGTGCCACAGCCACGGCTCGCGATCCGGGTCGAGCGCCAGCTCGGGGAACTGTCCGCGCACGAACGCGCTCCAGAGCTCCGAGATCCCTCGGGGACGCCGGTCCGCGACGCCGCGCGCGAGCGTGTCGCCCGGGACGCGGTCGACCTCGCGCCACGACAGGGGCAGGAGCTGGAAGTGCGCCGCGCGCCCAGCGAGCGACTGACCGATGCGCTCGTTGAGCAGCAGGTTCTGCGACCCCGTCAGGTAGTACTGGCCCGACACGTCGCGGCGCTCGTCCACGCGCGCCTTGATGTACGCGAGCAGCTCGGGCGCGCCCTGGACCTCGTCGAAGATCACCGGCGGCGGGTTCGCGTCGAGGAACGTGCGCGGATCGTTCCGCGCGAGGGCGAGCAGGTCCGGTAGGTCGAGGTTGACGTACCTCGCCCGGTCGCCGAACGCCGTGCGCAACAGGGTCGTCTTGCCCGACTGGCGCGGGCCCGTCAGTACGACGACGGGAAAGGTGCGGGCGGCGGCCTCGATCTGCAGGGCCAGGTGGCGGGTGAGGGCGGGTGCGAGCACGCCAGCTATTGTGCATTCGAAATGCACAAAACGCACAGCGCGCACAAGTCCTCCGCTGTGAGGGGTTTGGGGCGGGCGTCGGGCCCAGTCGGCCCCAGCACGGCCCCCATCGCGGCCCTCCAGCCCCGAGGTCTTCGGCAGGCGGCGCAGCCAGCTCTCCCGCGCCCGAGCGGGCGTCGGGGTCCGATCCGCGAACCTCAGCGCATCCGCACGACGACGGGGTCGCGCACGATCTCGAACGCGACGGAGCGCGGGGCCGGATCCTCGCGCGAGCTCTGGAACTCGACCGTATGGCGGCCGGGCGCGAGGCGCACGCGGACGGGCTCCGGCTCGGCGACGGTCCGCGACACCACGCGCACGCCCCGCTCGTCGAGGACGGCGAAGCTCGCGCCGGGCCCGTTCTTCCCGTCGGGATCCACGACGAACGGGACGCCGGCCTTCACCGTCAGGGTGACGTTCTCGACGGGAGCCTCGCGCACGTCGAAGACGGCGACGCACTCGGCCAGCTCGGCTTCGCCCATCACCTCGAGCCGGTGGAACCCGGGCGCGAGCCCCGGCACGCGGAAGCTGCCGTCGGGCTTCGTGTGGAACGCGTAGATCCCCGCGTAGATCGGCGCGATCCGTCCGTCGGGATCGCAGGGGTCGAAGCGGACGCTGAACACGCCGCCTCGGCCCGTCTCGTCGAGGATCCGTCCCGAGACCCAGTGCTCCGCGGGCATCGTCACGTCGCCCACGTCCACGACCTCGCCCGGCGGCACGCGCACTTCGCGGCGCACGGTCCCGCGCTCCTTCGACATGATCTGGATGCGGTAGGTCCCGGGCAGGAGGCCGGTGAACTCGCACACGCCCGACTGCGCCTGACCCACGCGCGAACCGGGGCCGTCGACGGTGACCGTCGCTCTCGCGATCGGCTCGTTCGTCGCGGAATCCAGGATGCGCACGCGCAGGCCGCCGTTCCGCGCGCGCGCGTCGTCCGTGCGGAGGACGAACTCCACGACCTCGGTTCCGCGCTCGATGCGCCGCGTGTCGAGCACGCGCTGGTAGCGCAGCAGGCTCACGTGGAGGGGCGGATCGCGGTCGAGGAAGAGGCGGCCGATCGCCTCGGTCGGCGGCTCCGCGGCGAGCCGTTGTCCGCGTTCGAAGCGGCCCAGCCCGAACGGACTCGACAACCCGCCGACGACGTCGTCCATCCACTCGCCGGGCGCGTCGGCCGTGGCCACAGCGAGCAGGCCCAGGACGTTCACCGGCTTCCCGATCTCGTCCACGACGCGGATCGCGAGCACGCCCGGCGCGACGAGCTGGAGGTCGTGCTCCGTGTCGCCCGACACGTCGACGACCGCGTTCGCGTCGCCGTTCTCGGGCGAGCGCGCACGCAGCCAGTAACGGCCGGGCGCCAGGTTCTCGAACGCGAACGAGCCGTCCGCGCCGCAGAACGCGCGCTCGTACTTCCCGAGTGCGTCCGTCAGGCCGACGGCCTGCTCGCCGACGAAGCCGGTGCGGCCAGGGGCGGGGAGGAGCCGGCCGTGGAGTCGGCACGTCGACGCGGGCATGTCCGGTGGTGCGGGCGGGCCCTGTTTCTCCGCGGAATCGGGCGCCGCGAGCGGGGGTGGAGTCGACGTGCGTGCGGGCTCGGCCGGCGCGGCGAGCGCGGGGCTCGAACTCGCGGCGATCTCCAGAGCGACCGCTGCCGGCGACACGCTCGCTGCGGGCTTCGCGCGATTGCCGCCGAGCCACACGATCCCCGCGACGACCGCGGCGATGCACAGCGCGAGCACGACGCGCAACGTCCATGGATTCGAGGTGCGGCGGGCGTCCATGGCGCAGAGGTTACTCGCGCGAGAGCGCCCGGTCAGTGCACGTCGACGACGACCGGCTCGCGCACGACTTCGATCGGCGTGCGCTCGTGCGCGCCGTCGCGCTCGGTCCACGTCTCGACGTCGTACGAACCCGGCGCGAGGTCGATGCGCACCGGCGCGTGCGCCGCGAGCGTCCGCGTCTCGACCACGAGCCCCTCGGGCGACAGCACGCGCACGCCGGCTCCGCTCACCTCGCGACCGCTCGGGCGGACGACGAGCGGGATCGCCGTGCGCGCCTTGAGCACGAGTCCCTCCACGTCGTTGGTTCCCACCTCGACGACGCGCACGCAGCGCACCTCGTCGAGTTCGAAGCCCGCGCCGCCCAACGTGCGCCGGGCGCCAGAAATCGACAGTCGGTGGCGGCCCCGCGGAAGCCCGCGCAATTGGAAGGAGCCGTCCGACGCGGTCTCGAGCAGATACAGCGTGGAACTCTTCCGTGCGACGACGCCGTGTTCGTCGCATGGATCGCACTCCAGCGCGGAAAGCCGGCCGCGACCCTGCTCGTCCACGACGCGGCCGCGAATCGTGGCTCCGCCGCCGATCGCGATGTCGCCGAGGTCGAGTTCGACGCCCGGCTCGATGCGGAAAGGGACTTGGACGTAGCCGAGCTCGGGCATCGACACACGCAACGTCCACGATCCGGGCGCAAGCGGCGCGCGGCCCACTCCGTCCGTGCACGGCACGTGCAGCATGCCTTGGCCGTCGATCGGCACCGTCGGGTTCGCCAGCGGCGCGCGCGTCGTGGCGTCGATCAGGCGGAAGACGACGGAACCGCGCGTCGCCGACAGCTCGTCGCGCGCGATGCGGAAGACGACTTCAGTGTCGTCCGGACCCACGAGCCGCGTCGCGACGACCGCCTCGTAGTGCACGAGGCTCACGTGCATCGGAGTCCGCGCCTCGAGCAGCAGCGGCGGGAAGGTCGATCCGTCCTCGAACGAGTCCAGGTTGCGCCCGCGGGCCGCAAACATCGGCGCCCCGGCGCCCTGCTCGAGTCGTGCTCCCGGCGGCGACGCCGTCGCGATCGCGACGATGCCCGGCGGGACCCAGGCGACGCCGTTCTGGTCGAGCACGCGCACGTCCAGCATGCGCGGCCGTTCGAGCGCGAAGTCGATGCGCGTGTCCGCGCGCAGGTCGACGCGCGCATGACCGATGCCTGTCTCGTCCCGGCCTGCGCGAACCCAGTACACCCCGGGCGGGAGGCCGTCGAACGAGTACCGCGACCGCGCGTCGACGCGCAGTCCGCGCTGGATCCCCAGGCCGTTCGTGCACTCGACCTCGACCGGCGCGAGCACAAGGCCCTCGACGCGCACGGTGCCCCACAGTCGCAAGCCCGGATCGCCGGTGGGATTCGGGATCAGCTGTGCGGACGGTTCGAACCCGGCGGAGGCCTCGTCGACGACGGCCGGCAGCTCGCGCCGTCCGATCGCGTCGACGCCGGCCAACACCGGATCAGCCGCCGCGACGACGCTCGGGCTCGCCGGGATCTCGACGGGGGCCTGCGCGCTCTCGCGCGAAGCGAGCAATCGCGCCGCGAACAGTGCCGCACCCGCCAGGACCACGAGGGCCAGGATGCGGCGCGCCATCATGCGGCTACGCCTTCAGCAACCGCGCCATGTCGCGCGCGAAGTACGTCAGGATGAAGTCGGCGCCCGCGCGCTTGATGCACGTCAGCGACTCGCGCATCGCGCGCTCGCGGTCGATCCAGCCGTTCTGCGCGGCGGCCTGGATCATCGCGTACTCGCCCGACACCTGGTACGCGCACACGGGGACGTCGAACTTGTCCTTCACGCGGCGCAACACGTCGAGGTACGGCATCGCCGGCTTGACCATCAGCATGTCCGCGCCCTGGTCGACGTCGAGCGCCGCTTCCTTCATGGCCTCGCGCACGTTCGCCGGATCCATCTGGTACGTCGCGCGGTCGCCGAAGGCCGGCGCGGAGTCGGCGGCGTCGCGGAACGGGCCGTAGAACGCGCTCGAGTACTTGACGGCGTACGAGAGGATCGAGATCTGGTCGTGACGGCCCTCGTCGAGCGCCGCGCGGATCGACGCGACCATGCCGTCCATCATCCCGCTCGGTGCGACGACCTGCGCGCCGGCGTCGGCCAGCGACAGCGCCTGCAGTTCGAGGTTCTCGAGCGTCGCGTCGTTGTCGACGTCGTTCTGGTCGTCGAGCACGCCGCAGTGGCCGTGGTCCGTGTACTCGCAGAAGCACAGGTCGGCGATGCGCACGAGGCCCGGCGCGGCGCGCTCGACCTTCTCGAGCGCGCGCTGCGCGATCCCGTCGGTCGACCAGGCGGCGCGGCCCTCGGGATCCTTCTTGTCGGGCACGCCGAAGAGGATCACGCCGGGGATGCCGAGCTGCTCGGCCTCGCGGCACGTCTCGACGAGCTTGTCGACCGACTCACGGAAGACGCCCTTCATCGAGGACACCTCCTGGCGGACGTTGGAGCCCTCGACGACGAAGAGCGGCAGGATCAGGTCGTCGCGCGACACCTGCGTCTCGCGCACGAGGCGTCGCAGCGCCGGAGTCCGTCGCAGACGGCGCGGTCGTTCGATGAGGAAGTCGGGCGGAAGGATGGGCGCGCCCTCGTCGGGCGTCGGACCCATCCCCTTGGCGGCGGAGAAGCTCATGGGGCGTAGAGGATACGAGGTGCTGGCTCGCGCGCGACACGCGAGACCGTTCTAGGCTGGAACGGGCGCGCAGCGCGGCCGTGGACGCATGAAGACCTGGAAGAAGATCGGGCTCGGAATCCTCGCGCTCGTCGCGGCGGGCGGCGGGTACGTCGCGTGGCAGATCGGGCCGCGGAACATCGTCGGGATGCTGCGCTACGACAAGCGGCGCGACGGCGACTGGAAGGTCGGAGACCGCGCGCCGAACGTCGTGCTGGCGGAGCTCGAGGGCGACGGAAAGCAGGAGCTCCTGGCGAAGCTGAAGGGCCGGCCGTTGGTCCTCGTCTTCGGCAGCTTCACATGACCGCCGTTCCGGCGCTCGGTCGAGCGCCTCGAGCGGATGGCGCGCGAGCACGCGGATCGGGCTGATTTCCTGGGCGTCTACATCCAGGAGGCGCACCCGACGGACGAGTGGCAGATGACGAGCAACGAGACGGACGGCGTGTGCTACGCGCAGCCGACGACGCTCGCGGAGAGGCAGGCGATCGCGCGCGACTTCGTGGCACGCTCGCAGTGGACGATTCCGCTGCTCGTCGATGGGATCGACAACGCGGCCGACCAGCTGTACGCGGGCTGGCCCGAGCGTTTGTACGTGATCGCGGCGGATGGAACGATCGCCTACAAGGGCGAGCCGGGGCCGTTCGGGTTCGAGCCCGATGAGGTCGAGGCCTGGCTCACGGCGCGGCCGTGAGCGCGACCGGGGGCGGGCCAGCGCAGGGACGGACGCGAGCGCCGGCACGCACATCCGCGAGGCGTGTGGCGTGTTCGCCGGCGAGGCGCGGGTTGCGGTCGACGCGGGGCCCTGCTTCCATCCGGACTTCGAGTCCACGCCACGGACCGCTCACCGCTTTCGCACAGCACCCCTCATGCGCCTCGTTGGTCAGGTCGCTCTCGTCCTCTTGTCGCTCGGTGTCGTGGGCTACGCCGTCGGCGTCTACGGCTTCCTTCCGTTGGGCGCGAAGCTGCACCCGGACATGCGCGCGACCTACGAAGCTCACCGCGTCGGCATCTACGCGCACGTCTTCGCCGCCGCATTCGCGCTGGCCCTCGGTCCGTTCCAGTTCTCGACGGCCTGGCGCACGCGCCGCCCCGCGCTGCATCGCTGGTCGGGCCGGCTCTACCTGGGCGTCGGCGTGTTGGTGGGCGGCCTCGCGGGTCTCTACATGGCGGCTCGCGCCTTCGGAGGACCGGCCGCGCGCCTCGGGTTCGCGGGCCTGGCCCTGGCCTGGTTGTACACGGGCCTGCGCGGCTACCTGGCCATCCGCGCGCGCGACGTCGTGGCGCACCGCCGATGGATGGTGCGCAACTTCGCGCTGACGTTCGCCGCGGTGACGTTGCGGCTGTGGCTGCCGGTGTCCGTCGCGTCCGGCATCGCGTTCGAGATCGCCTATCCGGTGATCGCCTGGCTGTGCTGGGTGCCCAACCTGCTGATCGCCGAGCTCGTGCTCGCGCGGGAGCAGAGCGATCGAGGTCGCGCGGGAACGGGACGGGACATGGCCGGTTCGAGCGGGTGAACGGGCCGCGCTCCGCGGCGCGAGCCGCGTGAACGCGTATCTCAGTCCTGCGCGTGCGCCAACGCGAACGCCAGCGCGGCGGGCGTAGGCTCGGCGAGCCGCGTGATGCGCGCGAACGTCGGCTGGTGCGCGATCAAGGCCTCGAACGTCGTCTCGCCGATCGCGATCGCCATCGTCGGGCGGGCGCGTGACTCGAACGCCGCGAACCAGGCGGCGCAGGCCGACGGGCTGGCGAAGAAGACGGCGTCGGCTTCGGGTGCGGCCGTAGGCGACAGCGCGCGGCTCGCGTAGACGATCGGCTCGGTGACCGCGAATCCGTGCGCGCGCAGCGCGACGCCCAGGTCGGTGGCGCGGTCGCCGCGCGGCCACAGGACGCGCGTGCCGAGATCCTTTCGCGCCGCGACCGCGCGTGCGAGGTCCTCCGCGTCTCGCGCTGCGCGCAAGGGCGCGGCGAAACCGAGGTCGCGCACGCGCGCGGTCGCGTGCTCGCCGACGCACGCCGCGCGCGCCGCGACGGCGGGCGAGAACGCGGCCAGGCGTTCGACGAAGGGCAGCGCGCTGCGGCTCGTCACGAGCAGCCAGTCGAAGCGCGCGGCCGGCGCGAACAGCGCCTCGGGGCGCAAGCCCAGCTCCTCGATGCCGATCAGCGGGAACTCGAGCGCTTCCCAGCCGATCGCGCGCACCGCGTCGGCCCACGCGTCGAGCCGGTCGACGGGGCCCGTCAGCAGGATGCGCTTCATCCCTCGCGCGCCGCGTCGATCAGGCGCCGCGCGCCGGCGGCGGCCATGCGCTCGGCCAGCGCGCGGCCGAGCGCCTCGGCGTCGTCGATCGAGCCCTGGATGCGGTCCTCGATGCACTCGCGGCCGTCGAGCGAAAGCACGCGCGCCGTCAGCGCGATCGCGTTGTCGCGCGCGCGTGCGTGCGCGCCGAGCGGCGCGTTGCAGCCGCCGTGCAGCCCGTTGAGCAGCGCGCGCTCGGCCAGCGCTTCCGCCGCCGATTCGCGGTCGCAGATGCGGTCGAGGTGTCGGCGCGAGGACTCGTCGCCGGCGCGGCAGATCAGGCCCACGATGCCCTGGCTCGGCGCGGGCACGCTGTCCTCGCGCGACAGGACCTGCGTGATGCGCGCCGCGAGGCCGAGGCGTTCGAGCCCCGCCCGCGCGAGCACGATGGCGTCGGCCTCGCCCGCGTCGAGCTTGGCCAGCCGCGTGTCCACGTTGCCGCGGATCGCGACGATCGCGATGTCGGGCCGCAGGCGGCGCAGCATCGCCGCGCGACGCACGGATCCGGTCGCGACGCGCGCGCCGTGCGGCAGGTCGGCGAGCCGCGCGCCGGACCGCGACACGAGCGCGTCCTCCGGGTGTCCGCGCATCAGGACTCCGCCCAGGACGAGCCCGCCGGGCAGTTCCGTCGGCACGTCCTTCAGGCTGTGCACGCCGACGTGCGCGCGCTGCTCGAACAGTGCCGCGTCGACCTCGGCGGTGAAGATGCCCGTGCGGCCGAAGCGCGACAGCTCCGTCGTCTGGTCGCGGTCTCCGCCCGACTTCACCGTCAGGATCTCGACGGTCAGGTCGGAACGGCCCGCGCGCAACGCGGCCGCCGTCGTGTTCGCCTGCCACAACGCCAATGCGCTCCCGCGCGTCGCCAACACGATGCTGTTCACAGGTTGTCCAGGAATCGGCGGTACTCGATCTCGAGGGCTTCTTCCGAGCGCACGCTGCGCGCGCCGGCCTTCATCTGTTCGAGCGCGGCGTCGAGCAGGCGCTTCGTCAGCTCGTGCGCCAGTTGAACCTCGCGCGGGTCGCTGCGCGCGCCGGCGTGCGCGTCGAGCGTCGACTCGCGGATCTCCTCGAACCGCCGCCGCAGGTCGGCGATCACCGGCGTGAACGCCGAATAGGTGCGCGAGGTGAGGTACTTGTGGATCTCGGCGACCAGGATCGTCGTCGTGCCGTCCACGGCGTCGGCGCGGCCGCGTTCGTTCTCGCGCACGATGCGCTGCAGGTCGTCGAGGTCGTAGACGAGCAGGTTCTTGCTGACCTGCGCGACGTCCGCGGCGACCGCGCGCGGGACGGACAGGTCGAGCACGAGCAGCGGCTTGTCGCGCCGGCTCACCGCCCGGCGGTCGAAGTGCCGCGCGTCGATCGGCGGGGATCCGGCCTCGACGCAGGCGACGACGAGGTCGGCGCGCGCGATCTGTTCGGCCAGGACGTCCAGTCCGCAGGCCTGCGCGCCGAACGCGCGCGCGGCGTCGACCGCGCGCTCCAGCGTCCGGTTCGCGAGCGTCAGGCCGCCGATCTTCCTGTCGTGCAGGTGCTGCGCGACGAGCAGGCCCGTCTCGCCCGCGCCGACGACGAGCGCGCGCTCGTCCTCGAACGAGCCGAAGATCCGCGCCGCGAGGTCGACGCCGATCTTCGCGACCGAGAGCGATCCCTGACCGATCTGCGTCTCGGCGCGGACGCGCTTGCCGACGTGCAGCGCCTGCTGGAGGAGGGGACGCAGCACCGGACCGAGCGTCCCGGCGCCGGTCGCCGCCTCGACGCCGCGCTTGATCTGCGCCAGCACCTCGCTCTCGCCCAGCACGAGGCTGTCGAGCCCGCCCGCGACGCGGAACGCGTGGATGACGGCCGGCACGTCCTCGAACGCGTACGTCATCGCCGCGTCCAGGTTGCGGAAGAGCTGCGCGCGCGCCGCGCCGGCCAGGTCGCGCCCACGCGGACCGACGAGCAGGACCTCGGTGCGGTTGCACGTCGAGAGGACGAAGCACTCCTCGACGCCGTCGAGCGCGCGCAGGGCGCCGAGCGTCGCCGGCAGGTCGGCGCCGCTGACGACGTAGCGCTCGCGCAGCGCGATGGGCGCCGTGCGGTGGGAGAGCCCGACCAGGACGACGGTGTGCTTCGGGTCCATGCTCACGCCGCTCCGTGGAACGAGTGCGGCAGCAGCACGAGCACGATCGAGAGGAGCGCGACGGCGAGGCCGAACGACGCGGCCCACGAGGCTCGACGCGCGCCCAGGCCGGGGATCTTCTGCGAGAAGGCGACGACGCCGAAGTGCACCCAGAGCGCGAGCGACAGCACGACTTCCGGGTGCCGGTAGGCGAACCCGGGCGAGTTCTCGGCGTGCGCCAGGCCGATGCCGACGTTCAAACCGATCGTGAGGCCCAGGAATCCGAGGAGCGCCGCGCGGCGCGTCATCTTCGCCAGCGTGTCGAGATTCGGCAGACGCTCGAAGAACCCGCTGAAGCGACGCGCGCGGATGGAACGGAACAGCACGAGCCATAGGACGCCGTGCACCCCGGAGAGGAAGAGCGCCGCCAGCGCGACGCAGCTCGTCGCCACGTGCGTGATCTGCAGCGGGCCCATGCCGCCCGGACGCGGAACGGGCGCGAGCGGCACGCTGGACGACGCGACGAGCTGGAGCGCGGCGACGAGTCCGAGCACCAGCCCGCCCGAGCCCGTGTGCTCCGCATCGCGTGCGACCATCGCCCACAATGCGGCGGTGACGAACGCGCTGGCGGAGACAGTGGTCCACACGTCGATGATCGGGAAGTGGCCGAGGTGCGCCGCGCGCAACGCGAAGTCGAGCGCGTGCAACGCCAGCGCCGCGCGCAACGTCCAGCGCGCTCGGCCGGCGCGGCCGAGCGCGAACAACGCGGCCGCGGCCGCATAGACGAGCGGCAACGCGACCGCGATCGCCTGCAACGCGTTCAAGAGCTCACCTCGCTTCCCTGCCGCGCGGGCGCGACACGCTCCGCGCTCCGCCCCAGCAGGACGTCATCGGCAGCCGCGCGGCCGGAGGTGAGCACCTGTTCGACGGCGACGCCGTCCACCCAAGCTCCCGCGACGTGCAGGCCGGGAGCGTGCTCGCGCAGGTGGCGGCGGACGCGCGCGACACGGTCGGAGTGGCCGGGAGCGTGCCGCGGGATCACGTCGTCCCAGCGCGCGACGTGCACGGCGGTCGCGCGCGGCACGGGAGCTCCGATCGCGAGCCCGAGGTCCTGCTCCGCCTGCCGCGCGAGCGCAGAATCGTCGAGATGCGCGACGTCCGTCCCGCGGTAGAAGGCGGCGACGGAGCGGGCTCCGCGCGGCGCGCGATTCGGGAAGAGGTTCGTGACGAAGATGGTACCCAGCGCGCGCGGCGCGGGGGACGCGCGGCCGTCCTCGGACGGCGGGACGAGGTAGCCGAAGCCCGCGGGAAACGGCTCGAGCGCGCCCGGTGCGAAGCCCAGGCCGACCACCGTGACGCTGGCGTGCTTCAGGGCGCGCAGACCGTCGAACTCGGCGCGCGGCAGCTCGCGCGCGAGCAACTGGGCCGCGACGGGCGCGGCTGTCGCGACGACGACGTCGTCCGCGACGTGGCCCAAGCCGTCGGCGGTGCGGACCAGCCAGCGCGACTCGAAGCGCTCGATCCCGGTCGCGCGCTGGCCGCGACGCACGCGCTCGCCGAGCTGGCGCGCGAGCGCGTCGACGAGCTCCTGGAGTCCTCCGGGAAACGACACGAGCGCGCCGCGCGGCAGCTCGGGGCCGGGGAGCACGGCCTTGGGAGCGAACGCGCGCGACGCGGCGCCGCGCACGAGGCTCCCGTGATCGGCCGCCAGGTTCCACAGCTTCGGGAACGCGCTGCGCGCGCCGAGCTCGTCGAGCTCCGCGGCGTGGATGCCGCGCACGAACGCGCCGGCGAAGAGACTCGACGTCTCGCGGCCGATGCGCTCGTCGAGGAACGCGCCGAACGTGGGCTCGGGCTCGCCGTCGCCCGGCGGCACGAAGGCGCGGAACGGTTCGGAGAACAGCGCGCGCTTCGCCTTCCACGACAGCAGGTCGGTGGAGAGGAGCTGCGACGGGCTCATGGGCAGCGCGCGGAGCGCACCGCGGTGCCACAGGTAGCGCGCCTTCGCCGACGGATCCGCGCGCTCGAGCCGAGCGGAGAGGCCGAGTTCGTCGACGACGCGCCGGAACGACTCGGACCCGGCCAGGATCGTGTGCGCCGCGCGCTCGAAGCGGAACCCCTGCACTTCGACGGAGCCGACGACGCCGCCCGCGCGATTCGACGCCTCGAAGACGACGACGTCGATCCCGGACGACGCGAGCCGCGCCGCCGCGGAGAGACCCGCGAACCCGCCACCGACGACGATCGTGCGCCTGCGCATGAACCGCGCAGGTTAGGTCCCGCGAGCTCCGGCTCCAACAGGCGGGGGCGTCCGCGAGCGCGCCGCTACGCACTCGGGCGGAGACGCGCGCCGAAGAGTTCCCGACGACCGCCCTGCGTGCGATTGCGGGCGGTTACCGCGCTGCGGCCACGATTCGCCGCACGCGGACGAATTAGAATGCGGGTCGTCATGTGGTTCAGCTCCCGAACCCGACGCGCCTACTCCTCGTCCGCGGTGGTCCTGGCGGCCGCGCTCGCCACTTGGACGATCCACTCCTGGCGCGCGCCGCGCGAGGTCGTCGCGGGCGAGCTGTTCCGCAGCGCGCAGCTCGACGTCGACGATCTGGCGCGGTGCGTGCGCGAAGAAGGGATCCGATCCGTGCTCAGCCTGCGCGGGCGCAGCGCCAAGGACGAGGACTACGACGCGGAGATCGCCTGGTGCCGGGCGAACGGCGTCGTGCACGTCAGCGTTCCGCTGACTCCGACGCGCGTGCCGGATGCGGAGACGGCGAACGCGCTCCTGCATGCGCTCGACACGCTGCCCGCGCCCGTGCTCGTCCACTGCAAGGAGGGCTGCGACCGGACCGGGATGGCGGTCGTCGTCTACCTCGTGACGCGCGGCCTGGCGAACCTCGACGACGCCATCGACGCCGAGATGTCCGTGACGACCGGCCACTTCTCGTTCGGGCAGTCGCGCGCGATGGACGCGTTCTTCCAGCAGTACCGCGACGAGGCGCGCGGTCGCAGCTTGCGCTCCTGGATCGAGCACCGCCGCGCGATCGTGGCGTCGACGCACGAGAGCTCGCCGCGCTGAACGCGCGGGGACGGCTCACCACACGCCCGGGACGAGCCGCTGCGTGCGCGCAGCGTACTCGTCGTAGCGCGCGCCGAAGGTCTCGCGCATCAAACGCTCCTCGGGGCCGAGACGCGCCGCGACGAGCAGCGCCATCACCACGAGGTACGAAGGGCCCGCGATCCAGTTCGGCACCGCGATCGCCTGACCGAGCGAGAAGAGGAACAGCGCCGTGTACATCGGATGGCGGATTCGCCGGTACACGCCCTGGGTGACGAGGCTGTGTTCCTTGCGGACCTGCAGCGTCACCGACCAGTTCGTGCCGAGGTCGGCGTGCGAGCGCTGGAAGAGCCACAGGCCGACCGCGTACGCCGCGGCGCCCGCGGCGAGCGCCGCCGGACGCAGCTCGAACTCGGCGCGCGCGAACGCGCTCGTCGCGACCCACACGAGCGGGACGAAGAAGCCGATCCAGGCCAACGTGAGCAGCAGGGTCTCCAGAGCACCCTTCGCCGACCGCACGACCTGGACCGAGCGGCTCTTGTGCCCGTGCGGCGCGCGGATCGCGATCATCGCGACCGTCGCGGCCAGGACGACGGTCTTGGCGTACCAGGGGTTCATGGCGGAAGGGTAGGGACTCGACGGCCGCCGTGCGTGCGGCGAGCGCTTCCCGCCTCCGGAGGAGTATCGTGCCGGCCGAGCGGCCTCCTGTGGGAGCGCCGCCGAGCACTCCGAGGACACGCACATGACCATGCCGCCGCAAGACCCTTCGTTCTCCCGTCGCACGCTGTTGGTCGCCGGATCGGCGGCCGCGATCGCGGGCACCGCGCTCGCGAGCTCCAACCCCGGCGCCGTGCGCGCGGTGCCGGGCGCGTCGCTCGAGGGCGCGCCGTTCGCGCTGCCGCCGCTGCCCTGGAAGGAGGACGCGCTCGCGCCCGTGATCAGCGCGAACACGCTGTCCTTCCACTACGGCAAGCACCACAAGGCCTACGTCGACAACCTGAACAAGCTCGTCGACGAGAAGAAGCAGTACGCCGGCAAGTCGCTCGAGGACATCGTGAAGGCCAGCGCGAAGGAAGCCGCCGACGCCGCCGTCTTCAACAACGCGGCGCAGACGTGGAACCACACCTTCTACTGGAACAGCCTGAAGCCCGGCGCCGCCGCGCCCACCGGCAAGCTGCTCGAGCGCATCACCGCCGACTTCGGCAACCTCGACGACTGCAAGAAGCAGCTCGCCGAAGCCGCGAAGGGGCAGTTCGGCAGCGGCTGGGCCTGGCTCGTGCAGGACGGCGCGAAGCTCGCGGTCGTGAAGACGTCGAACGCCGGCAACCCGATCACCGACGGCAAGAAACCCCTGCTCGTGATCGACGTGTGGGAGCACGCCTACTACCTCGACCACCAGAACAAGCGCGCCGACTACGTCGCCGGCGTGATCGACAAGCTGCTGAACTGGGAGTTCGCGGCCAGCAACCTGGGCTGACGAACTTCGCTGTACGGTGCCTGGCTCACTTCACGCGAGTTGGCCCGTTTTCAGGACATCCGGAGGCCGGTGCGGCCGCGGCGGTCCCGCTAACGGCCAAACTCGCGTTATGTGAGCCAGGCACCGTGCCGAGGAGTTCGCTCAGATCTGCCAGGTGATCGCCAGGCCGTTCGAGAGGTTGAACGTGCTCACGGTGCAGAAGCTCGCGGCGTTGCGGTACCAGCACTGGTAGGTGCGGATGGAGCCGGCGCTCGGCACGAGGCCGCGCACGGAGACGGTGGGGTCGCCGGGTGCCGGGTACTGCGAGGCGCCGGCGGAGTTGGACTTCGTGCCGAGGCGCACGACGCTGCCGCCGGCGCAGCGCAGGCCGTCGCCGAACGCGGACGCGACCTGCGTCGTGCCTTGGAAGTAGAGCGCCGACGAGTTGGGCATGCCCGAGCCGGCCAGCACGAGCGTGTCGTTCGCGAGGCTCGCCGCGCCGCTCGCCGCGAGCAGGGCGCCGGATGCGTTGAGCGAGTTCGCGCAGCCGCGACCGCTCGCGCCGTTGTTGCCGCACGGACAGGCCGCGCCCGATCCGTCGCCGAAGCAGAACGCGGTCTGGAACGACGGCGTCGTGCGGTAGGCCTTGACGTTCGTGCCGATGCCGGCGACGACGAGCGTCCCGTCGCGGCCGATCGCCGGCGCGCCGATGTTCACGTTCGCGACCGGGATGTCCCAGCGCGGCGAGAGGTCGGCATTGAAGCTCCAGAAGTGGCCGTTCGCGAAGCTGCCGTTCGACAGGAACACGCGGCCGAGCGCGTCGACGCCGATACGCGGCGCCCAGGGGAAATCGTGGAGCAGCGCGCCGGTCGTATTGACCGTCGCACCCGTCGCCGGATCGAGTCGGTCGATCGCATCCGCCTGCGTCAGCATGTAGACGCTGCCGTCGGGTCCGACGCCGAACTCGCTCGCGTAGCTGTACCCCGCCGGCCGGTTCCACAAGTTGACGATCGCCGTCCCCGTGTCGCGCAGGGCGTAGAAGAAATCGACCGCCACGTTGTTCTGCACGCGCGCCAGGTAGATGTCCCCGCTCGGCGCGACCATCGGCGTCGTCTGGATCGTGAAGCCCGCCATCGTCGGGCTCTGGTACTGGAACGCGCCCGTCGCGAGGTCGAAGCGCTTGATCGCGTGCCCGCCGACCACCGCGTCGGCGACGTAGAGCGCGCCGCCGTGGATCGCGCCGCCGCAGTCGCCGCTGACCGAACCGACGCGCGGCGTGCTCCACACGGTCGCGCCGGTCAGGTGGTCGAAGCGCCAGATGCGCGTGAACGCCGCGACGACCGGGTCGCCGTTCGGCGCGAAGACGACGCCGTCGTACGCGCCGCCGTTCTGGCTCTCCACGCTCTGCCACAGCACGGCGCCCGTCGCCGCGTCGAGGCAGTAGAGCTTCGCCGACACGCTCGCGCCGTTGCCGCTGCGCGATGCGTAGACGCGGCCGTCCTTCACGCCCGCGACCCACGCGGTCCAGTCGCCCGAGTTCGCCGGGATGTGCGTCGCCCACAGCTCGGCGCCGGTGTCGAGGTCCTGGCAGACGACGGGCGAGCCGGTCGTCTCGGGCGGGAACGATGTCTGTCGGACCATGAAGACGCGCGAGCCCTCGATGACCGGCTGCCACGCGATGATCGAGCTGCGCGAGCCCGACCAGATCTGTGCCGCGGAATCGGGTCCGACCTCGGGCGTCAGTCCGTTGCGCCCGGCGTTGCCGCCGGAGTTGTTCCAATCGGAGGCGAGGGCGGCGGGGGCGAGGACGAGGAGGGCGGCGAAGAGGAGGCGCATGGTGGTGGACGTCGTGGGGTGGGTGCGAGCCCGCAGAGGACGAGTCTATGCGCCGATCGCGATCGTGGGGCGTGCGGAGCCTTCCGAGAATGCCGACTTCGAGGACATCGATCGCAACCCGGCGGCATCGGGTACCACGAAGGCGATGGACACGAACCCGCGAGACCTCGACGCGCTGCTGGCCCACTCGGGCTGGGCGCGTGCGTTGGCGCGGAGCCTCGTGCGGGATCCGGGACGCGCCGACGACCTCGTGCAGCGCGCATGGCTGGCCGCGCTGCGCACGCCGCCCGGAGATGGAACACCGCCGCGGCGCTGGCTCGCGCGCGTGCTGCGGAACTTCGCCCGACAGGACGCACGCGAAGCCTCGCGTCGCGATCGGCGCGAGAAGGCGGTCGCGCGGCCTGAGAGCGCGGGCGGATCGGACGCGGTCGCCGATTCGGCAGAGATCCAGATCCGACTGATCACCGCCGTGCGCGAACTGCCCGAGCCGAATCGCTCGGCCGTGTGGGCGCGCTACTACGAGGGCCTCGCCCCGCGCGAGATCGCCGCGCGCGACGGCGTGCCCGTCGAGACGGTGAAGACGCGGATCGCGCGCGGGCTCGAGAGCCTGCGCAAGCGCTTCGATCGCGAGCACGGCGGCGACCGCGGCGCGTGGATGGCGGCGCTGTTGCCGCTCGCGGCTCCGTCGGCGTCGACGGTCTCCGTGAGCGGAGGGCTCCTGATGGCAGCGAAGTGGAAGGTCGCCGCAGTGCTCGCCCTCGTGTGCGCGACGGCGACTTGGGTCGTCGTCGCAAACGACGAGCCTGCATCCCCGCTTGCGATCGCCGAAGCGACCCTGGGCGTGACCTCGGATCTCGTGGAGTCGGGGGATCGAACCTCCGACGTCGAGGTCGCGACGCGGAACGGAACGCGCACGCCGATCACGAACGCGGCGTCGCTCGACGGTCGCACCGACGCCGACGTCCACGTGCCGCAGGTCCTCGGGCGCGTGCTCGACCTGGAGGGACATCCGGTCGGAGGGCTCGAGATCGGAACCGCGCGGCGGGACTTCGAGACGAACGTTCGCAGCGCGGCCGACGGCACTTTCTCGATCACGCGCGAGTTCGCCGGCCACGCGCTCGAGGCGAGCGGACCGGGATGGGCGACGGTGTGGGTCGATCGGATCCCGCGCCCCGGGATCGATCGTCGCGTCACGATCCTCGTCGCGCGCGCGGGAAGGATCCGCGGCATCGTGCAGGACGACGAGGGTCATCCGGTCGAGGACGCCGCGATCGAGCTCCGCGTCGACGACGCGATGTGTCGCACGCTGTCCGGGCTGGTCGACGCGGACCCGCACCGCATCGGCTACGCGGCGGTCAGCGGCGCGGACGGTCGCTTCGACCTCGGCGTCGTGCCACTGGTCGCGGGAACGGTCCATGGAGACGTCGACGGTCGCGAGGCGCGGCCCGTCTCGATCCCGCCGGAGGCGTGCGACGACCTCGTGCTCGAACTCGATCCGCCGGCCGCCGCCGACATCGTCGTGCGCGGATCCGTTTCGAGCGGGCCAGCGGTGTTCGTTCCTCGCGCCTATGTCCGGGTCGGCGCGGCAACGCAGCGGACGGATCGCGCCGGAAAGTTCCGCCTCGTCGTGCGCCCGACCGACCTCCGCGACGACGGTGCGCCGATCGAGCTGGTCGCGGTCTCGGAAAACCAGTGCCCGACGAGGGTCGCTTTCACGTCGATCGAGGAGCTTGCGAGCCGCGCAGCGACCGAGACGTTCGACATCGTGCTCGGCGACGATCCGCTCGCCATCACGGGCCGCGTCGTCGACTGGGACGGGAATCCGGTGGTCGGCGCGAGCCTGCGAGCGAGCGAGGATCGCTTCGGCACGGTGACCGTCGGTGTGTTCGGGCACCCCGAGCGAGAGGATCGGTCGGTCGAGGCGATCCTGCGCGGAGACGCGGGACCTGACGTCGAATCGAAGGCGAGCGACGGTGCGTTCGAGATCCGCGGGCTGCAGGCGCGCGACTACCGGATCGTGATCACCTCGACGGAGCTGCTCGCGATGTCCGTGCTCGAGCGCGTCCCCGCGGGGACCGAGGATCTCGTTGTCGTGCTCGACACGCGCGGCGCGAAGCAGCGCGTCGCCGGCCGTGTGGTCGACGGAGGGGGACAACCGGTGGCGGGCGTGAGCGTCACCGCCGACGTCGACCTCGGCTTCGGTGGCGAGACGCTGACGTCGCTTCCCGTGTCGACGGACGAGGCCGGCGCGTTCGTGCTGGATGGACTCCGGAGCCGCATCGTGCAGGTGTGCGCCGACCTCGAGTCGTTTCGCGTCGGCGTCGACGTGCGACGGGACACCAGGCTGGACGACGTGCGCATCGTCGTGCCGCGGCAGTTCGCCATCCAGGTCGACATCATGTCGAAGCCGGGTTTCGCGACGGACTTCCAGGTGTGCAACGCCCGCGGGACGGTGGGGCTGCACTCGTCGCGCACGGTGGCGGCTAGGACGATTTCGACTGTGTCCGAGACGGTCGCGGCCGCGCTGCCGATCGTCGACGGCCGCTCGGACATCGTGACCGTCGACGAAGGCGATCTGACGCTCGTGCTGCTCCGAAACGGGCAGGAGGTCGGGCGACGCCCGATCGTCTTCGCGGCCGAGGGCGTGACGATCCTCCGGCCCTGACGCGTCCCTTCGAAGACTTCTCGAATATCGTGACATCGATCCGGTTCCGCTCCGTCGGGTAGACCGGTAGCGATGGACACGACCCCGCGAGACCTCGACGCGCTGCTGGCCCAGGCCGGGTGGGCCAAGGCGTTGGCGCGCAGTCTCGTGCGCGACCCCGACCGCGCGGATGACCTGGTCCAGCGCGCGTGGCTCGCAGCGCTGCGCAGTCCGCCGGATGCTGCGATCCCTCCGCGGCGCTGGCTGGGCGCCGTGATGCGCAACTTCGTGCGCGACGACGCGCGCGAGAGCGCCAGCCGTGCCGAGCGCGAGCACGCGGTCGCGCGGCCCGAGCGCGCGCTCGGCTCGGATCCGTTCGACGACGTGGCGTCGGCGCAGGCGCGCCTGCTCGCCGCGGTGCGCGAGCTGCCCGAGCCGAGCCGCTCGGCCGTGTGGGCGCGCTACTACGACGGTCTCGCGCCGCGCGAGATCGCACGGCGCGACGGCGTGCCGGTCGACACGATCAAGACGCGGATCGCGCGCGGGCTCGACGCGTTGCGCAAGCGCTTCGACCGCGAGCACGGCGGCGATCGCGAGCGCTGGATCGCCGCGTTCGCGCCGCTCACGTTCGGAGCACCGCCCGCGCCCGCGCCGATCGTCGGCGATCCGTCTCTCGCGAGCCCGCTCGTCACCACCACCCTCACGACCCTCGCCATGGACGCCAAGCTGAAGATCGCCGCCCTGATCGCCGTCGTCGTCTGCGGATCGGGGCTCTGGCTCGCGACGCGCGACGGCGGCGTGGCGCAGGTCGCACACGGCGTCGAGCCCTCGCCGGCGATCGCGCTGGCGGAGCCCGAGACGCGCAGCGCGCCGGCTGCGCTCGTCGAGACACCCGCGACGCGCGTCGCCGTCGCGGACGAAACGGCTACGTCTCCGGCGCCGATCGCCGCACCGGTGATCGAGCGCCACGGGTTGGTCGTGGATCTCGCGCAGCGGCCCGTCGCGGGCCTCGCGATCCTCGACGGTTCCGATCGACAGCCGATCCTCCGCGGCGATCGGCCGGTCACGAGCGACGCGCGCGGCCGCTTCGTGGTCGGCGGCGGCGTGAGCGTCGGCTTCGTCGCCGTCGGAGCCGGATGGACGACGCTGTATTCCACGCAGCGTGCATCGCCCGACGCGGCCGAGGACTTCGTCGTCGTCGTCGCGCGCGAACGCAGCGTCCGGGGCTCGGTCGTCGACGCCGCCGGCGCGCCCGTCGCCGGCGCCGTCGTCGAGCACGAGGTGGCCGACGGCGTGCGGCTCGCGCTCGGCGAGATCCTCCGCGGCTCCGTCGAGATGGCGTTCACGACGCGGACCGACGAGCACGGGAGCTTCGAGCTCGTCGCGCCGGACGCGGAAGCACGGCTCGAGGCGCGCGCGGAGAACCACCGGCCCGGTTCGCAGGCGCTGACGGGCGGGGATCTCGATGGCGTCGTCGTCGTGCTGCCGGCTCCCGAGCCGAGCGCGATCACGTTGCGCGGCCGCGTCGTCGACGAGCGCGGGGCGGGCGTCGATCGCGCGACCGTGACGCTGGCCTCGACGTTCGTGCGGACGGCCGCGGACGGCGGGTTCGCGCTGTCCGTGACGCGCGACGCGCTCGCCGCGGAGCAGCGCACGACGCGCGATGGCAAGCCCCCGGTCGGGCTGATGCCGCTCGTGCTGCGCGCCGCGAAGCGCGGCCATCTGCCGGCCGAACGCCGCCTGCCGGAGATCGACGAGCTCGAGCGCGTGGCGCAGGACGAGACGTGGCGCCTCGAACTCGGCGGCCCGCCGCTCTCGATCGAGGGCCGCATCGTCGACTCCGACGGCCAGCCGGTCGCGGGCGCGAACGTCTTCCTGATCGACACGCAGCCGTTCGGTCCGGTCGAGGTCGAGATCGGCAACACCTCGCTGGTGTCGGACCACTCAATCGAGCAGTTCCTGGGCGGAGGGAGCATCTACCAGCCGCGCTGCGACTCCGACGCCGACGGCCGGTTCCGCTTCGACGGGCTGCAGGCGCGCGAGTACCGCGTCGACATCGGCAAGCACGACATCCCGGCGACCGGCACCAGCGTGCCCATCCGCGCCGGATCGAAGGGCGTCGACGTCGTGCTCGACACCAGCGGACCGCGGGCCGATCTCGCCGGCCGGGTGGTCGACCGTCGCGGAGATCCGGTGGCGGGCGCGCGCGTCCACGTCGCGGTGACCAGGCCCGACAGCGAGGACTTCATCGGCGGACCGTCGCAGGCGACCGACGCGGCCGGGCACTTCGCGTTCCAGCGCGTGCGCGGCAGCCAGTTCCGTCTCCAGGTCGAGATGGCCGACATCGTCGCCGAGCCGCTCGAGGTGCTGCCCGGTGACCGGTTCGACGACCTCGTGATCACCGTGGCGCGCCGCGCCTACGTGCAGGTGGACCTGGGCGACCGACCGGAGTTCGCCGACGCGGCGCAGTTCGTCGACGGACAGGGCGAGACGATCCTGCTACAGCTCGCGCGCACGACGCTGAGCGACGGCATCACCACGTCGATGCAGATGACGACGCTCACGCTCCCGATCGTCGCCGGCCGCTCCGACGTCGGCTCGACCGCCGAGCGCGATTGCACCTGCGTGCTTTCGAGGGGGGACGTCGAGGTCGCGCGGATCCCGGTGCGCCTCGGCGGCCGGGGCGTGACGATCGTCCGCCTCTGACCGGCCCCCCCGGGATTCCGGAATCCCGCGACATCGATCCGGGGCCCGGTCCGTCGGGTAGACCGGTAGCGATGGACACGGCCCCGCGAGATCTCGACGCGCTGCTCGCCCAGGCCGGGTGGGCCAGGGCCTTGGCGCGGAGCCTCGTGCGCGACCCCGACCGCGCGGAGGACCTGGTCCAGCGCGCGTGGCTCGCCGCGCTGCGCAAACCGCCGGACGCGGAGATCCCTCCGCGGCGCTGGCTCGCCGCGGTGATGCGCAACTTCGTGCGCGACGACGCGCGCGAGAGCGCCAGCCGTGCCGAGCGCGAGCACGCGGTCGCGCGACCCGAGCGCGCGGCCGGTTCGGATCCGTTCGACGACGCGGCGTCCGCGCAAGCGCGCCTGCTCGCGGCGGTGCGCGAGCTGTCCGAGCCGAGCCGGTCGGCCGTGTGGGCGCGCTACTACGAAGGCCTGATGCCGCGCGAGATCGCGGCGCGACGGCGTGCCCGTCGTCACGGTCAAGACGCGGATCGCGCGCGGGCTCGACGCGTTGCGCAAGCGCTTCGACCGCGAGCACGGCGGTGACCGCGGCGCGTGGATCGCGGCGTTCCTGCCGCTCGCCGCCGACCCGGCCGCGCCGATCGATCCCGCCGTACAGGCTCCCGATCCGCTCGCGAGCGCGCCGCTCGCACCGACCCTGATGACGCTCGCCATGGATGCCAAGCTGAAGATCGCGGCCGTGCTCGCCCTCGTCGTCTGCGGAACGGGCGTGTGGATCGCGACGCGCGACGGTCACGTCGAACCCGCGCTCGCCGCGCTGGCGGAGTCGGAGGATCCGGCGCTCCAGGCGCCGGACGAGCGCGCGGATCCCGACGACGTGCGCGCTCCGGACTCCGAGCCGCGCGTCGCGGTCGTCGGCGAGGAGCGCACGGCCGCCGTCGTCGCGCCGCCGGTCCGGAGCCTGCGCGAAGGCGTCGTCCTCGACCTCGACCGCCGTCCCGTCGCGGGCGTCGCGATCCTCGAGAGCTGGCCGGGCGATCCGGTCGTCGAGGACGGCGCGCCGGTCGTCAGCGACGCGCGCGGCCGGTTCCGCGTCGAGTCGGACCGCGTCTTCGTCGCGGCGCGCGGAAATGGCTGGATCACGGTGTTCGCCGGGATCGCGCAGCTCGCGCGTCCCGACGACGAGATCCGCGTCGTCGTCGCCCGCGAGCGCAGCTGGACGGGCCGGGTCGTCGATGCGAACGGCGCTCCCGTCGCGGGCGCCATCGTCGACCAGCACGTCGGCGACGCGCTGCGGCACAGCTTCGGCGAGCTGTTGCGGCGCCCGGTCGACGTCGCGCACTCGACGCGCACGGACGCGGAAGGGCGCTTCGATCTCGCTCCCGCGCCCGACGTCGACTCGACGCTCGCGGCGCGCGCGGACAACCATCGTCCGGGATCGAAGGTCGTCGTCGCGGGGACCACCGAGGACGTCGTCATCGTGCTGCCCGCGCCCGATCCGGAATCGGTCGTGCTGCACGGCCGCGTGTACGAGGCCGACGGAGCGGCCGCGCCCGACACGACCCTGATCGTCGTCGGCGCGACGGCGAAGACGGGTGCCGACGGCCGCTTCGAGCTCGCCGTCCCGCGCCGATCGCTCGACGAGGCGCAGCGCACGACCGAGGACGGACGTCCGCCGCTCGGTCCGGTACCGGTCGTCCTGCGCGCAGCGAAGCACGGGCACCTGCCGGCGCAGATCGTGCTGCCTGTGCTCGAGGACCTCGAGCGCAACGCGGCGACGACCGAGCTGCGGCTCGTCCTCGGGGGCGCGCCGCTCGCGCTGAGCGGTCGCGTCGTCGACTCGCGCGGCGAGCCGATCGCGGGAGCGCGCGTCACCCTGCTCGGCGAGCAGCCGTTCGGTCGCTTCGAGGTTCACCAGGACGGCATCACCTGGTACGACGAGCGCACGATCGAGCAGTTCCTGCGCGACCCCGGCGCCGCGCCGACGACGAGCGGAGCCGACGGCCGATTCGCGATCGAGGGCCTGCAGGCGCGCGCCTACCGGATCGACGTCGTCGCCGACCGCATCCCCGCCGCGCGCGTCACCGCGCCCATCGACGCCGGCGGGCCGGAGGTCGAGATCGTGCTCGCGACCGACGGACCGCGCGTCGACCTCGCCGGCCGCGTCGTCGATCGCCGCGGAGCGGGCGTCGCGAGCGCGCATGTCGTCGTGTCCGTCGCGCTCGACGGGTACGAGGACCTCGTCGGCGGCCCGTCCACGACGTCCGATGCGGAAGGACGCTTCGCGCTCGGGCACGTGCTGGGCCGACCGATGCGGATCGAGGTCCTCGGCTCCCACGTCGTGTCGGCGCGCATCGACCTGCGTCCCGACGCGCAGCTCGGGGACCTCGTCCTCGACGTCTCGCGCCGGGCGTTCGTGCAGGTCGACCTGGGGGACCGTCGCGATCTGGCGGACAGCGCGCGCCTCGTCGACGCGAGCGGGCGCGATCTCGAGATCGACCTCTCGCGCACGATCGTCGGCGCGGAGAGCAGCACGTCGATCTCGTGGCGGTCGGGGAAGCTCGCGATCGCGGACGGGCGCTCCTCGGTCGCGGGCGCGCCCGAGGGCGAGTACACGTGCGTGCTCGAGAAGGCCGGCCAGGAGGTCGTGCGGATCCCCGTCAGCCTCGGCGGCGCGGAGGTGACGGTCGTGCGGCCGTGACGCGCGCTTCGTCCGCCGGCCGCGCGGACGTCAGCGCGTTCCGCCGCCCACGACCGCGCGGATCACGTGCGCGTGGGAGAGCCGCGTCGCGAGACGCAGCGCCTCCTCGGGCGCGTACCAGCCGGCCGTGCTCTCGCCGATCAGCTCGGCGCGGAAGAACGAGCCCTGGACCTCGATGCGCGTGCCGCGGCGCGTCTCGATGTACTCGGTCGACTCGCCGAGTTGCGCCAGGATGCGCGACTCGCAGGCGCACTCCTCGCGGATCTCGCGCACGAGCGCTTCGAGGACCGTCTCGCCGGCCTCGATCCCGCCGCCGGGCAGGTAGAAGCCCTCGTCCTCGGCGACGAGCGCCACGCGGCCGTGCGCGTCGAGCGCGACGGCGTAGACGCTCGGTCGCGGACGGTACTCGCCGCCGGGGCGCTTCTCTCCGAATCGCAGCATGGCGCGGAGTCTACGGCACGCAGCCTGCGTTTCGACCGACACCGAAGGCGACGAGGCGCGCGCTCGTGCCGCTACGATCCCGGCGAGGTACCGCCCGTGACACCCGAAGAGTTCCGCAAGTACGGCCACCGCATCGTCGACCGCATCGCCGACTACCGCGTCGGCATCGAGGCCCATCCCGTCGCGTCGCGAGCGGAGCCCGGGTCGATCCGCGCGCAGTTGCCGAGCGCGCCGCCCGAGCACGCGGAGTCGTTCGAGGATGTGCTGGCGGATGTCGAGCGGCTCGTGATGCCCAACCTGGCGCACTGGCAGCACCCGCGCTTCTTCGGGTACTTCCCGTCGAACGGCGAACTGTCGGCGGTGCTCGGCGATTACCTGTCGACCGGCCTCGGCGTGCTCGGGCTGGCGTGGCAGTCGAGTCCGCCGCTGACCGAGATCGAGGAGGTCGCGACCGACTGGCTGCGGCAGATGAGCGGCCTGTCCGCGGCGTGGAGCGGCGTCATCCAGGACACGGCGTCGACCAGCTCGCTCGTGGCGCTCCTGTGCGCGCGCGAGCGGACCTCGAACTTCTCGCTGGCCCGCGGCGGACTGCAGGGCGAGCAGCGCGCGCTCGTCGTCTACACGTCGGAGCACGCGCACAGCTCGGTCGACAAGGCCGCGCTGATGGCCGGATTCGGCCGCGAGAACCTGCGCAAGATCCCCGTCGACGCGTCGTTCGCGCTGCGGGCCGACGCGTTGGATGCGGCGATCCGCGCCGACCGCGAGGCGGGCCGCGTCCCGTGCGCGATCGTCGCGACGACGGGCACGACGACGACGACGGCGATGGATCCGATCGAGGCGTGTGCGCGTACCGCGCGCGAGCACGGACTGTGGCTGCACGTCGACGGCGCCATGGCCGGGTCGGCGACGATCCTGCCGGAGTGTCGCGACCTGTGGCGCGGCATCGAGGGCGCCGACTCGATCGTCGTGAACCCGCACAAGTGGCTGGGCGCGTCGTTCGACTGCTCTGTGTACTACGTGCGCGATCCGGAGCACCTCGTGCGCGTGATGAGCACGAGCCCGAGCTACCTGCGGACCGCGGCCGACGGGCAGGTGAAGAACTACCGCGACTGGGGCATCCCGCTCGGGCGTCGGTTCCGCGCTCTGAAGCTGTGGTGCCTGATCCGCGAGCAGGGCGTGTCGGGTCTGCGGAAGCGCCTGCGCCGCGATCTCGAGAACGCGCGCTGGCTCGAGCGCGAGGTGCGCGGCACGCCGGGCTGGCGCGTGCTCGCCCCGGTCGCGCTGCAGACGGTGTGCGTGCGCCACGAGCCGGAGGGGATGACCGGCGATGCGCTCGACCGTCACACGCTGGAGTGGGTCGCCGCCGTGAATGCGTCGGGAACGGCGTACATCACGCCCGCGCAGCTCGAGGGTCGCTGGATGGCGCGCGTGTCGATCGGCGCGATCCTCACGGAACGCGAGCACGTCGCGCAAGCCTGGGCCGCGATGCGCGAAGCCTCCGGAGCGGGCTGACCGCTCTCAGAGCGTCTTCGAGAACGTCCGCTGCCCGTCGCCGCCCTTCATCTGGCGCGCGCGGTAGTACGCGTCGAACGGCAGCGCGACGTTGCGCAGGAAGAGCTGGCCCAGCGGCGTCACGCGGATCGCGGTCGGCGTGACCTCGACCAGCCCGTCGGCCTCGAGCGGCGTGAGCTCGCCCAGTTCGCGCGCGAAATGCCGCGCGAAGTCGATGCCGTGACGCGCGCCGACCGCGGCCGTGTCGAGCACGAGGTTGCACATCAGGCCCAGGATGACCTCGCGGCGCAGGCGGTCCTCGGCCGTCAGCGCGTGGCCGCGGTACGCGGCGAAACCGTGCTCGCCGGCCTTCTTCACGTACTCGGGCTCGGTCGGCACGGTCTGCACGAACGAGCCCGCGACCTCGCCGATCGCCGACACGCCCAGGGACACCATGTCGCCGCCGCGGCGCGTCGTGTAGCCCATGAAATTGCGCTGCAGGATGCCCTCGTCCTTCGCGCGCGCGAGCTCGTCGGTCGGCAGCGCGAAGTGGTCGAGGCCGATGTACGCGTACCCCGCGGCCTGGAACATCTCGAGCGCGCGCAGGAAAATCGTGAGCTTCGCGTCGCTCGACGGCACCGCCTCGAGGTCCAGCGCGGTCTGGTGCTTCTTCAACCACGGCACGTGCGCGTAGTGGAACAGCGCCACGCGCTCCGGCCGGATGTCGAGCACGCGCTGCATTGTGCGCTCGAAACCCGCGAGCGTCTGGTGCGGCAGGCCGTAGATCAGGTCGATGTTCACCGAGCCGATGCCGGCCGCGCGCGCCGTGTCGATCACGGCGCGGGTCTGCGCCTCGCTCTGCACGCGCTTGATCGCCTTCTGGACGTCGTGCTCGAAGTCCTGCACGCCCATCGACACGCGGTTGAAGCCGGTCTCGGCCAGCCAGCGCACCTGGTCCTTCGTCGTCACGCGCGGGTCGACCTCGATCGCGATCTCGGCGTCCGGGGCGAAGTGGAACACCTTGGAGATCAGGCCCTGCACGCGCTGCATCTGCTCGAGCGAGAGCTGCGTCGGCGTGCCGCCACCCCAGTGGTACTGGCTGACGGCGCGCCGACCGATGCCGCTCTCGGCGACCGACGCGATCTCGTGCTCGAGCGCGTCGAGGTAGCGATCCATCCGCGGCCGGCTGCGCGACACGACGACGTTGCAGCCGCAGAACAGGCACAGCTCGGCGCAGAACGGCAGGTGGACGTAGAGCGAGAGCGGCTCCGTCGAAGCGGCCGCCGTCTTCAAGAGGCCCGGGTAGCCGGCCGGATCGAAGTCCTTCGACCAGTCCACGGCGGTGGGGTAGCTCGTGTAGCGCGGCGCGGACGTCGCATAGCGCTGGAGCAGCGCGCGGGCGGGCGAAGGGGCGGTGGTCATGGTCGAAAGCGCTGTCGCGGGCGCGAAGATAGCCCCGGAGGCACCCGCGGCGTCGGATTCCTCGGCGTTCGGACGGGTCCGGGCGCGACCGGAAGGACGTTCCGGGCGACGCGGATCCCCTGGACGATGGCGATGACGGTCCGCCGGACGATACTGGAGGGCCCGCCGCGCCCCCCCGGAACCTCGGTTTGAGCTTCTACAACCTCCACACCCACGACTTCGTGCGCGTCGCCGTCGGCGTGCCGCGCGTCCACCTCGCGGACCCGAACGCCAACGCGGACGCCTCGATCCGGCTTGCGCGGGCGGCGGCGCGGCGCGGCGCGAGCGTGTGCGTCCTGCCCGAGCTCGGGCTCACCGGGTACTCGTGCGAGGACCTGTTCCAGCAGGCGGCGCTGCAGCGCGCGGCGGTCGAGGCGCTCGAGCGCGTCGTGCGCGCCACCGCCGAGCTGCCGCTCGTCCTGGCGGTCGGGCTGCCCTTCGCGGTCGACGGCGAGCTCTACAACGTCGCCGCGATCGTGTGCCGCGGGCGCGTGCTCGGCCTGGTGCCGAAGACGTACCCGCCGAACTACCGCGAGTTCTACGAGCTGCGCCACTTCGCGCCGGCCGCGCACGCGCGCCGCACCGACGTCGAGCTGTTCGGCGCGCGCGTGCCGTTCGGAGCGGACCAGGTGTTCGCGGTCGAGGGCCAGCCGAAGCTCGTGATCGGCGTCGAGCTGTGCGAGGACCTGTGGACGCCGCTGCCGCCGTCGTCGCTCCTGGCGCTCGCGGGCGCGACGCTGATCCTGAACCTGTCGGCCTCGAACGCGACCGTCGGCAAGTCGGACTACCGGCGCGCGCTCGTGCTGGGCCAGTCGGCGCGCTGCCTCGTCGCCTACGCGTACGCGGGCACGGGCTACGGCGAGTCGACGACGGACCTCGCCTGGGACGGGCACGCGCTGATCGCGGAGAACGGCACGGCGCTCGCGGAAGGCGAGCGTTTCCGGCGGGACGAACAGCTCATTTGCGCCGACGTCGACCTCGGTCGCCTGGCGGCCGACCGCGAGCGCATGACGACCTTCGGAGCGACCGCGCGGCGCCACGCGGACGAGATCGCGCGCTACCGCCGCGTGTCCGTGCCGCTCGAGCTCGGCACCGAGGGCGAGCTGGCGCTCGAGCGCACGTACGAGCGCTTCCCGTTCGTGCCCAGCGACCTCGCGACGCGCGCCGAGCGCTGCCGCGAGGTCTACCGCATCCAGGTGCAGGGCCTCGCGCGTCGACTGGAAGCCGCGAAGTCCACGAAGGCCGTCATCGGCGTGTCGGGCGGCCTCGATTCGACGCAGGCGCTCCTGATCGCGTGCCGCGCGATGGACTCGCTCGCGCTGCCGCGCAAGAACGTGATCGCCGTCACGATGCCCGGCTTCGCGACGAGCGACCGCACGCTCGACCAGGCGCACCGCCTGATGAACGCGTTCGGCGTCAGCGCGTCGACGATCGACATCCGCCCGAGCTGCAAGCTGATGCTGGCGGACATCGGCCACCCGTACGCGCGCGGCGAGCAGGTCTACGACACGACGTTCGAGAACGTGCAGGCCGGCGAGCGCACGAGCCACCTGTTCCGCCTGGCGAACCTGCACAACGCGCCGGTCGTCGGCACCGGCGACCTGTCCGAGCTCGCGCTGGGCTGGTGCACGTACGGCGTCGGCGACCAGATGGCGCACTACAACGTGAACGCCAGCGTGCCGAAGACGCTGATCCGCCACCTGATCCGTTTCGAGGCAGCGAGCGGCGAGCTGTCGGCCGACGCGTCGCGCGCGCTGCTCGACGTGCTCGCGACCGAGATCAGCCCCGAGCTCGTGCCCGGTTCGAGGGACGGCCAGCCGGCGCAGCGCACCGAGGACGTCGTCGGCCCCTACGAGCTGCAGGACTTCCACCTCTACTACGTGAACCGCTTCGGCTACCGCCCGAGCAAGGTCGCGTTCCTCGCCTGGAACGCGTGGCGCGACGCAACGCGCGGCGCGTGGCCCGACGTACCCGAGGACGAGCGCCGCGCCTACGACCTTGCCGCAGTCCGCCGCTGGCTGCGCGTGTTCCTCGTACGCTTCTTCGCGCAATCGCAGTTCAAGCGCAGCGCGATGCCCAACGGTCCCAAGGTCGGCTCCGGCGGCTCGCTCTCGCCCCGCGGCGACTGGCGCGCCCCGAGCGACGCCGACGCGACGACGTGGCTCGCGGAGCTCGACGCGCACGTGCCCGGCTGACCACCGCGAACTCCGCTCAACGGTGCCTGGCTCACCTTCTCGGAGTTCGTTTCGGGGAACTCGCGTGTCCGGCGCCGGCGACGTGCGCTCTACGGCGCTCGGCTGGACTCAGCCACCCGACTTCGGCGGGAACTCGTCGAGCAGCGCGCGCACGGCTTCGCGCACTTCCTTGTCGCGCTCCTCCGGCGTCCACGAGCGGTCGACCGCCTTCGACGCCGATCCGCGCCAGATCAGCTCGTTCTTCGCGGGATCGATGACGTCGAGCACCAGCGTGCCCTCCTCGTACTGGTACACGTCGATGTCGTGACCGCCGTGCCAATACCCGTGCGGCTGGTAGGTGTAGCCCCAGTCGACGACGCGCAGCTTGTCCTGCGTCCCGATGTAGGCCGCGACCTGGAAGTCGGGCTTGTCCGTCGTCAGCGCGTAGCCGCGCTCCTTCATCTCGGCGTCGACGGCCTCGCGCACGCGCTTCATGCCGATCGAGTTGTCCTGCTTCTCGATCCAGGCGTAGCTGTGCAGCGCAGTGAACGTGTGCGACGTGTCGTAGTCGAAGCTCGTCGAGAGTCCCGAGCAGGCGGACAGCGTGGCGAGGGCGAGCGCGGCGACGATCGGGTGGTTTCTCATGGCGGGCGAGAGCATACCGCTCGCCGCGCCCGCGCAGGGAAGCTTCAGCGGGCCGCGAGCACGCGCGCGATCGCTTCCATCGACGCCACCGGCGTGCCGGGCAGGATGCCCGAGCCCAGGTTGAAGACGTGTCCGCGCGCACCCGCGAAGCCGTCCAGCACGCGGCGCGTCTCGCGCTCGACCACGTCCGGTGCCGCGAAGAGGATCGTCGGATCGAGGTGCCCCTGGATCGCGCAGCGCGAACCGACGCGCGCCAGCGCTTCCTTCGCGTCGACGCGCCAGTCGATCCCGATCGCGTCGGCGCCGCTGTCGGCCAGGACCTCGAGCAGCTGCGAGGCGCCGTTCACGTACAGGATGACCGGCGCGTTCTTGCGCGCCTTGATCTCGCGCACGAGCCGCGCGACGTGCGGCAGCAGGTGCTCGCGCCACGTGCGCGCGTCCAGCGCGCCGCCCCACGAGTCGAAGATCTGCACGGCGTCGGCACCGGCCTCGATCTGCATCGCGAGGTAGGGGACGAGGTTGTCGACGAGCCGCTCGCACAGGCGCGCGAACGTCGTCGGATCGCCGTGCATGAGCGCCTTCGCGTGCTCGAAGTTGCGGCTCGTGCCGCCCTCGACGAAGTAGCTGGCGGTCGTCCACGGCGCGCCGCAGAACCCCAGGATCGCGCGCTGGTCGCCCAGCTCGCGCCGCACGCGCACGATGGCCTCGCCCAGGAACGCGGTCTCCTTCGCGGGATCGAAGTCGCGCAGGCGGTCGACGTCCGCGCGCGTGCGCACGGCGGGCGCGAGCTTCGGGCCCTCGCCCTCCTCGAAGCGCACGTCGACGCCCATCGCCGCGCAGGGCACGAGGATGTCCGAGAAGATGACCGCGACGTCCATGCCGAAGCGCCGGATCGGCTGCAGCGTGACCTCGGCCGCGAGCGCGGGGTCGCGCACCATGTCGAGGAACTGGTGGTTCCCGCGCACGGCGCGGTACTCGGGCAGGTAGCGCCCGGCCTGGCGCATGACCCACCACGGCGTGCGGGTCACGGGTTCGCGGCGCAGGGCGGAGAGGAACGTTTCGCGGGGTGTGGGCATCGGCGCGCGGATCCTAACCGGCTGCGCGCGAGCTTGCGCGCGGGTTCCACTCGCGCAGCGCGAACAGGGAGAACGTGACGGCCCACGCACCCACGACGTCGATCGAGTAGTGGATGTGCGACAGGAGGACCGCCGCGACCATGGCGAGATGTCCCGCGAGCGCGAGCCAGCGCAGGACCGGCCTGTGCCACACGTAGAGGAGCAGGAGGAACGTGGTGGCCGCGTGCCCCGAGAAGAACAGGTCCTGCGACAGGTGGGCGTGGATCGCGTCGTCCGCGAAGACGCCGATCGGCGAGAGCAGTGCCGCGTACGCCGTCCAGAAGCCCGTCCCGCTCGGGACGACTTCCACGCTGCCCGAACCCGGCGCGCCCAGCGTCGTCAGCGCGATGCACGCGCCGCGCGCCAGCGACACGAGCCCGCCGGTGACCATGTAACGCGTCCAGCGGCGCGGCTCGAGCGCGAGGAGCACGCACGAGATCGGCAGGTACGCGCCCAGCCAGGCCCAGTAGTTCACGCGGTCGATCCACGGGACGTAGGGCAGGTTGTCGAGCAGGACGTCGTGCGCCGCCGGCGCCGCGCGGCCCTCGGCCCACAGCGCCAGGAGCATCATCGCGGCGTAGCAGGCGTAGCGGAACGCGAGCGCGCCGGCCAGCGCGGGCCACAGCGCGACGAGCGCGCTCCAGCGCGTGCGCCACCACGCGCGAGCCTCGTCTGGAACCGTCGTGCTGGCCGCCTTCACCCGTGGACGGTATCGACGTCCGGCGGCGCGGCGCAATGCGCGCGTGCCGGGCTCCGCCGGTCGCGCGCGCCTGCTACGCTCGCGGCGTGCGCGCGCTCGTCCTCGTACCGGTCCTCGTCGTCCCGCTCGCCGCGGTCTTCTTCGCGTGCCGCGACGCGAAGCCGCGCGCGCCGAACGTGCTCTTGATCTCGATCGACACGCTGCGCGCCGACCACCTGGGCTGCTACGGCTACGGGCGCGCGACGAGCCCGAACCTCGACCGTCTGGCGCGCGAGGGCACGCTGTTCGAGCAGCAGTTCAGCTCGAGCTCGTGGACGCTGCCCGCGCACGCGTCGATCTTCACGGGCCTCTCCGACACGGGTCACGGCTGCACGGACGTCGACAAGGCGCTCGAGCCGCGCTTCGAGACGATCGCGGAGCGCTTCCACTCGAACGGCTACGCGACCGCGGGCTTCTTCTCGGGCCCGTTCCTGCACCCCGCGTTCGGCTTCGGGCAGGGCTTCGACCTGTACGAGGACTGCACGTCGTACGGCGCGGCGCTCGACGCGGCGAAGCCGGTCGAATGGGCCAAGGACGACGCGACGCGCAAGGCTTCGCACGAGGACGTCGCGAACCCGCGCACGTTCGAGGCGTTCCAGCGCTGGTTCGGCGCGCGAGACGGGAAGCCGTTCTTCGCGTTCGTGCACTTCTGGGACGTGCACTACGACTTCACGCCGCCCGCGCCGTTCGACACGCGCTTCGATCCCGACTACACGGGCTGGGTCGATGGCCGGAACTTCTTCTTCGACGAGCGCGTGGGCCCGAAGATGGCGAAGCGCGACCTCGACCACCTGATCGCGCTGTACGACGGCGAAATCGCCTGGACGGACACGTTCCTGGCGAAGATCCGCGACGAGCTCGAGCGCGCGGGCGTGCTCGACGACACCGTGATCGTGATCACGGCCGACCACGGCACCGAGTTCTTCGAGCACGGCTGGAAGGGCCACCGCACGACGCTGTACGACGAGGTGATCCACGTGCCGCTCGTCGTGCGCTACCCGAAGTCGTTCCCGGCCGGGATGCGCGTCGCGGCGCAGACGCGGTCCGTGGACCTCGCGCCGACGCTGCTCGATCTGTGCGGGCTGGGCGAACTGCGCGACGTGTCGGGCACGAGCCTGCTGCCGCTCCTGCGCGATCCCGTGCTGCGCACCGGCGCCGGCTCGCGCGCGATCTCCGAGCTGGACAGCGTGGGCCGTTCGCTCCTCTCCGTGCGCGACGAGCGCTGGAAGGTCATCGGCGATCGGCTGAGCGCGACGGCGCGCACGTACGACCTGCACGCCGACGCGGGCGAGCACCGTCCGATCGCGGATCCCGCCTCGCCGCTCGTCACGGCCGGCGCACAGGCGCTCGAGCAGGCCGGCGTCGAGCTGCAGCGCGTCGCGGCCGCGCACGCCGGCGCGTCGGCGGGATCCGCGCCGCCGGCCGAGGTCCAGAAGCACCTCGACGACCTCGGCTACACGGGCCAGGACGCGCCGCCGCGCGAAGGGCCGCGCTGAAAGCGCCCCGGCCGCCGCCGAACGCGCGGTCAGTAGAAGACGCTGCGCGTGCGGTGCGGCTGTTCGCCGGCACGCCGCGCCGCGCGAGCGCGCTCGCGCAGCCAGCGATCGACCTCGACCGCCGTGACGTCGGGCGTCTTCGCCTGGATCTTCGTCGCCACGCGCTCGAACGCGTGCATCGCGGCGGCGCGGATCTCGACCTCGCGCTCGGAATGGGCGGGCACGATCTCGCCGTGCTCGACGCGCTCGGCCAGTTGCGGGTCGTACGACAGGACGCCGGCGGCGTGCAGGGCGAGCGCGCACTCGGCGTCCGAGCTCGGTGCGAGCTCACGCATGTCCTCGAAGTGGCCGAGGCCATCGCCGTCCGCCTCGGCCGCGAGGTCGCACACGAGCCGCTGCGCGCGGTGGAAGAAGGGGACGTCGATCCCGCGATAACGCTGGACGTCGTTGAAGTACGGGATCGTCGACAAGAGCTCGCACAGGCGCGCGGCGGAACCCTGCGCGGCCTCGACGAACCGGTCGAACGAGCCCTCGTGGCGGTCGATCAGGTAGCGGCCCAAGTCGCGCAGGGCGCGGGCCTGCAGTTCGACGAACTCGGCCTGCGGGGGATCGTCCAGGCCCTGGCCGCGCAGGTGGGCGACCTCCGCGGCGGTGGTGTGCACCAGGTCGCTCGGCGCGGGCGGGCCCGAGGTCGCGAAGAGCCCCGCCAGGGCCGCGTCGAGGTTCTCGGCGGCCGTTTCGCCCGGCTGCAGGCGCAGTTTGGGCTCGTAGCCGCTGCCGAAGCGCAGGGCGGACCGCAGCACGAGGAACGACAGCACGTGGCTCGGGTCCAGCCCGGGCGGCAAGCTGGCCGGCGGCGTGGGCACGAAGAGCTCGGCCAGCTCGTCCGCCTTCTGGGTCAACACGCCGACGTGCGCCGCGCGCTCCGCCACGACGCGGGAACCGCGGCGGATCTGCACGAATGACACGCTGGCCACGGACGCAGAGGACATCGTGCGCTTCTAGCACACGAAACCACGCGAAGCGACGGCGCGCTCGCGCGCGAACGCGTCAGCGCGCGCTGCGCGCGAGGCGGACTCCGCTGAACTGCCAGCGCGCGTCCGGATGGAAGAAGTTGCGATAGCTCGCGCGCACGTGACCGCGCGGCGTCGCGCAGGAGCCGCCGCGCAGGACGAGCTGATTCACCATGAATTTCCCGTTGTACTCGGACGTCTCGCCTTCCCACGGGCGGTACCCGGGATAGGGCGCGTATGCGCTCGACGTCCATTCCCACACGTCGCCGAAGAGCTGTCGCAGGCCCGCTCCAGGCGTTGCGACCCGCGGGTGCGCGGCGCCGCCGTCGGCGAGATTGCCCGAAGGTGCAATGCCTGCCGCCGCGTGCTCCCACTCGGCCTCCGTGGGCACGCGCGCGCCGCTCCAGCGCGCGAACGCGTCGGCTTCGTACCAGCTGACGTGGCACACGGGCTGCGCGGGATCGAATGCGCATTCGCCCGACAGCGTGAACTCGGTGCGGCGCGAATCGCGCAGCCGCCAGTGGAGCGGCGCGGTCCAGGATTGCGCGCGCACGGCGTCCCAGCCCTCGGACATCCACAGCTCGGGCCGGGCATAGCCGCCGTCCTCGACGAACGCGAGCCACTCCGCGTTCGTGGCCGGGCGCGAGGCCAGCTGGAACGGCTCGAGGAACACGCGGTGCCGCGGCGTCTCGTTGTCGAAGGCGAAGTCGGGGCCCGCGTGTCCGATCTCGGCGGTCCCGCCCGCGAACTCGATCCACTCGAGATCCGGCGCAATCGTAGCCCCGCGCGCCGGCGCCTCGCGGTACACGGGCGACAACGGGTTGGAGCCGAGCAGGAACTTCACGTCGGTGACGATCAGCTCCTGGTGCTGCTCCTCGTGGTTCAGACCCAGCTCGACGCGCTCGAGCACGCGCCCGTCGACGTCGCCGCGCGCGAGCAGCGTGCCCATCGCCGCATCGACGTGCGCGCGGTACGCCAGCACGTCCGCGAGGCTCGGTCGCGTGAGCACGCCGCGCTGCACCCGCTGCCACATCGGCCCGATGCCGACGTAGTACGAGTTGAAGAGCTCGCGGAACGCCGGGTGGAACGCGCGGTACGCGGGGACGGCGCGCTCGAGCACGAACGTCTCGAAGAACCACGTCGTGTGCGCGAGGTGCCACTTGACCGGGCTCGCGAACGGCGCGGCCTGGACCTGGCAGTCCTCCGGCGAGAGCGGCGCGGCGAGTGCGAGCGTGGCGGCGCGCGTCCTTGCGAAGCGGTCGGCGAGGGATGCGGTCGGAGCAGGCATTCGCGGGATCGTAGTGCCTACTTCCAACCCCTGTCGAAGACGAGTTTGCGCTCAGCACCGGCGGCGAGATCGACTTCGACGTCCTGGTTGTTCTTCAGGCCGGCGTCGCTGAGGCGCACCGTCGTGCGACCCGACGGCACGGGCAAGACGACCTCGGTGTCCTTCGGGACCCAGTCGAACGAGACGATCTGGCCGCCGTGCAGGAGCAGCAGGACCGCGTCGTCCTCGATCCCTCGAAGCGTGAGGCGGACGTGCGCCCCGGGCTGCACGAGGATCTCGACGTCGTCGCGACTTTCGCCGATCCCGATGGAGATGGGCGACGAGGTGCCGAAGCGCCCGTCTGCCGCGCGCGCGGCGACAACGTAGGTGCCGGCGAGAAGGCCCTTCTGCTCGAAGGACCCGTCGCGCTCCGTAGTGGCCGTCGACCACCCGAGCGGCTCCAAAGTCTCGCCGTTCAAGCACACATCCGCCGCGACGGGCTCGCGTGTCTTTGCGTCGAGCACGCGCGCGCGGATCTGCGCACCGCGCCGGAGTCGGATGTCGACCGGTGACGCTCCCGCATGCACCCGGACGCGCTCGGACGGCGCGAGACCAGAGCGTTCGGAGTCGTACGCGACGAGGTCGTACTCGCCGCCGCGGAACGGTCCCTTCTCGACGAGTCCGTCCAGTGCGTAGAAGCGGTCCGAATGATGAGCATGCTGATCGACGGCGTCGATGGTGAGCCAGCCGCGGGCGACCGGGCGACCGTCGGGATCGACGATGCGGCAGCGGATCGGTTCGCCGCGCTCGACGCGCACGACGACTTCGACGCGCGAGACCCCGGAAGCTACCGCGACGATCTGGCCGTACGGCGCGAGCTCGTCATCACCGGGTGCGGGACCGACCTGCCATGCGCCGACCCCGACGTCTTGGAACTCGAACCCTCCGTCTGCGTCGGTCTTCGTCAGGCGCCTACCTTCGCCTGCGTAGGAATCGAGGTAGCCGCCTTCCGTCCCGTCCGCCGGCTGGAGCACGATCTCGAGGCCCGACTTGGGAAGGCCGTCCACACCGATCGCCCGACCGTGGATCGCGCACGCGACGCCGGCGCGCCAGACGATCGTGCGGTGATCGCCGGGCTTCAGTTCGATCGGATCGGGCGCGCGCCATGAGATGCCGCCCGCGAGCAGGATCGATCCGGACAACGCTCTGCCCGGCGGCAAGCCGACGAACTGCGCCACGCCGCGTGCGTCCGTCGTGGCGGTCCACTTGGGATTGTCGAGAATGCGCCGCGCGAGCCTGGGCTCGTCGACGGACTGGTCGAAGGTCCACGCGTCCGTGGTGAGCTCCACGTGCGACCCGACGCGCTCTGCGCCGCTTTCGTCGTACGCGCGGATCGTGACACCGGCGACGAGCGACAGCTTCACGATCCGCGCATTGGCGCGGTCGCGAGGCGCGCCGGCATACACCGTCGCGGGTGCCATCCCGTCGGCGTGGACGACGATCGGGAACGGGGACCACGAGCGCAGGAGGAGGCAAGCGATGCCCTCGGTGTCCGTTGCCATCGCATCCGAGGGGCGTACGCCGTCGAGCTCGTCGTCGACGGACACGGAGGCGCCCGGAATGGCGAGATCCGTGGCGGCGTCGACGACGCGTATGCAGAACGGCAGGTCCGGCTGCGTCGCTACGACGGCGGTGATCTCGCGCGTCTCGCCCCGCCCGAGAGGCGGGACGGTGATCCGCGCGAGCTCCCCGCCTTCCGAATGCGACACGATCACCGTGAACTGCAGGTCCGCAGTCGGGTGGATCGTGACCCGACCGGAATCGTCGGCTCGAAGGAGCTCGCCGAGGTCTCCTTCCCCGCCGTCGACGCCCATCGCTGAGTACGAGTTCGGATTCCGCACGCCGACGACGCGAGTCTCCGGCACGGGGAGCCCGGTCTCTCGAGCTCGTACCAGCACGTGCAGCGTCGCTCGATCGTCGCGTGTCGGCGTGTGCGAGAGCGCAATGGGTGCGACGCGTGGCTCGACGACCGCGGGCTCGACCGCGGCGCTGCGTGCTTCGGCGCGCTCGACGACGTCCTCGAGCTCGTGCGAGCGAGTCTCGACGGTCTGGAGCGTCGTGACCGGCCCGACGGTCGCCTGTGCGTGCTGCGCCTTGTAGAACACGAAGAACGCCAACATCGCCAGCGCTGTCAGGCCTAGAACGACGATCAGGCTTCGCATGTCGGGTTCGAGTCGCGATCGGAACGACGGCGGCGCGAGAATGGCACGCGCTGGGGTCTGATCGGTTACCCGAGGACGATAGCCGGTCGTGCCGATCTCCGACATTCCCTCACGGGGCCTGCTACCGCCCACTGGTGCTGACGGCGCGCTCGAGCACGAACGTCTCGAAGAACCACGTCGTGTGCGCGAGGTGCCACTTGACCGGGCTCGCGAACGGCGCGGCCTGGACCTGGCAATCCTCGGGCGAAAGCGGCGCGGCGAGGGCCAGCGTGGCGGCGCGAGTCGTGGCGAAGCGCTGGTGCAGGCCGGCGGATCGCGATAGTCGTTCGTCGTTCTCTTGCATGGTCAGGTGGTCCGCCCTCGACTTGTGCTCCGGATCGCGTGGGCGATCGGCGTCCGATCATCGCCCGCTCCCATGCCCCGGCAATGGGCATGACCGCAATGGTCCGGTCTCAACCGCGATCCAGGACGAACTTGACGCGCTCGCGGCGCAGCATGTCGAGCGGCGTGGTGGTGGATACCCCGACGCCAGCGCATACGTTCGGGATCTTGATGAGCGTGATCTGGTTGCCGGGTCGCTCGTGCGTGACGACGATGTGCCCGTACGCCAACGCATGTCCGATCAGGAAGTAGTCCGCGGCCTGGAGGAATTCGTTGACCGCGGAGGCCCGGTAGTTCTGTGAGGTGACCCAGGTGCTGACCTTGGCCAGTGCTTCGAAGACACTTGCATCGGGAGGCGCGAACAGCGCGGGACCTTGGGCATCCGCCCAATCACGCAGGTCGTCTTCGCGGCCACGCAGTTCCTGTCCGACGCGGTCGACGCTGAGGACGCGTCCATCCGCTCTCGCCAGGACGATCCAGTCCCAGAATCCGGGACAGACATCGAAGGCGAAGCCCAGGTTCTTCGCCTGGATGAAGACGTTCGTGTCGAGCAGATACGTCATGGGACCGCGATCCCGAGCGTGGCGCCGAACTCCTGGAACGTCTCGGACTTCGTGATCCCGAGCAGTCGGAACGCCTCGTGCTCGAGCGTGTTCCCCTCGAGGGTGTCGACTAGGAGCGCGAGCGCGAACCGGCGGCTGACCCGGGCGGCCTGGGTCAAGTAGAAGTTCCCGCCGGCACCCTTCGGCAGAGCGGCGAGGAATTGGAACTCGCGCTCGTACTCGCGCTCGAACGCAGCGCGATCGAGGACGCCGGCATCCCTCAAGCGTCGCAACACGACGAGCGTGCTGACCTTGAACGTGCCTGCGAGGCGCCGCTTGGTGTCCGTCAGATCCTCCGCCGCGCGCAGTTCGGGCCGCAAGGCGGCCATCGGCACGAGAAGCTCGGCCGCGACCCGGTTGCACCAGGCTTCCACCGAGGAAGCTGGAGTTGCGGTCGGCCCTGCATCCGAAACACCCGACTGTCCCAGCCATAGGTGGGCGAGTTCGTGGGCCAGAGTGAACATCTGCGCCGCACGTGTGTCTGCGCCATTCACGAAGACGAGCGGTGCGAGCGGATCGGACAGGGCGAACCCGCGGAACTCCTGTGGGTCCAGCGTGCGGCGCGTGTTGTTCCGCACGATCCCGCTGCACATGACCAGGATGCCCGCATTGTCGGCCTGCTCGATGAACCGGCGCAGGGCATCGCTCCAAGTCCTCTCTCGTCTCCGGTCTGCCACGTGGAAGCCGAGTACCTCGCCCATCTCCTCGGCGACCGACTCGACCGGGCTCGCCGTCGTCGCGGAGCCGACGAATGCTCGGGTGTCTTCACGATTCAGGCGCGCGAAGTCGCGATACCACTCCTGCCGTTGTTCGCAGGCGTAGATCATCTCGAGCAGGTTCGGGCTCGGCCGTTCGACCGCCCGGCCGCCCATGGTGCGGAAGTCGGGGATCGGCAGCCGGTCCACGGGTGGAACCGGCAGGAACAGGAACCCGATGGGCGTGTACGTCGCTGCGGCGAACTTCTCGAGCTGTCTCAGGGTCGGCTGCGCAGCGCCCGATTCCCACGCATCGAGCTTCGGAAACGCCTTCGCGAGCTCGCGTACGTCTCGCTGGGATCGATCGCGAGCCCAACGCAGGAGTTCCGGTCGAACGGAAACGTGCGGCACCGTCGGATGGTAGCCGGTGGCCGAGCCGTTCAGCTACCCGGCGCGACTACTTCCAGGCACCGTCGAAAGTGAGTGCGCGTGTTTCGCCGGGACCCAGCGTGACGTCGATCGAGCTCACGAGCGAGCCCTTGGGCGCGACGACACGGACGCTGGACTTCCCGACGGGAACTGTGAACTCGACCTGTTGATCGAAGTCGAGTTCCTCGCCGCAGAACTCGATGTCGTCGCGCACGACGCTGAAGGACCGACCGCGGAGCGGGTCGAGGTTCTGCAGGCGCAGCTTCGCGCCGGGCGATACGGCCACCTCGAGGCCCTCGCGCTCCTCACGGGTGCCGAGCGAGAACGGACCCGATCCGCCGCAGCGACCGTCCGCCGTCGTCGCAGCCAGCACGTGCCGGCCGGGCGGGAGTGCGTGGACGGCGAACGATCCGTCGGGTTCGCTACCTTCCACCGCCAGCAATCGTTCGTCGAGCGTCAAGACACGCAGGACAGCTGGCACACGCTCTCGCGTGCGCGCGTCGAACACGACGCCTGCGACCGAGGACGGGAGCCGAAGCTCGAAGTCCGTGCCCTCCGAGTTCGGACGTACGAGGCGCGGCACCGAAGGTGCGAACGGGCTGAGTCTCGCGACCACGCGGTACCCGCCGTCGATCAGGGGGCCTAAGGCGAACTCGTCCTCGGACCACTCCGTTCGCAGGCGAGCGAGGCTCGTGCCATCCAGCGCGCTGACTTCGATCGCGGCATCCCATCCCCTCGACAACCCGGGGCCGTCCTCGGGCGCTGTGATGCGCCCACGGATTGCGAGGCCGCGGACGACGTGGACGTCGACATCGATGCGTTCGTCGAACTCGGCGATGTGCAGCGGCCGTGCGTACGTGGCGGGGCTACGAGAACCGACTTCGTCGAGCGGGGCACCGTCGCGTGCCGGCCCGATCCTCCAATCGCTCCAGTCGCTCCCGTCGATCGGACCGAAGGTGAACGCGCCGTTGCGATCGCTGATCGCGACGAGCCAGCCACGGCTGTATCCGAAGTACAGGTCCCCAGTGTCAATCGCGGGCTCGAGTTGGATCGCGACGCCGATCGCGGGTGAGCCATCCGCTTCAAGCGCGCGTCCGGCAATGGTGCAGGCCGTAGGCCGGCGTTGCTCGAGCCTCGCGTCCGGCGCGCGCCGCAGGTCCCAGACAGCGATCGCCAGCAGGGCGAGCGCGACGATCAGTGGCGGCAGGAATGACCGTTGCAAGATGAGGTGTCGGAGCGGGAGGTTTGGCGCCGAGGAGGCGCGATGGAATCTACCTCGTTGCTCCGCTGCGGTTGCTCGCCTCGTCGGCAGATCCGATCGGCGAAGCGCGCGCACGCCGCGACCCTCCGCCAGTGTCGAGCCTCGATCGGCCCCGGTGCAGCACTACGAAGCGATCGCTGCACCCGCGATCAGCCGTTTGAGCGCGCCGCGATCAGCTTGTCCAGCTCCGCCTGCAACCGCGCGAGGATCGCGTCGTACGGGAACGCCCCCAGCTCCTCCTCGCCGCGCTTCAGGTTCACGAGCGTCGGCCCGCACCACAGCCCGAGGTCCGCGTCGTCCGTCTCGCCCGGCCCGTTCACGCGGCAGCCCATCACCGCGATCGTCAGCTTGTGCGCCTTCGCGTACTCGGTCATGCGCTTCACGTCCGCCGCCAGCTCGATGAACTTCTCGTTCTCGACGCGGCTGCACGACGGGCACGCGATGATGTTCAGGCCGTCGAAGAAGTTCGGCGGGACCGAGCGGAATCGACCCGCCTCGATGTCGCGGATCAGCTCGCGGCCGACCGCGATCTCGCGGCCCTTGTCGTCGAACGGCAAGGTCAGCGAGACCCGCAGCGTGTCGCCGATGCCGCGCGCGAGCAGCTGCTCGAACGCGATGCGCGTCTTGATGATCCCTTCGGGCGGCATGCCGGCCTCGGTGACGCCCAGGTGGATCGGGACGTCCGGCCGCTCGCTCGCGAAGCGCGTGTTCGCCTCGACGACGAGCCGCGGATCGCTGTCCTTGATCGACACGACGTAGTCGCGGAAGCCGAGCGAATCGACGAGCGCGCAGTGGTCGATCGCGCACGCGACGATCGCCGAGACGTGGTCGTCGGGAAAGCGCGCGTCGTACTCAGGCGCGATCGAACCGGCGTTGATGCCGATGCGCAGCGCGCAGCCGTACTTGGCGGCCTGGTCGACGATCCACGCGACCTTGTCGCGCGTCGACTTCTCCTTCTCGTGGTGGTGGAGGTGGCCGGGGTTGTAGCGGATCTTGTCGACGAAGGGCGCGACGTGCTCGGCGAGGCGATAGCTCTCCTGCAGGTCGACCGAGAGGCGCGCATCGGTCTGCGCGCGCAGCTCGGCCAGCGCGTCGACGTCCGCGCGGCTGTCGACCGCGATGCGGATCAGGTCCGCGCCGGCTTCCTCGAGGATGCGGATCTGACGCAGCGTCGCCGCGAGGTCGCGCGTGCGCGTGGCGGCCATGCTCTGCACGGCGATGGGCGCGGAGCCGCCGACGGGGAGGCCGCGGATCGAGATCGTGCGCGTCTTGCGGGGCGGGATCATGGAGGCCGGCAGTCTAGTGCGCGTACGGTGCCAGGAACGACCCCGACAGATTCCCGTCTCCCGATCCCGCAGGCGGCGAACGCGTCGGGGTCGTTCCAGGCACCGTACGGTCGAATTCGTACAGGCCGGGACCTTGTCGAATCCGGGGACCCGTGCAGACTCAGGTGAGATGAAGATCTCCACGCCCTGCCGACTCCTGACCGTTCTTCTCCCCGTCCTCGCCAACTCGGCCAGCGCCCAGTGGCCCAGCAACCCGGCCGCCAACCTCGCGGTCTGCGACGCGACCGGCGATCAGGGCGTGCCCAAGGTCGCGGCCGGCGGCGACGGCTCGACCTGGACCGCATGGTTCGACAACCGCGGCGGCGGCTACGCCGTCTACGCGCAGAAGCTCGACGCGGCGGGCAACGAGGTCTTCGCGCACAACGGGCTCCTCGTCAGCGCGAACCCGCAGGACTCTTCGCTCGTCGACTGGGGCATCGCGAGCGACGGCGCGGGCGGTTGCGTCCTCGCGTTCACGGACATCCGCGCGGGCGGCGACCTCGACGTCTACGCGTACCGCATCGACGGCGCGGGCGCGTTCCTGTGGGGCGCGAACGGGATCCCGCTGTCGAACAATGCGGACTACGAGTCCAACCCGAAGGTCGCGCGGCTCAGCGACGGCTCGTTCGCGGTGACCTGGGGTCGCCAGCCGAGCCCCGGTCCCGGCGCGGTGCACGTCCAGAAGATCAGCGCGGCCGGCGTCACGCAGTTCGCCGGCGACGGCCTGCAGATCGTCGGCCCGGGCACGGAGAAGCCGGGCTTCAGCACGATCGCGGCGTCGGACGCGGGCGGTTGGATCGTCGGCTACGTGCGCGACATCTCGACGTTCGCGAGCCCGCGCCACTTCCGCGCGCAGAAGTTCGATGCGAACGGCGTCGCGCTGTGGAACGGCGGCGCGCCGCTCGCGATCTACGACGCGGCGGCGATGCCGATCGCCTACCAGCCGATCGTCCAATCGGACGGCGCGGGCGGCGGGGTCTTCGCCTGGCACGCTTCGGTCGGCAACTACGACTGCTGGCTCCAGCGCGTTACCGCCGCCGGCGCCGAGGTCCACGCGCACAACGGCGTCCAGGTCTCGACCGAGGCGAGCCGCTACAAGCTCGACCCCTCGATCGCGGTCCTGCCCGGCGGCGACGTCGCCGTCGCGTTCAACAAGCGCAACACGGCGCAGAGCCAGTGGGCGACGTGCATCCAGCGCATCGACCTCGCGGGCAACCGGCTCCTCACGAACAACGGGGTCGAGCTCTTGCCGTTCAACGGCGTCCCGAAGCAGTTCGAGCGTTGCGTCGCGGTCGGGAACGACGCGGTCGTGCTCTCGTGCGAGCAGACGAACTACCCGGCGCAGGGTCTGCGCGTCCTCGGCTTCCGCGTCGACGCCGCGGGCGCGAGCGTCTGGGGCGCTCCGGTCGTCGTCAGCTCCGTGCTCTCGCCGAAGGACAAGATCCCGGTCGCCACCGATGCGACGGGCGTCGTTCGCGCGCTGTGGGACGACGAGCGCAACGGCAACGGCGACATGTACGCGCAGAACGTGAACCCGGACGGGACGCTCGGGCCCTACCTGCCGGTGTGCGGCACCGCGTTCTGCTTCGGCGACGGATCGGGCGCGGCCTGTCCGTGCGGCAACAACGGCGCGGCGGGGAACGGCTGCGCGAACTCGTTGAACGCGAACGGCGCGAACCTCGGGGCGGCCGGCGTGGCGAGCCTCGCGGCGGACACGGTCGTGCTCGCCGGATCGGGAATGCCGAACAGCACCGTCCTCTACTTCCAGGGGACGGCGCAGCAGGGCTCGGGCGCCGGCGTCGCGTTCGGCGACGGCAAGCGCTGCGCGGGCGGATCGGTGATCCGGCTCGGCACGAAGGTGAACAGCGCGGGCGCGAGCTCGTACCCGGTCGCGGGCGACGCGTCGGTGTCCGTGCGCGGGCTCGTGACGGTGCCGGGCACGCGCACGTACCAGGCCTGGTACAGGAACAGCGCGAGCTTCTGCACGGTCTCGACGTTCAACCTGTCGAACGGGCTCGAGATCAGCTGGGGAGCCTGAGCGCCGGAGCTCGCGACCGCGGGGCCGACCGAGGGGTCGGCCCCGTCACGTGCGCAGCGTCCCTCATGCCGCCAGACGCCGCGGCGACATCCGCAGCGCGGCGGCGATCGCGGCGACCAGCGCGAGTGCCGCGATCCCGAACACGCCCGTCGCCACGCGCGCGGTCCAGCGCGACGCGTCCTCCTCGACGAACGTGAAGCGCGGGAAGCTCGCGACGTCGGCCTTCGTGAGCGGCACGCGCTTGTGGAACTTCGGGCTGTAGTAGCCGTGCACGACGTCCTTGAAGTCGTTCACCTGCTGCTGGAACGCGCGGTGACGCCAGTAGCCTGTCCCGGCGATGTCGGTCAGCGCCTCGTGCGCCGCGATCGCGGGCGAGGCGAAGCGCCACAGGTCGACGACGCGCTGTTGCGCGTGGACGGCGTCCTGGAAGCGCTGCTGGACGGGCTCCATCGCGCGGCCGACCTCGTCCTGCACGGGGTGGTCGCGGTAGAACGACGAGACGAGCTCGCCGCCGCGCTTCTCCGCCTGCGCCGCGGCGGCGCGGGATTCGGCGACGAGCTCGGCCCGCGACGGGGCCGGGTGCAGGGTCTCGACCACGACGTTGAGCAGCGTCGGCAGCACGAGCACGAACGCGACCCACGCGGAGCCGACCGCGGTCGCCGCGGCCGCGGCGGAGCGCGCGAAGCCGTTCACCAGCGCCGCGACGGCGAGCCAGAAGGCCGAGTAGGCGACGACGACCGCCGCGGCCAGCGCGACGCGTGCGCCGACGTCGCGTTCGTCCGCGAGCGTCCCGGCGACGAGCGTCGCCCCGACCGCGAGCGTCACCACCGGCGTGCCGCGGGCCAGCGCGCGCACGGCGATCCAGCGCCACGGCGCGACGCCCTGCGCGAGCACCATGCGCAGCGTGCCCGCCTCGCGATCGCCGGCGCACAGGTCGTAGGCCGCGGCCAGCAGGAAGAGCGGCAGCAGCCACACGAGCACGAACGCCAGGTCGAATCGGCCGGCGAGGAGGCGCGACGGGTTCTCGAGCTCGGTGCGCGCTTCCGACGGCTTCGCGAGGCGCCACAAGCTGATCGATTCGTGCGAGGGGAGCAGGTCGGCCTGTCCGACGGCCAGCGCCGGCAGCGGCGCGGGCGGCAGCAGAGCGACCGTCGGACGGCCCGCGACCTGGCGCGGATCGAGCGCCTGCCGCTCGAGCGCCTCGCGCACCTGCTGGTTCCACTGGAACGCGTCCTTCTCGATCGACGCGGCGGTCTCGCGCGCCGCGAGGCCGGCCTTCGCGCCGTTCGCGATGCCGTACGCCAGCGTGGCGGCAAACAAGATGAGCAGGAACCACGTCGCCCGTTCCGCCAGGAACAGGCGCAGCTCGAGGCCGAGCGTCTTCATGCGTTCACCACGCGCAAGCGGTTCGCGCTGAGGAACAGCGCCACGATCGATGCCCACAGCCACGCGGCGAGCACGAGCACGCCGGCTCGCGCTTCGCGCCAGGCGTCGCCCGGCGTGAGCGGTTGCAACCGGAAGACGGGCAGCTTCTCCCACAGCGCGCGGCCGGCCGTGTAGCGGTGATCGCCGGGCCGCGCGTTGTTCATGAGGTCCTCGTTGAGCACGCGCACGAACTCGCGCCGGTGGTCCTCGGCCGCGCGCGCGAAGTGGCGGTGATGCGCGAAGTCGGTGCCCGCGAAAGCCATGGAAGCGGCGCGCAGCGCGAGCATCGGCGCCGCGAACCCGGCCCACGCGACGGTGCGGTCCTGCTCCTGGATCCGGTCCCACAGCTTCCCGAAGTGGTGATCGAAGACCTCGGCCGAGTGCTTCTCGCTCTCGAGCATGACGAGGCCCTGGAAGTTGAAGGGCAGATCCTCGGGCCGCGTCTTCCCGTGCTTCGCCAGCGTCTCGCGCGTGAAGTCCTCGAGGCGCTTGTTGCGCGAGTCGTGGCCGTCGAGCCCTTCCTGCAGGTCCTTCTGCATCTCCATCTCGAATTCGGCCAGCTTGGCCGTGGGCACGAGCTCGTTCACGACGTCGCTCGCGAGGCGCGGTGCGACGATGCAGTTCAGGGCCCAGATCGAGAGGAGGATCGTCAGCGCCGCGCGCGAGCTGCGCGTCGAGGCCGACACGGCGACGCTGCCCGCGACGAAGATCGCGAGGTATGCCGCATAGCAGCCGGCGAGCAGCGCGGCGCGCGTCCACAGGCCGCTCGCGTCCGCGCCGGAAGAGCGCGCCAGGAGGACCGCGAGCATCGCCGCGGCGGGCAGGAGCAGCACGGCCAGCGTCGCGCCGAGCCCGAGCGCCTTGCCGAGGACCAGCTGGCGCGGCCGTACGCCGAGGCTGAGGATCTGGCGCAGCGTCCCGCTCTCGCGCTCGCCGGCCAGGGATCCGAACGCGAGCAGGACGACGAGCAGCGGCACCAGCATCTGCAGCGCGACGGCCGACGACAGCTCGCCGAAACGGCGCATCGAGGTCGCGTCCTGCGCCGGCAGGAACGCGGCCTGGTTCTGGCGGTGCGCCTCGAGGAACACGGAGGTCCCGATGAACGGCTCGATGCCGCGGTCGAACGCCGCCAGGGGCGACGTCGGCTTGAACACGTTCACGCCGTAGTGGCCGGCCGAGTGCGAGTTCTTGTCGCCCTGCTCGAGCCAGTTCGTGCGCTCGAGCGCGCTCGCGGCCGCGCGTTCGGCGGCGGCGCGGTCGACCTGTTGCCGCGCGAGCAGTCCGGACACGGCGAGCAGCACGAGGACCAGCGCGGCCGCGAGCCGGAAGCGTCCATCGCGCCACGCGTCGACGAACTCCTTGCGAGCGATGCGCGCGATCATGCCGACAGCCGTTCGAGGTAGATCTTCTCGAGGTCCCGGTCCTTGATCTCGTCGCGCGAATGCTGCGCGACGAGCCGGCCGTTCAGCAGGATGCCGATGCGCGAAGCGTCCTCGCGCGCGCGGAACAGGTCGTGCGTCGCCATCAGGATCGCGACGCCGTCGTCGGCCAGCCTGCGCAGCATGCGCGAGAATTCGTGGCTCGCCGCCGGGTCGAGGCCCGAAGTGGGCTCGTCGAGCAGCAGCGCCTTCGCGCCGGTCGCGAGCGCCAGCGCGATGCCGACCTTCTGGCGCATGCCCTTCGAGTACGTGCCGACGCGGCGGTCGGCCGCCTCGCGCGCGAGCCCGGCGCGTGCGAGCAGCTCGTACAGTTCCTCGTGACGCCGCGCGTGGCCGCCGAGCCGGCTGAAGTAGTCGAGGTTCTCGACGCCGCTGAAGCGCGGGTAGAGCGACACCATCTCGGGGATGTACGCGAGCTTGCGCCGCGCGGAGACCGGATCCTCGGTGACGCTCGTGCCGCACACGCGCGCGTCGCCCGCGTCGGGCGTCAGGAAGCCGAGGAACAGGTTGATCGTCGTCGTCTTGCCCGCGCCGTTCGGTCCGAGCAGGGCGAAGATCTCGCCCGACTCGACGCGCAAGTCGAGGGCGTCGAGCGCGACGCGATCCTGGAAACGCTTGGTGAGCTTGTGGGCTTCGAGCATGGCGATCGGAGACTACCCGCACACCGCGCGACCGCGCCGCCGGGGACCGTGTCCGAGTTCCGCAAGAAGCGGCACACCGACGCGCGTCGCGCTCGGTCTTCGATCGAGCTCGACCGCCGATATCCCGAGCGGTTTCTCGACAAGGCGCTCGTTACCCGCGGTGAGCGCGGCTCGTCCTGGCGGTTTTCCGCGCCTTTTCCACCCGCGCTGCGACCCGGATCCCGGAAGTGTGGCCGGGAGCTCATCGATCACCAACGCCTGCGCAGGTCGCCCGGATTCCCCCCCTCGAAACGGGCTCTGCAACTGGTGCGGTGACTCCCCCTGATCGACCGCCTCGCGGGCCCCTCCGGGCTCGCGGGGCGGTTCCGTCGTTACGGTAGCGGCGATGCAGGGTCGCACGATCGTCGTCGGCGGAGGCGTGATGGGCACCGCGATCGCCTGGGCGCTCGCGCGGCGCGCGGACCCGATCGACGCGCCGGTCGTGCTGCTCGAGAAGACGCAGCTCGCCGCCGGGTCCTCCGGTCGCTCGGGCGCGATCCTGCGGCAGTTCTACTCCGACCGCGAGCTCGTCTGCATGGCGCGCGACAGCCTGCGCGTCTACGCCGGCCTGCAGAGCGCGACGGGCCGCAACATCGGCTACCAGCGTTCGGGCGTGCTGACGATCGGCGGACCAGCGGCGCCCGGCATGGTCGAGCTGGTGCGGCGCAACGCGGAGCTCCTGCGAGCGAACGGCGTCGATTCGCGCGTGCTCGACGCGGCGGCGATGCGCGCGCTGGTGCCCGGACTCGTCGTCGACGACGACGCGGTCGGCTGTCACGAGCCCGACAGTGCCGGCGTCGATCCGGTGCGCACCGTCGAAGCGTTCGCGGCGCTCGCGCGCGAAGCCGGCGCGGTCACGCGGATCGGCGAGCGCGTGCTCGCGATCGAGGTCGCGAACGGCCGCGTGCGCGGCGTGCGCACCGATTCCGGCGTCGTCGCGTGCGAGCGCCTCGTGCTCGCGACCGGACCGTGGAGCGCGCCGATCCTCGCCGCGATCGGTGTCGACATCCCGCTCACCGTCGTGCGCCCCGAGCAGCACTTCGTCGAGCTGCCGCGCGCCAGCACGACGCGCGGATCCGACCGCGACGACCTCCTGGCCGACTCCGTGCTCGACCGCTTCGGCATCGCGGCGAAGCGGATGCCCGCGCCGGCGCACCCGGTGATCCTCGACGTCGAGCGCGGCTTCTACACGCGCTGCGAGAGCCACGCACTGCGGACGCGCGTCGGGCGCATGGACCACTCGCAGGACGCGCACATTCCCGACCCCGACGCGCTCGACGAACACGTGTCGCGCGAGTTCCAACGCTGGGCGCGCGCCGCGCTCGAGTCACGCCTGCCGACGTACCGCGACGAACCCGACGCCGGCTCGATCGTCGGCCTCTACACGCTGACGCCCGACGGACAAGCCGCGATCGGCCCGTGGCCCACGATCCCGAACCTCTACCTCGCCACCGGCTTCAACGGCCACGGCTTCAAACTCGCACCGAGCGTCGCCGAGGGCCTCGCGCAGATGCTCGACGACGAACCCCTGACGGCCTTCGACCGCGCGTTCTTCGCACCGGAACGGTTCGCAAGCGCACGCTCGACGACGACGCGCGCGTTCGGGCTCTAGTCCTGATTGATGAACGAGCCAGGCTCGATCATCAACTGATGTGATGATCGAGCCTGGCTCGTTCTTCAACTGGGGCTCGTCAGGCCACGAGGCCCGTCGAGCGCCAGAGCTTCATCTTGTTGGAGAGCGTGCGCGCGGTCACGCCGAGGCGGCGGGCGGCCTCGGTTTTGTTGCCGCGGGTGGCTTGCAGGGTGGCGAGGATGGACACGCGTTCGATCTCCTCGAGCTTGCGGTTGGCGAGCTGCGGGGCGAGCGACTCGGTCGGGCTGGAGGCGGACGTCGCGCCGGGCGTGGGCGCGCCGCTGGCGGGGACGAGCGCGAGGTCGGCCACGTCGATGCGCGTGTGGCGCAGCGCGACGACGGAGCGTTGCAGCGCGTTCTCGAGCTCGCGCACGTTGCCGGGCCAGGTCCAGTTCTGGAGCGCTTCCACGGCCTCGGGCGTGAACGTCGGCGTCTCGAGGCCGGCGAGCTTGGCGAACGCTCCGGCGAAGTGCTGCGCGAGCGGCATCACGTCCTCGCGGCGTTCGCGCAGCGGCGCGATGCGCACGGGCAGGACGTTGAGGCGGTAGTAGAGCTCCTCGCGGAATCGGCCGGCGCGCATCTCGGCGGAGAGGTCGCGGTTCGTCGTCGCCAGGATGCGCACGTCGACGCGCTGCGAACCGGATCCGCCCAGCCGCTCGAACTCCTCGTCCTCGACGAGGCGCAGGAGGCGCGCCTGCACGGACGCGGGGATCTCGCCGATCTCGTCGAGCAGGAGCGTCCCGCCGTCGGCCAGTTCGACGCGACCTTCGCGACCGCGCGTGCCGCCCGAGCGATCGTGGCCGAAGAGCTCGAGCAGGAGGAGCTGCTCCGCCAGCGACGCGCAGTTCACGCGGATGAACGGACCGTTCTTGCGCGGGCTCGATTCGTGGATGTAGTGCGCGAGGCGTTCCTTGCCGGTGCCGCTCTCGCCCGTGATCAGGACGGTGCCCTTGCTGCGCGCGTAGCGCGCGGCGGTGCGCAGCGTCTCGAGCATCGGCGCGCTCTTCGCGACCATGCCCGACGTCGAGGAGTTCATCTCCTGGCGCAGGTATTCGTTCTCGCGGATGAGGCGCGCCGTGCGCTCGATGCGCTCGATCACGACCTCGAGCGCCTCGGACGTGCACGGCTTGAGCATCACGTCGGACGCACCGGCGCGCATGGCCTGCACGGCGGTCTCGACCGTGCCCTGCGCCGTGATCATCACGGACGGGACGCCGGGAGCCTGCTCGCGGATCTTCTTGATCAGCTCGACGCCGTCCATGCCCGGCATGCGCAGGTCGGCCAGGACCAGGTCGGGCGAGCCCGTCGCCGCGCGCTCGAGCGCCTCGGCACCGGTCTTCGCTTCGAGCGGCTTGTAGCCGAGCGCCGTGATGGCGTCGACGAGGAACTCGCGACTGAGTTGGTCGTCGTCGACCACGAGGATGCGTTGGATGGACATGGCTTTACCGGGGTTCGAAGGGGAGTCGCAGGAGGGTCACGGCCCCGCCGAGGGGTCCAGGAGTGGTGGAGACCTCCAAGCGGCCTCCGTGCAGTTCGGCGATCGCGCGGGCCAGCACGAGGCCGAGCCCCGCGCCTTGGCTCGGCGTCGTGAAGGAGGGCTCGTCGAGTCGCCGGCGCAGGTGCGCCGGAACGCCGAGCCCTGAATCGTGGACGGCGATCTCGATCTCGCCGCCGTCGAGCCGGATCCGCACGTCGACGCTTCCGCCGTCGGGCAGCGCCAGGAGCGCGTTCGCGACGAGGTTGCGCAGTGCGGACCGCAGCTTGATCCGATCGCCCGCGAATCGCGGGGAATCCACGTGCTTCGTGAGTGTCCAGCGCTCGCCCGCGCCGCGTCCGTCGAGGACGCGCCGCGCGGAGGCGATGGCGCTCGCGACGAGCTCGTCGGCGTCGACGGCGTCGCGGGACATGGGCTTGTGCGACGCCAGCGAGAGCAGGCTCGTCGCGACCTCCTCGACCTCGTCGAGGCAGTCGACGACGCGCGCGGCCCAGCGTCGTTCGTGTCCGTCGCGGCTCGAGTGGCGCTCGAGCAGCTCGGCGAACCCGCGCGCGGCGTGCAGGGGAGTGCGGATCTCGTGCGCGATCCCGCCGGCCATCGTGCCGAGGCGCGCGAAGCGCTGCTCCGACGCGATGCGCCGCTCGAGTTCGTCGATGCGGGCCTGCAGCGCGTCGCGCTCGCCCGCGGGCGAGGTCGAGGAGCCGCGCAGGCTCTCGAGCTCGCGCTCGGCGCGTTCGCAGCGCTCGGCGAGGCGCGCCATGGACTGGAGGACGGTGTCCGAGAGGCCGTTCAGGGCGCGCGCGACATCGGCCGGCTCGACCGCCACCGGCGTGGGGGCCGGATGGAGCAGGTGGCTCGTCACCGCGTGCCTCCCGTGCGGGCCTCGCTGGCCACGAACGCGAAGACGGCGCGACGGCCGGCCGCGTCGACGTCGAGCCGGGCGCCCATGCGCCCGATGTCGCGCCGGGCGAGCGCGTCGGAGAGGCCCGCAGCGACGGAGGGCTGTGTCTCGCCGAGTCCCTCGCCGACGCCGTCGAAGGATGCGATGGCCGTGAAGCCCGCGTCGCCCGGCTCGAGCTTCAAGCCCGCGCTGTCCGCGCCGGTCGCGAAGCCGTGTTCGATCCAGCGCGCGAGGCTCGTCGAAGCCAGCGTGCCGTCGAGGTAGACGCGCGTGGCGGGCCGCTCGACCGCGACGAGCGTGCGGCTGCGCCGGTCCGGATGGAGCGCGTCGACCGCGGCGAGGCCGATCTCCTCGAGCGAGCATTCGAGCGGTCGCAGCGGGCCGGGCAGCGACCAGTCCACCAGAGCGCGCACGTCACGGGCGAGCCGGTCGAGCTCCGTCAGCGCCCCGTGCACGGGCCCCTGGAGCGGATCCGACGTGGGCAACGCGCCGCGCAGCGCGTCGAGCGCCGCGCGCAGCGAGGCCACGCGCTGACACAACGCGCGCGCCGCGCGCTCGCCACAAGGCGGCGGCGCTTCGATCGCGGTGTTCAGCGTGTTCGTCTGCACGGGTGTGAAGTCGTTGCCCACGGTTCCTCCCGCACCGGGGAGGTCCGCCGGATGTTTCGGCACTTCCTGCCGGGTCCTTGACGAAACTTCCGGGTCGGGACGGAGGTCCTTTCCGCGCCTGCCCGCGCGGCTCCAGTCGGACCCGTGGAAAGCCCTTGCCGGGCCTCAGCGCTTCGAAACTGCTTTCGAGGCCCAACGGCGCCACGCGGCCTCGAGCTCGAGGTTCGGCGCGCCGCCGGCCTCGTCGAGCGCGGTCAGCTGGCGGTCGCGCAGGAACGCCGCGCGGTCCAGCTCGTCCCGGCGCGGCAGCGGATCCGTGACCGCCATCAGGTACTGCCGCATGCGCTCGGGACCGAACGTCTGCAGCATCCACGAGACCTTCGACCAGGCCACCAGGTGGTCGGGAGCGGAGAGGTCCTCGAAGCGCCGCTCGTTCGCCAGGTCCTTCCAGGTCGGCGCGAAGTCGTTCGAGACCAGGCCTGCGACGCGCGGCTCCCACTTCCACGCATCGGCGTCCTCGCGCGCCGTCCCGCGCGCGAGCAGCGTGTAGCGCTCGTCCACGCGGCGCGACGCGCAGTGCGAGTAGCCGTACTCGAACCAGACCGGCAGCGTAGAACTCATGCCGCGGAAGCCGGCCAGCAGGTTGAGCGCGACGTTGGCCGCGACCTGCGCGTGCAGCGCCGAGTCCGACTCCTGGCCCCAGTCGCGGACGGCCTCCATGCTGATGCCGAAGAAGAGCGAGTTCCCGGCCAGCCGCTCGCGCATCGGATCCTGCGGATCCCGCTGCAGCAGGAAGCGCACGCAGCGCGCGAGCGTCGAGCGCCGCTCGGTGATCAGCACGGTGAACTTCATGTCCATGCCGAGGTGCGGACCCGGAGCGATCGCGGGCGGCGATCCCGGCGTCACCTCGCCGAAGTCCGCGTCGCGCAGGCCGAACGCGCGCAGGAACTCCGCGTGCACGGCCTCGATCCGCCGCGCGTAGAGGTGCAGGCGCAACCAGGGATCGAGCTTGCCCGCGGGCGGCTTCGCGTCCGGGAAGAGATCGCGCAATCGCGCGATCTCCTCGTCGAGCCGCTTCTTCTCGATGCGGTCGGCGGTGAGCTTGTACGCCGCGAGCGTGGAGCCGACGCGGAAGTGCTCCGTCTCGACCCACAGGATCGGCGTGCCGCCGGACTCGCGCACGATCTCGTCCGTGGTGATGCCCTCGCACCACGGGAACGGCCCGAGCGAGACGTAGTCGGCTGCGTCGAGGCATTTCCGCTCGCCGCGCGTGTACGGATCGATCGCCGGGGGCGCGTCGCGTTTGGAGTCCTCCTGGGCCCGCGCGGGAGAGAGCGTCAGCGCGAGCCCGAGGAGGACGCGGAGGGCGAGCCGGGGGAGGCCGCCCTCCGCAACGCGATTCATCGTAGTCGGATCAGCGCGCCGCGCCGGTCGCGGCCGCCTTCGGCTGGGTCTGGAAGACCTTCGCCACGGCCGCGCGCGCGGCTTCGGCTTCCTTGCGCGCGGTCTGCAGGTCGGCATCGACGACCTTGACCTTGGCGACGTCCACGTTGGGCGTCTCCATCAGCTGACCCTTGCGGGTCTCGAGCGCCGTGACCTTGCGCTCGGACTCGTCGACGCGGTCGAGCCCCGCGAGGACCTGCTTCGTCACCTTCGCGGCGTCGATGCCATACGTGGCGGCGAGCGTGGACTCCATCGCGGACCACAGCTCGACCCGCGACGTGTCCGACTCGAGCGGCCGCTTCGCGCCGCCGTCGCGGGCGGAGACGAAGAGGTGTTCCGCGTCGTTCGACGGGAAGAGCTCGTGGAACGGATGGCTCGGTTCGACGACGTCGACCGGCAGCTTCACGCAGTGGAAGAAGCGCGCCAGGACGAGCGTGCGCTCGTTGGACTCGGTGCGCGACAGCAGCGCGTCGTCGGTCTTGTTGCACACGGTGCACTCGCGCAGCACGAGCAGCGGGCGCGGGTCGTTCCCGGCCAGCACCGCGAGCGCCTGCTCGCGCGACAGCGCCTCGCGACGCTTCTCGACCGTCGTGCCGTTCTCGGCCGCCGGCTCGGCTTCGACCTGGTGCACCGGATAGTTCCAGCGCAGGTCGAGCAGCTCGCGCGATCCGACCCCGCGCGGCGCGGCGGTCGGGATCCCGGGCCGGCTCTTCGGCGGCTTCATGCCGCCCGTCGGCGTCGGCGCACCTCCCGTGGCGCTGCCGTCGCCACCTCCCCCGGCGCGACCGCCGACCGCCGGACCCGCTGCACCACCCGGAGTGGACGGCGAACTCGCCATCCCGCGCCGGCCGCCTCAACAGCCGGGGAGAGCACTCGCCGGCATCCACGCCGCGCCCACGGTGAGGGCGGCGAGGCCGGCGGCCAACGCGAACTTCGTTTGCATGGAGAACTCCTCGAAAGGTCGGGATCGGAAGGATCCCGCTGGGGCCATGTCCGTCTCCGTTATACAGCGACGCCGGAAGGGTTGCGTGGCGCCGGGATTTCCCGGGGTCGGTTGCCCGCCGGAACCAGCGGGTCGAGAATCGGACCCGATGCGAGCCACCCCCCCGGATCCGGGCCCGGACGCCGACGCGGAGTCGCGGAAGCTCCTGGCGCGCTGGCAGGAGGCCGGGGACGAGGACGCCCTCGACCAGCTCCTGCGCGCGGAGGTCGACGCACTGGCCCGCAAGCTGCGCGCGCGCGCCGGGGGCGCGATCAGCGCATCGATGAGTGCCTCGGACCTGGCGCAGGAAGCGGTGATGCGCTTCCTGCGCTTGGAGGAAGCACCGGAGTTCGACGACCCGCGCGCGCTGCGCGCGTACCTGTGGACGTCGGCCTGGCGGCTCCTGATCAATCGACTGCAGCGCCCGGGTCGCGAGCTCGTCCGGTTGAGCGACTCCGAGACCACGTCCCTGTCGGGCGTGTTCGGCGCGTCGGGCGGGATCGGCGCGCTCGAGCGCGACGAGCAGCGCACCGCCCTCGAGCTCGTCGTGAACCTCCTGAAGCCCGAGGACCGCGAGTCGCTGCGCCTCGTCTACTTCCAGGGCTTGCCGATCGAGGAGGCCGCGCAGCGCGCGGGCGTGACGCGCGGCGCGTTCGACATGCGGCTGATGCGCGCGCGCACGCGGCTCGCGGAGAGGCTCGTGGACTGGTCGGACGTCGTCGGCTGAAGCGCGCGGATCAGGGACGCATCGCGCGCCACCGCGCGATCGCTTCCGCGTTCGCGGGCGACGGTTCGCGGCGCTCGCGCGCCGTGTAGAGCACGACGGCCGCGTCGACCAGCGCGTCGGACGGTCGCTTGCCTTCCGGCACGGCGGCGCGCGCGTCCTCGAGCGCGACCTCGGCCTCGACGAACGCGCCGCCGGCGACGAGCGTGCGCACGACCTCGCCCGCGAAGCGCTGCGTGCGCTCGTGGCCCGGACCCAGCGTCTTGCGTGCCGCCTCGCTCAGCCGGCCGAACAGCGCGAACGCCTCGTCGATGCGGCCTTCCTCCCGCAGCAGCACGCCCCACTGCATCGCGAGGTTGCGCGCGTCCGAGCTCGACTCGCCCTTCGTCGCGCAGATGCCGCGCCAGGAATCCGCCAGCGCGGCCTCGGCCTCGTCGAAACGGCCTGCGCGTCGCAACAGCCCGCCCAGCTTGGCCACGGCGTACAGCGTGTCGGAGTGCAGCGGGCCGACGGCCTCGGTCGACGCGGCGACGGCGCGGCGGAACATCGCCTCGGCCTCGTCGACGCAACCGCTCTCGGTCAGGACCTCGGCCAGGCCACCGAAGAGGAAGGCCGTCAGCGGGTGGCGGTCGCCGAGGTTCGCGCTCGCGGCCTCGCTCGCCGCGCGGTAGATCGTCTCGGCGTCGGATAGCCGGCCGAGGTCGCGGTAGAGGACGCCCAGGTTGTTCGCGCTCGACAGCGTCGACTCGGAGCCGGGGCCGAGCGCGCGCCGCCGCCACTCGTACGCTTCGCGCAACAGTGGCTCGGCGTCGGCGCGCCGATTCTGCAGGAGGAGCAGCGCGCCCAGGTTGCTGATCGACGCGACCGTCGCCGGGTCCTGGTCGCCCAGCACGCGACGTCGCGCGGCGAGCACGTCGCGCAGCACGACCTCGGCCTCGTCGTTGCGATCCAGGTTGCGCAGCAGCATCGCGAGGTTGTGGCGCGCGCCCAGCGCGGCCGCGTCGTCCGGACCCTTCGCGCGCGCCAGGCCCTCGGCCGCGGCGCGCATGTGCGGCTCGGCCTCGGCGACGCGGCCAGCGGAGAGCAGGTAGAAACCCAGGTTCGCCCGCGCCGCGAGCGTGTCGCGGTCGTCGGGTTGCGTGCACGACGCGAGCACGTCGTAGGCGCGCTGCTGGTTCCGCAGCGCCTCGTCCGTCAGCCCGAGCGCCCAGTACGTGTCGCTCAGGGAGTGCAGGATCATCCCGTGCACCTTGGGCCGCTCGCCGAAGTCCTCGTCGGCGGCGGCGAGCGCGGGCTCCAGGACGTCCTGGCGCAACGCCGCGACGGCGACGTTCGTCACGTTCGTGTCGGCGAGCAGCGTGTCGAGCAGCGCCGCGCGCTCGTCGGCGTCGGATTGCGACGCTGCGGCGCGCGACCAGGCCGCGCGCGCCTCGGCGCGCAGCTCGGACAGCACGTGCTCGCCCATGAGCTGCGGCTGGATGCGCGTGAGGACGCGGCCCTGGAACTGCGCCATCTGTTCCAGCTCGCGCGCGCGGTCCGCGGCCAGCGCGCTCTGCTCGACGGCGACCGCCTTCTCGATCCGCAGCGACTCGGCGTGTCGCTGCTGCACGATCGCGTACGCCGCGGGCCCGCCGACGACGAGCGCGAGCGCGAGCGCGGCCGCCGTCGCGTGCGCCGGCCGCCGGCGGCTCCACTTCCAGGCCTTCGTGATCGCGCCGCTCGGCCGTGCGCGGATCGGGCGGCCTTCCAGCAGCGCGTCGAGGTCGTCGGCGAACGCCGCCGCGGAGGGATAGCGGCGCTCGCGGTCTTTCTCGAGCGCCGTGAGCACGACCGTCTCGACGTCGCGCGCGAGCTCGGGCACGAGCGCGCGCGGCGCGACCGGTTCGGCCGACAGGATGCGGTAGAGGATCTCCTGCGAGTGCTGTCCCTCGAACGGCACGCGGCCGGTGAGGCCCTCGTACAGCATCACGCCCAGCGACCAGACGTCGGTGCGCGCGTCGACCTTCGTCGCGTTGCCCGCGACCTGCTCGGGCGAGACGTAGTACAGCGTCCCGTGCAGTTGGCCGCTGCGCGAGATCGAGGCCGAGTCGGGGTCGAGCGCGAGCCCGAAGTCGAGCAGCAGCGCCTGACCCTCGGGCGTGACGCGCACGTTCGACGGTTTCACGTCGCGGTGCACGACGCCGGACGCGTGCGCGGCGGAGAGCGCGCGCGCCGTGTCGCGCGTCCAGCGCAGGAGGTCCGCGAGCGGCACGTGTCCGTGCGCGTGCCGCGCTTCGGCGTAGATCTCGTCGAGGCTCTTGCCGCGCACGAACTCCATCGCCAGGTAGGGCACGCCGCGGTCGCGGTCGGCCTCGAAGACCGTGACGATGTTCGGATGGCGCAGCTTCGCGACGGCGCGCGCCTCGCGCTCGAAGCGCGCGATCGTGTCGGTGGATCCGGCCAGCTCGGGCCGCACGACCTTGAGCGCGACGCGGCGGCCGAGCCGCACGTCCTCGGCCTCGTACACGATGCCCATCCCGCCCGCGCCGAGCCGCGCGATCAGGCGGTACGAGCCCAGCCGCTCGAACGGCAGCTCGCCGGGCGTCGCCGGGGCGGGAGACGACGCGGTCCCGCGACCCAGGGTGCGCGCGAGCTTCTCCAACCGCGCGCGCTCGGCCGGCCCGAGCTCGGGGTGCTGCGCCGCGAACTCGGCCGGGCTCGGGGCCGCGCCGCGCAGCAGGAGGTCGACGTAGAGGTCGACGGCGATCTCGGCGGGGGTGGGGTCCATGTACGGTGCCAGGCACGACCCCGACACATTCGCCCCGCGTCGGGGGGGAGGCCGCGCTGCTGGCGCGAATGCGGCCGGGGTCGTGCCTGGCACCGTACCGACCGCGCGGAAAAACCTGAAGTGCCCGTGAGACGCGCCCGGCCCGCCTGTTCTCCCCGGTGTCATGAGCACCACGCACACGGAACCCGCCCGCGGCCGCCGCCCGGGCGCGATCGCCTGGCTGGGGGTCGCCCTCCTCTTCGCCGTCACCTGCGCCATCACGCTGGCGGCCTCGGCCGCCGAGCCGCGCGGAGCGGACCAGGCGGCCGGCCGGCGCGGGATCCCGTGCGGAGGGCCCGCCCCCCGCCGCCTGGTCGACACGGGCCTGTACGCGGAATTCGCCACGCGCACGATCGCGAGCGACGTCCTGCCGTTCACGCCGCAGTACCCGCTGTGGACGGACGGCGCCGCGAAGCAGCGCTGGATCCGCCTGCCGCCGGGCACGTCGATCGACGCCTCGAACCCCGACGTGGCGCTTCCCGGCCGGGACGCGCCTGTGGAAGGAGTTCTCGTTCGGCCGCCGCGTCGAGACGCGCACGATGGAGCTCGGCGCGGACGGACGCTGGGTGTACGCGACCTACGCCTGGACCGAGGACGAGAGCGACGCTCTTCTCGCGCCCGAGTACGGCGTCCGCGGCGCGTGCACGACGGCGCTCGGCTCTCGCCACGACATCCCGGGCGTCGCCGACTGCGGCGCGTGCCACGACGGCGGAGCGAACGCGGTGCTGGGCTTCAGCGCGCTGCAGCTCTCCTCGGACCGCGACCCGCTCGCGCCGCACCGCGAGACGCCCGCGCGCGGGTCGGTCGACCTGCGCGACCTCGTCCTGCGCGGCCTGGTGAAGAACCTGCCCGACGCGTTGATCGAAACGCCGCCGCGCATCGCCGCGACGTCGCCGCGCGAGCGCGCCGCGCTGGGATACCTGCACGGGAACTGCGGCAGCTGCCACAACGCGACGGGTTCGCTCGCCACGCTCGGGCTCGAGCTCGACTACCCGCTGGCGCACGCCGAACGTCGCACGGCGCCGGCGATCCGCTCGACGCTCGGCCGCGCGAGCCGCTACCAGGTCTGGCAGGACGTGACGCTGCCGCGCATCGAAGGCGGCGCGCCGGACCGCAGCACGCTCGTCGCGCGCATCTCGTCGCGCTCGCCCGTCGCGAGCATGCCGCCGCTCGGCACGCGCGCCGTCGACGAGGAAGCGGTCGCGCTCGTGCGCGATTGGATCGCCGCAGACTTCACCGCGCAGGGGCTCGCGAACGGCGCGGAGACGCGCGACGCGATCGCCCAGGCCAAGACCAGCCCGAAGAGCACCTCCAGGAACCACCCGAAGAACCACGAGCAACACCGATGAAAACGACCTTGTTGGGATCGATCGCCTTCCTCACCGTCCTCGTCGCCATCGCCGTCGCGGCGGCGCCGAACGAGCCCAAGCCGGCGCCCGCGGACGCGGCCGTCGCGCGCGGCAAGTACCTCGTGACCGCGATGGGCTGCGCCGACTGCCACACGCCGATGAAGCTCGGGCCGAACGGTCCGGAGCCGGACCTCGCGCGCAGCTTCTCCGGTCACCCGGCCGAGCTGGTGATGCCGCCCGCGCCGAAGCTGCCGCCCGGTCCGTGGATGGCGACCGTCGCCGCGACGATGACGGCCTGGTCGGGTCCGTGGGGGACGAGCTTCACGGCGAACCTGACGCCCGATCCGGAGACGGGTCTCGGCCTGTGGACCGCCGACGACTTCGTCGCGACGCTGAAGACCGGCCGTCACATGGGCCGCGGCCGCGAGATCCTGCCGCCGATGCCGATCCCGGCGGTCAAGAACTTCACCGAGGAGGACCTGCGCGCGATCTTCGCCTACCTGCGGTCGTTGCCGGCGGTGAAGAACCGCGTGCCGGCTCCGCTGCCGCCGGCGGAAGCGCGCTGACGAGCCATTCGTGTTCGCGTGTCAGACTGCCGGCTCCCGAAAGACGAGGCGTCGACAGAGGAGCCCTTGACCACTAGGGTCGTCAAACCCTGAGAGGATCCGGCGATGAGTCTCGAAGACAAAGTCCGCGAGTTGCGCCAAGAGGCGATCGCAGCAGGCCGACCCCCGGTTCCGGAGCAATTCCAGGGCGTCAGTAAGGAGCGGATCGCGCTCGTCCTCAGTGTTTTGGATCGCGGGACTCGAGATCAAGTCGACACGGTGTTCGCTCTACTCGACGATCAGCACGACTCCTGGATCGCGGGAGCATCACCTGGTGCCAAGTTCTGCGACGGCGCAACCGTGGGCCACATCGCTTGCCACGTTGGCATCCTGCAGCGCGGCGAGGGCAAGCTCGATCGCGAGGGGCGCGACTACTGGATCAAGCCGATGCGCGACATCGTCGCGATCGAGGCCATCTACTTCGACCGCAAGAGGCGTGACTTCTTGCCTGGACATCCAGTGGCCAAATCGCCTCTGTCCTCACATCGACTTTCCCCCGAGTTCAAGCGCATCCTCCAGGCGCCGGAGTCGTCGTGGAGAGCGGAACTCTCGTCGTGGATCGGGGAAGACCGGCTCCGCCAGCGCCTGGAGTTCCAGGCGATGCAGGCGGCAGAAACGCGCAGCAAGGTCGACACGTCCCACGCGAACCTGATCCGCGCCTGCGTCGAACAATACGCGCCCCACTTCCTGAGCGGGTTTGAAGTGCTCTACGTCGACGATTCCGACGGCGACCGAGTGGACGAAGGCGAGCGGACGCTCTTGGAAGAGGCAGGTCTCGACCTGCTCCTGGGCGATGCGATGCCGGACGTGCTATTGCACAACCGAGAGCTCAACGAGCTGTGGGTGATCGAGGCGGTAACGAGCGACGGCGAGGTCGACGACCACAAAGTCCAGCGAATGGTCGCGTTCGCCAATCGGCATGGAAAGGACGGCGTCGGCTTCACGACCGCATACGCGACCTGGAAGGCGGCCGCTAAGCGCCAGGCTGCGCACAAGAACATCCCCCCGGCCACGTATGTCTGGATCCGCGAGGACGCGTCGAAGCACTATCGGGCGGACGAATTCGGCAGCACCGGAAGCAAGCCCTCGACGATCCGATCCAAGCCGTCCTGATCGGGGAACTCGTTTCCGATCTGCTTTCCCAGCGCACTGAGTGTTTCGCGATCCGGGTAGCGCAGGCTGCGCAGGTCCGTGGCGTTGACCTGCGTGTGGCCGTTGAATTGGCGGAAGTACCGATCGATCGAGGACGAGTTGAGGTACGCGGCCAAGCCGCGTGCGAGCAACTTCGGCAACCCTCTGCCGTTTGCGTGGAAGTAGTTCAGGTGATTCTCGAATCCGACGCGCACGACTCCCCTAGGCAGTCGCGACGGGTCGTACACCGCGCCGACGATGCGGCGACGTTCTTCCTTCGACGTGAACCGTTTCGTGAGCACGTACGTCTCGCTGGGGACCAGCAGCGCCGCGGTCTCGACGTCGTCGACGATCGCATTCGGCTTCTTGCCGCCCAAGCGCGGCCACTCAACGAACCCACCGCCGAAGTGCCCCGGAAAGATCAGTGGAGCCATGCTCGGTCCCGGATTGCAGCGAAGATGCTCGCGGGAGCGGAAGTCGATCACCCGGCCGGTGGAAACCTGGAGGCCCAGATCCTCGAGAGTGCAGGGCAGGTGTCGGATGGCTGCGGACACGCGTTCGTCCGCGCGCGAGACGGACAGGTGGATGAACTGACTGGCGTCGTGTGGGTCGACGACGCTCGTATAGGGAACGCTTCGCGTCGTAGGCTCCGCTTCCAGCGAGAGACTCGTCGAGAGCTGAACCAAGCCCCGTGCGACTCCCTTTCTGGCGTGGAAGATGACGTTTTCCTGGAGGACGTCGTCCTCGGAGAAGGCACGCGAGCGCGACTCGAACACGTGGACCCGCAGCAGCGTCATCTCGCGCAACAGCAGGTGGCGAAAGGCCCGAAAATAGGGGCCGTTACAGAAACTCCGGGGAGTGATCGCGACGAGCTCCCCTCCGGGCTCCAAGAGCCGGACGGCCAGCGCAACGAACCCCGCGTACAGGTTGCTCGCCTCGATGCCGACGCTGCGCAGGAGCCCCCGCTCGCGCGAGTTACTCGCGATCTTGCAGTAGGGTGGATTCAGGATCGCCGCGTCGAACCGCGGGGCGAGTTCGAAGCCGAGCGGTGCGGCGGCGAGCGTGCTGGTCATGTCACCGATGAAGTCTCGGTCCGCGACGTGGCTAGTGAGCTCAATTCCCGCTCCCTGCGCGACCCTGGCGCACTTCCCGAGGACGACACGTAGCCGCGCCAGCATCACCGGGTCGATCTCGAAGGCCGTCACGTCGATGGCGCGCGGCCGTTGCGACCTCTGACTCGCCTCCGCGACGAAAGCTGCCGTCAGTGATCCGACGCCAGCGCCGGCATCGAGGAGGCGGACCTGCTCTCCGCGGAGCTCGAACATGCTGGCCATGAACGCCGCGATCGGTGACGGCGTCATGAACTGGCCCAGGGCGGACCGCCGATCCGCGTCCAGCTCGAGGTTGGCTTGCTGCCGCGCATCGTCTGCACTCCGCAGCAGATCGGTTCGTCGTTGGGTCCTCGGGGTAGGGGCCATGGCGCGCGACGCGCGTATTCTCTACCGCGAGCTCGACGGCGCCAAGAGCGCGGAATGGAAGTCCCCAAGTTCCCGCAGAGTCCAGCGAGTATCGATCGCGGCCCGCGTCCGGACAGGACACTCCGGGGCGATGCGGCCGCGTCTCTGGATCGAGTTCACGTCACCCCACGCGCCTGCAGCAGCTTTCCGAGCTGCGTCCGTGCGCGCGAGTGCATCATCCGCGCCGCGTCCGGGCTCGCCGCGCCGACCGACTCGGCGACTTCTTCCCACGCCGTTCCGGCGTAGTCGCGCAGCAGGATCAGCTCGCGGTAGTTCTCGGGCAGCTCGTGGAGGCACTCTTCGACGAGCCCCTGCTCCTCGGCGCTGCGGACCTCGAGCGACGGCGTGTTCACGCGCGACGGCGGGTCGATCGAGCTCTCGCCGCCGTCGCCGTGGCCGTCGAGCGCGACCTCGCGCGCCGACGAGCGGCGTTCGGCGCCGTAGTACTTCGCGCGCGCCGAGATGCGGTTCTGGACGATCGTGGCGAGCCAGCGGATCAGGCTCGATTCGCCGCGCGTCTCGAAGCGGTCGAGCGAGGTGAGCGCCTCGATCAGCGCCTCCTGAGCGATGTCGCCCGACTCGACGTTGCGGCGCAGCTTCGGACCGATGCGCGCGCGCACGATGCCCAGCACGCGGTCGGAGTAGCGCTGGAACAGCTCGTCGCGCGCCTCGCCGTGACCGTTCTGCGCCTCGCGCACGAGGTCGATCGTGGGCATCTCCTTCCAGTCGCCGCCGTCGTCCATGCGATCAGTCCTTTCCCTTCCTGCTGACTTGCAGGATCTGTTGGAACCACTTGAGTCGGCCGTCGCTCGACTCGCCGCGCGAGGCTGCGCGACGGAGCACGACGTCCTTGAGCGCATCCGGATCGACGTGTGACGCGTTCGCGTCGACAGCGCCGCGGACCGTCGTCTTCGCGATGCGCTCGAACGACGCTTTCGCGCGCTCGTAGGGAATCGGTAGCTTCGTCGCGCGCACTTCCGCGTCGAGCTCGGCGAGCCAGCTCTCGATGACCTCGGACCGTTCGTCGCGCGCGATGGCCAGGACGCCTTCTTCCGGATCCTTGCGGTCGAACTCATAGACCGCGACGACCTGGGGCTGGTCGCTGTCGATCCGCAGTCCCCACTCGCTACGCTCGGCCTTGCCGCCGACGAGCATCGGGATCCGCGGGTACACACCGCGCTCGCCTTTGTCGTTGCCGTTCACTCCGAGCGCGTAGATCCAGACCGGCGCAGTCGACTCGACCGACACGCCGAGGAACTCGTCCGTGCCCTTGCCGGGAATGTTCAGGCCCTCCTGCGAGTCCCCGATTGGCGTCACCGACTGCGCCTTCTGATCGATGTACACGAGGTTGAGCGCGGTGCCGCCCTTCCTGCCTGCCGCTTCCGCCCGCATCCACGCGCCCGCGCCCAGCGCGAGCCCGCCTACGACGAGCGCCGCGAACGCCGGCTGCTTCGCGAGCCAGCGCGTGCGCTGCCAGGCCGCGTGCGCGCGGCTCGTCTGCGCGTGCACGTTCGGCAGACCGACCGCGAACCGTTCGAGGTCCTTCGCCATCTGCCCCGCGCTCGCATAGCGCTGCGTCACCTGGGGCGCGAGCGCCTTGGCGCAGATCGCGCGCAGCGCGAGCGGGATCGACTTGGGCAGCGCGTCGATGCGCTCGCTCGGGCCCAGGCTCACGCGCGCCAGGAAGCGCAGGATGTCCTCGGTCTTCTCGCGCGACTGCGCGCGCTCGAGGCTCAGCATCTCGTACAGCACGAGACCGAGCTGGTAGACGTCGGTGCGCACGTCCGAGCCCGACTTCAGGTCGCGCGCCTGCTCGGGCGCGAAGTACTCGGGCGTGCCGCGCAGGACCGCCGAATCCTCCGAGCCCGGACGCACGCGCGCCGAGAGGCCGAAGTCGAGCACGATCGGATCCGCGCCGGCGCGCAGCAGCACGTTGTTGGGCTTCAGGTCGCGGTGCACCTGACCGAGCTGGTGCGCCGACTCGATGCCCGCCGCGACGGGTGCGAGGATGCGCGCGACCGTGCGCGGCCAGCTGCGCGCGTCGATGCGGTCGGTCGTCGGTCGAGGCGCGTTCTCGCCGCCCCGGGTCGCGGAGCTCTCCAGGAACTCGCGCAGACGCTCCGGCCGGCGTGCGGGATCGGCGCCGTCCTCCGTCTCGGCGCGTTTCAGCTCGTCGAGCGCGCGCGACAGGTCGACGCCGTCGACCCGGTCCATGACGATGTAGGTGTGCGCCTTGTCGCGGCGGATGTCGTGCACGCGCACGACGTTCGGATGGTCGAGCCGCGCCAGCGCCGCGGCTTCGCCGTGCGCGATGCCCTCCCACTCCTCGGCGCTGCCGGCCTGGGCCTGCGCGTTGAAGACCTTGATCGCGACCTCGCGCTCGAGTTCCTGGTCCCAGGCCGCGAACACGACGCTCATGCCGCCGCGGCCGAGGATCGAGCGGATGCGGTAGCGGTCGCCGAGCAGCGCACCGGGCGCGTACTGCGGCGGCAGTGCCTGCTCGGCCAGCCGGTTCGCGCGCACGAGCTCGACGAACGCCTTGCGGTCCGATTCGTGGGCGAGGCGCGCCGCGAAGACCTCGAGCACGACCGCTTCGCCGCGCGCGGTGCGCCAGGCGAACTCCTCGGCCAGCGCCTCGCGGCGGAAGCGCTCGCGCAGCTCGCCGCGCACGATCTGCGCCGCCCAGACGTCGAGGTCCGCCGTCCCGTTCTGCGCCAGCTCGACGAGGTAGCCGTCGAGCAACTCGTCGACGGTCCTGTCCGGCCGATGCTCGTGGTGTCCGGGGCTCATGGGGGACCGATCCCTCGTGAGAGCCTCGCGACGGTCCCGCGAACGCGAGCATTCGACCCACGGGGAGGGGGGTCTCTCATGGTACGGCGGGAGCTCCGCACGCCACCTGTTCGCTCGCAAGCCGCGGGCGGAGAGCCCGCCGTTCCGCGCACGGGTCGGGCTGGTCCGGCGCCCCTCGGACAGGGGGAACGGATCGGCCCGATACCGACGGACTACTGCCAGACGACGCTGTAGCCGTTGGTCCAGTTCGCCGCGGGCGCTCCGCACGTGCCGGGCGAATCGAAGTACCAGGCCTGATAGTGGCGCGTCGAACCGGGCGGCACCGCGCCGCGCACCGAGATCGCCGGATCGCCCGTGGCGGGATAGCGCGCCCAGCCGAACGAGACCGGCTGGAGCCCGAGGCGCATCAGCGCGCCGCCGGCGCACCTCAATCCGTCGCCGAACACGACACCGGCGCCGCCGGAAAGCGTGCTCGAGCCCTGGAAGAAGATGACGTTCGTGCCCTCGGGCGGTCCCGACGCATACAGCGCGAGCGAGTCCGCGGCGACGCTCGGCGTCCCGATCGCGCGCAGACGGCCGGCGCCGCCGACGGAGTTGAGGCAGCCGACCTGCCCCGAGGACGCGTTCGCGCACGGGCAGGCCGTCCCGCTGCCGTCGCCGCTGCAGAAGCTCGCGCCCGGCACCGGATCGGCGACGCGCACGACCCCGTTCATGCCCATCGAGAAGTGCGGCGAGCAGAAGTAGTCGTAGCGCCCGCCCGGCGCCGGGTGCAGCGCGAGGAACGCCGGCGAGAACGTGAACGTGAAGTTCGGCACGCCGGCCGTGAGCGACGAGTGGAACAGCTCGTTGCCGTTCACGAGCCCGTCCGTGCCCTCCGTCACGGTGTGCGAACCGCTCGACCAGACCCAGCGCACGCTGTCGCCGGGCTGGATCACGACCTCGCGCGGCGAGAAATAGAAGCCGATCTGGCGCACGACGACGGTCTCGGCGGAGGCGGCGGTCGCGAGAATCAGCAGGGCGCAGAGGGATCGGATCGGGGACATGAGGAACAGGCTGGAATCGAGGCAAAACCGGGGGTGGGCGCCGACGGCGGCGCGCGGGCGGACTTCCATGCAGCGTACCCCGACCGCGCGATCCTCGCTGGCCCGGGACGGCCGGCGCGGGCCGCGATCGAGGCGGCCCGGGCGGAAGCGGCCGTGCGCGGCGGCCCGGAGATCGCGAACCCGCACGCGCTAGGATCGCGCCCGTGATGTCGGAGCCGACGCAGATCCCCGAGGGCGGACTCCGCTTGCGACCGAGCCCGAAGAAGTGGCTCGTCGTGCTCGCGATCGCCACGGCGTTCACCGCGGGCGGCGCGGCGATGGTGGCGGATGGAGCGTCGGGCGGCTGGTTCGTGACCGTCTTCTTCGGCGCGTGCACGGCGGTCGGGGTGAGTGTGCTGCTTCCGGGCTCGATGTACCTCGAAGTCCGACGCGACGGGTTCGAGACGAGCCACCTGTTCCGGCGCCGCCGGTTCGCGTGGAACGAGGTCGGCCGCTTCTCGGCGGTCGACGTCGTCTCGCAGCCGATGGTCGTGTTCGACCGGCTCGGAGCGGCGCCGTCGCGCCTCGGGAAGCTGAACGCCGCGGTCGTCGGCGCGAACGACGCGCTGCCGGACACGTACGGCATGGACGCGAGCGAGCTGGCCGACCTGATGAACGCGGCACGCGAGCGGGCGCTCGCACGCGGATAGCCGCCGTTCCCGCCGACCCGCCCGTTCGGGTCCCGCGCCGAGGAGTCTCGCTATCGTACGCCGCGCCATGGCTCGCACCCTGCACGCCCTCCCCGTGTCCCTGCTCGCGTTCGCCGCTTGCGCGCAACCGCGCGTCGAGCCCGCGAGTCCTCCCACCGCCGCGGCGGCCCCCGCGACACCGGCCGCGAAGGTCGCGCTCCTCGTCGGCATCGACCACTACCCCGCCGACGCGAACGTCGGCGCGCTGCGCGGCTGTGTCCGCGACGCGGAGCACATGCGCGCGCTGCTCGTCGGGCGCTTCGGTTTCCGCGACGAGGACGTGCTCGTCCTGCGCGACGGCGACGCGACGCACGCCGCGATCGTGCGCGCCTTCCACGCCCAGTTGATCGAGCGCGCGCGCCCCGGCACCGAGGCCGTCTTCTACTTCGCCGGTCACGGCTCGCGCGTGCCCGACGCCGCCGAGGGGCCCGATCGCGAGCCCGACGGGCTCGACACGACCTTCGTCGCCTACGACAGCCGCGGCCCGGATCTCGCGGGCGAGCACGACCTCGTCGACGACGAGCTGCGCTCGCTCGTCGCCGCGTCGACGGCCCGCGGCGCGTTCGTGACCGTTCTCGCCGACTCGTGCCATTCGGGCGGAGCGCTGCGCGGCAACGGGCCGATGAACTTCCGCGCGCGCACGGCGCCGCAGGGTCGGCGCGCGTTCGACCGCGCGTACGGCGAGGGATTCTGGCCCGCCGGCGTGCCCTACTACGACGACTCGAACACGGTCGCGATCGGCTCGACGATCCAGATCGGCGCCGCGAGCCGCGACCAGGTCGCGGGCGAGATCGACATCGAGACCGCCGTCGGCACCTTCGAGCCGACCGGCGCGATGACGTACTACCTGGCGCAGGGCCTCGAGCGCGCGCAGCCCGGCGCGACCTGGGGCGGCGTCGCGCAGCAGACCGCGATCGGCGTCTCGACGTTGCTCCCGTACCAGGACGTGGCCTGGTACGGCGACGCGGACCGCGCGGTCTTCGGGTCGTCGTTCGAGACCGTGACCGGCTGGCACGCGGCGTCGATCGAATCGGCGCTGGTCCAGGTCGACGCCGGCTTCGTGCACGGGCTGCGCGAGGGCTCCGAGCTCGACATCCGTGCCGCGGACGGCCGCAGCTCCTGCGGCGGCGCGGTCGTCGAATGGGCCTCGGCCGTCCAGTCGCGCGCGCGCTTCGCCCGCGCTCCGACCGCCGACCTGTCGCGCACCAGCCTGCGCGCCGTCGAGGTCGGCCGTCCGGCGGGCGAACCGCCGCTCCGCCTGTGGTGCGCCGTCCCCGGGCTCGACCCCTGGTTCGCGGGATCGCCGTGGGTCGGGATCGCGTCGAGCCTCGAGACGGCCGACCTCGTCCTGCGCTCCGGCGTCGGCGGGTACCAGCTGTGGACGCCCGAAGGATTGCCGTTGCCCGGATACCTGCCGATCCTGCCGCCGACGTTCGGCGACCAGGGCCGCTGGCTCGGCGTGTGCGAGCCGTACCTGCGCCGCGAGAGCCTGTGGCGCGCGACGTCGCGGCTCGCGCTCGAGACCGGTTCGCTGCAGCTCGACGTGCACCTCGAGACGCCGCGGGTGGACGAGCTGCGCGGCGCTGTGCCCGCCGGCTGGAACCGCTGGGTCCCGGCGGCGATCGACGGACGGCGGCTCGTCGGCGGAACGCGCGGCGACCTGCCGATGGGGGTGTTTCGCGTGCGCAACCCGGGCCGTTCCGCGGTGAGGCTCTCCGTGCTGAACCTGCCCGAGGACGCGCGCGCCCGCCGCGTGGTCGAGCCGGCCGCCGGCGGCGAAGCACGGCTGCTCGGACCGGGCGAGACGTGCTCGGTCCGCGTCGGGTTCCCCGCGCCGGATCCGTGGCCGCTCGATCGGCCGATGTGCGACCGCTACTTGTTCCTCGCGACGGCTCGGCCGTTCGACACGTGGGCGCTCGCGTCCGAGGTCGAGCTGCGCGGGGAGGACGCCGCGCCCCTGCCGGGAGTGCTGCGTCAGGCGCAGGCGCGGTATGCGACGCGCGGGGCGGGAGCGATCGACCTCGATCGGTCGGGGTTCGGCGTCGCGGCGGTCGACGTTTTCGTGTCGCGTCCGCGCTGAGAGTTCTCCTCCCGACCTTTCACCGCGGCCTCGCGGTCGGGCACAATCGGCGAGGTCCCGTCATGCGCCGAATCCTCGCGCTCGTCCTCCTCTGTGCCCCGCTCGCCGCGCAGAACGCCGACGACCGACCGTGCCGCTCGGACTACACGATCCGTGCGCGCTACGAGGAGGACGGGCGCAAGCTGCACGGCGAGCTGACCGTGCGCTGGACGAACGAGAGCCGCGACACGGTTCCCGACCTGTGGTTCCACGCGTACTGGAACGCGTTCGCGAACTCGGAGTCGACGCACATGGTCGATGCCGGCGGCGCGCTGCGCGGCGGGCCCGTCGGCGACGGAGAGTGGGGCTGGCAGCGCATCGTCTCCGTGTCCGTCGACGACGCGGACGTGACGCCGAGCCTCGAGTGGACGTCGCCCGACGATCAGCGCGCGGAGGATCGCACGGTGTTTCGCGTGCGCATGCCGCGTGCCGCCAAGCCGGGCGAGGTCGTGTCGGCGCGCGTGCGCTGGGAAGCGCGGGTGCCGCGCGTGCGGCGGCGCACCGGCTACAAGGACGACTTCCTGCTCATGGCGCAGTGGTTCCCGAAGCTCGGCGTGTACGAGACGGGGAACGGCTGGAACTGCCACCAGTTCCACGGGGCCACGGAGTTCTTCTCGAACTTCGGCACGTACGACGTCGAGCTCGACCTGCCGTCCATGTACCAGGACAAGACCGGCGCGTCGGGCGTGCAGGACGGGCCCACGACGGGCGGGCGCGATCGCTTCACGGTCCGGTACGCCGCGCCGTCGGACAAGGATCGCGAGCGCGCGGAGCGCAGCGGGCGCTCGCCGCTCGTGCACGACTTCGCATGGACGGCCGACCGGCACTACGTGAAGTACGAGGGCACGTTCCACTTCGACGAGTGGGCCGCGCGATTCCCGGACGAGGTCGCGCGCGTGGCGCTGGCGCTCGATCGCACGCAGGCGGAGATGCGGCTGCGCGACGTCACGGTCACGGTGCTCTTGCAGCCCGAGCATGCGTCGCAGGGGCGGCGCCACTTCGAGGCCACGTGCACGGCGCTCTTCTTCTACGGGCTGTGGTGGGGCGAGTATCCGTACGAGCACATCACGTGCGTCGATCCGGCCTGGGGCGGCGGCGGCGCGGGCGGCATGGAGTATCCGACGCTGTTCACGGCCGGCACGCGCATGTTCACGCGCGCGGCGATGCAGCAGCCGGAGAGCGTCACCGTGCACGAGTGCGGTCACCAGTTCTGGTACGGGCTCGTCGCGAACAACGAGTTCGAGGCCAGCTGGCTCGACGAGGGCTTCAACACGTTCACGCAGAACGACGCGCTGTGGCTGCGCTACGGCATGTCGATCGTGACGACGGACTTCGCCGGCATCCCGTACGACGGCGTGCCGATCGGTCGCGAGCCGGGCGGGAGCGCGCTCGCCGACGCGCTGTCGGGCAAGCGGATCACGCTGCCCTGGATCGGACCGGTGGAGCCGCTGCGCGGCTCGGGGCTCGTCGACTGGTGGCGCGAACAGCCGTTGCTCGCGTACGGACGGCAGCGCACGGATCCGCGCGAGGGCGAGCGGACCGGATATCTGCAGGAGCCCGACGCGGATCCGATCGACATGCCGGCGTGGCGGTATTGCGACCGCGCGAGCTACCGCTCGAACAGCTACCGCCGCACGGCGACGGCGCTGCGTTCGCTGCAGGGTCTGGTCGGGGACGAGCGCTTCCTGCGCGGCATGCGCCTGTATTCCGAGCGCTGGCGCTATCGCCACCCGTACCCGCAGGACTTCATCGACGCGTTCCAGGAGGGCGCGAAGGCCGACATCGGCTGGTACTTCGAGCAGGCCTTCCGCAGCACGGCGACGGTCGATTGGCGCATCGAGGTCGCGCAGGAACGCGTGAAGCCGCCGCGCGGCTGGTTCCTCGACGAGAGCGGTCACTGGGTCGAGCGCAAGGAGCGCGACGCGGCCGAGAAGCCGAAGAACGGTCCGCCCGGCGCGCCGCCGCTCGTCGAGGGCGGCGCGGATCCCGCGGCGGAATCCGCGAAGCCGCCCGCGCGCGAGGGCTGGCGCGCGGACGTCGTCGTGCGGCGCCGCGGCGAGCTGCGGCTGCCGCTCACGCTCGAGCTCAACTGGGACGACGGCGCGAGCGAGCGCATGGTCTGGGCGCGCGAGGACCAGGCGCGCTCGACGTGGTGGAAGCCCCTCGAGGACCGCGCGCCGTCGAAGCGCAAGCTGGTGTCCGCGAAGATCGACCCCGACCGGCGCTATCCGTTCGACTTGAACCTGTCGGACAACGAATGGCACGACGCCGCGGACGCGACCGCGCCGCTGCGCTGGTCCGAGCGCGTGTTCGCGCAGTACCTGCACGGCCTGCACGCCTGGGGAGGGCTCGGTGGCTGACCCGGCCCAGATCGCAGCCGAGCTGCGCAACGCCGCCGCGGAAGCGAGCCGCGCCGACGGCCGCGTCGTGTCGCTCGACGCGCTGCGCGCGGCGCTCGGGCGGCCGGCGGTGTGGCTGACCATCCTCCTGTTCGAGGTGTTGCTCGCGCTCGCTCCGGCGCTGGCGTACTTCACCTGGATGAGCGGCGCGACGGCGCACAAGTACGCGCCCGAGTCGCTGATCTCGAACCTGGGCGCGAACTTCCGCTTCGACCACCGCGCGGGACTGGACGCGCTGGGCGACGCGACGGGACAGATGGGCGCGGTGCTCGCGCTGATCGCCATGCTGGGCGGCTGCTTCTGCGCCGGCGGCTGGCTGCAGGCCTTCCTCGAGCGCACGCACGGCGAGAGCGTGCGGCGCTTCTTCTACGGCGGAGCGCGCTGGTTCTGGCGCTTCGCGCGGCTCCTGCTGCTCACGCTGGTCGTGCTCGCGCTGTGCGGCTGGCTCGTGTACGGCAAGCCCTGGAACGTGCTCGTGCTGCAGCTCGGCCTGGACGTGCCGCCCGCCGATTTCGGCAAGCTCGAGACGCTGGACTCCGAGCAGACCGTGGCGATGCTGCGCTTCGTGCAGACCGCCTTGCACGCGCTGCTCGTCAGCCTCGTGATGACGTGGGGCGACTACACGCGCACGCGGCTCGCGCTGCACGACACGAACTCGGCTGTGTGGGCCGGGCTGACGACCGCGTGGACGATCGCGCGGCACCCGATCCGCACGCTGCGGCCGCACGCGGTGCTGTTCTCGCTCGAGCTCTTCCTGGTGACGGGCCTGGGCTTCTTCGCGCGCTCCGTCGAGGGCGACATCGTGCGCGACGGCCGGCCGTGGGCGACGGCGGTGTTGTGCGCGACGGTCGTGGCCGCGCTGGTGTGGCGCGTGATCCTGCGCGGAGCGCGCTACCACGCCGCGGTGCAGGTGAGCCGCGAGATCGTGCGCCCGATCGCGCGTCCCGACCCGTGGAAGAAGACGCTCGGCGGGCCGGGAGGTCCGCGCTATCCGATCGGCGGGGACGAGTACGCGGTCTCGATGTAGCGCCGCCGGACCGAGCGCGGCGATCCGGCGCCGTGGTCAGTCGCGCACGTGCCGCGGGAACTCCCAGCGACCGACGTTCGTCCGCAGCCACTCGTAGAAGAAGCGCACGCCGCGGTCGGAGTCGCCGGTGCCGCCGCCGCCCATCTCCAGGTGCGGGCCGGTGCCCGAACGGCCGCGCACGTCCTCGACGAACGGTGAGCGGAACAGCATCGCGGCCCGCGGGCTGTCGAGGTACTGACGCCAGACCTTCTCGAGCCGCGCGCGCTCGAACCGGTGGAAGACGCCCTCGTTCCCGGAGATCTCCTCCTCGGGGCTCTCCGTGTTCAGCACGAAGCCCTTCGCGGGCCAGGGGACGCTCTCGTGGAGCATCTCGACGTCGCAGCCGGGGAAGTCGACGGGCGATCCGGTCAGGTGGTTCGAGACGAGGCCGACCTCGATCGCCGGCGCCTTCGCCTTGAACCACTGCGCGAGCTGCGCCTTCTTCCGCGCGCCGTCGGGCTCGCGCAGGATCTCGTGGTCGATGCGCGTCGGGTGGTTGAACTCCTGGAACAGGTTCACCATCACGTTGCGCAGGCCGCGTTCCTCGAGGAACTGGCCGGTCTCCTCGATCGCCTTGCGGACCGCGTTCTCGTCGGTCAGGTATTCGTCCTTGCGCGGCATCAGCACGCCGACGCACACGACCATCCCGCGGCGGTCGGCCTCGCGCACGATCGTCTCGAGCCGCGTCTTGAAGCCCGCGATCAGGCGGCCGTCGGGCGTGAACCCGTTCGGACCGGCGTTGACGTCGGGGAAGCCGCCGTTCGTGCCCTGGAGGCACACGCTGATCAGGTTGATGCCGTGCGCGGCCATGTTGTCGAGGTTGTTGACGAGGCGCTCGGTGACCGCCGCGCTCATCAGCGCGTTGTTGGCGCGCATGCCCCACAGCTTCACCGGCTGGCCGCCGAGGAACGGCAGCCCGTCGCGCACCTCGAACTCGCGCGTCGGCGCGTTCGCCGCCGAGGCGGCGGCGACCGGGTTCGCGGGAACGTGGCGCGGATACTCCCAGCGGCCGACGTGGTCGCGCACCCACTCGTAGTAGAAGCGCACGCCGCGATCGCTCGGGCTCGTGCCCATCCCGCCCATCTCCGGATGCGGGGCCGTGCCGCTGAAGTTGCCCACGCCGAGCACGTAGGCGGCGTGGAAGATCAGCGCCGCGTTCGGCGCCGCCTGGAAGCGCTCGCAGTCCGCGAAGATCCAGTCCTTGTCGCCGTCCGAGAACACGCCGTCGTTCTCGTACGAGTCCATCTTCTGCGACTCGACGTTCACCACGAAGCCCGTGGCCGGGATCGCCATCGACTTCTGGATGATGCGCACGTCCATGCCGGGGAACGTGTCGGTCGTCGGCGACTTCTCGTACGGGCAGACGCCGACCTCGATGTCGGGGGCGATCGCCTTGAACCAGCTCGCGAGACGCGCCTTCTTCGCCGCGCCGCCCGGCTCGCGGAAGATGTCGAGGTCCGCGCGCTCCGTGTGGTCGAACTCGTGCATGACGTCGACGAAGACGTTCTTCAGGCCGCGCTCGACCAGGAATCGGGCCGTCTCCTCGACCGCGCGCTTCACGCCGGCCTCGTCGCGCAGCTCCTGGTCCTTGCGCGGCGAGCACAGGCCGACCTCGACGACCATGCCGCGCGCGTCGGCCTCGCGCACCAGCCATTCGAGTCGCGCGGCGACGTCCTTGCGCAGCGCGCCCGACGGTTCGTATCCGTTGAATCCCGCGTCGGCGTCCGGCCAGCCGCCGTTGCTGCCCTGCACGTACACGCCGATCAGGTTGATGCCGTGCCGCACCATGTTGTCGAGCGCGCGCACGTGCCGCTCGGTGACGGCCGGGCTCATGAGCGCGTTCCCGCAGCGCAAGCCCCACAGCTCGACCTGTTTCCCGCCCAGGAACGCGCGGTCGCCGCGGATCTCGAACTCGCGCGTCGGCGCGAGCTCCGGCGTGGCGGGTGAGGAAGCGGCCGGCGCCGCCGCGGAAGCGTCCGGCGTGCCGCCGTCCGTGGATCGACAGGCCACGAGGATCGAGGAAACGCCGGCGCAGAGTGCCGCGATGGAGTTCGTGTGCATGGGGCTCGTGGATCGCTCGATGTGGGCCGTGGATCAGAAGGTGAACAGGAGACCGATCGACGCGCCGTATCCGAACGGCGCGCCCGGGTAGATGCCGCGACCGGCGCGGACGTCGAAGTACTCCTCGTCGAAGACGTTGCGCGCGTCGAGCTGCACTTCGAGGCGCACGCGCTCGTCGAGCTGGCGCCGGAACCCGGTGTGCGCGTTCCAGATCGTGGCCGACGGCTTCTGGCCGCGCGTGCCCTGGGCGTTGATGTCCTTCGTGTTCTCGCGGTCGGAGTACGACTCGTCGACGAAGTAGCCGTCGATCGCGGTGAAGATGCCCGTGCGGCCGAACTCGTAGCGCGCGCCCCAGCCGAGCAGCCAGTGCGGGCTGCCGGGGGTCTCGTTGCCCTCGAACTCGCCGTTCTCGTACTGGGACTGGTTGTAGGCGACCGTGGTCCAGTAGCTGAGCCCGTCGAATCCCGCGGGCTCGAGGTCGCCGTCGAGCGCGAGCTCGACGCCGCGGTGTCGCGACCGGCCCGAGTTGAGCAGCACGTCGAACTGGTCGGGATCGGGCTCGAGCCGATCGCTGTAGTCGATCTGGTACAGCGCCAGGTCCGCCGACAGCGCGCCGTCGCGCGTTTGCAGGCGCGTCCCGAGCTCGTACATCCAGGCGTACTGGGCCTCGACGTCCTGCGGATCCGTCGAGATCTCGATCTGGTTCGCGGCCGGCGGCTGGAACGACGTCTGGACGTTCGCGTAGACAGCGACGTCGGGTCGGATCAGGTACGAGGCGCTGATCGCCGGCAGGATCTCCGTGAAGTCGCGGTCGACGGCGAAGCCGGCCTGGTTCTCGGCCTGGATGTCGACGGACTCGAAGCGCACGCCGGGCGTGACCTTCCAGTCGCCGAAGAAGAAGTCGTTCTGGACGAACGCCGATCCGGCCTCGTACTCGAACCGGTCGTCGGAGATCTGGGTCTCCGTCCCGTCGGGGAAGGAGCGCTCGACGCCGCGGGTCAGGTTCTCGTGCTCGTAGCGGATCCCGGCGAGCAGCGTCCCGTCGACGTCGCCGAGTTCGTAGCGGTGCGTGACCTGCGGCTGCACCGCGAACGTGTTCATCGGGCGCGGCGTCGCCTGGATGTAGTTCGGCGTGTTCCCGTAGAAGAGAGGCGAGCCCAGGTAGAAGGTGCGTTCGGTCTCGTAGTAGTACGTGATCAGGTCGAGCTGGGTCCGGTCGCTCGCGTCGACCTCGAGCTTGTAGTTGACGCGCTTCTGGTTGGCCGTGAAGCGGTTCTGCAGCGAGGTCGATTGCGACGGATCCGCCCGGTACTGCGCCAGGCTCAGGCCGTCGGACAGATCCGAGTCGTCGTCGAAGTACTCGACCTGCAGGAAGCTGCGCAGGTCCTCGCTGTGCTCGTAGCGCGTCTTCAGCGAGTAGTTCTGCAGCGTGTAGTCTCCGTGCTCTCGGTACGTCTTGCCGTCCTTGTAGACGCTCTCGAGCAGGAACCCGAACGAGCCGTACGTGCCGCCGTACGTCGTGTAGTTGGCCCCGTCGTCGAAGCTGTCGTACGAGAAGCGCGTGTAGAGCGTGCTCTCCGTCGGGATCGGCCGCGTGAGGAAGTTGACGATGCCCGAGACGTTGTTCGGCCCGTACCGCGTCGCCGCCCCGCCGCGCTGGATGTCGATCGCGTACACGCGCTCCATCAAGAGCGGGAACCCCGACGCGCCCGGCGCACCGTACGGCGCGCCGGCGAGCGGGATCCCGTCCGCGAACATCGCCACGTTGACGCTGCGGAAGATGCCGTCGTTGCCGGTGACGCCGCGGATCGCGATGTTCGGCAGCGAGTCGGACCCGGTCTCCTCGCTGATGTGGATGCTGGGCGAGCGCCGCAGGATCTCCTGCAGGTTCAACGTCCCGGCCTCGGCGACCTCCTCGGGCGTGAGCACGTCGCGCGCGGCGGTATTCGTCAGCGGCGTGTGCTGGAGCGCCGCGTCGGACTCGAGCTGCGTCTCCGTGACGATGACCTCGGGGATCTCGTGGACGGGGATCGCGCCCGGGACCGCCTCGGGCTGCTGCGCGACCGGACGGGGCTCGGGCTTCGCCGGCGCCGACTGCTGCACAGGGAGGATGGCGGCCGAGCCGGATTGCGCGATCAGGCAGGCGCCGAGGCAGCCAGCGAGTCGGCGGCCCGCGCTCGCGAGACCGCGCATCGAGGACGCGGGTCGGTTCGGACGCGCGCCGCACGCGGCGCGTTGTGGTGTGACGTTCATCGAGGCCAGGATCGATCGCGTCGCAAGGGAGGGTGGGCGAGCGCAGCGCTAGGACCGCGTCCGCTCCGAGTCACACGACTGCGCACTCTGCTCGAGAGGCCTGCGCACGCGCGCGTAGGACCGCTGAGCGGGAACCCACCGAATCGGCCGGACCGGGCCGTCGGTCCGCCGTGCGGACCCGGGGTACGGACCCGGCCGCGGATCGGTCCGACGCTGGCGTTGCCGGAGGAGCGGGCCGGGATAGCTCGGTCATGTCGCGACACCTCGCCCGGCCGGTCGCGGTCCTGCCCTGGGCGGCCGTCGCGCTCGTGCTCGTCGTCGGTGCGTCGACCTGGTGGGCGATCGCGTCCTGCCGCGCGCCGGCCGTCGCGCGTCCCGAGGGCTCGCCGGTCTCCGAGGGGCCCGCCGGCCCATCCGCGCGCAAGCCCATCCCGGAAGTGCGCGAGCCCACGCCGCTCGAGCGCGCGCTCGCGCTGCTGGAGCGCGCGCGGGAGCTCGCGCGCGACGGCCGGCGACACGACGCGCTCGACGCCTACGGCAAGGCCGAGGACGCGCTGCGCTCCTTGCTCGACGAGGCGATGGAACGGCGCGCGTCCGGGGACCTCGTCCGGCTCGAGCCGATCTGCCAGCAGTGCATCGTCGAGGCCGACGAGATCGCCTACGCGCTCTTCACGCCCGAGGTCGTGGCCGCGACGCCGTGGCGCGACCTGTTCGCGCCGCCCCAGGCCAAGGGTGGTCATGACGGCTTCGCGAGCTTCGAGACGGGCGACGGCTGGATCCACGCGGTCGGGCCGGCGGACGGCTCGACGCGCGACGGCATCTTCTCGATCGGAGACCTCGAACGCTGGCGCGACTTCGTCCTGGAGATCGAGTTCACGCCGATCCGCGGCGTGAGCCGCTTCTACTGGCGGCTCGGACGAAACGTGCAGGATGCGCCCGACGAGCTGACGATCGGTGAGACCGACGGTGCGTGGCATCACGGCGAGACGTACGTGGTGACCGCCACGTACATCGGCAGCCGCAGGAGCTTCGAGTTCAGCCCGAACACGCGGCGCGAGCCGGAGTACGTCGATGGGATCGGGTGGCGCAGGACACGCGTCGGCGCGTTCGGCGCCGTGCTCTCGCAGGCGAGCGAGCTCCACGTCAGCGGCCTGCGGCTGAAGCTCCTGCGCTGACGAGTCCGATCGCGGGTGCGAATGCGCGCGCCGGTCGTCGAGCGCTCGCGACGTACGGATTTCCGCGAGCCCGAGGCCGTGCGCGCGACGCCGCGCGGCGAGTGCGTACGCGGCCTACGGAGCGAAGCGGCCCCGCGCTACGCACTCCGTCGCATGGCCGGGGGTTGGCCTTCCCCGAACACTCCTTCGGCGACATGGATCCTGGCAGCGAACACCCGCCGACGCACGCCCACGCACCACGGACGCGCGCGGTCTCGGACCTCACGCGCGGTCCGGAGCGGACCGGACACTCCCCCCGATGAACGTCTTCCCGCGATGGATGAACGGGCTGCGGCCCGCGCTCGGCATCGGTGCGCTGCTCGGCGGCACGTACGTCCTCTCCCTGTTCGCGTACGGCGCCTCGCCGCGGACGATGGCGGTCGGATACGCGCCCGAGCAGCCGGTGCCGTTCAGCCACGCGATGCACGCCGGCGAGCTGGGGCTCGACTGCCGCTACTGCCACACGACGGTCGAGGGCGCCGCGCGCGCCGCGGTGCCGCCGACGGAGACGTGCATGAACTGCCACGCGCGCATCCGCAACCAGAGCGACAAGCTCGCCGCGGTGATCGTCAGCGCCGCGTCCGGCGACCCGGTGCACTGGAAGCGGGTCCACGACCTGCCCGACTACGTGTACTTCGACCACGGCGCGCACGTGTCGCGCGGCGTGGGCTGCGTCAGCTGCCACGGACGCATCGACACGATGGACCGCGTGCGCCAGGAAGCGCCCATCTCGATGGGTTGGTGCCTCGAGTGCCACCGCGATCCGACGCCGAACCTGCGGCCGGTCGACCAGGTCACGTCCATGGAGTGGTCGCCCGACCGCCCCGCGCGCGAAGTCGGCGCCGAACTCGCGCGCGAGAAGCGCATCCAACCCTCGACGGACTGCTCCACGTGTCACCGCTGAACCCGAACGTTCCGCAGCGCGCGGAGGCCCCGAGCGACGTCTCGCGCCGCCGTTTCCTGCAGGTCATGGGCGCGTCCGCCGCGCTGGCTTCGGCGTCGGG
>JBGAOR010000109.1:0-16478 GCA_044221705.1 Planctomycetota bacterium
CTGTCGTGGCGGCGTATGTGGCGGGGTCGTGCCTGGCACCGTACGTTCCGGCGAGCCTCCCGCGCCCACGAATGTGGCGGGGTCGTGCCTGGCACCGTACACCTGCGCGATCGTGTCGAGCCCGCCCCAGACGCCCGCCCGAGCCTCCGTCCCGCGGCGGGTGTGGCGCGGGACCTCGTTCCTCGTGCTCGGGCGCGTCTACGGATCGGCGTGCACGTTCGCGCAGCTGTGGCTGCTCTCGCACCACCTCGCTCCCGCCGCGTTCGGCCGCTACACGTTCTACCTGGCCGTCTTCGTGTTCCTGGACGCGCTGGTCGACTTCGGCACGGGCCAGGTCGCGGTGCAGCGCACGGCGGCGGACGAGTCGCGGATGCCCGAGGTCCTCGCCGCGTCGCGGCGCATCCGCCTCGCGACCGGGATCCTGGGCGTCGTGCTCGTCGGCGGCGGCGCGCTGTGGATGCACGAGCCGGCGGCGGGCTGGATCCTGCTCGCGAGCCTGTACCCCGTCACGCACGTCGCCGAGCTCTCGACGGTCGTCCTGCGCAACCGCATCGCGTGGGGCATCCCGGTCGGCCTGCGCGCGATCGCGGCCACGGCGTCGCTCGTCTTCGTGCTCGCGCTGCGCGCGACGGGCGACAGCGAGCCGGCGCACTACCTGTGCGCGGTCGCCCTGGGCAGCGCGATCGCGAACGGGCTCCTCTACGTCGCGTGCCGCCGCCACCTGCCGAAGCGCGCCGCGACCGAGGTCCCGTGGGCGTCCGTGCTCGCCGCGGCGGCGCCGCTGGGCTTCGCGAGCCTGTGCCAGCAGGCCTACTTCTACGCCGACAACCTGTTCGTGCGCGCGCTGCGCGGCGAAGCGGAGCTCGGCGCCTACAACGTCGGCGTGCGCATCCTGTCCATGACGATCATGGTCGCGCTGTACGCGTCGCAGGCGGCGCTGCCGTGGCTGGCGCGCGAGCACGCCGCGAACCGACTGGGCGAATCGGTCGCGCGCCTCGGACAGCCGCTGTTCGCCGCCGCGGGGCTCGTCGCCGGGCTGGCCGCGCCATTTTCGGCCGAGATCCTGGGCCTCTTCGGGCCGCACGTCGCGATCGCCGGGCCGAGCCTGCGCTGGCTCTTCGGCGCCGTCGCGGTCATCCACGCCGGCGCGGTGCTGACGACGGCGCTCGTCGCCGCCGGACGCGGGCGCTCGATGCTCGGCATCGCCGCGACCGGGCTCGCGCTGAACCTCGTGGCGAACACGCTCCTGATCCCGCGCTTCGGCATCGAGGGCGCGGGGATCGCGACGCTGGCGACGGAGCTCTCCGTCGCCGTGGGCGCCGCGTGGGTGCTGTCGCGGACCGGCGCGCGCGCCGCGTGGCGCGCGTGGGGCTGGCTCGGCGGACCGCTCGGTTTCGCCCTGGGTTTCGCCGCATCGGCCGCGATCCACCGGAGCTTCGCGGCGTGAGGATCGGCCTCGACTACCGCACGGCGCTCGTGAACCGCGAGGGCATCGGACGCGCGACGCGCGAGCTCGTGCGCGCGCTCCAGACGCTCGAGGGCGCGCCCGAGCTGCGGCTCTTCGGCTGGACGCTCGCGAAGAGCGAGGTCGCGCGCCACGAGCTCGGTCTCGCGCGCGGCACGCACCTCGACCGCCTGCGCTTCCCCTCGCGCTGGATCCCGCGCCTGTGCGGGATCCTCGGACGCGGCGTCGACGACCTGGTCGGCGGCTGCGACGTGTTCCACCACACGCAGACGCACGTGCTGCCCGTGCGCGCCGCCGTCGAGACCGCGATCGTCTTCGACTGCATCTGGGCGCGGCCGGGATCGGGACTGTCCGACGAGGCGGCCGCGCGAATGGCCGCGGGCGTTCGCGCCCAGTGCGCGCGCGCGCGGCGCGTGCTGGTCCCGAGCGCGTTCGTCGCCGACGACGTCGCGCGCACGCTGTCGATCGATCGCGCGCGGATCGACGTGGCGCTGCTGGGATGCGACCACGTGCTGCGCGGCGGCGCACCGGGGCCGTCGTCGGTCCGCGGCCCCTACGTGCTGACCGTGTCGCGCGTGGACGCGCGCAAGAACCACGTGCGCATGCTGCGCGCGTTCGAAACCGCGGTGCGCGCCGGCGTCGAGCACCGCTGGGTCGTCGCCGGCCCGCGCGGGTTCGGCGCGGAGGAGTTCGAGGCCGCACTGTCGGCATCGGCGGCGCGCGAGCGCGTGCTGAGGCTGGATTTCGTGCCCGATTCCGAGCTGAAGAGCCTCTACGCCGGCGCGAGCGCGTTCCTCTTCGCGAGCCTCGACGAGGGCTTCGGCCTGCCCCCGCTCGAGGCCGCCGCGCTCGGCGTTCCGGTGATCGCGTCGTCGGCCGGGTCGCTGCCCGAGGTGCTCGCGCGCGGCGCGCTGCTGCCCGACCCGCTCGACGAGGACGCGCTGGCGCGCGACCTCCTGCTCGTGCTGCGCGACGCCGAGATCGCGCACGACCTCGCACGCCGCGGCCGCCAGCGCGCGGCCGAGCTGTCGTGGTCCGCCTGCGCGCGCGACACGCTCGCGTGCTGGACGCGAGCGCTCGTGCCGGGCGCTTCGAGGGCCGTCTAGAACGGGCCGACCGTTCGCGCCGACGGCGCACGACCGGCGCCGGACGCGGATGACGAGGCTGCGCGCGGAACGGAACACCGCGCCGAGCTCGAGCCGCCCGTCGGGCATCGCCGGGACTTCGCCTCGTCGCCCGCGGGCCACCCGCAGTGGACGTCCTCGTCGCGAGTGCCCGGCATGCTCCACGGACAGCGCACTTCGACGCGCGCTCCCGATGTCCGCCGAATCGATTTCCGAGCGCTACCGGACTCGGCAGCACCGCCAATTTCTTCGAGAATTCCTGCGACCGCGGCGCGCGCCGTTCGTCCCTGGGATGGAGGTGTTCGATGCGTGTCCGTCGGAGAAACAACGTGGAGCAGCTCGAACTCTTCCGCCGTGGAGGACGACGAGATGGAGCTGGACGGAAGCCCACAGGCACCCGCGCGCTCGTCGCTCACGCCCCGCGAGCGCGCGTGACACGCCACACGCCCGTCTTCGTGACGACGAAGCTCGTCGAAGGGCTTCCGAACCTCCGTCGCGAGCGCACGCTCGCGCTGCTCCGTGACACGCTCGCGGCCGGCGCAGACAGGTTCGACTTCCGCCTCATCGAGTACTCGATCCAGTCGAACCACGCACATTTCATCGTCGAGGCGCCGGACGAACGCGCGCTCGGCCGCGGCATGAAGGGGCTGCTGGTGCGACTCGCGAAGGCCCTCAACCGGGCCTGGGAACGCCGGGGCCGCGTGATCCGCGACCGGTACCACGCACGCGTGCTGAAGACGCCGCGCGAGGTACGCCAGGTGCTGGTCTACGCGCTGCAGAACGCGCGCAAGCACGGAGCACAGATTCTCGGGATCGACGCCTTCTCGTCCGGGCCGTGGTTCGGCGGCTGGTCGGATCGATCGCCCAGAGCGGACCGGCCTCTGTCGCGCGCACTCTCCTGGCTGCTCAGGGTCGGGTGGACGCAGTGCGGGCTGATCGCGACCCGCGAGACGCCGCGCGGCGGCGCGTCGTGGGATCCCGAGGACTGCGAGCCGACGTGAGCTCGAACCTCGACGGGATTCGCGACCTCGTCCCGGCTCGCTTCGCCCCCAGCCCACGATCCGGTGAGAGCACGCCGGCGTCGTCCGCGCCATGTCCGCCGGATTCAACTCTGGCGAAGCGCGCTCTCCATCCGCACACGCCGGCCGAACGAGCGTCGAGCGCGTGCGCGATACATGCTCACCGCGCCGGGATCACGTCCCGCGGGAACCTCGCCATCATGAACTCCCGCAGCAGCTGGTTGCCGCGCGGGTTCACGTGGCACGGATCCACGTACAGCGTCTCGGTGACGCCCTCGAAGATGCGCGTCCCGTCGATCACGTGCTCGCCCTCGGCCGCGAGTTCGGCCGCCGCCTTGCGCAGCAGCGGGTAGCCGTCGCGCGCGCCGAAGAGCCACAGGTCGCGCGGGTTCTCGATCTTCGCCTCGGACTCGCTCATCGGCTTCGACCCGGTGTCGAAGAGCGCCGGCTGGATGTAGTGCACGTACGGGATGCCGCGGCTCTCGCACAAGGCGCGCAGCGATCGCGAGCTCTCGCTCCAGCCGTGCACCGCGACGTCGAGCACGGATCCGATGTCCTGGTCGTAGTCCGGCCCGCCCTGCTGGCGGCGCGAGCGGATGTCCGTGTCGACCGCGGTGCCGATCCCCATCAGCGCTTCTTGCAGCGTGTTGCGCTTCCGGTTCATGCTCTCGAGCCGCCAGATCGCGTAGCGCGATCCCAGCGCCGTCTTGTCGAGCTGGAAGCGCACGCAGCGCGACAGCAGGGCCTCCGACTCCTCGCGCAGCTGCCAGATGCCGACCAGGAGCTCCATGCGGTCCGTCGCGGCGAAGTTGATCTTCGACACGACCGCGCCCCACACGGGCGCGCTGGGCCACAGCGGGTGCATGTTGCCGCCGGAGTTCTCGGCCGCCAGCGCCATCTCGTTGAACCCGTCGAGGTTGATCACGAGGTCGGGCCGGTACCCGAACGTGAGGAGCAGCGCGACGCGCGTCACCTGCTGCGGCTGCTTGTGCGCCGCGTGCGCGCCGTTCAGGAACACGACGCGGCGGCCGCGCAGCGCCGGGTACTGCTGGAACTCGTCGCGCATCGCCGGCCCGTCGGTGAGCCCGAGGTACGCGGCCACCGATCCGCCCAGCAGGAGCACCTCGAAGTCGTCGGGCCGCGCGTCCTCGCGGAAGTGCTTGAACACGTCGCCGGTGTCGTAGTGCTCCTCGCTGCCGTAGAAGGGATTCAGGATCGGCCGGCGGCCGCCGTCGGGCAGGTCGATGCCCAGGTTCGCGGGCACGAAGCGCTGGATCGGCGAGAGCAGCGTGCGCATCCGGACGCGCGATTCCTGCGCGTCGAACGGCGTCCCCTTCACGCGCAGGAACAGGCGCAGGCCGCCCTCGGCCAGCAGGATCCCGATCACCAGCGCGACCACGACGATGCCGGTCCGCTTCAGGATGCGCAGCGCGCGCGCGGTTCCCGGGCTCGGTGCCATCGCGTCAGGCGTCCTCGGTGCGCCGGCGGATCGCGCCCTCGTCGATCTGCGCCGAGTCCCACAGCGTGCGGCCTTCCATCCCGCCGGCGACCGTGACGACCTCGCCGCTGACGTGCCGCGACATCGCCGGCGAAGCGAGGAACAGCGCGGCACGGGCCACGTCCTGCGCGCGGCCGATCTGGCGCAAGGGCATCGTCTTCACGACGCGCTCGATCACGCCCGGCTGCTGCAGCGCCGGCCGGGCCATGTGCGTGACGGTCCAGCCGGGCTCGATCAGGTTCACGCGCGCGAACGGGTCGAGCTCGACGATCTCGTTCTTCAAGGAGCGCAGGAGGCCGTACATCCCCGCTTTTCCGGCGGCGTACTCGGCGTGGCCCTTCTCGCCGAAGCGGCCGGCCGTCGAGCCGATCATCGCCAGGCTCGCGCCCTGTCCGTCGCCGCGCGGACCGGTCGCGGCGAGCGTCCGGAAGAACGCGCGCGCCGTCCAGATCGTGCCCAGGAGGTTCGTCGAGAGGTTCTCGCGGATGCGTTCGACCGAGGCCTGGTGCAGCAGCGCGAACTCGGGCGTCCAGCGCCCCGCGTTGGCGATCGCGACGTCGACGCGGCCGAAGCGCGCGCGCGCCGCGTCGAACGCGGCGTCGATCGAGGCCGGATCCGTCGTGTCCGCGCGCAAGGCGATCGCGTGCGGCAGACGCGCCTCCGCGATCCAGGCCTCGAGCTCCCCGAACTGACCGTTCCCCGTGAGCGCCAGCCGCGCGCCCTCGCCCGCGAACGCCTCGGCCAGCGCGCGGCCGATGCCGCCCGACGCGCCGGTGACCAGGACGACCTTGCCCGCGAGTTGCAGGTCCATGTGCGCTACGGCTGCGTGTCCGCGGGGTGCGAGTAGACGTCGGTCAGCACGGCGCCCGCTCGCGCGAGGTCGGGCTGCACGACGACGACGTACGAGTCCTTGCCCGATGCGACGCGCACCGTGGCGTGCATGCCCGTGCCGAGATCGAGCTCGTGCGCGCCCTCGGGCAGGGTGAACCGCGCGACCTGGAACCGCGCCGGCAGCGACGTCCAGTTGCGCGTGTCGGCGTGCTCGCCCGCGGTGAGCGCCAGGTTCGTCAGGATCCCGGCCAGGAGGCCGATCCCCGAGTCGTTCGGGTTGTTCTGGTTCACCGCGTCCTGCGCGGCCTTCGCCGCGACCGCCTTCACGGTGCGCCGGATCGCCGCGCGCGCCAGGATCCAGGGCAGGTTCGCCTCGACCTGCTGGACGGCGACGCCCACGACGTCGAGCACGGTGGACGTCGTGCCGACCACGGCGCCGTCCGCGACGATCTCGAGCTCCGGGACCGCCGCGTCGCCGACCTGCACGACGGGCACCGGCACGGCCGCCTGCCCGAGCGCGCCGACGTTGTCGCCCTGGCCGATCAGGATGCTGCCCATGTTGGCCAGGAACAGCGCGCTGTCCGTGATCGGAGACGTGCCCTGCACGAAGCGCGGCCCGCGGCCGGCGAAGCGGAACACGTGCACGACGCCGTGACCGGCCGGCGCGTAGACGCCGTTCGACGTGCGCTCACAGGCCTCGACGACGACCGGCGCGGCTCCGCCCCACTCGCGCGCGCGTTCGTAGGCCTTGTAGGCCTCGCTCGAGTAGCCCGCGCGCTCGCGCACGAGGCCTTCGACGTACGCGCCCAGCGCGACGCGCTGGTACGTCTTGCGCGGGTTGTAGCCGTTGCCCTGCCCGTCGACGTCGTCGCCGAACGTGCTGCCCAGGATGCGCTCCTGCACCTCGCCGACCTGGAGCGCGTAGGCGTAGGCGTCCTGGCCGCCCTCGAGCAGGTCGGCCAGCGCGAGCAGAGCCGGCGTCAGCACGTGCTCGTAGTCCGCGCCGCGGTAGTCGAGCACCGTGTCGTCCGTCAGCCCCGCCGCCAGCCAGCCGGCGATGTCGGAGTCCTGGTAGCGGTTCGCGAGCTCGTCGCGCGATCGGCGCAGGAGGTCGATCGTCCCGTCCGTGTCGCCCGCGGCGAGCCGCGCCATCGACTTCTCCTGCAGGAACAGGAACGTGTCGCCCTTCGCGGGGTCGATCGAGGGGTCGAGCCCGCGCGATTCCGTCACGAGCTTCGGCTCGACGGCCGCCTCGTCGGCCACGAGCGCGTCGATCTCGCGCTCCGCCGCCGTGAAATCGCCCGCGCCCCACGCGTTCGCGAAGGGCGCGATGCGCTGGTCCGGCGCCTTGCACGCCGCGACCGAGACGGCCACGGCGATGGATGCGAGCAGGTTTCTCACGGCGGCGTCGGTGCGAGGAGTCGGCGGGACGAGATCGCCTACTTCTTGTACTCGATCTCCTGCTTGCCGCTGACCTTGGAGAGGATCGTGCCCGTGGCGGCGTCGATCATCTCCAGCGACAGCGTGTAGCGGCGCTCGGTCGTGTCGCGCGTGAAGATGCCGCCCGAGCTCTCCGTCGTCTGCGTCGTGGTCGCGCCGTAGACGAGGATGTCGGGCGCCTTCGAATCGCGCCCCATGATGCCCAGGAACGCGTCGCGGTTCTTCTGGATGAAGAGGTCGTCGAAGTCGCGCAGCCCGGCTTCCTGGCGCGCGCGGTCGACCGCCTTGCGCGACTGGACCTCGAAGGGGCCCGAGTTCACGAGGATCTCCTCGATCTGGTCGTAGATCGCCGGCAGCTGGTCGCGCAGTTCCTCGGCGCCCTTCGTCTCGAGCCCGAAGAAAGCGACGCGCCACGGACCCTGCGCACGCGCGGTGAGACCGGCCTGCGCGACGAGCTTCGACGTCGACTGCTTGACGAGCTCGTCGTACGTGAGCGTGCCGGCGCGCTTGTCGCCGACGAGTTGTTCCTCGCCCTCGGCCTTGACGCGGCCGGTCGAGCCGCAGGAGGCGACGGTGAGGGCGATGGAGGCGGCGAGCAGGCAGGCGGAGGTGAAACGGATGTTCATGGTTCTCGGTGGGTTTCCTGGATGAGGGATCGGTGTCGGCTTCAGGGTCGCGCGATCTTCTCGGCGAAGAGGCGCGCCTCGCGCGCCGGGATGCCCAGTGCGAAGCCGGTGAGTTCAGTCCTCTCCGAAGAGTCACTGGACTGTCCTCTGTGACCTGCGGAGTGCACGGCAGCGACCCGACCGTCCGCGAGCAGCACAGGGCTGCCGCTCGAGCCCGGACGCGTCGGAGAGGTGTACATGAGCGCAGCGCGCAGACGACCATCGACGGTGTCGATTTGTTCCTTAGTCGAGCTGACATACCCAGGAGTCAGAACCCAGCCGGAACTGTCGCGCGGATCGCCGAGGACGGCGACTTCGGTCCCGACGCTCACGTCGTCCGCGAACGTGAACACGTGGCAGCCCTTGGGTAGGCCATCGACCTGGATCGCGGCGAGGTCCCAGAAAGCGTCGCTGGACACGACGCGCGCGGGCAGCGGGCTTCCGCCCTCGGGGGTCACGGTGAGGGGTTCCTTGGCACCGCGCACGACGTGCTCGTTCGTCAGGATCAGCCCGTCGCCGCGGATGACGAATCCGCTGCCGGCCTTCTGCGAACTTGAGATCTTCACGACACCGCTCTTCACCGCGTCGTACACGCTCGACCACTGCCCCGACGTCCGGGCAGCAGGCGTGGCGGACGTCGTGCCGGCGCCGAGCGCGCGCTCGAGCTCCGCGGCCAGGCTCGACGGGATGGCGGCCGTCCCGCTGCCCGCCACCGCGCCGTTCGCGAGGTCGTAGGCATCCGCGCGGATCTGCAGCGCGTCGCCGATCCGCTCGAGGCGCGGCGAGACGAGGAGTCCGACGCCCGCGGCCTTCAGCGCCTCGCGCGACACGGAGCTGCGCGGGATGCCGCCCTGCGCCAGCTCGCCCTCGAGCAGGACGCGGTCCGCCGGCCGCACGATCGCGATGTCGCTCACGGGCTTCCCCGCGGGGCTGACGCGCGCGCGGATCGTGTCGCCGAGGCCCGCCGAGAAGCTCGTCGCGAAGCGCGACGCGGGCGACGCCTGGAACGTCTCCGACAGCTGGATCAGGTGAGCTTCCGCGGCCTGGAAGCTCGGATACTGGGTGCCGTTCAGGACGATCGAGCCCGAAAGGTCCGGCGTGGCGCCCGCCGCGCGCGCCGCCTCGATGCGCAGCGACAGCTCGGACAGGTACGCGCCCTGCGCCGAGCGCAGCACGGCGGACTGCGACGAGAACGCCGCCACGTCGAGCGGCGCGACGTAGATCGAGCCCTGGACCTGCGCCGGATCGATCGTGCGGCCGAGCGCCGCCGCGAGGTCCTCCGACACGCGCCGCAGCTCGGCCGCGAGGCCCGGCGTCGCCGTCGGCATGCCGTAGCGCGAGTCTGGCATCCACGAGCTCTCGGTCTGCGCCAAGTCCCAGGTCCGGCGCAGCGTCGGATCGTCGCTGGGCACCTCCCAGCGCGTCGACGTCGCGATGCGCCGTCCGGCCACGTCGTAGGCCTGCAGCTCGCACGTCAAGACGTCGCGATCCAGCGCACCGGCGCGGTCGCGCCGCTTGATCGTGCCGAAGACGACGACGTCGGCGCCGATGCGACCGGCGCTGGCCGCGACCCCCTCGATCGTCGTGAACGTCGCGCGCGACACGTTCGTCTGCGAGAGGCGCAACCCCACGTCGTCCGTCCCGAACGTCTGGCCCGCGAAGCCCTTCTCGCGCAGCGCGCGCGCCACGGCGTCGGCGGTACCGAGGCCCAGCTCCGAAACCCAGGGCTTGCCCGTCTTCAGGTCGTAGTTGACGAGCGGCAGACAGGCGACGCTGCCCGGTTTCGGCTGGAATGCGAGCAGCGCGTCCGCGAACGACGCGACGGAGCTCGCGCCCGGATCGCGCTGGTTCGGGCCGTAGACGTCGCCCTTGCGCGAACCGGCGTCGATCTTCTCCTGCGCGTAGTCCCTGGCCTCGACGCGCTCGGAGTAGGTGTCCTTGCCGCCGAAGATCTCGGTCTGGCAGGCGGGCAGGACGAGGAGGACGGCGCCAAGCGGCGCGAGTCGGGCTGCGCGGCGAGGCGCGGTGCGCGGGGATTCCATGACGCGAAGTGCTCCGTTCGGCGGCCGGGCGGATGGGATCGCCCGCGGACCGGATTCTGGCGCGGCAGTCTATCCGTCCGGACCTGCGACCTGCGAGGAAGCTCCGGACTGGGCGGGCGAGGCGAGCGATCCAGCGCCGTTCCGAGACGCGTGACGGCTCACGCGGGGGGCTTCGGCCCTCACGTCGCAGCGGGTGCTGTAGAGCACGTTGCCGCCGCCGATGTCGCTCACGTCGCCGGCCACGAGCGCGTTGATCCCGTGTCCCTCCGACACGTCCGCGGCACGCGGCAGGCCGTCGACGCGCACGATCCCGGCCGGCACGTGGGCGTCGGCCTCGGCGCTCAGCGTCAGCGACGCGCGCTCGTTCGCGAGCCGCACCCGCTCGCCCGCGGCGATCCCGAGCCGATCGAGGTCGCCCGGGTTCAGGAACGCGCGCGGCGCGCCGGCCTTCTTGGCGTGGCGCGCGCTGTGCGAGTAGGTCGCGTTGTGCGTGTGCACGGACGGCGCGCAGATCAGCTGGAAGTCGCCCGGTTCCGCGGCCGCGTCCTCGGCGACGTAGGACGGACAGCGCGTCGATCCCGCGAGCGCGTCGCCGGCGAGCTCGATCCGCCCGCTCGGCGTGCCCCACCCGTCGAACGCGCGCGGGCGCAGCTTCACGGACTCGCCGCGCAGGACGCGCGCGTACTCGTCGTCGGTGAAGCGCGCGCGCGACGCGGCGAGGAGCTCGCCGCACAGCGACTCGGCCGTGACGTCCCACGTCGAGCGCGGCAGCGACAGGCGCTTCGCGATCGCGGAGAACGCGTCCACGTTCGAGCGCGCTTCGCCCGGCGCGGTCGCGATGGCAGCGGCGCGCTGCACGCAGCGGTGTCCGTAGCTGCGGTAGACGTCGGCGTGTTCGACGAACGTCGTCGCCGGCAAGACGACGTCGGCCAGCGCGGCCGTCTCCGTCACGAAGTGGTCGTGCACGACCGTGAACAGGTCGTCGCGCGCGAAGCCGCGGCGGAAGCGCGCGCTGTCGGGGATCGTGACCGCCGGGTCGTGGCACCACACGAACACGGCGCGGAAGCGACCCGATTCGAGCACGCGGCCGAGCCCGACCTGGCTCACCGGCTCCGTCGGCGCCCCCGGCGGCCGCAGGTCGGGGCGGTGCACGACCTCCTCGGAGAGGCCGAAGTGCGCGTAGCTCTCGAAGTGCACGCGGTCGCCGTGCCCGAGGATCGCGGCCAGCGCGCACACCGCGCGCATCGAATTGCCGCCGTTGCGCCGGCGTGTCCAGCCGACGCCGGTCTTCACGAACGGCCGGCGCGCGCGGAAGAGGAGCGCCGCGAGCTCCTCGATCTGCGCGGACGCGAGGCCCGTGACATCCGCGGCCCAGGCCAGGTCGTGCCCACTGCGCACGTGGCGCTCGAACTCCTCGGCGCCCGCGCACTGCGCGGCGATGTAGGCGCGGTCGACCGCGCCGCGCTCGTACGCGAGTCGCGCGAGACACAACGCCAGCGCGGCGTCCGTCCCGGGCCGGATCGTGTACGCGCGCCCGCCGCGGCGTTCGACGTCGCGCGCCGTGTCGGTGCGCCACACGTCGATCGCGACGACCGGGACGCCGCGCTCCTGCAGCGCTTTCGCGCGCGGCTGCAGGTGCTGCACGGTGCGCGCCATGTCGCAACCCCACAGAAGGAGGGCGTCGCACGTGTCGACGTCGTCCAGGTCGGGACCGAGGACGCGGCCCAGCACGCTCTGGTAGCCGGCGTCCGCCGTCGCGTCGCAGATCCCGCCGTCGTGGTGCGTCGCGCCCAGCGCGTTCATCACGCGGTTCGGGAACTTGCGCTGCACGAGGCCCATCGAGCCGCCGTAGGACAGCGCCAGCACGTCGGAACCCGCGAGCGGCGCGACGCGCTCGGCGATCCGGTCCAGCGCCTCGTCCCACGACGCGCGCACGAGCTCGGCCCCGCGCCGCACGAGCGGATGGAGCAGGCGGTTCTGCGCGCGCACGACCTCGCCGTACAGCGCCGTCTTGCCGCACAACGTGCCGCGCGACCAGGGATGAGCGGGGTCGCCGCGCAGGCTCGCGAACGCGCCGGCCGCGTCGGTCTCGACGAGCACGCCGCACGCGTCGGGGCAGTCGAGCGGACAGGTCGTGCGTCGGATCGCGTTGCCGGAGGACGAGTTCACGACGCGCCGGCCGCCTTCGGTTCGACCGCCGGCTCCTCGTCGAGCGATGCCGGGCGGCGGCGCGCGTACGTGCGGCGCAGGTCGGCGAGGTTGCCCTCGCGCACGATCTCGAGGTGTCCGTCCGCGCCGAAGAGCAGCATGTACCCGCGCGTGCGCGCCGTCGTGTCCGTGTAGGAGAGCGTCGCCGATCCCGCGTCCGAGACGGGGACGCTGACGTCCACGTTCCACCCGCGCGAGCGCAATCCGCCGTACGCTAGCGCGGCGCCGCCGCCGGCGCCCTCCCACACCTCGGTGGGCGCGCCCATGACCTGGAGCACGTCGCCCAGGTGCGTGCTGCCGACGGTGAAACCGGAGACGACGTCCGCCGTCGGCCGGCGCTCGATGATGTCGCGCTCGAACTGGAACGTGACGCAGCCCGCGAGCCCGCAGGCCGCCGCCGCGATCGCCGCCGATCCGAGGACGGAGCGCGCGCTCAATCGACGTCCTGCCAGGGCATGGCGTACTGCGTGTCGTCCGCGTCGAGCGTCGTGCCGACGTGGCGCAGGACGTCCGCGTCGTCGAAGAAGAGCCAGCAGCGGTCGGAGCGCGCGTCGGTGTTCACGAACGTGACGACGATCAGCGTGAAGCCCGACGTCTTCTTGGCGGTGAAGTCGTAGCGCCAGGCGCTGCGCTTCCCGAGCTGCACGACCTCGGTCGGCGCGCCCAGAGCCTCGACCACGTCCGTCGCCGTGCTCTTCCCCGGCACCAGAGAATCGATCCGGGCCTTCTGGAGCGGCTCGTTCGCGCGCTCGCGCGAGATGAAGCAGCCGGAGAGCAGGGCGGCCGCGAGGACGGCGACGAAGAGGTGGCGCATGACAGCTTCGTATCCGATCCGCGCCGGGTTGGCCATCCGCGCGCGTACGGGTCCGGTTCGTCGGTACCGGCACGTCAGGGCCGGTGCGTCACGGCCGGTCCATCAGGGCGGATACTCCGCGAGCCGCGCGCCGAGCGCGGGCCAGCGCCGCACGTCGACGCCCGCGGCCTGCAGCGCGCGCAGGCGCGCGGCGTCGACGAGCGGCTGGTCGCTGTTCGTGCGGAACGCGCGCTCGCGCAAGAGCTCCACGGGACCCGCGGCTCCGTGGGCGCGCAGGAACAGGGCGCCGCCCCAATTGAAATAGGGCACGTCCTCCTCCGCGCCGACCATGTCCGGCACTCCGACGATCGCGAGCGGACGCGTTCCGCCAATGGCGCGCACCTCGGCCGCGAGTCCCAGCGCCGCCTTCCCCGCCGCGCGGATCTCGAGCGCGTCGCGGACCGCGTCGGTGGCCCACGCGATGCCGAGGACGACGACGCCCGCGCGCAGCACGGGCCGCGCCGTGCGCGCCCACTCGGCCAGCGCGAGCGCGGCGAACGCCGACGCGAGGCACGCATAGCGCTGCACGAAGCCCGCGCCCGCGACCGCCAGTCCGAGGTCGAGCCCGATCGCGATGACGCCGAACCGCGCCAGCCCGCCGCGGCGCACGAGGACGACGGCGACGACGCCCACCGCCGCGATCGCGACGCACGCGGCCACCAGCCCGACCGCGCCGCGGTGGCCGCGGAAGCCCTCGACGCCGATCTCGCGCACGGACTCCGGGGCGAGCGCGAACGCGGCCTTGACGACGTTGGCCGGGATCGCCGCCGGGTCCTTCGCACCGTGCACGCGGCCGGGACGGAAGAAGAGCAGGTGCACGAGGTGCGCCGCGCCCAGCGCGCAGCTCGCGAGGACGAACGGATCGCGCAGCGCCGCGAGCGCGCGCCGCACGCCGCTCGCGACGCTCTCCGCGCCGACGCACGCGATCCAGGCCAGCAGGATCGCCGGCAGGAGCAGCGCGGTCTCGTGGCAACCCAGCGCGAGCACCAGCGCCGCGATGCCGATCCAGCCGTCGCGCGCGCGTCCGTCCTGGTGGCGGCGCACGAGGAAGAGCAGTGCGACGAGCTCGAACGCCGTGCGGCCCGGGCTGCCGATCGCCGCGGGCCAGGCCAGCATCTTCTCGTTCGGGAACACGGCGAAGAGCGCCAGCGCGACGGCCGCGCTCGCGACGCCGAGCCCCGCGCGCCGCGCGAGCCCCCACACCGCCCAGCACGCGAGGCCGTGCAGCAGGAACGCGCAGGCGCGCGCCGCCGCCGGCAGCCAGCCCGCCGGATCGAGACCGCAGTGCGCCAGCACCCACAGGAACGCGTGCTGCAGCGGACGCAACGGCTCGCGCGCCGGGTCGAGCGCGCCGAAGAGCGTTTCGACGCGGCCGAGCTGGTCCATCTGCGTCCAGTCCTCGGAGAGGAACGGGACGGGCGCGACGACGATCCAGAGGAGGGCCAGGAACGCGATCGAGCCGTACTGCGCGGACCGTGCGCGCGGATCGCCCCCGTGGGCGATGGCAGGTTGGCTGGTGGGAGACCGGACGCGCACCGGCGTCAGCGTAGCGCTCGCGGGTCGCGTGGACGTCGATCCGGCTCGAGGTGCGCGAGCTCGTGGCCGCGTCTCGTCCGTGCGGCGCGATCGAATGTGGCGCGCGGTCGAGTCGGGAACGCGGTCGAGTTCGCCGCGCGGTCGCGTGCCGCCGCGCCGATTCGATCCGCGCGACATCGGCACGAGCTCGACGTCGGCGCGAGCTCCGTCGTGCACCGACTCGAATCGCCGGGGGAGCGATCGGCGGACACGGTGGAGTAGCATCGCCGCATGGCCACCGTCCCGACCCCCTCTCCCCGACGGCTGGCCTGGCCGCGCATCCCCGGCCTGCCCGGCTGGAGCGTCCTGGCGCCGCTGCTGGCCGTCCTGACGCTGGCCGCGGGTTGGGGCCGGCCGCTCGGCCTGCTCCTGGGCCTGATCCTCGCCGCGGCGCTCTTCTCCGCCGTGTTGGCGGCCATCCACCACGCCGAGGTCGTCGCTCACCGCGTGGGCGAGCCGTTCGGCACGCTCGTGCTGGCCGTGGCGGTGACGGTCATCGAGGTCGCGCTCATCGTGTCCCTCATGCTGGCCGGCGGCGAGAGCGCCAACGCCTTGGCACGCGACACGGTGTTCGCCGCCGTCATGATCGTCTGCAACGGCGTCGTGGGTCTGTGTCTCGTGGTCGGCGGCCTGCGCCACGGCGTGCTCGAGTACCGCGTCGAGGGGACGAGCCCGGCGTTGGCCTCGCTGGGCGCGCTGGCCGGCCTGGCGCTCGTGCTGCCGAGCTTCACCAGCACGACGTCCGGGCCGACCTACAGCGGATCGCAGCTGGCGTTCGCCGGCGTCGCATCCCTGGCGCTGTACGGCGTCTTCGTGTTCGTGCAGACCGTGCGCCACCGCGACTACTTCCTGCCCGTCGGCAACGCCGGCGACGACAGCCACGCGGCGCCGCCGCCGAACTGGGTGGCCTGGAGCAGCCTGGGCCTGCTCCTCGTGTCGCTGGTGGCCGTCGTGGGCCTGGCCAAGGCCCTGGCACCGGCGCTCGAGGCCGGCGTGGAGGCCGCGGGCCTGCCGCAGACCGTGGCCGGCGTCGTGATCGCGATGATCGTGCTCCTGCCCGAGACCGGCGCGGCGCTGCGTTCGGCGCGCGGCAACCGCATGCAGAGCAGCCTGAACCTCGCGCTGGGCTCCGGGCTGGCGAGCATCGGGCTGACCATCCCGGTGGTCGCGGCCATGTCGCCGCTGTTCGACTTCCCGCTGGTGCTGGGTCTGCCGCCGGTGCAGATCGTGCTGCTCACGCTGACGCTGTGGATCGGCACCCTCACGCTGGGCAGCGGTCGCGCGACCGTGATGCAGGGCGCCGTACACCTCGTGTTGTTCGCGGCCTTCCTCTTCCTCACCATGGTGCCGTAGCGGCGACCGCGCCGGGCACCGCAGCACGCGTCCCGGCGGGTTGGCGTTCTCGAACCGATGCGCGTGGGCTTCGACGTCTCCCCGCTGCACCGCCCGCACCCGCGCGGCGTCGTGCGCGCCGTCGCGGGCCTCGTCGGCGCGCTCGAGCGGCGAGGAAACGTCGAGGTCGTGCGCCTCGCGCCCGAACCCGGCGCGCACTCCGCGCGCTGGCGCCAGGTCGAGCTGCCGCGCGCCGAAGCGCGCCTCGGCCTCGCCGGCATCCACTGCTGCGTCTCCGCGTTCCCGCTGCGCGGCGCGGGGAAGCGCGTCGCCACGATCCACGAGCTGCCCTGGCTGCACGGCGTCGCGGAGAACGCCGGCTGGCGTCACCGTCTGTGGGCGCGCCTCGGTCCGCGCCGCGCGGAC
>JBGAOR010000110.1:0-16365 GCA_044221705.1 Planctomycetota bacterium
GGCCGCTGTCCTTGCGCAGGGCGTTGACCCGGTTCACGAGCTCGCGCGCGAGCCCCTCGACGACGAGCCCCTCGTCGAGCTCCGCGTCGAGGTACGCGACGAACCGCCCGTCCGCCTCGACGTCGAACTCCGCGCGCGACTCGACGCGGACCTCGACGTCTTCCGGGCCGACGAGCAGCGCCTCGCCGTCGACGGCGAGCTCGACGGGGCTCCCCGCTCGCAGGCGCGCCACGTCGGTCGACGCCAGGGACTCGATCGCTGCCGCCGCGGCCTTCATGCGCCCGCCGACCTTCTTGCCGAGCACGCGGAAGTTGGCCTTCGCGCGCAGGGTGCACAGCTGTCCGTCGTCCGCGGCCAGGCTGCCGAAGCTCTTGATGTTGAGCTCCCCCAGCACCAGGTCGCGTGCAAAGGGCCGCCGCAGCAGCGCGAGCGCGTCCTCGCTCGACGAGCGCACGTGGATCGCGCGGAGCGGCTGGCGGATCTTCCGCCCGGCGCGCTCGCGCAGGGCGCGTCCCATCTCCACGATGCGCACGACGACCTCCATGCTGCGCTCGAGATCGGCGTCCACGAGCTTCGGGTCCGACTCGGGCAGCATCTGTGCGTGCACCGACCCGCGCCCGGGCGCGAGCCGCGCGTAGAGCATCTCCGCGACGAACGGCGCGATCGGCGCGGCCAGCAGGGCCACGGTCTCGAGCGCCGCGTGGAGCGTGGCGAAGGCGGCCGCCTTGTCGGCGCCGACACCCTTCCAGATGCGCGAGCGGTTTCGGCGGATGTACCAGTTCGACAGATCGTCCAGGACGAAGGTCTCGAGCGCGCGACAGACCGCGGACAGGTCGTAGTCGTCGTAGCGCTCGCGCACGACGCGGATGAGAGTCTGCGTACGCGATGCCAGCCAGCGATCGATCTCCGGACGCTCGGTCGCCAGCGGCGCGCCGCTCGACGGCCTCCAGCCATCGGCAAGCCGCGCATAGTCGGCGAAGAACTTGTAGCTGTTGATCAGCGTCCCGAAGAACCGCCGGCGTTCCTCCAGCAATCCGGCCGGATCGAAACGCTTCGGCGCCCACGGCGCGCCGCTCGCCAGCAGGTACCAGCGCGCAGCGTCCGCGCCGTGCTCGTCGAGGACCTTCCACGGGTCGACGACGTTGCCCAGGCGCTTGCTCATCTTGACGCCGTCCTTGTCGAGCACCAGGCCGTTCACGGCGCAAGCCTCGTAGGTCGCGCCCTTCGGCAGGCCCTCCTCCGGACAGAACTCCGTGACGAACGTCCCGATCGCGTGCAGCGTGTAGAACCAGCCACGCGTCTGGTCGAGGCCTTCGGCGATGAAGTCGGCCGGGAACTGCTCGCGCAAGAGGTCGCGCGAACCGGCCGCGTGCGGCCAGTGGTACTGGGCGTACGGCATCGCGCCCGAGTCGAACCAGCAGTCGAGCACGGACTTCGTGCGCCGCATGATTCCGCCGCATTTCCCGCAGGGAAACGTGACCTCGTCGATCAGCGGCTTGTGGTTGTCGAAGCCCGCGGGAAGTTGCCCCGCGCGCTCGCGCAGGTCTGCGACGCTGCGTACGGCGACTTCGGTGGAGCAACCGTCGCAGACCCAGAACGGCAGCGGCGTCCCCCAGTAACGATCGCGCGAGATGTTCCAGTCGACGTTGTTCTCGAGCCACTCGCCGAAGCGCTTCTCCCCGACCTCGGACGGGATCCAGCGCACCTCGCGGTTGCGCGCCAGCATCTTGTCCTTGTACGCGCTCGTCCGCAGGTACCAGGCCGGCGTGGCGAAGTAGAAGAGCGGCGTGTCACACCGCCAGCAGTGCGGATAGCTGTGGCTCTCGTGCGACTTCCTGAAGACGAGCCCGCGCCGCTTGAGGTCCTCCATCAGCGGATCGTCGGCCTGCTTGAAGAACGTGCCCGCCGGAACCCCGGCGACCTCGTTCACGAGCCGACCTTCCGCCCCCACCGCCTGCTTCACCGGCAGGGCGTGCTTCGCGGCGGTGTTCCAGTCGTCGACGCCGTAGGCCGGGGCCTGGTGCACGATGCCCGTGCCGTCCTCGACCGTGACGTAGTCGGCGGCGACCACGCTGTAGGCATTGGACGATGTGGGCTTCCACGCGCCCGGATCGACCTCGACCACGCGGTCCGTGAAGAGCGGCGCGTAGCGGGTGCCGACGAGCCCCGCGCCCTTGCGCGTCTCGAGCACGGTGTGTTCGCCGAGGACCGGCTTGGCGCGCTCCTTCACGATCCACACGCGCTCATGGCCGGCACTCCCCTTCTCGGCGCCCTTCGCGACCGGCAGCGCGACGCGCGCGAGGACGTACTCACGCTCGGGATGGACCGCGAGCGCGACGTTGCTCGGGAGCGTCCACGGCGTGGTGGTCCAGGCGAGGAGGCTCGTGCGCTCACCGCCCTCGTCCCCCACGACGAAGCGCGCGTAGATGCTGGGATCCATGACGTCGCGGTAGACGCCCGGCTGCCCGAGTTCGTGCGACGACAACCCGGTCCCGCAGCGCCCGCAGTACGGCAGCACGCGTTTCCCGCGGTAAACGAAGCCCTTTTCGTGGAACTTGGCCAGCATGTACCAGACCGACTCGACGTAGTCCGCCTCGTACGTGACGTACGGATCCCCGTAGTCGAGCCAGTAGCCGATCCGCTCGCTCAGGCGCTCCCAGTCCTGCTTGTACGTCCACACGGACTCGCGGCACTTCGCGTTGAACGCAGCGACGCCGTACTTCTCGATCTCGGGCTTGCCGCTGATCCCGAGCTTCTTCTCGACCTCCAGCTCGACCGGCAGGCCGTGCGTGTCCCAGCCCGCCTTCCGCACGACGCGGCGTCCGGTCATCGTGCGATGTCGGCAGACGGCGTCCTTGATCGTGCGCGCGAAGACGTGGTGGATGCCGGGTTTGCCGTTCGCGGTCGGCGGGCCCTCCCAGAAGACGAAGGTGCGAGCGCCGGCCCGCGCCCGTTGGACGGCCTCGAACGTGCCCTGCTCGCGCCAGGCGGCGAGGACCGCCTCCTCCGCCGCGGCCGGGCGGGTCGCGACGTCGTCGGGGAGAGGGTCGAACAGTCCAGGTTGCGCGGCGGGAGACATTGCCGCGCAGGCTAGCAGCCGGAGGCGATCCACCCAAGGCGGGGAGCCAACACCGCGCGCTCGCCCGCCGAGCGAAATCCATGGCAACGGGTGCTCCGGGCGTGGACCTCACGACAAGGCTCGAGGTGCGCCGAACTCCTCCTTAGACTCCGGCGATGAGCTCGAGTTCCCGCGGGCTGTACGAATCGCTCGTCACCGAGGCGCTCGCGCGCCAGCTTGTCGAGCTCGACTCGCGCTTCGAGTCACGTTCCGACAGCCTGCGACCGGCCGAGGCCGCGGACCGCATCGCCCTGCACCTCGGGCGCGCCGTGCTCGCCGCGCTCGAAAGCGTCGACGAGACCGAGCGCGTCAGCGTCGGGCTCGAGCTCGTGAGGCGGCTCCTCGCCCCCCTCGCGGATGTGACACCGCAGCTCGACCTCGGGCGGCACTCGATCGCGCCGGGAGCACGCGTCCTGCGCGCGATCCTCGCGATCCGTCCCGACGGCACGGCGGAGGAGCTCGTCGCGCCACTGATCCCGCTGCTCGACACCACGCTGTTGACGAATTCGCCGGGCGAGCCGCGCGTCGGCAGCCAGATCGAAACCGAGGTTCATTCGGCGGACCGGGTGGACGTGGTCATGGCCTTCGTGCGCCGCAGCGGGATCGGTCCGCTTGCGAGGACTTTGCAGGAGCACTGCGGCAGCGGCCGGCCGCTGCGCGTCCTGACGACGACGTACACCGGATCGACCGAGGCGAGCGCGCTCGAACTGCTGCGCGGGATGGGCGCAAACGTGCGCGTCTCGTACGACACGTCGACGACGCGGCTGCACGCGAAGGCCTGGCTGTTCCATCGCGCGTCCGGGTTCTCGACGGCGTACGTCGGTTCCTCCAACCTGACCCACTCGGCGCAGTTGACGGGTCTCGAGTGGAACGTGCGCGTGTCTGGCGCGCGGAACCCAGACGTCGTCGACAAGATGTCCGCAGTGTTCGACGCCTATTGGCACGGCGGTGAGTTCGTTCCTTACGACCGCGCCGAGTTCCTCGAACGCACGCGCTCGGCCGACCCGGGGCCGCGCATCCACCTGAGCCCGCTCGAGATCCGCCTCGAGCCGTTTCAGGAACGTCTGCTGGAGCTGATCGAGCTTGCACGCGCGCAGGGCCGACACAGGAACCTGCTCGCGTCGGCGACAGGCACCGGGAAGACCGTGATGGCGGCCGTCGACTACGCGCGTCTACGCGCGAGCATCCCACGCGATCGCCTGCTGTTCGTCGCGCACCGTCGCGAGATCCTCGATGCGAGCCTCGCGACGTTCCGTCACGTTCTGCGCGACTCGTCATTCGGCGAGCTCTGGGTCGGCGAGGAGCGACCGAGCCGCTTCGAGCACGTCTTCGCGTCGATCCAGAGCCTGCACGCGCGCACGGTCGAGCACGTCGCCCCCGACCACTTCGATGTGGTGATCGTGGACGAGTTCCACCACGCGGCGGCCCCGTCTTACCGCGCCCTGCTCGAGCGCGTCGAGCCGCGTGAACTCCTCGGGCTGACTGCGACGCCCGAGCGCAGCGACGGTGTCTCGATCCTGCCCTGGTTCGGCGACCGGATCGCAGCGGAGCTGCGTCTGTGGGACGCGATCGACCAACACCACCTCGTCCCCTTCCTGTACTACGGGATCCACGACGGGGTCGACCTGCGCGAAGTCCCGTGGAAGCGCGGGCGCGGCTACGACGTCGCCGCGCTCGAGAGCGTTTACCTCGCTGATGACCGCTGGGTGCGGCTCGTCGTCGATCAGGTCGCGGCGCACGTCGACGACCCGCTCTCCATGCGCGCGCTCGGCTTCTGCGTCGGCGTCGCCCACGCGCGCTTCATGGCCCGTCACTTCGAGGCCGCGGGCATCGCCGCGCGCGCGGTGTGGTCCGACAGCCCCGAGGACGAGCGGAGATCCGCCCTGGCCGATCTCGCTGCCGGGCGCGTGCAGATCGTGTTCTCGGTCGATCTATTCAACGAGGGTGTCGACGTGCCGACCGTCGACACGCTCCTGTTCCTGCGCCCGACGGACAGCCCGGTGCTTTTCGTGCAGCAACTCGGCCGCGGCCTGCGCAAGTGCACGTCGCGTATGGGTGGACGATCGAAGGACGCCTGCACGGTTCTCGACTTCGTCGGGCAGCATCGACGCGAGTTCCGTTTCGATCGTCGTTTCAGCGCGCTGCTCGGCGGGACGCGCAAGGAGCTGCAGGCCCAGATCGAGTGTGGCTTCCCGTTCCTCCCCGCGGGCTGCCACATGGAGCTCGATCCCGTCGCCCGCCGCGTAGTGCTCGAAAACCTGCGGTCCGCCGTGCCGTCGCTCTGGCGCGCGAAGGTCGAGGAGCTCGGCCGTCTGGCGATCGTGCATGCCGATCTCGCGCTCGGCGATTTCCTGCGCGAGAGCGGACTCGACCTCACCGACGTCTACGACGGCCGGCACGCCTGGTCCGACCTGCGCTCCGACGCGGCGCTCGCTCCGCCGGCGCGCGACCGCGCGGAAGAGGAGTTGCGGCGCGCGTGCGGCCGTCTCCTGCACGTCGACGATCCCGTCCGGCTCGACGCGTATCGGCGGGTCCTCGCGAGCCCAACTCCGCCCGCGGTCGACGCGCTTACGGAGCACGACCGGCGGCTGATCCGGATGCTGGTCGCATCCGTCGCCGCTGGTCCGTTGTCGACGACCGCATCGCTAGCCGAGGGTTGCGAGCTCGTCTGGCGACACGGCGAGGTACGCCGCGAGATTTCCGAACTGTGCGATGTCCTTTCAGGGCGGGTCGACCACGTCCAGGCGCGCCTCTCTTCCCACCCCGACGTGCCCCTGCTCGTCCACGCGCGCTACTCGCGGATCGAGATCCTCGCGGCGCTCGGCGTAGGCGACACTGCGAGGACGCGGCCGTGGCGTGAAGGCGTCCTCTGGGCAGCTGGCGAGAACGCGGACGCCTTCGCGTTCACGCTCGACAAGACGAGCGGAGGGTTCTCGCCCACGACTCGGTACCGCGACTACGCGATCAGCCGCGAACTGATCCACTGGGAGAGTCAGTCGACGACGAGCGCCGATTCACCGACGGGCTCGCGCTACCGCACGCATCGCGAGCGCGGCTCGTCCGTGCTGCTCTTCGCGCGACTGCGCGCCGACGAGCGCGCGTTCTGGTTCCTCGGACCGGCCACCTACGTCCGACACGAATCGGAGCTGCCGATGAAGGTCGTCTGGCGGCTCCACCATGCACTGCCAGGCGACCTGTACGCATCGTTCGCGGCCGCAGTGGCCTGAGGTCAGCCCCTACCAGGCGTGCGCCCGGATGTCGCGCACGATCCGGTCGGCGAGCGCCAGCGCGGCGCGGCCGTCCTCGCCCGGCACTTCGGGCTCGGTGTTCTCCTGCACGCAGCGCAGGAACGAGTCGATCTCGGCCTGCAGCGGGCGGTCCATGTCGGAGAGGTCGAGCTCCTCGACGGAGAGGACCCGGTCGCGGATCCATTCGGGGCCCGGCATCTGGGTCGTGGGGTCGAAGTTCGCCAGCAGCGCGCGGCCCTTCTCCCACTCGGGACCCTTCCGGATCACGAGACCGTAGTTCTTCTGGAAGTCGAGGCTCACGTAGGCCTCGCCCGAGAACATCCGGAAGCGCCGCATGGGCTGCATCGAGGCCCGCGACGCCGTCACGTTCGCGCGCGCGCCGTCGGCGAAGATCAGGCGCACCGACGCGACGTCCTCGCTCTTCGTGAGGATCGCGCCGCCGGCGGCGTCCAGGCTCTCGACCGACGAGCCGACGAGGTCGAGGATCAGGTCGAGGTCGTGGATCATCAGGTCGTGCACGACGCCGACGTCCAGGCTGCGGAAGCTGAACGGCGCGAGGCGGTGGCATTCGATGAAGCGCGGCTTCAGGCCCATCGCGCGCACCTTGCGCAGGCCGGGCTGGAAGCGCTCGACGTGGCCCACGGCGATCTTGGCCCGGCCCTTGCGAGCGGCGGCGAGGATGCGGTCGGCCTCCTCGACGCTGGCCGCCAGCGGCTTCTCGATCAGGCAGTGCACGCCGCGCTCGAGCAGCGGGATCGCCACGGTCGCGTGGTGGATGGTCGGCACCGCGATGCTGACGGCCTGCACGTCGCGCGGCAGCGCCGAAGCGTCGGCCAGCACGGCGCAGCCGAGCTCGGCGCCCAGGGCTCCGGCTCGTTCGGCATGAGGGTCGACGATCGCGACGAGCTCCGCGCGCGGATTCTCCTTGTGGATCCGCGCGTGGAACTTGCCCAGGTGCCCCACGCCGATCACGGCCGTCTTCGTACGCGTCATGGTCAGCGGGCCTCCGCGCTCGCGATCAGCCGTTCCTGGCCGATCCGCATGAAGTCGGCGCGCAGGCTCTCGCGGTAGCGGCCCTTCGCGCCCACGTCGGTCTGTTCGAGCTCGCGGACGAGCCGCATCACGGCCGCGGAACCGGCGAACTGCGCGCGCAGATCCTCGAGCGTCTTGCTGCGCGGGTCGCCCGATCGCCATACGCGCTTGAAGGCTTCGCGCAGGTCCTCGATGTCGGTCTCGGGCACGCCGCCGCGCTGGAGACCGATCACGTTCACGCCGCGCACGCGGCTGGGGTGGCCTTCGAGGATCATGAACGGCGGCACGTCCTGCACCATCCGCGTCATGCCGCCGATGTAGGCGTACGCGCCGATCGTCACGAAGTGGTGCGCCGCGGCGCCGCCGGACACGTTGGCGTTCTCCTCGACGAGCACGTGCCCGGCCAGCAGGACGCCGTTCGCCAGGATGATCTTGTCGCGCAGCTCGCAGTCGTGGGCGACGTGGCAGCACGCCATGAGCATGTTGTCGCTGCCGATGCGCGTCACGCCGCCGCCCTTCACGGTGCCGCGGTTGATCGTCACGAACTCGCGGATCGTGTTGCGGTCCCCGATCTCGAGCTCGGTGGCTTCCCCACGGTAGGACAGGTCCTGCGGCGGACCGCCCAGCGCGGCCTGCCCGACGATCAGGTTGTCCGCGCCGATGCGCGTCACGCCGTCGACGAAGACCTGCGGGCCGATGCGCGTGCGGTCGCCGATCGTGACGTCGGCGCCGATCACGCAGTACGGGCCGATCTCGACGTCCGCGCCGATGCGCGCGAGCGGGTGGACGACGGCGGTCGGATGGATCTTCTCGTGCATGGATCGCTCTCCGTTACGGATCCACCAGCGTGAACATCAGCAGGGCTTCGCACACGACCTTGCCCGCGACGGTGCCGACGCCCTGCACCTGCGCGACCTGGTCCTTGTCGCGCGTCGTCGTGACCTCGATGCGCAGCTGGTCGCCGGGCACGACGGCGCCGCGCAGCTTGACCTTGTCGATCGACCACAGCACCGCGAGCTTGCCCGTGTTCTCGAGCTTGCGCAGGAGCAGGACGCCGGCGAGTTGCGCCATGGCCTCGAGCTGGAGCACGCCGGGCATGATCGGCGCGGCCGGGAAGTGCCCCTGGAAGTAGGGCTCGTTGATCGTGACGTTCTTGAGCGCGACGGCGCGCTTGTAGCCCTCGATCTCCAGCACGCGGTCGATCAGGAGGAACGGGTATCGGTGCGGCAGCATCCGCAGGATCTCGCGCACGTCCAGACCCGATTCGCGCTGGATCACGCCGCCCGTCTCGAGCGACTGCATCAGGTCCACGAGGCGCCGCACGAGCTCGGCGTTCGTCGCGTGGCCCGATCGCGTCGCGATCACGTGCGCGTGCAGGTCGGCGCCCAGGAGGTGCAGGTCGCCGACGAGATCGAGCATCTTGTGGCGCACCGGCTCGGACGGCAGCCGCATCTGCGTCTGCGGATCGCCCAGGATGAGCGTGTTCTCGCGCGTCGCGCCCTTGCCGAGGCCGGCCTTCTGCAGCAGCGGGACCTCGGAGGCGAGGCAGAACGTGCGCGCGGACGCGATCTCGCCCACGAACGTCTCGGGCGTCAGCTCGACCTGGAGCGAACCGCTCTCGACGCCGGGCTCGTCGAACGACGCGACGTACTGCAGCGTCAGCGCCGGCCGCTCCGACGGGATCGCGACGAGCGTCGCGTTGCCCTGCCGCACGTACAGCGGCTGGTCGAGCACCAGCACGCGTGCCTCGGCCGGCTGATCCACGATCCCGGCGCGCTGCACGAGCTCGACGAAGTCGCGCGCGCTGCCGTCGAGGCCCGGCAGCTCCGCGCCCGACAGCTCGACCGTCATGTTGTCGACGCCGAGACCGGAGCAGGCGGCGAGCAGGTGCTCGACGGTCTCGACCTCGGCCGCGCCGCGCACGAGGCGCGTGCGCCGCTCCTTGCTGGAGAGGTACGCGATCCGCGCCGGGATCGGCTCGGATCCGGGCAGATCCGTGCGCACGAACTCCACGCCACGGTTCGGCGGAGCGGGCAGCATGCGGCCCTTCACCTGGACGCCGGAGTGGAGGCCGACGCCCTGGAACTCCACGGCGGTGCGCAGCGTGCGTTGTCGTCGTGTCATGGCTTCTCCTGGGTGGGACGGCCGGCGGCGCCGTCGACCGCGGCCGCTTCGAGGGCCGCGAGGCGCTTGGCCATGTCGCGGATCCGCGTCTGCAACTCGGGCAGCTTGGCGACGATCATCGTGGAGCGCAGCGCCTCGCCGCGCGGCCGCGCCGGCGAGCCGAAGTAGTCCTCTCCCGGAGGCACGATGCCGGCGACGCCGGACTGCGCGCCGATGCGCGCGCCGTCGCCGATGGTCGCGTGACCGGCGATGCCGGCCTGGCCGGCGAGGATCGCGCGCTTGCCGATGCGCGTGCTGCCGGCGATGCCGACCTGCGCGATCAAGAGCGCGCCGTCGTCGACGTACACGTTGTGCGCGACGTGCACGAGGTTGTCCATCTTGACGCCGTTGCCGATGTGCGTCGGGCCGAAGCGGCCGCGGTCGATCGTGCAGTTCGCGCCCATCTCGACGTCGTCGCCGACGGACACGGTCCCGACCTGCGGGATCTTGGCCCACCCGGTCCTGGTCGGGTCGAAGCCGAAGCCGTCCGAGCCGATCACCGTGCCGCCGTGGATCAGGGCGCGCGCGCCGATCGTGACGCGGCGGTAGACCACGACGCCCGGGTGCAGGACGGAGTCGGGGCCGACGGCCGAGCCCTCGCCGACGAAGACGTTCGCGACGAGCCGCGTGCGCGCGCCGATGCACGCCGCCGGACCGACGGTGCAGTTCGGGCCGATCGACGCGCTCGGGTCGACGCTCGCGGACGGATCGACGACCGCGCTCGGGTGCACGCCCACGGGCTGCGGCGCCTCGGGCGGCACGAAGACCTGGACCACGCTGGTGAACGCGCGGCTCGGATCGTCGCAGCGCAAGAGCGGCAGGTCCGCGCGCGGCGACACGCAGTCGCGCGACACGACGACGGCCGCGGCGCGCGTGGTGGCGAGCTGCGGCGTGTAGCGCGGGTTCGCGAGGAAGCTGATCTCGCGCGGTCCGGCGTCCGCGAGGGTCGCCGGTCCGTCGATGCGCACGTTCGGATCGCCGTCGACGACGGCGCCACACGCGGTGGCGAGCTCGGCCAGGGTCCTGGAGATCATTCTGGAAATGGGCTCCGAAGTTCGGGGCCGGCGGACGCCCTACGGAGCGGGCGACGGGGTGCAAGGGATAGCCGGATCCGGCGGGTGTGTCAAAGCACACCCCCGGGATCAGAACGCGAGGCTGAAGATCGAGAACGAGAACGTCTGCTTGCGGTCGCCTTCGCCGTCCAGGACGGGGAACCCGAAGTTCAGCATGACGGGGAACGGGCTGATCATCCCCAGGCTGAAGCCGAGCGAGGCGCGCAGCTCGGCCGGATCGAGGCGGTACGGCTCGGGGTCGAGGATGCCCGCGTCGCCGAACAGCGTCAGGCGGAACATCTCGATCTCCTTGTACGTCCCCGGCTGCACGTTCTTGTAGAGCGGGATGCGGTACTCGATCGTCGTGTCGAAGGACGTCTGGCCGCCGAGCGCGTTCGTTCCGAGATTCGGGCCGACGCCGCGGAACTCGAATCCGCGCAGCAACCGGCTGCCGCCCAGGAAGAAGCGCTCGGTGTAGGGCACGGAATCGGTGTCGCCGTACTCGTCCGCGACGGCGAGCCCGAGGCCGAAGTGGAACCCCGGACGCACTTCGTCGCCCTGGCCCGGGAGGAAGAACCAGTCCGCGTCCATCTCCGAGCTGAAGTACTCGTAGTCGCCGCCGAACGACTGCCCGTACGCGCCGTTCTTCCACACGAGCTGCACGCCTTCGCGCGGGCTGAAGAACGTGTCGAGCTTGCGGTACTGGAGGTCGAACGTGGGCCCGAAGATCTGCTGCGGATCGCCCAGCTGCTGGTAGATCGAGGGCGGGAACTCCGTCTCGTTCGGCGGCACGGGCGCGGCGTCCTCCTGCTGGAGGTCGCTGACCTGCACGTCGGTCAGTCGGAAGCCCAGGAAGATGGCGAACTCGCGGCCGAATTCGCGGCCGAGGCGGATCTTCCGCTCGAAGCGGTCCTCGTCGTAGAAGCGCTGCGAGCGCTCCCAGCGGTTGAGCTCGAACTCGATGCTCCAGCGGTTGAACTGCGTGCGGAACAGGTCCGGCTCGAGGAACCGCAGCCGGTAGCTGTTCTCGACCGTGCCGGGCATGTACTCGATGTCGATGCGCTGCCCGGCGCCGTGGAACGCGGTCTTGTCGTAGATGTCCGCGAACGTGGTCCACAGGCTGTCCGGCATCGCGGTCACGTCCGCGTTGCGCATCGACAGCGAGATCCGGCCGAACAGCCCGCTGTTGCTGTCGACGCCGCCCTGCACCTGGAAGTTGACGACCGTGCCTTCCTCGACGGTGTACTCCAGGTCGACCCAGTTCGGATCGGGCGACGGCTTGAAGGAGAACGTGGGGTCGTGGTGCTCGAGCGGGCGCTGCTCGTCGTTGAAGTAGCCGGTCGAGAAGATCCGGTTCAGCGCCTTGCGGATCTTGGTCAGGTCGGCGACGTCGCCGGGCAGCAGGTCGACCTCGCGCCGCACGACCCGGTCGCGCGTGTGCGTCGTGCCGGCCACGGTGACCTCTCGCAGCCAGCGCTTCTTCCCCTGCGTGATCCGGTAGGTGACGTCGACACGGTGGTTCTCGGTGTCGAAGACCAGGCGCGGCTCGAGCACCTCGAAGCCGTCGATGCGCAGCGAGGGGTGCGAGAGGTAGCCGTCCTTGCCATAGCGGTCGCGGATCGCGAGACCGTCGCGCGTCTGCACGAAGCGCTCGTAGCGGTTGCCCGCCTTGAGCTCGCACAGGGCCAGGATCTCGTCCTTCGGGATCAGGAACTCGGCCGGCGTCTCGTCGAAGTCCTTCGTCTGCGCGTTGAAGACGCGGTCCACCGCCTCGATGTCGAGCGAGCCGACGGTGTACGGCTGGCCTTCGTCGACGAGGACGTGCAGCGTCACCTCGCTGCGGTCCGCCGAGAACTCGCGGTCCTCGACCTCGACCACGGCGTCGAGCCAGCCGCGGTCGCGGTAGACCTCGCGCATCGCGAGCAGGTCGGCGTCGAGCTTCTCCTCGACGTACTCCTCGCCGTTCCAATCGAAGAGCCACGGACCGTCGAGCTGCGTCTTGGCCAGCTCCTTCAAGCCGCCCTTCCACCACCACATGCCCGTAGCGGGCATGTTCGTGTTGCCGCGCACGACCAGGTCCTTCACGTGCACGATCGGACCTTCGCGGATCTCGAAGATCACGTCGGGCAGCGCGCCGTTCGGGTCCGCGCCGACGTCGGCGCCGCGCCGCACGACGTCGACCTCGACGAAGTGGAAGCCCTCGCGGCGGTAGCCCTCGATGAGGCGCTGCTTCACGCGCTCGGCCTGGTAGAGGTACAGCTCGCCGCGGTCCTCGAGCAGCGCCCAGCGCTTCAGGTCCTCGAGGTCCATCTCGTGGTAGCCCACGAAGCGCGGTTCGAGGTCGACGTTCATCTCCTCGACGACGATGCGCAACTCGACGCCGCCGGGCACCTCGCGCAAGTCGGCGCGCGACTTGGCGTGGAAGGCCTGCATGAGCGTCTCGATCCCCTTCGCGACCGCGTCCGGGTCGTACGGCTCGCCGATGCGCAGGCCGAAGGCCGCGACGATCTGCGACTCCGTGTAGCGCCTCTGCCCTTCGACCACGACGCCCAGGAGCGGCGGCGCCTTCTGGTTCCTCGGCGCCGGCTTGGGCGCCTCGAACTCCGGCGGAGCGGGCGTCGGGACGACGGGCTTCTGCGTCGCGTCCGGCGGTCCCTGCTCGGGGTCCTGCGGAGGCGGCGGAAGCGGGCTCGGTTCCTGCGCGTGAGCCGCGGTCCCGATGCAGACGGCGAGCGGCGCCAGCGCCGTCGGCGCGGCTCCCAGCGCGAGGAACGCCGCCACGGCCAGGGCACGGAAACCCGGAACGGGCCGTGCGCTCATCCGTGGAACGGCTCGGCCATGCTCGGCGCGCGGTTCTCGAAGCGCATGATCGAACCGTTGAAGCCCAGCGGGACCATGCCCGTCGGCCCGTTGCGCTGCTTGGCGCAGATGATCTCCGCCAGGCCTTTGTTCTCGGGGTTGTCGCGGTTGTAGTACTCGTCGCGGTAGAGCAGCAGCACGACGTCGGCGTCCTGCTCGATCGAGCCCGACTCGCGCAGGTCCGACAGCTGCGGACGCTTGTCGTCGCGCGATTCGACCGCGCGGGACAGCTGCGACAGCGCGATCACCGGCACCTCCAGCTCGCGCGCCATCTCCTTCAGCATGCGGCTGATCTGGCTGATCTCCTGCTGACGGCTCTCGCTCTTCGGGTGCGTCATCAGCTGCAGGTAGTCGACGACGATCATGTCGAGCCCGTGCTTGGCCTTGATGCGCTTCGCGCGGCTGCGCATTCCGAGCGCCGACACGCCCGGCGTGTCGTCGATGAAGATCTTGAGCTTCTGCAGCTCGCCCGCCGCGCGCGACAGCTCGGCATAGTCCTCGGTCGGGATCCGGCCCGTGCGCAGGCGGTGCGCATCCACCCGCGCGCGCGCGCACAGCATGCGCCGCACGATCGACTGGTGGCCCATCTCGAGGCTGAAGAACAGGACGCTCGGCGCGTGGTCGATCCACTCAGGCACGTGGTCGGGATCGGCCGCGTGGTCCATGCAGTTCAGGACCAGCGCCGTCTTCCCCATCGACGGGCGCGCCGCGACGATGATCAGCTCGCCGGCGTTGAAGCCGCACAGCAGCTCGTCGAGCTCGTAGAAGCCGCTGGCGAGGCCCGTCAGTCCCTTCCGGTGCGAGCTCGAGTCGATGCGCCGGAATGTCTCGATGACGGCCTTGCCGATCGGCATCGCCTCGCCGCGGTCCTTGTGCGCGGCCATCTTGAAGACGCGGTCCTCGGCGTCCGCCAGGAGCTCGGGCACCGCCTCGCCGTCCGGCCGCGTCTGGTACGCGTTCGCGATCAGCTCGCCGCACTCGCGGATCAGGCGGCGCAGCATCGCGGTCTCGGACACGATGCGCGCGTGGTGCTTGGCGTGCGCGGCCGAGGCGACGCAGCTCGCCAGCTCGACGAGGAACGCGCGCCCGCCGACCTGCTGGAACTTGCCCGCCTGGCTCAGCGCCTCGCCCAGGGACACGTGGTCGATCGGCTCGGTGCGCTCGGTCAGCGAGAGGATCGCCTCCCACACCGCCTCGTGCTTGGGGTGGAAGAAGTCCCCGAGGTGCACGATCTCCGCGATCTCGGGCACGCGCTGCGGGTCGAGCAGCAACGCGCCCAGCAGCGCGCGCTCCGCATCCTCGTTGTGCGGCGGGGCGCTGGGCGCACCGGGGCTGTACGACGAGAAGCTGGACGTGGACTCGGAGCTCATGGCGGCGCGCGGGGTGCGGAGGATACTGGCCCTCGACGCCCGGCGGATAGCCTCGCGCACCCATCCCCGCGCGGATCGTCGCGCGCGCGCGGAAGTTCGCGAGCGCGGCGCGCTTGGCTCCGTTCGGAGTCAGTACGCCGCGTCGAGCAGCACGAGCGGTCGCGCGGGACCCAGCCGGCCCGCCCCCGTCGCGCTCACGTACAACGCCTGGACGTGCAGCGTCCGTGCGCTCACGCCGGCACCGAGCTCCGGCGCGATCAGCGAGGCGCTGCCCACGCCGCTCGCTCCGAGCGTGCCGACCAGGACGCGTCGCCAGAACGGCACGCGCACCAGGACGGTGCCCGCGAGGCCCTGGTTCCAGGACTGGCCGGCGCCGTTCGAGAGGAACAGGAACACGCGCTCGCCCGGCGCTCCGCGGAGGCCGAACGTCGCCTGCCCTCCCTCGCGCGCGCACGTCGAGCTCGAGAGGCCGCGCGCGCTGCCCGGGATCGCCGCGACCGCGCCCAGCGTGGCGGCGCCGTCCACGCCGTCGGCCGCGTGCTGGCCGCAGTTCGTCGTCGCTCCGAGCCCGTGCGGCCCGCCGGCCATCGACGTGTCGAGCACGCGCACCAGCGCGCCGGCCGCGGCGTCGAGCCCCGGGCCGCCGTTCCCGCCCGGGCGCGGCGCCCAGGCGGAGCAGCCCCCGAATCCGGTGGCGGCGAGTCCGCCGTCCGCACCCGGCCCGCCGGCGAGGAAGGCGCCCGACAGGAAGGCCGAACCGGACAGGACCTCGAGCGCTGCGCCGCCGTGCCCGCCGGCCCAGCCGGTCTGGATGCCGGGCAGGCCGTAGCCTCCCGCGAGCGTCGAGTCGTGCAGGGCGAGCTGGCTGTCGGCCGCGCGCAGCGCGCAGCCGGCGAGCGTGGCGGGCGCGGGCCCGGGGGCGCCGCTCAGCGAGCAGCGCGAGAGCGCGACGTCCGCGCAGCGCTCGACGCGCACGGTGGGCAGCCCGGCCGCGATCGCGTTCGTCGCGACCCAGGCCTGGACGTCGACGAGGCGCACGGAACCCTGGCAGTCGCTCAGCGCGAGCGCGCTCGTGCTCGCCGCGCCGATGCGCAACCCCGTGAGCGCGACGACGGAACCCGCGGGGACGTTCCGGACCGCGACCGGTCCCTGGACCACGACGTTCGCGCCCGCGTCGGCGAGGACCGTGACGCCCAGGCCGTCGATCCCGAACGGCGCGTACGTCCCGCCGCGCACGAGCACGACGTCGCCCGGCGCGGCCGCCGCGATCGCGGCCGAGATCTGCGCGTGCTCCGCGCCGCTCGGCCCGACGGTGCGCACGCCGGCGAAGACCGGACCGGCGAGGACGAGGAGGGCGAGGGAACGCTGCACGCGGGTCGGCCCCGTCGCGGAACGGGACCTCGAAACGTATCCCGCTCGGCGCGCGGCCGCGGGGATTCGCGCGGGGGGGCCTCGGGGTCGGAATTCGTTTCGTAGGGTGCCAGGCACGACCCCGACACATTCGCCCGGCCGCGCGAGGCGCG
>JBGAOR010000111.1:0-16211 GCA_044221705.1 Planctomycetota bacterium
AGCGCCGAAGCCCCCGACCTCGTCGTGGGATACAATGCGAACTACGGGAACTCGGACGAGTCTTCGCTCGGACGCATCCCGCACGACGTGCTGGCGGACAACCTCGGCGGGACTTTCCAGGGCAGCCACTTGATGGCGCCCGAGGTCGTGCCGGGCGTGCTCCTGTCGACGCGCGGGGTGCTGGACGGCGCGCACGGGCTCGAAGACCTCACGGTCGAGATCCTGAAGCAGTACGGAATCCGACCGGTCGACGGCATGCGCGGCGCGCCGGTCTTGAAGTAGAGGAACACCCCATGTTCGGCGGCGGAAACAAGATCAAGTTGGAGAAGGACCTGCTCGAGCGGATCAAGAAGATCAGCGCGGCGGCGGGTTACGCGAGCCACGAGGAGTTCATCGTCCACGTGCTCGAGAAGGAGATCGCGAAGTTCGAGGGCGCGCAGAGCGACGCGGACATCGTCGAGAAGCTCAAGGGCCTCGGGTACATCTCCTGATCCCGGCTCGCGCGCGACCGACGCCCGCTCCATCCGCATGAACGCCCTCAACCGCGCCGTAACCGCCGCCTTCGACGCGGTGCTGTGGCCGTTCGAGCGCCTCGGGATGGGCTGGTCGCTGATCCTGGTCAGCGGGATCTTCGGCGTCCTCGCCCTGTTCCTGTTCAAACACGTCTCGGCGCAGAAGCGCATCGCGTACGTGAAGGATCGGATCAAGGGTCACCTGATCGAGATCCGCATCTGGCAGGACGACCTCGTCATCGTGGGCAAGTCGACGGTCAAGGTGCTGCTGCGGAACTTCCAGTACCTCGGCCTGAACCTGCTGCCGTTCATCCCGCTGTCGATCCCGTTCCTGTTCGTGCTCGCCCAACTCGTGGTGCGCTACGGGTACCAGCCGCTCGAGCTGCACGCGCCGCAGAGCGCGCTGATGGCCGGCCAGGGGACGACGCTCGAGATCCAGCTGTCCGACGCGGCCGCGGCGCGCGCGAACGAGATCGTCGTGCGCATTCCCGATGGACTCGAGGCGGTGTCGCCGCTGGTGCGCATCCCCAGCGAAGGACGCGCGTTCCAGGAGTTCGTCGCGCGCCGGGGCGGCGAATACGAGCTCGTCGTCGAGATCCCCGGCCTCGGCAGCGCGACGAAGATGGTCGCGGCGGGCGACGTGAGTCCGCGCACCCTGCAGCCGTCGCGCAGCACAGGCTTCGTCGACGCGCTCCTGTGGCCGGCCGAAGCGTCGCTGGAGGCGGGATCGCCGTTCGCGAAGGTCGCGTTCGTCTACCCCGACCGCGACCTGGGCTGGCTGCCCGGCGGACCGGGTGGGATCGTGCTGACGTTCCTCGTCGCGTCGATGGTGTTCGGCGCGCTGGCGATCAAGCCGCTCAAGGTGACGATCTGAGCCCCTGTCTGGGACAGGGCCGATCGAGTTCCCGCCCTGGTGCCGACGCAACCCGGCGTGAGCGTGTGGGACGGCGTCATGCCTTCCAAGACCGCACCGGTCGGCGTGGCATGGACCTAGTCGGTGCGCGGTCCACACCGTGCCACGACGACCATCTTGTCCGACAGCGCGGCCGGCGTGCGGACCGCGACGAACCGCGGTTCGGCGAGGCCCGCGCGCGCGAGCTCGGCCTCCGCCGCTTCGAGCGAGTGCGCGTTGTGAGCGCGCGCGCGCAGGCCCAGATGTGCGCGCAGGCGGCCGAGCCAGGTACGCACCGCGCGGTCGTGACGGAAGTCGACGACCACTCCGATGCGCGCAACGCGCGCGAGCTCGCGCAGGAAAGCGATGCGCAGCGCCGGATCGCGGACCAGGTGCATGAGGCGGATGCAGACCGCGACGTCGACGCTCCGATCGGCGAGCGGCAGCCGCGTCAGGTCGCCCGCGGCGTAGCGCGCGTCCGGATGCCGCTCGCGCGCTTCGTGGAGCATCGCCGGGGCGAGATCGATCCCGAGGTACGTGCCGCGCGCGCCGAGGAACGTCGTCATCCGTCCCGTTCCGCAGGGCGCGTCGAGCACGGACTCGAACGGGCCGAGGTGCGCGAACGCCGCCTCGAGCGCGCGCTGCTTGCGCGCGTCGCGCGCCCGGCCGCGCCGCGAATCCCAGCGCGTCGCGTACGCCCGCGCGTGCTCCGCGTCGCCGTAGACGGAGAGCTTCGGGTCGCGCGGATCGGCATCGGGCCTCACGCGCACATCGTGCCGCGCGGGGCGGCCCGCGGGAACGAGCTTGGCGGAACGCCCGCGGCCGGGGATCCTGTGCGCGTGTTCGATCCCGACACCGAGCGTGCGATCCGCGTCTCCCTCCAGGCTCACGCCGGACAGGTGCGCAAGTCCGATGCCGGCATCCCGTACGTCGCGCATCCGTTCCACGTCGCGCTGATCCTGGCTCGGCTCGGCCTGCCGCCGCGCGTAGTGCAGGCGGCGCTGCTGCACGACGTCGTCGAGGACTGCGAGGGCTGGTCGATCGCGCGCGTCGAGCGCGAGTTCGGGCCCGACGTCGCGCGCACGGTCGCCGAGCTGACCGAGGACAAGTCGCGCACGTGGGAGGAGCGCAAGCGCGCGCAGGTCGATCACGCGCCGCACCTCTCGACCGACGCGCTCGCGGTCAAGGCGGCGGACAAGTTGCACAATCTGCGGACGCTGGCGCAGGACCTGCGCGCCGCCGCCGATCCCGCGACGGTGTGGGGGCGGTTCCGCGGCGGTCGCGAGCGCACGCTGGCGATGTCGCGCGAGCTCGTCGACGCGATCGCCGCGCGCTGCGACGTCCGGCTGGCGGCCGAGCTGCGCGCGGCGCTCCTGGCGGTCGAGGGCGCCTCGGATTTGCCCGCGCGACGCACGACTCCGTAGCCTCGGCGCGTGCTCGCCGCATTCCTCGCGCTCGCGCTCGTCCAGGCCCCGATCCGCCCGGAGAAGCACCCCGAGCTCGGTCTCGAGTTCCCGCGGCCCGCCTCGTACGAGCCCGTGCCGACGAAGCCGACGGAGCGCGAGATCGTGCTCTACTTCGTCGACGGCGCGACGGCGCGCAAACGCCCGCTCGGGATGTTCGAGGAGGACCCGGGGCGCGCGAAGCTCATCGTCCTGTGGTTCGAGCCCGTCGCCGCGTCGACCGGGAAGGACACGTCCGCGCCCGAACTCCACGCCTCGCTTTCCGCGTGGGTCGCCGACCGGATGCCGAAGTGGAAGCTGCGCGCGTCGAACGTGCGGCCCGGCAAGAAGGGCTGGACCGCGCAGGAATACGAACTGAATCCGGAGGACGGCTCGGACTTGCCCGTGAAGGGCTGGGGCTTCGAGTGGAAGGGCGCCGAGCGCACGATCGCGTTCGTCGGAATCGCGGCCTACGAAGGCTTCAACGACCAGCGCGTGTCCTGGCTGCGCGCCGCGCAGAGCTGCTCGTTCTCGGAACCGCGCGAGCCGTCGATGGCCGAGGTCGAGCGGCGCTACGCGCGCACGAGCCTGCGCGAGATCCCGCGCCGCATCGAGGTGCGCCGGCGACTCCTGCGCGGATGGGGCGTCGAAGACACCGACGACTACATCATCGTGCACCACACGCAGGACACCGCGATGGTGCACCGCGTCGCAGCGAACCTCCAGATCGTGCGCGCCGAGTACGCGCGCCTCTTCCCGGCCGGGAAGCCGATCACCGAGATCGGCGTCGTGCGCATCTGTCGCGACAAGGACGAGTACGAGGCCTACGGCGGCCCCGAGGGCACAGCCGGCTACTGGCAGCCGGCGGCGCGCGAGCTCGTGCTGTACGACGCCGAGAAGAACCCCGAGTACCGCGGCAAGGGCGACGCGCCGACGTTCCTGGCGCTGTACCACGAGGCCTTCCACCAGTACGTGCACTACGCCGCAGGCGAGCTCGCGCCGCACGCCTGGTTCGGCGAGGGCTGGGGCGACTACTTCGCGGGAGCGCGCGTGCAGGGCGGCAAGCTGGTCGCGATCGACCCGAACCCGTGGCGCGCGAAGTACGCGCACGACGCGTTCGCGAAGGGGGTGCCGGTGTCGCTCGCCGTCCTTCTGCGGCTCGACCAGGCGAAGTTCTACGACCCGGGAGTCGTCGACGCCTGCTACGCCGAGGCCTGGTCGTTCGTGTGGTTCCTGCAGCGGTCCGAGCGCGCCGCGGCGGAGCCGGTCTGGAAGGGACTGCTCGACCGCTACTACGCGACGCTGCGGACCGCATGGGCGACGGAGGTCGGCGCGCTGGATCCGGCGAAGGCCGACAAGGACCCGGCGCTGCGCGCGGCGGCCGAGGAGAAGGCGCGCGCGGCCGCGCTGGACGCGGCGCTGTCCGGCGTCGACCTCGCGGCGCTCGAGGCTGCCTGGCAGGAGTTTGTCCGCGCTCTGAAGTAGCGCCGGGAGCCGCCCCGGCCCGAGCGCGGCGGCGGCGTGCACGTTGGGCGTTGCGCAAGGTCGCGATCTGCCGTTAGAAGGAAGGCGTGCAGCTCCCCGCACTGTTGTCGCTCGTCCTGTCCTTCCTCGCTCCGCTGACGCTCGTCGCCCCGCCGGCTGTCGCCGCGCCGCAGGGCGGCTATACGACCGAGAAGCACCCCGAACTCGGGCTCACGTTCCCGCGCGCGCGCGACTACGAGCAGATCCCGACGCAGCCGGACGAGGAGTTCGTCGTCCTGTACTACGCGCAGAAGGTCGAGAAGGGCGCGCGCGGCGTCCGGCCCGAGCTGAACGTCGTGTGGATCGAGGAAGTCCCCGACAAGAAGCCCACGACTGGCGCCGGGACCGACGCGCCGCCACCGCCGAGCCCCGGCGAGGAGTCGAAGCCCGAGGGCGGCTCCACCGCGACGGGCGACAAGAAAGCCAAGCCGCCGATCAACAGCCTCGATCGCTGGGTCGAGCAGCGGCTGAACGGGTTCGAGCTCGTCGACGAAAAGAAGGAAGGCAAGGTCAAGAAGGGCTGGGGCGCGCGCGAGTACCTGCTGCGCAGCAAGCCCGTGAAGGGGCGGCCCGCCGGTTCGGTGAAGGGCTGGGTCTACGCCTGGCGCGGTGCGGGGCGCACGGTCGCGTTCGTCGGCTTCGCGAGCCCGGAGGACTTCGAGAAGCACGTCGACATCTGGCGCGAGTCGGCCGAGAAGGTCGACCTGGACGAACCCGAGGAGGCCTCGACCGCGAAGCTCGAGAAGATGTACTCGTCCACGAAGCTGCGCGAGATCCCGTTCCGCATCGAGGTGCGCAAGAAGCTCGTGCGCGGCTGGAAGGCCGAGGACACCGAGAACTTCATCATCATCTACGACACGCCCGACGTGCCGCTCGTGCGCAAGCTCGTCGGCGACATCGAGGTCATCCGCAAGGAGTACGAGAAGCTCTTCCCGTGCGTGAAGCCGGTCACGGCGATCTCGACCGTGCGCGTGTGCAAGAGCCGCGACGAGTACATGACGTACGGCGGTATCCCGGGTTCGGCCGGGTACTGGAACTCGGAGTCGGAGGAGCTCGTCTTCTACGACGCCGAAAAGGCCGTGAAAGGCGGCGGGAAGAGCGACGCGGACACGTTCATCGTGCTCTACCACGAGGCCTTCCACCAGTACATCCACTACTCGACGGGCGAGCTGCCGCCGCACTCGTGGTTCAACGAGGGGCACGGCGACTTCTTCTCGGGCGCGCGCGTGCGCGACGGCAAGGTGCGCAACATCGGGCCGAATCCGTGGCGCGCGGCGTACATCCAGCAAGCGGTGCTGAAGCACGAGAGCGTGCCGTGGAGCGAGATCATCCTCTTCGAGCAGCCCGACTATTACCGCGGCGACCGCATCGGCCTGTGCTACGCGCAGGGCTGGGCGATGATCTACTTCCTGCGCGTGTCGCCGGTCGTGGCGAAGAAGCCCGAGTGGGCGCGCATCCTGCCGACGTACTTCGACACGCTGAAGAGCGCGTGGGCCGAGGAGCTCGTCACGCTGGAATCGTCGGGCAAGAAGGACGACCGCGCGAAGCGGGCCGAGGCCGGGCTCGCGGCGCGCAAGAAGGCCTGCGAGACGGCGTTCCAGGGAGTCGATCTCGAAGCGATCGACCTGGAGTGGCAGGACTTCGTGCGCAAGATGGAGCTGCCCAAGTCGAAGTGAGGGATCCGGGGTAGGCTCGTGGGGGAGATGCCATGAGCCCGAGCAAGACGATCCTCGCCCTCGCCTGCCTGTGCGCGCCCGCCGCGGCGCAGATCCAGCTCGCCGTCGTCCCGTGCGCGGCCGACGCGGCGATCTACGCCGAGTCCGGCAGCGTGGCCAACGGTTCGGGCGAGAACCTGTTCGTGGGCGCGAACAGCCAGGGGCAAGCGCGGCGATCGCTCGTGCGGTTCGACTTCGCGTCGGCGCTGCCGCCGGGATCGGTCGTCGTCGGCGCGTATCTGCGCGTCACCGTGAACCAGGGCAACCCGGGGACCGAGCCGCTCGTCGCGCGGCGCGTGCTCGCCAACTGGGCGGAGGGTCCGACGAACCCGACCGGCTCGGAGGGCCAGGGCGCGGCCGCGAGCGGCGCCGACGTGACGTGGACGCTGCGCGATTTCGCGGCGAACACGGCCTGGACGACGGCGGGTGGCGACTTCGCTGGAGTCGATTCGTTCGCGGGTCCGCTGGCCGCCAGCGGATCCTCGGGCTTCGACGCGACGGCGACGGGGCTCGCGGACATCCAGGCGTGGGTCGACCAGCCGTCGCAGAACTTCGGGTGGATCCTGATCGGGAACGAAGCCGCGTCGAGCAGCGCGAAGCGCCTCGACAGCCGCACGGCCGTGAACGCGAGCGCGCGGCCGGAACTCCAGGTCACCTACTTCGCGCCGGGCGCGCAGCCGGCCGGCTTCTGCGTGGGCAGCGTGAACTCGACGGGCGGGGTCGCCGTGATCTCCTCGAGCGGCACGACGAGCGTCGCCGCGAACGCGTTCACGCTGCTCGCGAGCGGCCTGCCGCCGGGCACGACGGGCACGTTCTTCTTCGGACCGCGCGACGCGTCGCCGACCGCGTTCGGCGACGGCTTCTTGTGCGTGGCCGGCCCGCACCGACGGCTCGGGATGCAACCCGCGAGCGCGGGCGGGACGTTGTCGCGCGCGCTCGACCTCGCGACGTTCCCGGGCACGCTGCTCGCGCCCGGATCGCGCGCCGCGTTCCAGTTCTGGTTCCGCGACACGGCCGCGGGCGGAGCGGGCTTCAACACGACGGCGGGTCTGCTCGCGCCGTTCTTCCCCTGAGGTCGGTGCCGCCGTGCGCGGCGTGAGCGCGGATCAGGGCGTCGCGGCGACCGCGCCCGAGCTGCGCAGCGCCGCGAGCACGCGCTCGCGCTGCGCCGGCCGGCACACGAGGAATTCGTCGACGCGCGGATCCGCCTGGTTGTAGACGAGGTCGGCGCCGGCGAGCTTCGACACGCTCCAGCCCAGCGCGCGCGCGACGATCTCGGGCGCGCACGTGTCCCACTCCTTCAAGCCCTTGCGGTGCGCGTAGACGTCCGCTTCGCCGAGGAGCAGGAGCGCGACCTTGTTGCCGACGCTGCCCGAGTGGACCTGCGTGGCGCCGATCTCGGCCGCGAATCCCGGCATCCACGTCGGCGTGTGACTGCGCGACACGGCGATGCGCAACGGGTCCGGGGCGCGCGTGTCGCCGCGGATCGCGGTTCCGGCGCCGATCAGTCCGCCCCAAGAACGTCCGCCGTCGATCGCGCCCCACAGCACGCGCTCCTGCGCCGGCAGCGCGACGACGCCGAGCACCGGCCGGCCCTCGACCACGAGCGCGACGTGCACGGCCCAGTCCGAGCGGTGCTGGCTGTACTCGCGCGTGCCGTCGAGCGGGTCGACGATCCAGGTGCGCGGGCTCGCGAGGCGCGCGCGCGTGTCGGCGGTCTCCTCGGAGAGGATCGCGTCGTCCGGGAATCGACCGCGCAGGAACCCCTGGAGGAATCCGTCGGCGCCCTGGTCGCCCACGTCGGCGAGCACGCCTTCCTCCCTCCAGCGTCCCGTCGCGCGCACGGCGAGCGCGCGCTCGCCCGCCAGGCGCGCGGCGCCGATCACGGGTTCGAGGTCGGCGCGCAGGCGCGCGGGCAACTCGGGCGGCAACATGGAAAGCGAGTCGTCCCAGGTACGGCGCACGCTGTCAAGCGCTCTCTCGACCGCTAGACTCGCGAGCCCGCACACCGCGAAGGAGAAAAGAACATGGCCATCGACGTCGGCACCGCCGCCCCGGATTTCACGCTCAAGACCCAGGACGAGAAGGAGTGGAAGCTCTCCGCCCACAAGGGCAAGAACGTCGTCCTGCTCTGGTACCCGCTCGACTGGAGCCCGACCTGCGAGAAGGAGAACTGCAAGCTCGGCAAGGAACCCGTGTTCCCGCCCGACACGGTCGTGGTCGGGATCAGCCGCGACTCCACCTGGTCGCACAAGGCCTGGAAGGCCTCGAAGGGGATCCAGCACGAACTCCTGGCCGACCCGCTGCTCGAGGTGACCGCCAAGTTCGGCCTCGTGCACCCGGCCAAGTTCATCAGCCACCGCGCGACCGTCGTCGTCGACAAGACCGGCAAGGTCGCCTACGCCGACATCCAGGAGAAGACCGGCGAGGAGCGCAACTGGGCCCCGATCCAAGCCGCCGTGAAGGCGCTCAAGTAGGCGCGCACCAACTCCTCCGAGGGGTGCCTGGCTCACTTCACGCGAGTTGGCCCATTTCCGGGCCAACTCGCGTGAAGTGAGCCAGGCACCGTTCGCAGCAGTTCGTGCGCGGTGAGGCGCGCACGGGCGCAGGCGTGCGCACTCCGCGCCGTACCCCGACGTTCGACGGGGCTGGGTAGACTGGGCTGGGCGCTCGCGCGTCCATCTCTCTCTCGCCCCGGAGTCCTGTGATGCGCCTGCGTATCGTCCCGATCGGTCTCCTCGTCGCCTGGACGCTCGCGGGCGTCGCTCCGGCCCAGTCCTCGTTCGTGAACTGGGAACACCCGCAGGTCCATCCGCTCGACCGATCGCCCGACGGAACGCGCCTCGCGGTCGCGAACACCGCGGACGGGACCGTGGAGCTGTTCGACGTCACCGGCGCCAGCGTGGTGCACACCGCGTTCGTGCCGGTCGGCGTCGACCCCGTCAGCGTGCGTTGGCGCACGAACGACGAGCTGTGGGTCGTGAACCACGTCTCGGATTCGGTCAGCGTGGTGAGCATCGCGGCCGGCAACGTCGTCGCGACGATCGCGACCGGCGACGAGCCGGCCGACGTCGTCTTCGCCGGATCGCCGCAGCGCGCGTACGTTTCCTGCTCGCAGGCGAACACGGTCCAGGTCTTCGACCCGGCCAACCTGGCCGCCGCGCCGAGCGTCATCCCGATCGTGGGCGAGGAGCCGCGCGCGCTCGCGGTCAGCGCGGACGGCTCGCGCGTGTACTGCGCGATCTTCGAGTCCGGCAACTCCTCGACCGTGATCGCCGGCGGCGTCCTCGCGAACGTCACCGATCCGCCGAACGCCGTCAACGACGCGAACGGTCCGTGGGGCGGCGTCAATCCGCCGCCGAACTCGGGTGCCGGATTCAACCCGCCGATCGCGGCGGGCCTGCCGCCGCCGCCGAAGGTCGCGTTGATCGTGCGCAAGGACGCGGGCGGCCAGTGGCGCGACGACAATGGCGGCAACTGGACGAACAAGGTCTCGGGCGCGAACGCCGCGGATTCGGGCCGGATCCCGGGCTGGGATCTCGCCGACCACGACGTGGCGATCGTCGACACCGCGACGAGCGCGGTCACCTACGCGCGCGGGCTCATGAACATCTGCATGTCGCTCGCCGTGATGCCCAACGGCGACGTCACGGTCGTCGGCACGGAAGCGACGAACCAGATCCGCTTCGAGCCGGTCGTCAAGGGCAAGTTCGTGCGCGTCACGCTGGCGCGCATCACGGGCGCCGGCGCGAACGTCGCGACGTCCGATCTGAACCCGCACCTCGACTACTCGACTGCCACCGTGCCGCAGTCTTTGCGCGACCAGTCGGTCGGCGATCCGCGCGCGATCGTGTGGAACGCCGCGGGCACGAAGGGCTACGTCGCCGGCATGGGTTCCAACAACGTCGCGGTGATCGACGCCGCGGGCGCGCGCGCGGGTCTCGCGCCGACGATCGAGGTCGCCGAGGGACCGACCGGCCTCGCGCTCGACGAGGCGCGATCGCGCCTGTACGTGCTGTCGAAGTTCGCCGGCCGCCTCTCGGTCGTCTCCACGGTCACCGAGAGCGTCGTGCAGAGCCTGTCGTTCCACGACGCGACGCCCAACGCGATCCGCGTGGGCCGCAAGCACCTCTACGACACGCGCAAGAATTCGGGGCTCGGGCAAGCGGCCTGCGGCTCGTGCCACGTCGACGGACGGCGCGACGGCCTCGCGTGGGACCTCGGCGATCCGGCCGGATCGATGGCGCCGGTCGCCGGCAACAACCTGGGCGCGAGCGTGCCGGGCCTGGACACGGGGTTCGAGAACTTCCACCCGATGAAGGGGCCGATGACGACGCAGACGTTGCAGGACATCATCGGCAAGGAGCCGCTGCACTGGCGCGGCGACCGTCGCGGGCTCGAGGACTTCAACGGCGCGTTCGTGGCGCTGCAAGGCGACGACGCGCAGCTCTCGACCGCAGAGATGCAGGAGTTCGAGGACTTCCTCGCGACGCTGACGTACGCGCCGAATCCGTTCCGCAACTTCGACAACACGGTGGCGTCCAGCGTTCCGCTGCCGGGCCAGCTGCGAACCGGCCGCTTCGGGCAGGCGAACCAGCCGATGCCGAACGGCAACGCGGTGACGGGCTTGTCCGACTACCGCACGCAGAACCTCGACAACGGGACCGGCGTGCGCTGCGTGACCTGCCACGCGCTGCCGATCGGCGCCGGCACCGACCACCGGCTCGTCGGCGCGACGCTGCAACCGTTCCCGGTCGGTCCGAACGGCGAGCACCACTTGATGATGGTGTCGGTCGACGGATCGTCGAACGTCAGCATCAAGGTGCCTCACCTGCGCGACGGCTACGAGAAGACCGGATTCCAGCTGAAGCAGACGCTGAGCACGCGCGGCTTCGGGTACTTCCACGACGGGACGGTCGACACGCTCGCGCGCTTCACGTCGGAGCCGATCTTCAGCGTCACGAGCGATCAGCAGGTCGCGAACCTCGTCGCCTTCATGCTGTCGCTGACGGGCTCGGACCTGCCGGCGGGCTCGACGAACCCCGCGTTGCTGCAGCCGCCCGGTCCGCCGTCGCGCGACACGCACGCGCTCGTCGGACGACAGCTGACGCTCGCCGCGGCGCCCACCCCGGCGCAATCGGCGTCGTTGGCGCAGATGACGGGGCAGGCAGACCTGAACCGCGTCGGGCTCGTCGCGAAGGGGATCGTCGGCGGCATCTTGCGTGGTTACGCGTACCTCGGGTCGAACGCCTGGCAGAGCGATCGCGCGGGCTCCACGACCACGACGATCGCGCTGACGAACGGCGCCGCGCCGGGCAGCGAGATCACGTTCACCGTCGTGCCGCGCCTGTCGCAGACGCGCATCGGCATCGACCGCGACCTGGACGGTTGGTACGACGGCGACGAGCTCGACCTGGGCAGCGATCCGGCGGACGCGACGCGCTACCCCGGCGCGTCGGGCTTCGCGTACTGCGCCGGCGACGGCACGGGCACCGCGTGTCCGTGCGGCAACGCGAGCGCGGTCGGAGCCGACGAGGGCTGCCTGAACTCGCTCGGTCTCGGCGGCAAGCTCGTCGCGGCCGGAGAGGCGTCGATCGGGTTCGACCAGCTGTCGCTCTCGGGATCGCGCATGCCGAGCAGCTCGGCCCTCTACTTCCAGGGCACGACGACGGCGAACGGCGGCTCGGGCACGGTCTTCGGCGACGGCCTGCGCTGCGCCGCCGGGGCGGTAATCCGGCTCGCGACGAAGTCGAACGTCGCGGGCCAGTCCGCCTATCCGAGCGCGGGCGATCCCCCGATCTCCGTGCGCGGCCTCGTGACGAGCCCCGGCGCGCGCACGTACCAGGTCTGGTACCGCAACTCCGCCGCGTTCTGCAGCACGTCGACGTTCAACCTGACGAACGGCTGGCGGACGGTGTGGGCGCCCTGAACATCACGATCCGGTGCCTGGCTAACTTGCCGCGAGTTGGCCCATTTCCGGGCCGACTCGCGGCAAGTTAGCCAGGCACCGGACAGTGATGTTGGCGCGCTCTGTTGGCGCGCTCGATTAACGGGGGCGCCGCGCGTCAGCGCGCCGTGCCGATCACGCTCCGGGCTTCGCGCGCGGACCGTTCCACGACTGGAAACCGCCCGACAGGTTGATCAGGTCGTCGTGGCCCTGCGCAGTGAGGAACTCGCAGGCCGCGGCCGAGCGCGCGCCGGCCGCGCAGTACACGAGGATCGGTTTGCCCGACTTCGCGATCTCGCGGTGGCGCTCTTCCAGCGCCTCGATCGGGACGATCTGCGCGCCCGGGATGATGCCGGCGGACGTCTCGTGCGGGCTGCGTACGTCGAGCAGCCGCACGGATCCGGCGGCGACGAGTACTTGCGCCTCGCGCGCGTCCATCTCGCGCCACAGGCGGCCCTCGAGGATCTGCTCGCGGTCGAGCTTCGCGCCGCTGGCGACGAGCGCGAGCAGCTTGCGCGTCTCGGTCAGCTTCTGCTCGACCTGCTCGAGCGCGGCTTCGGTCCGGCGGCGCGCGTCGTCCTTGGCCTCGTCGGCCGCGCGCCGTGCGTTGCCGGCCGCGCGCAACGCGACGAAGCCCACGAGGAACGCGCCGACCGCCACCAGGATCGCGCCGATCTCCATCTCAGCGACTCCTCGCGCCGAACACCGCGACGCTGGCCGTGAAGCCGTGCAGGAAGTTCCGGCCGCCGACGGGACCGATCTCGCCCGCCGCGAAGAAACCGGCGGCCGGGATCGCCGCGCCGAAGCCGCCCTGCACGCAGGCGATGTCGTGGTCGGGCTTGCCGAACATGCGCGCGCCACGGCCGTTGCAGGTGAACAGCAGCGCGCCGATCGCCGACGGATCGCCCGCCGAACCGCCGCGCTCCTGCACGATGTGCTGCAGGTCCTCGCCGGCCGTGCGCGGGTCGCGCACGAGGAACTGCACCGTCATGCCGTTCCGGATCGTGCTGTCGGCGACGACGATCGCGCTGTCTTCCTGCTCGAGGCCCATGATGCCGCGCACGAGGAAGTCGCCGCGCTCGAACGTGCTCTTGCGCGCGTCGATGGCGAGGCCCAGGAACGGCCCGCTCTGCAGCAGCTTCTGGTCGGCGGGCGTGAGTCCCTTCGCGACCTCGACGAGCACCTCGAGCGCGGGTTTCCCGCCCAGCTTCAGGATGAAGTTCTCGCGCGTCGCCGTGATCACGAACGGCTTGCCGACGGGCCGGCAACCCTGGCTGACGACCGGACGGATCTCGACGTCGCCCTCCAGCACGACGCCGACCGCGCCGCCCTCGACGATGCCGTCCTGCGTGAAGAGCAGGTTCTGTCCCGGGCCCGAACCGCCGCTCGCCATGCCGCCCATCGCGGGCACGCCGGCGAGCTTCTCGTTCAGGATCTCGAGGAACTCCGCGGCCGGGAACGTGTACGGATCCGCCAGCACGAGGATCGAAGCGCGCGCCGGGTCGTGGACCTCGGGCATGCCCTCGAAGCGCAGCGTCGTCTCGCCCTCGGCTTCGGCGACGACGGCGTAGGGGCGCACGACCGTGCCGGGCATCACTGCGGCCCAGGCCGCGAGCGCCGGACCGTTCTCGACCTCGCGCGTGCCGCCGACGATCGACTCGCCGGTGCAGCCGATCACGGCCGCGGCGGAGAGCTCGCGCGCGATGCGCGGGCCGAGGTCCTCGATCGCCGAGCCGTGGTGGTGCGAGACGAAGACCGCGACGAGGTCGGGGCGCCGGCCGGCGAGCTCCGACTTCAAGCCGTCGACGACCTCGCGGAACGCGACGTCGGACTTGGCGGAGACGGAGAGCGCGCTGGCGAATCGGGGGTCGGACATGGTGGCGCGGCGATCCTGGAGGATCGAGCGGCCGGAGTCCACAGGCGCGATGCGCGCGGCGGTTCGCGTCGCTCCGAGGCTGTGAGGAACTCACAGCCGACCCGCCGCGGAAGCGGCGCCAGCAGCAGCTGGGAGCCCGCAGGCTCGATTCCTTCACGGGCCCTCAGGCGAGCTTCGGGATCTCGCCCAGCTTGCGCCAGCGCGTGATCGACCCCGCGTCGCAGGTGAAGTCGCGCTGCTTCACGTCGACGCCGTACGTGGCCGTCTCGCGGATGTAGTGCTCGACGTCCGAGCCCGCCGGCGGATCCCACACGTCGACGTCGTGCAGGAAGACCTGGAAACCGTTCGTGCTGTCGAAGCGGCCGATGATGACGCGGCCGGTCTTCGTCTCGATGGCGACGTTCTGGCCGTGGGGTGCGGATGCGATGGAGGACATGACGTCGGGGAGTCTACCCGCCCCGGTTCGGGACCCGCCGGCGGGATCCGGATACGATCCGCGCGACCATGAAGCTCACGCCCCAGCCCTGGATCTGGTTCAACGGCGCGCTCGTCCCCTGGGACAAGGCGCAGGTCCACGTGCTCACGCACGCGCTGCACTACGGCACCGCCGTGTTCGAGGGCATCCGCGCGTACCCGACGCCCAAGGGGCCGTCGGTCCTGGGGCTCGACGCGCACGTCGCGCGGCTCTTCCACTCGTGCAAGATCGTGGAGATGCCGATCCCGTACGAGCCGGCGCGGATCCGCGCCGCGATCCTCGAGACGGTGCGCGAGAACCAGCACGAGGCCTGCTACATCCGGCCGCTCGTGTACCGCGGCTACGGCGCGCTGGGCGTGTGGCCCGAGGAGGCGCCGGTCGAGGTGGCCATCGCGGCGTTCCCGTGGGTGAAGAGGGACGAGAAGGCTAGCCTCGAGAAGGGGCTCTCCGTCGGCGTCTCGAGCTGGCGGCGCATGGCGCCCGACACGCTGCCGGCGATGGCCAAGTGCGCGGGCAACTACGTGAACTCCGCGCTGGTCATCGTCGAGGCCAAGCGCCACGGGTACGAGGAAGGGCTCGCGCTCGACGTCGACGGCTTCGTCGCCGAGGGCAGCGGCCAGAACCTGTTCCTCGTCCATAACGGGACCGTCTACACGCCGCCGGTCGGGGCCTCGATCCTGGCCGGGTTCACGCGCAGCGCGGTGATCCAGCTGGCGCGCGACCTCGGGATCCCGCTCGTCGAGCAGCGCCTGCCGCGCGAGATGCTCTACACGGCCGACGAGGCCTTTTTCACGGGCACGGTGGCCGAAGTGACGCCGATCACGAAGGTCGACGGGAAGCCCGTCGCCGCCGGTCTCCGCGGTCCGATCACCGAGCAGTTGCAGCGCACGTACTTCGGCGTGGCCCGCGGTCAGTCGCCGGACCGCCACGGCTGGTTGACGCCCGTCCGTTCCTGAGGCGAAACCGGCGCGTGCCGCCGGGCTAGCGCTGTCGTGACGCCCGCGGCTCGCGCCGCCCGCGCCACCGGTGTCCGAGCGGCCTCCGGCCCGTGGCCTGGGACTTGCCTCGCCGCCGGCCACGTCGGTCCGCCATTCCGCGGGCCGTCGCATTTGGAGCCGACCATGAGCCTGATGCTGCTTCCCGCCCTCGTCCTCGCCCTCCCGTCCGCGCAGTCGGACACGGTGCGACTGCCCGTTTCCGACCAGGCCCTGCGACTGAGCGCGCACTACTCGGCCGTGGTCGACGAGCTCGAGGCGGCCGACACGAGCCGGCTGTCCGACATCCAGCGCGCAGCGCGGATGCAGCTCGTCGGGGCGCTGCGCGCGTACCGCGACCGCGCCGACTTCGGCCGCGGGTTCGAGGATGGCGCGCGCGTGCCGTACTTCGTCGACGCCGAGGGCCGACGTTGCGCCGTCGCCGAACTGCTGCACGTCTCGGGCGAGCTCGGGCTGATCGAGCGCGTGCGCACGACGCACAACCACGCCTGGATCCTCGACCTGGCCGGCGACGCGGCCTTCGAGGGCTGGCTCGAACGGCACGGCCTCGCCTTCGACGAGGCCGCGCGCGTCCAGGGGCCGGTGATCGGCGGTGACGGTGGTCCTCCCGTCGGCCCCTCCGAATCGGGATCCGGCGGCCCGCTCCCGGGCAACGGCGGCACCTGGAATGGCCCGGGCGACACGAACGGTCCGTCCGGTCCTGCGACGGGCGGTCCGGCGGCGCCGGCGGCCGGCGGCACGGGTGCCTCGACCGGCGCGCCGCGCGGCGGCGTCACCGGCGCGGGACCGGCGACGGGCAACACGGCGCCGAGCACGGCTCCGCGCCCGTCGAC
>JBGAOR010000012.1:0-85087 GCA_044221705.1 Planctomycetota bacterium
GGATCCGCCAGCTTGCCCAGCGCGTTCGCCGCCTCGCACGCGACGCGCCAATCGGCGTCCGCGAGTCCCGCGCCGAGGGTCGACGTCGCGCGCGGATCGGCCGGGAGCGCACCGAGCCCCTGCAGCGCGAAGAGCCGCACGCGCGGATCGGCGGACGTCGCGCCGCGCTCGAACTCCGCGCGCGCCCCGACGGCGGCGCGGCGAGCCAGCGTGGACAGCGCGCGCCAGCGCAGCTCGTCGTCCGCCGCGCCCGCGCCCGATCCCGCGGCCGGCGGCTCGATGCGCTGCACGAGCTCGGCCTCGGCGACCGCCGCTTCCGGCGCCGTCTTCGGGAAGCGCTGGATGCCGATCGCCGCCATGTGCGCGACCGCGGCGACCGGCGCGTCGAGCGCGTCGACGACGGCACGGCGTGCGCGCGGCTCGTCGATGCGCGAGAGGGCCTCGACGCTGCGCGCGCGCACCTCGGCCGCGCCCTCGAGCGCCGCCGCCGTCAGGGCTCCGACGGCCGCCGGATCCGCGCGCATGCCCAGCGCGAACGCGGCGGCCGAGCGCACGTCGACGCTCGCGTCCTCGAGCGCCTCGACCAGCGCGTCGGACACCGACGCGCCGTAGTCCGCGAGCGGCAGCCTCCCGAGCGCGCGCACGGCCCGGACGCGCGTGCGCTCCTCGCCGCGCGCGGCCAGCGCCTGCAGCAAGCCGTCGCCGTCCGTGCGCATGTCCTCGAAGCGCGCGATCGAGTCGAGCGGATCCTGCACGGCGGCGGCCGGCGCGTTCGGAACGGCCTGCGACCGGTGAGGCCGGTTCATGGACGCGCACCCGACGAGACACGAAGAGAGCGAGAGGACGGCGAGGACCCACGGCGCGGACTTCATGCGCGGATCGTGCCCGATCCGGTGCGCCTCGGACAACCCGGTGCTCGCCCAGGTCCGTGCCTGCGCGCGGCGACGTGCTTCGCGGCGATGCCGCGGCGCTCGGCGTTCGAGAGCGCGCGCTGCGCCGAGTCTTCGACGGCGATGGTTGGCCAACAGGCCTTGCCGATGTCGTCGCATGCCGCGGATCGACGTCGCGGTGCGCGGACACGGTCCGAGGAATGCCTGGATTCCGCCGACCACCGTCGACCGCTGCGACGAGCGCAGTGGGGTGCTCCCGCGAGGAGCGCTCGATCCCTCATTCCCACGCAATCGCAAGGCACGGTTCCATGAGATTCCGAACTGCTCTCCTGCTCCTACCCGTCGTCGCGTCGGGCACGACAGCCCGCGCTCAGACCTCCGAACACGGACTCGGCGGCGAATCGCTCGACGTCTGGGTCACGCCGAGCTACGACCCCGTCGCGGGCACGGGGACTCCCGGCGAAGCGATCGTGTTCCTGGCCGAGACCGGCCCGCGGATCCGACGGATCGACACGGCGACCGGCGCGTTCACGGTGGAGTTCATCGCGCCGTTCTCCACGGGACTGCCTTACCGGAGCGAAGCCCTGCACGGGATCTTCGTGACCAACGATCGTTCCTACGGCGTGGCTGTCGGATCGAACGGGACGGCCCTGTGGAAGTCGGCGGGCAGCGGCATTTGGAAGAGTTTCACTGCCGACCCGACTTCCATCACGACTCCCGGTTCCAACCTCTGGAAGGCCTACTGGGACGACAGTGTGGGCCACTTCGGGATCGTCGCGGGCGAGAACGACACGCTTGTCTACACGGACACGTTGACGGGATCGTCGTGGAGCAACGCGGCTACCCCGGCGGTGCCTCCCGGCAAGGTTCGGCACTTCCACTCGCTGGCGTTCTCGGATCAGTCGTCCTCCACGGTGCGGTACGGCATCGCCGGCTATCGCCTCGAGTGGGTGCCCGGTACAGACCCGGCCACGCCCGCGGGGTTCGGATTCCTGGTGACGACCGACGGCAGGAACTGGTCCGATGCCACGGGCGTGGGCACGCCCACGGTCGCACCGACGCCGACCCTGCCCGAGTTCTTCGTGTGGGACATCGACTTCCAGCCGGGCAGCTCGACGGTCGCCACCGCCGTGGGCGGACTCGCGCTCGGCAACGGCGAAGGATTCGCCGGTCGCACGACGGACGGCGGCAACACGTGGACGTGGAGCCTGCCGGTCTGTCACACCCTCAACCTGCCGTTGGGTCTGTGCCCGACGACCTCCTCGGGGCCGTCGACGCCGACGCCGTGCCTCGGGGAGACGCGAATCGTCGGCACCGAGCAGGCCCCGACGTTCGCCACGCTCTACGGCGTCGCGATGCACTCGGACGGCACCGCGGTCGCGACCTCGTACGGCGCGGCCACGTGGAAGTACCAGCCGGCGTCCGGCACGTGGCTCGAGAACAAGAACACCGCGCAGTTCTCGACCGGACCGATCTGGGGTTGCGATGCCTGGGAAGATCCGGGTCTCGGCCCGATCCCGCCGAAGGACCACCTCTGGATCAACGGACTTTTCGGAGACGTGCGCTCGTCGAACGATCGCGGTGCGACCTTCCAGCAGTGGACGATCGGTTCGGGGCACACGGCCGCGAGTCCGGTGTTCGACCGCGCCTGGCGGCTGCAGGACGTCGCGATGGCGACGAGCGGCAAGGCGTGGGCGGTCGGACAGCGCACGCTGATCGCCTTCTCCGACGACGGCGGCGACACGTGGACGCCGCGACAGCTCCACGCTGCGAGCGGTCCGCGCCTGAACCACGTCGCCGCGTCGGACACCGATCACGCGGTGGCGATCACGGCCTCGGAGGTGCTGTTCACGACGAACCAGAACGCGTGTTGGAACTCGCCCGCGACGCCGCCGGCGACAGCGGGCGTCACGCTGCGCGACGTCGTCTGGCACAACACGAGCGGGTCGAACACGCGCTTCTGGTTGACGGGAACCGGAGCCCGCCTCTGGGTGAGCGACGACAGCGGCAACACGTGGACGACCGTGCCGTGCAGCCCGGCCCTGCCGACCGGATTCGATGCTCGGTCGATCGCGTTCGGCGGCAGCAACACGGCGATCCTCGTCGGCGAGCTCGCCGGCCAGGCCGAGGCGTACCTGCTGACGAACGTGCTCTCGTCGGGTGTGCCGACCCTCGTCCCGACGGACATCTGCTCGCTCTCCGTGCCGCGCCTGAATGCCGTCGCGGTCGGCGGCAGCCGGGTCTATGCGGTGGGCGACCAGGGCACGATCCTCACCTACACGGCCGGCGCGCTCGCGGCCGTGACTCCCGCTTCGCCCACGTCGGAGGATCTGCTGTCGGTGTGTTCCGCCTGGAGCGGAGCGGGTCCGCACCACTTCTTCGCCGGCGGGATGAAGGGAACGCTGCTGAGGAAACTGCCCGGACTCGATTGGGAGCAGTTCGGCAGCTCGACGACGGATGCCTTGACGGGCCTGTCGTTCCGTTCGTCGACGATGGGCCTGGCGACCGGCCTCAACTCGGATCCCACGTCGCCCATGAACCCGGGGACGCCGGCGAGTTGGGGTGACTCGGCGATCGTGAAGATCCGGTGATCCCGCGCGTCGAGCTGCACGAGCGCAGCTCGACGCGGAGCGCGGGTCGCGCCCGGATCCGCTCGGGTCCGGGCGCCTGCGCCAGGGTCAGCCCTAGAATGCGTCCATGATCCGGGCGCTCCTGCTGCTTGCGGCTTCGGATGTGCCCGCGCCCGCGCCGCCCGTCGCGCAAGACGTTCGAGGCTCGGTCGCCGTGCACGACGCGGGGATCGCGGCGAAGTACCCCGGCGACGTCGGGATCGAGCGCGATCCGGCCGTGATCTTCGCCTCCGGCTTCGAGTCGGGATTCGACGGCTGGACGAGGACGAACGCGAGGATCCTGACGATCGTGCCGGACGCGACGCTGGCGCACTCCGGTGGCGCGTGCTGTCAGGCGACCGCGACGCGCGGCGAGGACACGGGCGGCGAGATCGCGTACGTGCTGCCGAAGGGCGTCGACGAGCTGTACCTGCGCTTCTACTGCCGGTTCCATCCCGACACGTGCTGGCCGCACCACTTCGTCAAGATCCGCGCGCTCGCGCCGGGCTTCGACGGCGACGCGGGCAAGGCGCCGCCGGGCGACAAGGGCTTCTGGACCGGGATCGAACCGCTGCGCGGCACGTGGCGCTTCTACACCTACTGGCACGCGATGCGCGGTTGGAACAACCCCGGCGGCGACGTGCCGGTCAACGACGACGGCACGGCGAACTCGGGGACCAACGACTTCTACGGCAACAGCTTCACGCCCGACGGACAGCCGCCGGTGGCGAAGGACACGTGGATCTGCGTCGAGGCGATGCTGAGAGCCAACACGGTGGGCCAGTCGGACGGCGAGATGGCGTTCTGGATCGACGGCCGCGAAGTCGGCCGCTACGGTCCGGGGCGCCCGGTCGGCTCGTGGAATCGCAACGTCTACGTGACGTCGGGGCCGAAGAACGCCAAACCGTCGCCGTTCCCGGGATTCGACTTCCGCACCGCGCCCGAGCTGAGGATCAGCGAGGTCGCGCTGCTGTGGTACGTCTCCGACGAGTACGCCGCCAAGGGCACGTCGGACCGCAACATCGCGTACTTCGACGACGTGGTCGTCGCGACGTCGTACGTCGGACCGCGGGCGGAACCGCGGAAGCACTGAGAGCGCGGCGCATCCGGCGCGTTCGTCCGGGTCGCTCGAGTCGAGGGATCTCCTCCGTCCTCGGCGCGCCGGAGCCCGCGCCGCACTGTGCCGTCGTCGACTGCGAACATCGCCCCAGTCGCCCGGCCGACGCGCCCGGGTAGCTTCCGCGGACGGACCCAGGAGGCTTCCATGCGTACTTCTCCGCTGCTTGCGATGTTGTTCTGTGCGGGCTGCGCCGCGAACGGGATCCCTCGCGAGGTGCTCGCGATCGCGCGTTCGACGAAACCGGGAGGCGAGTTCCACATCGAGGTCGACTCCGAAGGCCGGGTCGTCGAGGCCGGCGCGGCGGTGGCGCTCGACTCGGTGCCGGCGGCATGTCGCGCCGGCGCCGACGCGGCACATCCCGGCGGCCGCCAGACCGGCGCGGAGCGGGTCTGGGCGGACGGCTCGGTGCGATGGTTGGTCGCGAAGGAGATCGACGGCCGCGCGCTCGAGCTGCTGCTGCGCGACGACGGGACCGTGTTCGGCGGCGAAGAGGTGCTGGCGCAGAGCGCGTGGCCCGACGCCGTCGTGCAGGCGGCGAAGGCCGCGGTCCCCGGCGCGACGCTCGAGCGCGTGGAGCACGTCTGGGGTCTCGAAGCGCGCGGCGCCGAGACGTACCACGTGAAGCTCCGCGACCGGGGCGAGTCCGTGCGGGTCGGTCTCTCGTCGGAGGCGAAGGTCCTCCGCGTCGTGCGGCGACTGCCGGGCCAGGTGCGCGTCCCGCGCTGACGCGCGACCCGGTGGCCGCGAGCGCGCGGACCGCTGGAGCAGCGCCCGTCACACCGTCGCGTCCACCCGTTCGATGACGAGGTAGATCGGCCCCGCGCCCAGGATCCCGTGGAGGAAGTGCGTCGCGAATCCGGCGCGGTTCACCACGCCGAACCGTGCGTGCTCGCCGGCCTGGAGATCGAGATCGATCCGCTGGCGGAAGAGCGTGTTGTGCACCTTCAGCACGTGCGGACCGGCCTCGACCTCGCGCGTCGCCTCGCCGCCGTTGCGCAGCACGGCGAAGTCGTCGCCGTCGAGCGACACGAAGATCTGCCGGTATCCGATGTCCTCGGGCGACTGCCGGGTGACGGTGATGCGCGCCTTCGCCTGCATCCGGAGAGACTAGCAGGCGCGCGAGCCGCGACGTGTCGGCGAAGCGTGCGGCGTCGGCCGTCGGGCAGGATCGCGCGCACGAGTCGCCGACCACGGCGCGTGCTCCTCCTGGGGCTCACATCGTCCAAGTCACCGTCAGGCCGTTCGTCAGGTTGAACGTGCTCGGCGTGCAGTACGCGGTGGAGTTGCGGTACCAGACCTGGTACGTGCGCACGCCAGGGCTCGTGATGCCGCCGCGCACGGAGACCGGCGGATCGCCGGCGGCCGGGAACTGCGAGGCGTTGAATGCGTTCGTCTTCGTGCCCAGGCGCTGGATCGCGCCGCCCGCGCAGCGCAGGCCGTCGCCGAACACCGTTCCGAGTCCGCCTCCGGCAGCCGATGTGCCCTGGAAGTACAGCGCCGACGAGTTCGGCATCTGGATGCCGCGCAGCACGAGCGTGTCGCCCGACAGCGAGGACGCGCCGCTGTCGTAGAGGCGCCCGCCCTGGCCGGTCGAGCTCGGGCAGCCCGCCTGCAGCTTCGTCGCGGTCGAACCGCACGGGCACGGCGTCGAGAGTCCGTCGCCGAAGCAGAACGAGTACGCCGTGCGATCGAAGCGCGCGACGAAGAGCTCCCTGTCGCTCGTCTGCCCGGTGGAGTTCACCAAGCCGACCGCGAACAGCGTGTCGCCGACCGCCCGAGCGCCGAGGAAGTAGAGCGACGTGTCCCCGGGCCCGGCGCTGCGCTCGAGTTGCCAACGAAAGGTCCCGGCGGGGTCCCACGAAGTCACGAAGCCGGAGTACCTCGACGTCCCCTGGTACCAGCGGAAGCCGCTGACGAGGACGTTGCCGCGCGCGTCGACCTCGACGGATTCCACGATGTCGCTGGGCGTGCTCTGCACGAACCGGTCCCAGTCGACGCCGCCGTCGCCGGTGCGGATCGTCGTCGCCGCGAACTTGCGCCACGTGCTCTCGCGCGACCATCCGACGACGACGCGGCCGAACGGATCGAACGCGAGGTAGGCTTCGAACCAGCCAGCCGGTCCCAGCGTGCGGGACCAGCGCTCGACGCCGCTCGGATCGAGCGCGGCGACGGCGATCAACGTCAGGTTGCCCGCGGCGTACGCGACGTACGGGCCGGCAGCGTCGGCGATCAGCTCGACCGGCGGCAGCCCCGAAGGTCCGGGATTGCCGAACACGTGCTCCCACGCTTGCGATCCCGTGGAGGTGAGGCGCACGACGGCGATTTCGCTGGTCGCGCCCGCACCACGCGCGCTCGCGACGTACGCGTCGCCGCCGGGAGCGGTCGCGATCGAGTCGGCCGAGTTCTCGCCGGCGACGGGGTTGCTCCACTGCCACACGAATGCGCCGGAGGTCGTGATCCGCGCCGCCCAGGCATCCGCCGCGGAGGACGTCGCGCTGCCCACGGCGCCCGCGACGAGCACGTCGCCGGACGGATCGAGCTCGAAATCGCGGACCCCGACGCGCTGATAGGCGCCGTCGAGTCCCGGTGCCGAGGCGACGCTCCAGGCGAGCGACCCGGAGGCGTCGAGCTTCCACACGCGCGCGCGCCGTGTCCCGTTCGACGAACCGGCGCTCTGCGGCACGAAGTCGAACCCGCCGACGTAGACCGCGTCCTGGGCATCGACGAGCAGCTCCGAAGCCCACTCGCTGACCGGCGCCGGATCGTCGAGCGTCGTGGACCACACCAGCGTGCCGTCGGGCTGGAGGCGCTGAACGACGATCGCGGCCGCACCGGTCTGCGGAAAGTCGACGACGCCGAGGACGGCCAGGTCGCCGTTCGACAGCACTTCGATCACCCGCCCTTCCGCGTCCACGGCGCCACCGATGTCCACGCTCTTGTTCCAGGTCTCGACCACCTGGGCGTTCGAGGTGGCGGAGAGACCGAGCACCGAAAGGCCGATCGCGAGAACGGCGGGGACAGGGCGGGTCGTGGAGTGCATCGTGATTCGGGGGTGGGGAGTCTCGGTTCCTGTCTCGTATCCGTGCTCCCGCGACTGCCGGCAGCGTGCATCGACTCCGGATCATCCTCCAGCCTACTCTGCTCGCGAGGAGACCGGGGCGGTCCGGCGCGTGCGCCGCGAGGGACCTCGTGAGCGGTCCCGTGGCTCGAGTCCGGACGCGGACGGAACCAGCACCCGGTTGGATCTCCACGACCCGGCTTCAGGCCGAGGCGGTGCGCGATCCGATGGAGCGCGGAGTACCGGCTCCCGCGCGCGCTCGACAGCGTTCCGGGATCGGGGTACGGTCACCAAGCCGATGGCCCAGGGAACTGCTGGATCGAAGCTCCGCGCACACGGCCGGATGTGGCTGTGGATGCTCGTGTGCTTGATGGCGATCCTGCCGCGCACGGCCGGGGCGTTCGTGCTGCACGCGCACGATGGGCACGGACTCCACGTGCACGTCGTGTCGGGGCTCGAGAACCAGGAGAAGAGCCTCGATCGCGACGTCTTCCACGCGCGCCACCACGCGCACGCGCACGGCGAGGAGGCCGACGCGCTGGGGATGCCGCACGAGCACCACGGCGGCGAGCTCTTCCTCGGCCTGCCGTCCGAGCCGGTGCGGCACGCGGCCGTCGCGACGCACGAGCTGCGGCCGATCGACCGCGTCGCGCCGTTCTTCGCGGCGTGTCCGACGGATGGGCTCGAGTTCCGCGAGGCGACCGTCGACCGATCGCGGCCGCCGATCCCGCGCGGGCTCGTCGCGCGATCGGGGACGCGCGTCTTGTTGCGGACGAGCTCGGCGCTCCTGCTCTGAAGCGGGACGGGTGATCCCCGTCCCGTCGGGAGGCTCGCGGGCTCCCGGCGGAATCGTGCCGGCGTGATGCCGGCTCCGCCCCAGAGTCCGAGACCGGTCCGTCCTCATGTCGCATTCCGTCCGTCGTTCGTTCGCACTCTCGTTCGTCGTCGCATCCTCCGTCGCGCTGGCTCCGAGCTGCCGGCACGAAGCACACGGTCCCGAGCATCCCGCCGACGCGAAGCCCGCCTCCGCCGCCGAGTTCGCGCGCGCGGCGCTGGGCGAGCGCTACCTCGTCCACCTGATCCACCCGCCGCTCGTGCGCGGCACGCGCGCGTCGATCCTCGTGCACGGCACGCGGCTCGATCGGGGCGCGCCCCTCGACGGCGGCGAGGTCGCGCTCGTCGCGCGCGGGCCGGACGGCGCGGTGCTGCGCTTCCCGACCCGCGAGAAGATGCCCGGGCACTGGCCCGGCGAGCTCGAGCTGCCGACGGCGGGGAGCTGGTCGGTCGCGATCGGCGTGAAGTCCGGGAACGGGGACGAGGAGATCGCGCTCGGTGCGATCGACGTGCATCCCGACGCGGCCTCCTCAGCGCGCGCGCCGGCGCCGGCGGCGTCCGCGGACACGATCGCCTTCCCGTTCGAGCAGCAGTGGCCCGTCGCGATGCGCTTCGAGCGCGTCGGCCCGCGGCCGCTGACCGAGTGGCTCGCGGTGTCCGGCCGCATCGCCGCGCGACCCGGAGGCGAGGCGCACGTCGCCGCACCCGTCGCGGGACGCCTGCTCGCTCCCGAAGGTGGCCGCCTGCCGCGGCCGGGGGATCGCGTGTCGGCCGGCGACGTGCTCGGCGTGGTCGAGCCGCACCTCGCGACCTCGGACGTCGTGGGATTGCAGGCGCTCGAGTACCAGCAGCACCAACTGCGTCACGAGCTCGACCTCCAGCAGCTCGAGGCCGAGCGCACGCTGGGCTCGGCGCGCGTGCGCATCCACTCCGGCACGCGCGAGGTCGAGCGCACGGAGCGGCTCGTCGCGCAGACGCTCGCGACGCAGCAGGAGCTCGACCGCGCGCGCGCCGAGCTCGACCTGTCGCGCGCCGACGAGACCGCCGCGCTGGCGTCGCTCGCGTCGGTGAACCGGCTGCGCAACGAGCACGCCGAGGATCCGGGGGTGAAACCGCCGCGGCTCGCGCTCGTCGCGCCGATCGCGGGCGTCGTCGCCGAGGTCGACGCCGTGCTGGGCGAGTCGATCGAGAGCGGGGCGATGCTCGCGACGATCCTCGATCTCGACGTCGTGTGGGCCGTCGCGCAGGTTCCCGAGAGCGACGCGGGTCGGCTCGGCGCGGTGACACGCGCGCGCATCCGGCCGCTGGGTTTCGCCGAGGCCCTGGACGTGGACGCCGCGCCGGCGTTCACGGGATCGCGGGTGGATCCGGTCGCGCGCTGCCTGACGGTGGCGTTCGCGCTGCCGAACGCCGACGGCCGGTTGCGGGCGGGGATGCTGAGCACCGTCGAGCTGCCGGTGGACGAGCATCCCGGCGCGATCTCGGTGCCCGAGTCCGCGCTCGCGTACGAGCAGGGACAACCGATCGCGTACGTGCTCGTCGACGGCGAGGCCTTCGCGAAGCGCCGGCTGAAGCTCGGTGCGCGCGACCGCGGTCGCGTGCAGGTGCTCGAAGGGCTCGCGGCCGGCGACGTGATCGTCGCGACGCGCGCCGACGAAGTGCGCCTCGCGGCGCTGTCCAGCTCCGGCAAGATCGTCGAGCACCACCACTAGGAGCCGGTCCCATGGTCGAACGTCTCATCCGGTGGTCGCTGGAGCGTCGCGCGCTGGTCGTCGCGCTGTCGCTGCTGGTCCTCGTCCTCGGCGCCTGGTCGACGCTGCGCATGCCCGTGGACGTGTTCCCCGATCTCACGGCGCCGACCGTGACGATCCTCGTCGAGAGCGAGGGCCTCGCGCCCGACGAGATGGAGAGGCTGGTCACGTTCCCGATCGAGACGTCGGTGAACGGCGCGAACGACGTGCGCCGCGTGCGCTCGACCACCGGGCTCGGCATCGCGGTCGTGTGGGTCGAGTTCGAGTGGGGGACCGAGATCCACCGCGCGCGGCAGACGGTCGCCGAGCGCCTCTCGACCGTCACGGGGTCGTTGCCACGCGGAGTGCGCACGCCCAAGCTCGCACCGCAGGCCTCGATCCTGGGCGAGATCCTGTTCGTCGCGCTGACGTCGGATCGTCACGACCCGCTCGAGGTGCGCCGCGTCGGCACCACGGTCGTGCGGCGCCGATTGCTGTCGGAGCCGGGCGTCGCGCAGGTCGTGCCGATCGGCGGCGAGACGCGGCAGTACCAGGTCGTCCTCGCCCCCGAGCTGCTGCGCGCGTTCGACCTCACGACGCGCGACGTCGTCGCCGCGCTCGAGAGCGCGAACGAGAACGTGTCGGCCGGCATCCTGGTGCGCGCCGACGAGGAGTCGATCGTCCAGGGCGTCGGGCGCATCTCCGGCGCGGACGACATCGAGAGCACGGTGGTCGCGCTCCGCGGCGACCGCGCGGTGCGGGTCGGCGACCTCGGATCCGTGCACGTCGGCGCGGCGCTCCGCCGCGGGACGGCCTCGGCCGCGCGACGCACGACGGACGGAACGGCCGTCGTGGAGCCGGCGGTCATCCTGGGGATCACGAAGCAGCCGGGCGTGAACACGCTCGAGCTGACGCGGAGGCTCGACGAGAGCATCGCGGCGATCCAGGCCTCGCTGCCGGAGGGCATGGTGCTCAACGCGCAGATCTTCCGGCAGTCGGCGTTCATCTCGAACGCGGTGCGGAACACGCTGACGGCGCTGCTCGAGGGCGCGGCGATGGTCATCGTGATCGTGCTGCTCTTCCTGGCGAGCCTGCGTGCCAGCGTGATCACGCTGGTGGCGATCCCGATGTCGCTGGCGGTCGCGATCCTGGCCCTGCGGCTGCTCGGCGGCGACATCAACACGATGACGTTGGGCGGCATGGCCATCGCGATCGGGGCCCTGGTCGACGACGCGATCATCGACGTCGAGAACGTGGTCCGGCGGATGCGGCTGAACGCGCTGCTGCCCGAGCCAGAACGTCGCTCGGCGCTGCAGGTCGTGTTCGAGGCCAGCGTCGAGGTGCGCGCGTCGATCGTGTTCGCGACGGCGATCATCCTCCTCGTGTTCAGCCCGATCTTCGCGCTCTCGGGCGTCGAGGGCCGGCTGCTGCAGCCGCTGGGCGTCGCGTTCTGCGTCGGGCTCGCGGCCTCGCTCTTGACCGCGCTGACGCTGACGCCGGCCATGTGCCTGTGGCTCCTGCCGAAGAGCACGACCGTGCGCGAGGCGCACGAGCCGCGCGTCGTGCGGATCACGAAGGCGCTGTACGTCGGGCCGCTGGACTGGTCGCTGCGGCATCCGTGGCTCGTGCTCGTCCCGACGCTGCTGCTGTTCGCCGGCGCGTTGTTCGTCGTCGGCCGCGCGGGCCGGAACTTCCTGCCCGAGTTCAACGAGGGCGCGCTGGTCGTCGGCGTGACGACGGGACCGGGCACGTCCCTCGCGGCGAGCGACGAGCTGGCGCGCCGCGTCGAGACCGCCGTCATGCGACACGAGGAGGTCGTCGCGATCGGACGGCGCACGGGTCGCGCCGAGGAGGACGAGCACGTCCTGGGCGTCGAGGCCAGCGAGCTCGACATGACGCTCGACATGCAGGCACCGCTGCGCGCGGGCCGGCCGGTGCGCACGAAGGCCGAGCTGCTCGAGGCGCTGCGCGACGACCTGGCGAAGATCCCCGGCATCCAGGCGACGTTCGGGCAGCCGATCAGCCACCGCGTCGACCACATGCTGTCGGGATCGCGCGCCAGCGTCGCGGTCAAGGTGTTCGGCGCCGATCTGGCCAAGCTGCGATCGCTGGCGCACGACGTCGAGGACGCGATGCGCGGCGTCGAGGGCGTCGTCGACCTGTCGATCGAGCCGCAGGTCGACGTGCCGGCCCTGCGCATCGAGGTCGACCGCGCCGCGCTGGCCCGCCACGGACTGCTCGTCGCGGACGTGAACACGGCGATCGAGAGCGTCACGAAGGGCGTCGTCGCCACGCAGGTGCTCGAGAACACCGAGGTCTACGACGTCGTGGTCCGCATCGGCGGCGCGTCGGACGTCTCGCGCGAGGCGCTGACCGCCGCGACCGTCGAGACGCCGCGCGGCGACCGGATCCCGCTGTCGGAGCTGACGCACCTGCGTGAGGACGCGACGCCCAACTTCATCAGCCGCGAGAACGCCGAGCGGCGCATCGTCGTGCAGTGCAACGTCGCCGGGCGCGACATCACGAGCCTGGTCGACGACGTGCGCGCCGCGATCGAGCGCGACGTCGAGCTGCCGCGCGGCTACTGGATCGAGTACGGCGGCCAGTTCGAGAGCGCGCAGGAGACCACGCGCCGGTTGGCGGTCCTCGGGATCGTCGTGATCGCGGCGATGGCCGGGCTCCTCGTCTGGGTGCTCGGTTCGGCGCGCGACGCGGCGCTGGTGCTCGTGAACCTGCCCCTGGCGCTGATCGGCGGCGTCGCCGGGCTCGCGCTGTCGGGCGGCGTCCTCTCGGTCGCGTCGCTGATCGGCTTCATCACGGTGTTCGGGGTCGCGGCGCGCAACGGGATCCTGCTCGTGTCGCACGTGCGGCAGCTGCAGCGGCACGAGGGCGTGACCGACTTCGCCGAGGCCGTGCGCCGCGGTTCCGTGGAGCGCGTCGCGCCGATCCTGATGACGGCGCTGGCCGCCGGGCTCGCGCTCGTCCCGCTGGCGTTGCGCGGCGACGAGCCGGGCAGCGAGCTCCTGACGCCGATGGCGATCGTGATCCTCTCGGGCCTGATCTCGTCGACGTTCCTGAACATGATCGTCGTGCCGGCGGCGCTCCTGCACCTCGGCACGCGCTCGACGCTGCGGACAGCTGCGGTCGCGCCCGTGCTGCTGGTCGCGAGCTGCGCCAGCACGGATCCGTCCGAGGACTGGCAGCGTTCCGCGCGCATCGCCTCGGAGTCGCTGTCGGCGCAGTCCGTGCGGCTTCCCGACGAGGAACCGCTCGACCCGCGGACGGTGCTGCTCGACGGCGAGCTGACGCGCGCGGACTGCGCGGCCATCGTGCTCGGTTCGCACCCGCGGCTCGAGGCGGCGTTCCACGACATCGGGGCGTCGCGGGCCGAGCTCGCGCAGGCCGGATTGCTCTCGAACCCGGCGCTGAGCGTGTTCTTCCTGTTCCCCGACGGCGGCGGAGCGACCGAGGTGCAAGGCACGATCGCGGCGAGCATCAGCGACCTGTGGCGCATCCCGGCGCGCGAGCGCGTCGCGGAGGCGCGGCTCGAGGAGCGCGTGCTCGAGGCCGCGCGGCTCGCGGGCGAGCTCGTGAACCGCGCGACCGAGGCGCACGACAGGGCGCTCGCCGCCGAACGCGCGGCGCTCCTCGCGCGCGAGACGGCCGAGATCGCCCGGCGCTCCGAGGCCGAGATCGCGGCGCGCGTCGAGATGGGCGCGGGCCGCGCGCTCGACGCGGAGCTGGCGCGCTCCGAGCGGTTGGACGCCGAGCTGTCCGCGGCCGCCGCGGAGGCGGAGGCGCGCGGCGCGCGTAGCGAGCTGTTCCAGTGCCTGGCTCTCGCCGGCGACTTCGCCGCGATCCGCCTCGGCGGGGAGTTGCCGCGGATCGAAGCGAGCGACCTCGACGTCGGGTCGCTCGTCGAGCGCGCGCTCGGGCGGCGTCTCGACCTGCGCGTGCTGCGTGCGGAGACGGAGGCCTTGGCGGCGCGGATCCCGGCGGAGCGGCGCGACGCGCTGCCGCGCGTGGAGCTCGCGCTGCACGGCGAGAGCCCGAACGACGGGCCGGATCTCCTCGGCCCGGGCGCGGTCGTGACGCTGCCGATCTTCGACACCGGCGAAGCGGCGATCCGCCGCGCGGAGGAGGAGTACCGCGCCGGGCTCGCGCGCTGGACGGCGCAGGCGCGCGAGGTCGAGCAGCAGGTGCGGGGAGCGTGGTCGACCGCGACGGCGGCGCGCGCGGCGTCCGAGCTCGCGCGCGGCGAGCTCGTGCCGCGCGCGGAGCGCACCGCCGAGTTGGCGGAGCGCGCGCACGCCGCGGGAGACGCGCCGTACTCGACGCGCCTCGCCGCCGAACAGGGCCGTGTGCGAGCCCGACAAGCCGTCCTCCGGGCCGAGGTCGAGTCCGCCCGTGCCCGCGCCGCGCTCGAGCGCGCCGCCGGGGTGCCGTGGAACCTGCTCGTGCCGGAGACGCCGCGCTGATCCGGCCGCGGGAAGGTCGCGCGTTCGACGGCGCACCGGACGGATCCAGGGAGACGGGTTAGCATGCGACCCGTCTTCCCGTGGAAACCCAGAGTGTCGTCCTGCGGCGCGCCAAAGCCGGCGACGCCGACGAATTCGCGGCCGTGTACGGTCCGCTCGTGCTCGCCATGGCGCGGGCCAGCGGGCTCGGTCACGCCGACGCGGAGGACGTCATGCAGCAGGTGCTGCTCGAGGTCCTGCAGGCGCTTCCGCGCTTCGAGTACGACCGCCGCAAGGGCTCGTTCCGCGGCTTCCTGAAGACGATCGTGCGGCAGCGCGTGCTCGACCTGCGCCGCCGCCGCAAGCCGGTCGGAGAGGTCGACGAGTCGGTCCCCGAGCGCGACGACGCGCTGGCCGCGTGGTTCGAGGAGGAATGGCGCCAGGCGCACCTCGAGGCCGCGCTCGACCGCGTGCGCAGGGAAGTGCAGCCGACGACGTTCCAGGCCTTCGACCTGCTCGTCGTGCGCGAGCTGCCGGTCGAGCAGGTCGCCGCGATGCTCGGCCAGACCGCGAACCACGTGTGCCAGAGCAAGCTGCGCGTCGTGCGCCGCCTGCGCGAGCACCTGAAGGAGATGCTCGATGAAACCTGACGCGCAGCGGTGTCCGGAGGCGAGCGAGCTGGCGGCCTTCGCGCGCGGAGCCGTCTCCGTCGAGCGTGCGAAGGTCATCCAGGCGCACGTGTCGTCGTGCCCCGACTGCCGCGCGGGCGCGCGCGACGAGCACGACAGCGGCGTGTTCGGCCGCATGTTGCGCGACTGGCGCTCGCGGATGTCGCCCGAAGAGCGCAGCCGCACCATCGACTCCGCGACGCGCGCCATCGCGGACGCGCAGCGGCCGGGCGAGGGGAAACCGCCGTCGTGAAGCCCGCACCCGCGCCGTCGGCGATCCCCGACTACGAGCTCGTCCGCGAGCTCGGCCGCGGATCGTTCGGCTCGGTGTGGCTCGGGCGGTCGCGCACGGGCGTCCACCACGCGCTGAAGATCGTGCCCAAATCGCGCGGCGGCGCGCTCCAGACGGAGCTCGAAGGCTTGCGCGCGTTCGAGGTGCAGGCGCGCCGCCACGAGAACCTGATCGAGGTCCGGCACGTGGGCGAGACGCCGGACGCGCTGTACTGCGTCATGGAGCTCGCGGACGGCTACGGGACCGCGCCGACGTTCTCGGCGGACGACTACGAACCGCGCACGCTGCAGGCCGACATCGACCGCAAGGGCGCGCTGACGCTGGCCGAGGTCGCGCCGGTCGTGCGCGCGGTTCTCGGCGGTCTCGAGCACCTGCACGCCCAGGGACTGCTGCACCGCGACGTGAAGCCCGCCAACGTCGTCTTCGTCGACGGACGCGCGAAGCTGGCCGACGTCGGGCTCGTGGCCTCGCGTTCGCGCCGCGAGGATCGCGCCGGTTCGCCCGGGTACATGCCGCCGGAGACGGTGATCGACGCGAGCGGCGACCTGTACTCGCTGGGGATCACGCTCTTCTGCGCCGTGACCGGGGCGTCGGCGTGTCGGTTCCCGGAGTTGCCCGAGGCGCTCGCTCCCGAGCGGCTCGCGGCGTACCGGAGGATCGCGCCCGTACTCGACCGCGCCTGCGCGCCGGACGCGGAGGATCGCTTCCACGACGCGGGCGAGTTCCGCCGCGCGTTCGACGCCGCCGTCGGTGGATCCGCCGCGGGCACGATCCGATCCCGGCGAGGCGTCCTGGCCGCGGTCGGCTTCGTCGCGATCACGTCCGCGGGCCTCGCCGCGTGGCACGCTTGGCGCGACGTCGGAGTGCGCGCGCAGTCCGTGTTGTCGGGGCGGCTCGAGGTCCGCTACAGCGATCCCGCGGATCCCGGCGTCGTCCTCGCGGTCAGCGAAGCCAGCCCGAACGTGCCGCTGCGCACCAAGGGCCGCGTCAGAGTCCACGCCGAGCTCAGCGAGCCCGCGTATCCGGTCATCGCCTACGTCGACGAGCACGGCCAGTCCCGGGTCCTCTTTCCCCGTGCCGCCGACGACGCGCGCGGGCCGTGCACGTGCGCGGCGACCGACACGTTTCCGCTGGAAGATCCGGCCGGGACGCTGACCTTCGTGCTGCTCGCGTCGCGGGAGCCCGTCGCCGACTTGGCCGAGCTGGCGCGGCGCGTCGCGCAGGCCGGAGATCCGCCGCGCTGCCCGCCGAACGCGCTGCTTCACGTGGGCGAGGACGGGCTCGCGCGAGAGGTCGCGGCCCGCCGCGAGCCGACGCGCAGCGCGGCGCCCGACCTCGGTCGCGGGATCGCCGACGGCCCGCTGTCGCTGCCGATCCACGGCTCGCTCGATCGCCTGCGCGCGGAGTTCGGCGCGCGGTTCGAGCTCGTGCGCGCGCTGGCGGTGCCGCAGGTCCCGCTCGATTAATTTCCGGAGTCGTGTCATCGGCGGCGGGGTCCGCGCGGACCGGGGATGTGCGCGATGGATGCGCACGAAACCCCGACATCCCGAAAGGTGCCCGCCATGAAGATCCTCCTCCCGATCCTCCCCGTCCTGATGCTGTCGCTGGCCCCGCTCGCGCGCGCCCAGGAGGACGTCCCCGTGCCGCCGCCGTCGCAGACGGGCGACGTGCGCCTGGAAGCCGCGCTCGACGAGCTCGAGCACCTGGTCCTGGTCCGCGGCGGCACGCGCTTCGACTTCAACCGCCTGCGCGCGCTGCTCCTGGAGCGCGCCGAGGAAGCGACCGGCTCCTTCTTCCCGGCCTGCAAGGTGCGCGCGCGGTTCCTGGCCGCCGCGGACGACCTCGAGGCGCGCGCCCGGCGCTACCAGCTCCACGCCGAGGACGTCGTCGACATGAAGCTCGAGGTGATCGAATCCCGCCTCGACGCCGCGGTGGGCGAGCTGATGGAGAAGGCCGCGGCGCGCGGCGCGACGCGCGAGCAGTTCCAGCGCGCGAAGGACCTGCTGGTCGCTCGCGCCCGCCTCGCCGCGAACGAGATCGACGGCGAGACCGTGCGCCTGCGCCTGAGCGCCGCGCTCGACGAGATCGAGGAGCTGGCGCGGCACGCGGTCCTCGAGCGGATCCACTTCCAGCGCTACTGGGCCGCGATCGTCGAGAACCGCATGGAGCGCGCGATGTCGCGCCTCGCGCTGCGGATCCGCTTCGCCACCGCGTCGCGCGCCGACTACCTGCGGATCGAGGCGCTGATGCACGACCGCGCCGAGATCGCGATGGACACGCCGCCGGAGCCGTGCCCCTGATCATCGACGACCCAATGGACGTCCCCGCGCGGAGCTCGCCCCGCGGGGCGCGTGAGCCGGCCTCGCGGCCGGCTCATTCGTTACCATGGATCGTTGAAGGAAGGGGCACGCGAGTCCAACCGATGCCCCGGCGAGGAAACCCCATGGCGATCAGCACCATCCCCGAGATCCTGGCCGAGCTGCGCGCGGGCCGCATGATCGTGCTCGTCGACGATCCCGGCCGCGAGAACGAGGGCGACCTCGCGATGCTGGCCGAGCACGTGACGCCCGAGGCGATCAACTTCATGGCGCGCGAGGGGCGCGGGCTCGTGTGCATGCCGCTGGCGGCGGAGCTGTGCGATCGGCTGGGTCTCGCGCCGCAGGCGGCCGCGAATACGAACAAGATGGGGACGGGCTTCACCGTGTCGATCGAGGCCGCGACCGGCGTCACGACCGGCATCAGCGCCAAGGACCGCGCGCACACGATCCGCGTCGCGACGGCGGCCAACGCCCGACCCGAGGACCTGGCGCGGCCGGGCCACGTGTTCCCGCTGCGCGCTCGCGAAGGCGGCACGCTCGTGCGCGGCGGCCAGACGGAGGGCATCGTCGACCTGGCGCGGCTCGCCGGCGCGCGGCCCGCGGGCGTGATCTGCGAGATCATGAACGACGACGGGACGATGTCGCGGATGCCGGACCTCGAGCGCTTCGCCGAGAAGCACGGGCTCAAGATCTGCACGATCGAGGCGATCATCGCCTGGCGTCGGCGCAACGAGCGCCTGATCGAGCCGATGGAGATGGACGTGCCGCTGCCGACGAAGTTCGGCACGTTCCAGGCGCACCTGTTCCGCTCCAAGGTCGACGGGAAGGAGCACGTCGCGCTGTCGCGCGGGATCGAGGGACCGAGCCTCGACGGTCCGCGCAAGGCGATCGCCGACGTGGTCACCGTGCGCGTGCACAGCGAATGCCTGACCGGGGACGTGTTCCACTCGCTGCGCTGCGATTGCGGGCCGCAGCTCGACAAGGCGCTCGAAGCGCTGGGCCGCGAGGAGCGCGGCGTGCTCGTCTACATGCGGCAGGAGGGGCGCGGGATCGGGCTCGAGAACAAGCTCAAGGCCTACCGGCTGCAGGACCAGGGGCTCGACACGGTCGAGGCCAACGAGAAGCTGGGTTTCGCGGCCGACCTGCGCGAGTACGGCCTCGGAGCGCAGATCCTCCAGTACCTGGGCGTGCGTCGCATGCGGCTCCTGACGAACAACCCGAAGAAGATCGCCGGGCTCAACGGCTACGGGCTCGAGGTCGTCGACCAGATGCCGCTGACGACCGCGCCGCATTCGGGCAACGCCAAGTACTTGAGGACGAAGCGCGACAAGTTGGGGCACATCCTGCCGCGCGAGTCGGGCGAGTGATGGCGGCCTGAGAGCCCGTGAAGAAATCGAGCCTACGGGCTCTCAGCTGCCGCTGGTGACGCTTCCGCGGCGCGTCGGCTGTGAATTCTCCAAAGCCTCGGAGCGGCGGCGGGGGACGAGTCCCCGTCCGGCATCGTTTTCCGCCCCAGACGCGACCGAGGCTGCGCTCGATCCCCGCCCTCCGGCCCGGCGGCGCGGAAAGCACCGCGGAATTCAGGCGCGGCTGCGCGGCCTGCCGAAATCCACGGGACATCCCCGCATGTGCCCTTCTCTCGATCCCGGTGTCGAAATTCCCGTCGCGGCTCGGACCTGGCTCGAGGCCCACCTCGAGCACGAGCTCGAGCTGCCGCTGCTGCCCGAGGCCGCCGCGCGCGTCATCGCGCTGTGCGAGGACGAGGACGCCGACGCGCGCTCGCTCGAAGCGGTCCTCGAACGCGACCCGTCGCTCACGGCCTGCGTGCTGAAGGTCGCCAACTCCTCGATGTACGCGTCGAAGGAGCCGATCGTCTCGCTGCAGCACGCGGTCAGCCGCCTCGGCATGGCGACGGTGCGGAACCTCGCGCTGACGCATTCGCTGCAGGGTCGCGTGTTCGAGGTTCCGGGACACGGCGCGCTCGTCCACGAAATCTGGGTGCACTGCGCGGTCACCGCGGTCTTCGCGCGCGAGATCGGGCGCAAGCTGCGCCGCAACGTCGAGGCCGCCTTCCTGTGCGGCCTCGTCCACGACGTCGGACGCCCGATCGTGCTGCAGACCGCGCTGCGCATGCCGCGTGCGCAGGGCGTGCTCACCGAGGCGCAGCTCGAGGCGGCGATGAGCGCATACCACACGGGCGTCGGAGGACGCCTCGTCGCCGCGTGGGGCCTGGCCGATTGGACGGCGGCCGCGGTCGAGCACCACCACGATCCCGAGAGCGCCGCGCCGCACGAAGAGGAGGCGCGCATCACGCGGCTGGCGGACCTCCTGGCGCACTGGGCGATCACGCCCGGTGCGGGTCCGGAGGACTTCCCCGTCGACGATCCCGTCGTCGCCGCATTGAACCTGTACCCCGAAGACCTCGACGCCCTGCTCGCGCTGCGCGAGCGCGTCCTCCTCGCCTCCGAGGCACTCCAGTGAGCATCCCCGTTCCCGAGTCCCGGTTCGACGTCCTCGTGCTGGGCTCCGGTCCGGCGGGGCACAAGGCCGCGGTCCAGGCCGCGAAGGTCGGCAAGCGCGTCCTGATCGTCGACCGCGAGCCGACCGCGGGCGGGGAGTGCGTGCAACGCGGCACGATCCCGAGCAAGACGCTGCGCGAGAGCGCGGCGTACATGGCCGGACTGCGAGCCCGCAGCGAGGACATGCTCCAGATCGCGCTTCCGCCGCAGACCAAGGTCGCGAGCCTCATGCGCCGTCTGCGCGACGTGCGCGTCGCACACGAGCGCTACCTCTCGGCCCAACTCGAGCGCAACGGCATCGTCCGCTGGCACGGGCGGGCGCGGTTCCTGTCCCCGGAACGCGTCGAGGTCGCCCTGCTCGACCGCACGAAGCGCGTCGTCGTCGCGGACCTCGTGGTCGTGGCCGTGGGATCGCGGCCGCGCCAGCCCGAGAACGTGCCGGTCGACCACGAGCACGTGCTCGACAGCGACTCGATCCTGTCGTTGATCTACCTGCCGGCCTCGCTGACGGTGCTCGGGTCGGGCGTGATCGCGTGCGAGTTCGCGTCGCTCTTCGCCGCGCTCGGCGTGAAGGTCACGATGCTCGACTCGAGCCCGCGGCCGCTCGCGTTCCTCGATCCCGAGCTGACGGCCCACTTCTCCAAGGCGTTCGAGCGCGAGGGCGGCACATTCCTGCCCGGCCGCAAGATCGAATCGGTCCGCTGGGACGGCCGCGAGGTCGTGACGCGCATCGTGGGCGGCGAGGAGATCCGGGGCGAGAAGTGCCTGTGCGCGCTCGGCCGGATCGCGAACGTCGCCGGCCTCGACGTGCAGGCCGCCGGGATCACGATGACGCCGCGCGGGCACATCGCCGTGGACGCGAACATGCGGACCTCCGCGCCGAACATCTATGCCGCAGGCGACGTGGTCGGTCCGCCCGCGCTCGCCGCCACGGCGATCGAGCAGGGCCGACGCGCGGTGCGCCACGGCCTGGGACTGCCGGTGCACGCGCTCGGCGAGTTCGTGCCGAGCGGCATCTACACGATCCCCGAGATCGCCAGCGTCGGCCTGGACGAAGCGCAGGCGATCGCGAAGCACGGCTCCGCCGTGGTCGGCCGCGCGCGCTACGACGAGCTCGCCCGTGCGCACATCAACGGCCAGACCGAAGGCCTGCTGAAGCTGGTCGCCGGCCCCGACGGCCGACTGCTGGGCGCGCACGCGATCGGCGAGCACGCGACCGAGCTCGTGCACGTCGCGCAGATGGCGCTCGTCGGCGGGCTGACGCTGGATGCGTTCGTCGACAACGTGTTCAACTTCCCGACGCTGGCCGAGGCCTACCGCGTCGCGGCGCTGGATGCCGTGGCGCAGTTGGCGAAGCGCGCGGCAGCCTGAATCGGGAGCGGACCCGGCCGGCGGAACGGCCGGCCGGATCACCTCCTGGATCACGTCATGTTCACGGTTTCCCGCAGGATCTCGTCCTGCGCCGTCACGACCCGCGCGTTGGCCTGGTACCCGCGCTGCGCCTCGATCAGGTGCACGAACTGCTCCGCGGTGTCCACGTTCGAGCTCTCGAGCGCGCCGCCGATGATCCGGCCGGCGCCGCCCATGTCGGCTTCGCCCAGCACCGCCTGGCCGCTGTTCGAGCCCACGGTGAAGATGCCGCCGCCGAGGTCCGTCAGGCCCTCGGGGTTCGCGAACGTCGCCATCGCGAGCTGGCCCACGTCCTCGGTGCGGCCGTTCGAGTAGAAGCCGCGGATCGTGCCGCTCTGGTCGACGCTCACCGACGTCAGGTCGCCGACTCCGTACCCGTCCTGCTCCATCACGAGCGCGTCGCCGTCCGAGCCGAACTGCGTCAGGCCGCCCAGCTCGCCGTCGCTGCCGAAGTCCATGGCGAACGTCTGCTCCGAGCTCTGCCCGGCGAACATCACCGTCACGTCGGTCTCGAGCGCCGAGAAGCCGATGGGCGTCCCGTCGTCGCTGAAGCGCAGGTCGGTGATCGGCGGGGACAGCACGGTGCCGTCCGAGTCGGGCATCGACGCCGTGGCGGTCCACGAGTCGTCGGCCTGGCGCTCGAACGACCACGTCAGGACGTGCGCCACGCCGGCGGCGTCGTAGACCTCCGCGGCGGTCGTGACGACGTCGGGGTCCGTGCCCTGCTGCGTCGTCGCGAACGAGTAGTCGTTCCAGTCCGTCTGTCCGATGTTCCCGTTCGCGTCGTCGAGCGTGAGCACGATCCCCGCGACGCCCGGTTCGTCGGCGGTCACGGTGATGCGTCCGGAGTCGTCCAGCGCGACGGTGGACCCGGCGAAGACGCCGTCGAGGTAGTCGACGAACTCCTGCACGGTCGTCCCGTCGTTCCCGGCGCCGTAGACGAAGCTCGTCGAGATCGCCGTCCCGTCCGCGTCCACGCCGCCGATCTGGATCACGTCGCCGTCGACGTAGGCCGTGTCGTTCGCGACGAGCTCGCTGAGGTCCGTCGTCGGTGTCACCTCGCTCTCGGTGCCGCGCGTGAACGCGTTCGAGAGGCCGGCGGCCGACGAGAGGTCGTAGCCCGGCGCGCCCGGGTCGATCTTGAGCGTCGCGCCGAGGCCCTTGGCGTCCGTCGTGAGCACGACGTTGCCCGAGCCGTCGACCGTCGCGCCCACGCCGGTCAAGCCGTCGATCGCGGCCGCGACCTCGGCCGCGGTGACCGTGCCCGTCGTGCTCGTGACCGACGCGGTCTGCGGCGAGCCGCCGTTCACGCGGACGCGCAGCGTCCAGGTCTCGCCCGCGGGGATCGCGAAGGGCCCGGCGATCGTGCCGGCGACGTTGGCTTGCGTGCCCGAGCTCAGCTCGGGGCTGGCCAGGATCTCGGGCTTCGGTCCGGTCACGACCTTGGGCAGGTTGCCGCTGATCGCGATGTTCGACGTGGCTTGCGGCGCGAGCTGCGCGTTCTCGTCGATCGTGATCGGCGCGCCGCCGACGCCTTGCACTCGCAGGCCCGAGCGCTGGTCGACGAGCGCGCCCGACGCGTCGAGCCCGAACGTGCCGACGCGCGTGTACAGCGAGCGCTGGCCGTCGGTCATGGCGAAGAACCCGCGGCCCTCGATCGCCATGTCGAAGACGCGGCCGGTCGTCGAGATCGAGCCCTGCTGGAACATGCGGCCGACGTTGGCCATGCGCACGCCCATGCCGAGTTGCGTCGGATTGGTGCCGCCGAAGCCCGAGCCCGGCGCGGATCCGTAGCGGATCGTGCGGCTGAACTGGTCGGAGAAGGTGGCGTACGAGCCCTTGAAGCCCGTCGTGCTGGCGTTCGCCAGGTTGTTGCCGACCACCTCGATCCACTCTTGGTGGGCCTGGAGCGCGCTGAGTGCCGTGTAGAAGGAAGTCATGGGGTTGTCTCGTGTCGGGGTGGGTGTGCGTGGATGGTCGGCGGGATCAGGCGTCGTCCTGCGTGCCCGTGTCGGTCCCTGAGTTCGTGCCGTCGCCCGACTCGGAGCCGCCGTCGGTCGTGCCGCCCGTGTTCGTCGAGTCGTCGGGCGTGCCCAGGACCTGGGTCACGTTGCCGAGCGGCACGTCCTGGCCGCCGATCTCGAGCAGCGCGAGCCCGTTCTCGAGCTTGACCGAGGTGACCTGGCCGCTGTGGACGTCGCCGGTCTCGGGGTCGGTCCACTCGACGTTCTGGCCGATCAGCGCGCTCGACTGCGTGAGCTGCGACATGAGCGCGTTGTTCTGCTGCAGCAGCGCGAGCCCCACGATGTTGTCGTTGAGGTTCTGCATCTGCTCCAGCGAGCTGAACTGCGCCAGCTGGGCCACGTACTCCGTGCTGCCCTGCGGCTCCATCGGGTCCTGGTTCTTGACCTGGCTGACCAGGAGCTTCAGGAACGCGTCCTTGTCGAGCGCGCTCTTCGGCGCGTTCGATGCCGCGCCGGTGATGGGATCGCTGCTCGAGATTCCGTTGATGTCCATGGCGTCGCTGTCCTCGTCTTCGGGTCGTGGTTCAGGCCCACAGGTCGATCGATCCGGTCCGGGCCGGCGCGAGCGCGAGCACGCGCTCCGCGTCGAGCTGACGGCCGGTGTTCCGTGGCGTGCGCCGTGACTGTCCGGCTTCGGCGTCGCGGCGCGGGTCGCGCGGCGCGAGGCCGAGCGAGATCTGCACGTCCGCGCTGGCGAACCCGCGGTCCATGAGCGACGCGCGCAGCTCGGGCAGCCGCGCCTCGATCGCCGCGTAGCCGTCCGGTCGCTCGGCGCGCACATCGGCGCGCACTCCGCCTTCGGGCTGCAGCGAGAGCTCGACGGTCAGGCGGCCGAGCTCGAGCGGCTCGAGCTCGACGAGCGCATTGCCCGCCGCGCCGTCGACGCGCACCTGCAGGTCGCCCAGGAACTGCGGCAGATCGGCCGGCGCGAGCCGCGTGGCCGCGACGGGCGCCGTCGTCGCCGCGGGCGAGGGGTCGGCGATGGACGATGGGCCGCGCGCGGCGGCGGCGAGGGCGTTCGTGCCGGCGTCCCCAGCGTGCGTCGAGCCGTGTTCGCGGGGGAGCTCGAGACCCTCGGGCAGCGTCGCGTCGTGCGTGCCCGCGTCGGGGATCACGAGGTCTGCGCCGGAATCGAGCACCGGCGCGTGCACGACGGGCTTCGCGAGCGGCGCCCCGACGCCGTCGACGGCGTCGCGCGCGGAATCGACCTCCGTGGGCGCGCTCGCGTCCGCGGCCGATCGACCCGTCGCTGCCGAGGCGCGTGCCGCGTCCGTCGGCTCGAGCGCGGGCTGCACGATCGAGACCTGCGTGCCGGGCGCGAGGGCTTCGGGCTCGGGCTTCGTCGCACGCGGCGGCGCGGCGTCCTTCGGCGTCTCTCCGGATGCTGCGGGACGCGTCGGATCCTGCTGGCCGGTCGCGTCGGGCTCGGCGGCCTGGCGTGCGGCGTCACCGCGCGCCACGGCCGAGACGTCGCGCTCCGGATCCGCCGAGTCGTCGGCTTGTGCCTCGACGCGCGTCGCATCGACCGCCGACTCGCCCTCGTCGCGGGGACGGGGATCGGCGGAGCCGGCCCGATCGGAGTTCGCGACGCGAGCGCGCTCGTTCGACCGCTCGCGCGCGCGCTCGCGCGAAACTTCTTCGCGGAAGTCGGCGCCGCTCTCCGTGCGCGACGCGGTGCGCGTCTCGGGGTTCGAGAGTCCTCCGCGCGCGACGTCCGTGCTGGGCGTGATCATCGCACGCGTCCATGCAAGCCCGGTGCCACGTCGTGCGACCGCGTTCGCGCGGCCTGCGCGCGCGCCGTGCGCCGGCGACCGGCGCGGAGTTCCGTCGCGCTTTTCCGCCTCCGGGAAGTTCGCGACGCTCGCAGCGCGCCCGGAATGCGCGAAGTCCACCGCCGGCCGCGCCGTGCGATGGACTCCTCGAGATCGGCGGTTCCGCCGCGCGTGCCGCTCAGCCGACGGTGTCGATGCCGCCGCGCGTGCGGCCCGTGCCCAGATCGGCCGCGGTCGGGTAGGGGACCTTCGGCGCGTTCTCGACGACGTCGGTGCCGCCGGCGACGATGTGGTTCACCGACTTGGTGAAGCTCGCCATGAGCTTCTGCAGGCCTTCCGCCTTGTCCATCTTCGCGCTGTCGGCGCCGTCCATGTAGGTGGCCTCGAAGCGCGCGACCATCGTGTGGAAGCGGTCGCGCTCCTTCTCGAGCGCCTGCTGTTGGCGCGGCGAGAGGTCCTTCGACGCGAGCGCGTGCTCGAAGCGCTTCTCGACCTTCTGCGTGAACGCGTCCAGGCGCGCGTGACCCGTCGCGGCCGGCGCGTCGTCGGCGACGTCGGGCGATCCGCCGGAGACGATGTGGCCCACCGACTTGCCGAAGTTCTCGAGGAGCTTCTGCATGCCTTCGGCCTTGTCCATCTTGGCGCCCTCGGCGCCGTCCATGTAGGCGGCCTCGAAGCGCGCGATCATGGAGTGGAAGCGGTCGCGCTCCTTCTCCAGGGCCTGCTGCTGACGCGGCGTCAGATCCTTGGACGCGAGCGCGTTCTCGAACCGCTTCTCGATCTTCTGCGCGAACGCGTCGAGCCGCGCGTGACCGCCGGCGGCCGGAGCGTCCTCGGGCTTGCCGGTCGGGACGCCGGTGCCGAAGGCGACCTCGCGCGGGTCGTTCTTCTTGACCGGCGCGGGAACCGCGCTGACCGGCTTCGCTGCGTTCACCTGGCTTTGGCTGTGGATCTTCATGCCATCCCTATCGGAATGCCGCGGCGCAACTGGAGCACTTCCGCCCGGAAATTCGCGACTTCCCAGGCAAGAGCCTGCACGGGCCCCACGACCCGGCGCGCGACACCGTCGCAAATGGCGCGCGTACTTTTCCGTGCCGCGAAAAGTGCGACGGCGATCGGCGGCACGCGGGCCCCGCGCAGCGCTCCACGGCGGGTCCCCGTCGATGGCACGAGCGTTGCCTGGAGGGCGCGCATGGACGCCGGACTATCCCACGCCTCCGCCGCGATGCGCGCCGGGGAGAAGCGCCTCGAGTCGATCGCGCACAACATCGCGAACGTCTCGACGCGCGGCTACAAGCGCGAGACCACGTTCACGCACGCGCTGCAGGCGAACCGCATGCGCGGAACCCAGGTGTCGACGAGCAGCACGCCCGACCTGTCGCAGGGCCAGCTCGAGACGACGGGCAACCCGCTCGACCTGGCGCTCGAGGGCCGTGGCTGGTTCGTGATCGAATCGCCCGGCGGACGCTCCTATGCGCGCGACGGCTCGTTCCGCCTCGACGACCGCGGAACGCTCGTGACGCAGGACGGCCAGCCCGTCGCCTGGAAGGGATCGCGCGGCACCCTGCGTCCCGCCGGCGAATCCGTCGTCGTCGACTCCGACGGCCGCGTCCGCCAGGGCGAGGCGACGGTCGGCCAGCTCGACATCGTCGACCTCGAGGATCCGACGGGCCTGCAGCCGGTCGGCGCGGGCCGCTGGGTCGCGCCTCCGGGCGCGCGCGAGGTGCCTTCGAAGGCGCTCGTGCGCCAAGGCGACGTCGAGAACTCGAACGTCGAGGCGATGGACGAGCTCGTCGCCCTGATCACGATCCAACGCAGCTTCGAGAGCGCCGCGACCGCGGTGCGCACGATCGAACAGTCGTACCGCCGGCTCAACCAGCCGCGCTAGTCACTCGAGAGGACCACGCATGATCCGCGCCATGATGACCGCTGCCTCGGGCATGAAGGCCCAGCAGGCGCAAGTCGACACGATCGCGAACAACATCGCGAACGCGAACACCGTCGGCTTCAAGAAGAGCGAGCTCGGGTTCCGCGCGCTGCTCTACCAGACAGTCCGCGAGCCGGGCGCGACGACCGCGCAAGGTCAGCGCGATCCGACCGGCCTGCAGTTCGGCACGGGGACGGAGGTCTCCGGCTCGACGAAGATCTTCCAGCAGGGAGAAATGGAGCCGACGCCGAACCCGCTCGGCATCGCGATCCAGGGCGACGGCTTCTTCCAGATCCGGTTGCCGAGCGGCGAGCTGCGCTACTCGCGCGACGGCGGCTTCCACCGCGACGTCGACGGTTCGCTCGTGACGGCCGAGGGCTACTTCCTCGAGCCGCGCATCCAGATCCCCGACGACGCGGTCGCCGTGAGCTTCGGCGAGGACGGCACGGTGTCGGCGCAGCTCGCGTCCGCCGCGGAGCCCGTGCAACTCGGCCAGATCCCGATCTTCCGCTTCCCGAACGCCGGCGGCCTGAAGGCCACGGGCGGCAACCTCTACGGCGAGACCGGCGGCTCGGGCCAGGCGATCCAGGGCACGCCCGGCCGCGACGGCGCCGGTTCGCTCAAGCAGGGCTTCCGCGAGCGCTCGAACGTGCAGGTGGTCGACGAGCTCGTCGGCCTGATCCTGGCGCAGCGCAACTACGAGGTCTCGAGCCGCGCGATCCGCGTCGGCGACGAGATGCTCCAACAGACGAACCAACTCATCCGCTGAGGCTCGGCGATGATCGCACTCGTACTCAGCGCGTTCCTCCTGGGCGCCTCCGCCGGATCGGTGACCCTGCGTGCCGACGCGGAGATCGCCGGGCCGACGGTCGAGCTCGCCGAAGTCGCCGACGTCCGCGGCGTCGACGCCGAGACGACGCGGCGCTTGTCCGAGCTGTCGCTCGGGCCCGCGCCCGCGCCGGGCAACGTGCGCGGCGTGCGGCGCGACGAGATCGCCGCGGCCCTGCGCGGAGCGGGGCTCGACGCGTCGCTCGGCGGGATGGCGTTGTGCCGCGCCAAGGCGCGCATCGAGACCATCGCCGCGCGCGAGCTCGAGGACGCGGCGCGCAAGTCGCTCGCGACCCTCTTCGCCGGACGCGACGTCGAGATCGCGATCGTGCGCGGCTCGCCCGACCTGGCCGTGCCCGCGGCGGATCGCCGTCGCGAACTGGAGGTCGACCTGGGCCGCCGCGAGCCGCAGCCCGGATCGTGGAGCGTTCCCGTGGACGTGCGCGTCGACGGCACGCGCGTCCAGACGGCCTGGATCGCGCTCGACGTGAAGCTCTACGAGGAACAGCCCGTCGCGACGCGCGACCTGCGCCGCGGCGATCCGATCGACGGGGCGTGCTGGAAACTGCAGCGTGCGCTCGTCGAGTCCGGCGCGCCGCGCGCCGCGGCGCCCACCGTGCTGGTCGGCGCCACGTGCGTGCGCGACGTCGCGTCCGGATCCCAGATCACCGAGTTCGACGTGCGCCGCGAGATGCTCGTGCGCGGCGGCGACCTGGTCGAGCTCGAGGTCGTCCGCGGTCCGATCCGCGCCCGCTCGCGCGCGGTCGCGCGCGGACAGGGCGGCCTGGGCGACCGCGTGGAAGTCCAATCCGGCGAGGGGCAGCGGCGCCTCGTCGGGACCGTCGTCGAGCGCGGACTCGTCCGCGTCGAGCTGGCCGCCGCACCGAGGACGCAACGATGAAGCAGCTCACGATCCCCGCACTGTTCCTCGCGACCCTCGTCGCGCTCGGAGGTTCGGCCACGGCCCAGGCCCGGCGCGGTTCCATCTACTCGGTCGCGCAGGGGCCCATCTCGCCGATCGCATCGAAGGTCGCCTACAAGGTCGGCGACCTCGTGACGATCATCGTGTCCGAGACGCAGGACCTGAAGAACGAGGAGAAGAGCGACATCACGAAGAACTCCTCGGTCGACTGGCAGATCAAGAACTTCGACATCAAGCCCAACGCGTTCAGCACGCTGCCGCGGCTCGCGGCCTCGTCCGACGACAGCTTCAACGGCGAGGCGAACTACACGAAGAAGGGCAAGTTCACCGCGCGCCTGACCGCGACCGTCGTCGACGTGCTGCCGAACGGCAACCTCGTCCTGCAGGGCAAGCGCGAGATCCGCATCGACAAGGAGACGAAGTTCCTCGAGTTCGGGGGCATCGTCCGGCGCTACGACCTGAAGGGCGACAACTCGGTCGCTTCGGAGCTCGTCGCCAATGCGCGCGTCTCCTACCGCGGACAGGGCCCGCTGACGAACGGCACGAACCGCCGCGGCCTCGGCGGGTGGGTGCACGACGCGATCGACTGGGTCTGGCCCTTCTGATCCACGCCGAACCAACGAGCACGACACGTGATCCAGATCCTCCTCATCGCACTCACGCTCACGGGCACGGCGCAGGTGCCGGTTCCCGAGCCCGCTCCGCCGGTCGAGCTGTTCACCGGCGGCGTCGAGGCGCCGCGACAGCCCGAGACGCAGTCGCGCAGCACGTACCGGGCGGGAGCCCCGGTGCTGGCGAAGACGCCGGGCGAGCCGGGCGCGGACTTCCGCTCGCGCATCGATCGCCTCGTCGGGGTGCGCGGGCTCGAGGACAACCTCGTGTCCGGCGTCGGCCTGGTCGTCGGTCTCGCGGGGACCGGCGACTCGATCGACATGGCCAAGAAGCTGCTGCAGAACCTGCTGCTCACGCGCAACGTGCACGTCGACATGCAGGAGCTGGCCTCGAAGAACATCGCGGTCGTCGAGGTCGAGGCCCAGCTCCCCGCCGGATTGAAGCCGGGCCGCAAGCTCGACGTCACCGTGTCGGCCATCGGCGACGCGGTCAGCCTCGTCGGCGGCGTGCTGATCTTCACGGAGCTCACGGACGCGACCGGCCGCTCCGTGTACGCCACCGCGTCGGGCCCCGTGACCGTCGGCGGATTCCAGGCCGCCGGCCAGGGAGGCAGCGCGACGCGCAACCACACGACGGTCGGCACGTTGCCCGGCGGGGGCAAGGTCGAGCGCGAGGTCGAGACGTCGATCGTCAGCGAGAACGGCCTGGTCCACCTCGACCTCCTGGCCGAGCGCGACGGGCTCGCGAACGCGGTGCGCATCGCCGAATCCGTCAACCAGGCCTTCCCGGGTTCGGCGTTCGCGCTGCCCGACGGCCGTTCGGTCGAGGTGCAGGTGCCGCGCGACCTGGCCGAGCGCGATCTCGTCTCGTTCGTGCACGGCATCCTCGAGCGCGAGGTGCAGGTCGACGTCGTCCCGCGCGTCGTCGTGAACGAGCGCACGGGCACGATCGTCCTGGGCGGCAACGTGCGCCTGCGTCCGGGCGCGATCGCGCACGGCTCGATCACCGTCACGATCGCGGAGTCGCCGGTGACGAGCCAGCCCGGCCCGTTCTCGGGCGGGCAGACGACCGTCACGCCGCGGACGGACCTCGACGTGGCCGAGGAAGCCGGCCGCATCGTGATGATCCCGGCGGCGGTGACGTTGCGCGACGTCGTCGAGGTGCTCGACGTGCTCGGCGCGACGCCGCGCGAGCTCGTCTCGATCCTGGAAGCGATGGCTCAGGGCGGCCTGCTCGAGGCCGAGATCCGGAGGATGTGATGGAAGGGATCCAGATCAGTCCGCTGACGACGAACCCCGGCCGCTCGCTCGACCCCACGTCGATCGCGCGCGGCGATCCGAAGGAAGCCGCGGCGCGTTTCGAGGCGCTGCTGGCGACGATGCTCGTGAAGGAGATGCGCAGCTCGCTCGGCGACGGCTTCTTCGGCAAGGGTCCCGACGGCGACGTGTACGGCGGCTGGCTCGACCAGCACGTCGGCCAGTCGCTGGCGGACCGCGATGCGCTGCACGTCGAGGGCGTGCTGCGCGAGAGCCTCGAACGCAAGGCCAAGGCCAGCGAGGAGCTCCCGTGAGCGTCCAGAACCTCGTGCTCGCGCTCGACGCGAGCCTCCAGTCCGAGATCGGCGCCAAGAACGCGCAGATCGAGCTGCTCGACCGCCAGGAACGCGCGATCACCGCGCGCGACGTCGACGCGCTGGCCGAGGCCACGCGCGAGCTCCAGGTGCACATCCAGCGCGAGATCGAGCGCGCGTCGAAGCGCTCGGCGATCCTCGCCGACCTGACGCGCACGATGGGAATCGCCGCGCCCGCGCGCGTGGGCGCGATCGCCGACGCGCTCGGTCCCCGCGGCCGCAACCTGGCGGCGCGGCGCACGGAGCTGCGCGCGCGCTGCGCGGCGTCGCTGCGCAAGAGCCGTCACGTCGCGGCGCTCGTGCGCGGCCACGCGAGCCTCGTCGAGGAGGCGCTGGGCCGGTTCCTGTCCCCGGATCCGTCGGGCGCGCCGCTCGGCCGCGGATCCCTCGTCGACGCGGAGGCCTGAACCCATGTCCAGCATCGCGCTCAACCTCGGGATCGAAGGCCTGCTCGCGGCGCAGACGGCGCTCGACACCGTCGGCCACAACATCGCCAACGCGAACACGCCCGGCTACTCGCGCCAGAACGTGCTGCTCAGCCCCGGGCCGACCCAGCGCTTCGGCGGCCGTCTCGTCGGCACGGGCGTGCGCGCCGAGCAGATCGTCAGCGTGCGCGACCTCCTGGTCGACCGGCGCATCCTGACGCAGCGCGGGCTGATGGGCCGCCTCGAGACGAAGTCGTCGGCGCTGTCGGACATCGAGGCGTTGATGGGGGAGCCCGGCACCGGCTCGCTCTCCAGCACGATCTCGGGCTTCTTCACCGGCGTGTCGCGCCTGTCGGCGAACCCCGGAGATCCCGTGCTGCGCCAGGACGCGCTGCGCGCCGGCACGGACATGTCGGATCGCATCCGTTCGCTCGAGACCGGCTTCCAGAAGCTGCGCAAGGACGCCGACGCGCGCCTCTCGGCGCAGGTGAAGTCGGTGAACACGCTCACGAACGACGTCGCCACGCTGAACCGCGCGATCGCGGCGGCCGAGCTCGACGGCACGCAGGCCAACGACCTGCGCGACTCGCGCGACGAGACGCTGCGCGCGCTGTCCGACCTGATCGACGTGCAGGTCACCGAGCGCCATGACGGGTCGATCGCCGTGTCGACGCGCGGGCAGATCCTCGTGTCGAGCACGCGCAACTTCGAGATCGAGAGCACCGCCAGCGTCGACGGCGAGACGATCCTGCGCGTGCGCGGTTCGGACCAGACGCTGAACCCGAAGGGCGGCTCCGTGGCCGGGCTCCTCGAACAGGTCAACGAGGTCCTGCCGCAGCAGCTCGAGAAGCTCGACGCGCTGGCCAAGACGCTGATCCACGAGGTCAACAAGGCGCACTCGACCGGCGTGCCGGCCAACGGGCCGTTCCGATCGATCGAGAGCACGCACCCGCTGACCGACGGCGATGGCGACGGAGCGTACGACGACGAGCTCCTGTCCGAAGCCGGCCTGCCGTTCCCGATCCAGGACGGCAAGCTGACCGTCAGCGTCACCGACAAGCTGACGGGCGAGGTCGAGACGATGCAGATCGACATCGACGCCGAGGAGACGACGGTCGGCGACCTCGTGTCCGCGCTCAACGGGATGCCGCAGCTGACGGCCGTCGTCGAGGGCGACGGATTCCTCAGCCTGCGCGCGGCGGAGGGCTACGGCTTCGACTTCGCGGCGCGCAGCTACCCGACCGCGGGTGCTCTGGGCGGATCCACGGTCGGCGTCACGGGCCGCTACGCCGGCACGAGCGCGTCCGACCTGACGTTCCGGCCGCGCAGCGCGGGCGACGTCGGCGCGACGGACAACCTGCTCGTCGACGTCTTCGACCAGGACGGCGACCGCCTGGCGACGCTCGACGTCGGCGCGGGGTACGTGCCCGGCTCCGAACTCGACCTCGGCAACGGACTCAAGGCCTCGTTCGGACTCGGCGCGATCGCGAACGCCGACTCGTTCGAGCTGCACGCGGTCGCCGACGGCGACACGGCCGACGTGCTCGCGGCGCTGGGCATGAACTCGCTCTTCGAAGGGGTCGGGTCCGACAGCATGGCCGTCGCGCAGCGCATCCTCGACGACCCGCGCCTCCTGGCGGCCAGCGCGACGGGCGCCGACGGCGACGGCGGCGCGCTGTCGTCCATGCTGGCGATCTCGGAGGCGTCGCTGGACGGACTCTCCGGTTCCTCGCCGGTGCAATACGTCGGCGCCGTCGCGGCGGACATCGGTTTCGAGCGCTCGTCGTCCGAGCTGGCGATGGAGACCGAGAAGGCGCTCCACGACGGGCTCGTCGCGCAGCGCGACGCGAACTCCGCGGTCAACGTCGACGAGGAGCTCGTCGACATGCTGCGCTTCCAGCAGGCCTACCAGGCCTCGGCGCAGTTCATCCAGGTCGCGAACTCCCTCAACGACGAGATCCTCCGCCTCCTCTAGCCATGCCCTTGCGACCCACGCACGCCGCACTCTTCGGCATCGTCCAGTCGAGCCTCGACCGCCGCCTCGCGGAGGTCGTGCGCGCTCAGGAGCAGGCTTCGTCCGGCAAGCGCATCGTGCGCCCCTCGGACGATCCGGTCGGCGCGTCCCTGGCCATCGACCTGCGCGGCGAGCAGGCGCTCGTCGACCGCTGGCGCCAGACCGCGTCGACGTCGAAGCCCTACCTCGACAGCGCGAACTCCGCGCTCGATTCGGCGCAGGACCTGATCGGCCAGATCCGCGCGCTCGCGGTCCAGGGCCTGTCGGCCACGATGAACAGCTCCGACCGCGACGGGCTCGCGAACCAGATCGATTCGTTGAAGGCCAGCCTGCTGGACATCGCGAACACGAGCTTCGACGGCAAGTACCTGTTCGGCGGCACCGCCAGCAACGCCAAGCCGTTCACGTCGGGCGCCGACGGCAAGGTCAGCTACCGCGGCAACGACGAGATGCACAGCGTCATCCTCGGCCTCGGCGTCGAGGTCCCGATCAACGTGCCCGGCTCGGACATCTTCCAGTCGCGCGATCCGCGCGGCCTCTCGATCTCCGGACTCACCGGCGTCGCCGTCGGCACCGGGCCGAGCGAAGGCGAGGACTGGGTGAACATCGACGTGCGCCACGACGCGACCAGCGGGACGCCCGGATCCGGGATCGTGCTGGCGAACGGCGGCGCCAACGACTCGTTCCTGGGCTCGCGCGACGTCGTCGTCGACGCGGCGGCGGGGACCGTGCGCTTCGGCAGCGGGCCGCTCGTGCACCTGCCGAACCTGAGCGACCCCGCCGCGGCCGACGTGCTGTTGCGCGACGAGAACGGCGCCGTCGTCCACGTCGACGTGCGCGGATACGACGGCACGAGCTCGACGGCCACGCTGACCGGGACCGGCTCGATCCGCGCCGGGTCCGGCGACTTCGTGCCGATCGATCCGCTCGCCAGCGCGTTCGAGCTCGTGGACCCGACCAGCGGCGCCGTGCTGCGCGTCGACACCCGCGCCGTGGTGCGCGCCAGCCAGGACGTCGCGCGCTTCGAGGGCACGCTCGACGTCTTCGCGGCCATCGACGGCATCGTCGAGGACCTGCGCAACGACGGGAACCTCTCGCTCGACGAGACGCAGGCGCGCATGGACGCGCGGCTCGGCGAGCTGATCCGCAACCACGACTCGATCCTGACCGGGATGGGCCGCGCCGGCGCGGCGACGCAACGGCTCGCGGCGACGGACGAGCGGCTGTCGAACCAGCAACTGACGGTCGCCGGACGCCTGTCCGAGGTCGAGGACGTGGACGTCGCCGACGCGATCCTGGCGATGACGCGCGCGCAGCAATCGCTCGAGCTGGCGCAATCGACCGGCGCGCGGCTGCTCCAGACCACCCTGCTCGACTACCTGAGGTGATGCGATGACCGACACGAAAGCCATCCGCCTCGCCCAGACGGCGCCGGCCTGCGGCACCGAACCCGCGTCGAGCCCGCGGCCGGCGGAACCCTCGATCGAGTTCCGCGCGCTGCTCGAACGCCTGCGCGAACAGGCAGCGTCGCTCGAGCGGGTGACGGAGAGGCCGTTGAACGCGGGCGAACTGTCGGGCGCGGTGCAGGAGGCCCACGGGTCGCTGCAGGGAGCCCTCTCGATCGCGGAGGGGTTGCTCGAGGCCTACCGCTCGAGCCGGATGCCGGCGGCCGAGAGCGCGGCGCCGATCGCGAAGGGCGGCTGATCCGCGCCCGGATGCGGCGGCCGGGATCGGGCTCCAGAATCCCGGCGCGGGATTCGGCTCCGGCCGCGGCTTCGTGCACGAGAAAACGGGAACCCGGGTCCCAGGACGCGGCTCGATGCGAAACAGGAGGCCATGAACGCGCGCGCGCCGATCCTCGTCCTCGCCTCGATCGCGTTCGCGGCGTGCGCGGAGCGGACGCCGACCGCGGCGTCGACGCCTCCAGTCGGGGCGCAAGCTCCGGGTCCGCGCGACGCACGACACGACCGGGAGACGACCGTGAAGACCGACGACGAGTGGAAGCGCAGCCTGACGCCCGAGCAGTACGCCGTCCTGCGCCAGAAGGGCACCGAGCGCGCCTTCACGGGCAAGTACTGGAACACGAAGGCCGACGGCACCTACGTCTGCGCCGGTTGCGGCGCGGAGCTCTTCACCTCGGCCGACAAGTTCGATTCCGGCTGCGGCTGGCCGTCGTACACGCGCGCGATCGACGACGGACGCATCGTCGAGCACGTGGACACGAGCCACGGCATGACTCGGACGGAAGTGACGTGCGCGCGTTGCGGCGGGCACCTCGGGCACGTCTTCGACGACGGTCCGGCGCCGACCGGTCTGCGCTACTGCATCAACTCGGTCAGCATCGAGCTGAAGCCCGCGGCCGGGTCGAAGTGAGAGCGGACGGCCCGCGGGCCGCGCGCGATCACTGCATCAGGAGCTGCTCGCGGTAGATCCGCCGCACGCGTCCCGCGACGCCGATCGGGACCTTGCCCACGAACTTCGGGTCGAGGCCCGTGACGTTCACGTACAGGAACGCGCCGTGTTCGTCCTCGAGCTTCAGGTCGCGCTCCTCGCCGGTGAACGAGACCACCGGACCCTGGTCGAGACGGATCGTCTTCGCCGGCGCCGACACGTCGAGCTCGTGGTCGTGCAGCATGCCGCGCATCGTCGATTCCATGATCGACTCGCCCACGCGCAGCCCGGACTTCTTGTCGGGGTGCTGCGGGACGATCGAGTCACCGATGCACACCGGGAAGAGCAGCGGCTCCACGGCGGTGCGGATCTCGGCCAGGAACGCCTCCATCTGCACCGGGTCCTCGACGTGCTCGCGCGTCTTGCGGCTGGCCATCCGCACGAGCAGGTCCTTCAGCATCGCCGTGTAGAGCGGGTCCTCGACCGCCGCGGCCGCGCCGTGCTCGCCGCCGGCCGCGGCGTTGCCGAGGCGCGCGGCCACGAAGCTCTCGTCGTAGGCGAAGTACTCGGCGTTCAGGCCGAGGACGAGATAGCGCTTGCCGTTCTCGCCGGCGAGGTTGACCTGCACGTCCTGCTTCGAGAGGCGCGCGACGAAGGGCCCCTCGAGCTCGGGCTTCGGCTCCGCGTGCTTGGGCGCGGCCATGAACGCCAGCACGGATCCGGCCGCGCACGCGATCACGGCGCCCGCGATCCAGAGCTTCATCTTGCTCGGGGGCGCTTCGGCGGCTTCGGCGGCCTTCGCGGCATCCGGAGTCTTGGGCTTGGCTTCCGTCTTGGTGGCCATGTTCGTTGCTCGGGTTCAGTCGCCTGCGGGGGGATCGAGGGGCTCGACGAGTCGGAAGTCGACGGTCCGCGTCGTCTCCAGCTTCTCGTCCGGGTCGCCGGCCCGGACTCCGCCGCGCGCTTCGACGCGCGGCAGCATGAAGCGGTGTTCTTCGGCCAGGTAGCGGCGCACGGCCGCGGCACGCGCGGCGCCGAGACGCGCGTCGCGTCCGGCCCAGCCCTCGAGGACGAGGATCTGCTTGCGCACCGGGCGCAGGATCTTCGCCATGCGATCCAGGTACGCGCACATGGCCACGGTCAGCGCGCTGGAGTCCGGCGCGAACGACGCCATCGCCGGCTGCGTGAGCTCGCTGTAGTCGCGCAGCGAGTCCTGCACCATCTTCTCGAGCTCGGGCGCGCTCTTCGTCTCGGGCTGCCCGGCCAGGTACTCCTCGAGCTTGAGCGGCACGAGGCCGAAGCGCTGGCGGAACTCGTTCACCTTGTTGAGCCGCGCCTCGCCGTCCATCGCGCCGCCGACGCCGCTGCCCTCGAGCACGTTGACGAACTCGCCGAGCCCCGCGGCGACGAGGCCCGACTCGGGCTTCGGCGCCATCGTCACGAGGATGATGAAGAAGCACAGGAACAGCGTCATCATGTCCCCGAACGAGATCAGCCAGGGCGGCACGCCCGGTCCCGATGCTTCTTCGTGGTCGGACATGATCAGCCCCGGGGGCGAAGCGGTTCGCGGTTCGGGGCCAGGGCGACGATCTTGATCTCGACGCGGCGGTTGCTCGCGATGCCGAGCGGCGAGGACTCCACGGCGCGCGGGTGCGTCTTGCCCTGGCTCGCGATCTGGACGCGCGAGCGCGGCAGCGGGGACGACGAGAACAGGATCTCGGCCGCGGCCGCGGCGCGATCGAGGCCCAGCGAGTCGACGTCGGGGTGCGACACGGTGGGAGCGAAGTCGCCCTCGACGAACCCTTCGACGATCACGAGCCGCGACCAGCGCGCGAGGATGGGCGACAGTTCCGCGAGGTTCGCCGCCAAGGCCTTCGTCGGCACGGCCGAGCCCGCCTCGAACGACGAGTCCACGTCGAACGCGACCGAGAACCCGTCCGCGCTGGGCCGGATCGTCCCCGACTCGTCCACGCCGCGGCTCTCGAGGAAACGCCGCAGGTCCTCGGCCAGGTCCTGCACCTCGTCGCGGTCGAGCTTCTCGCCCATCGGCAGCATCGGCGTGCCGTCGAACGGTCCGCCGCCGCCGTCGAGGATCGACGCTCCGATCTGCTCCAGGTCACCCGACGACTTGGAGGAGAAAGTCATCATCATCAGGAAGAAGGTGACGAGCAGCGAGATCATGTCGCAGTAGCTGACGAGCCAGCTCTCGCCGTGCGCATGCTCCTCGGGCTTCTTCTTGCGAGCCATGGTGGGTCACGCCGCCGCCGCCCGTTCGGCCGGCGCGAGGAAGCCCGACAGCTTCTCCTTGAGCGGTTGCGGCTTCTCGCCGGCCTGGATGGCGGTCAGGCCTTCGATGATCAGCTCGCGCAGCCGGTGCTCTTCCTTCGCACGCACGTCGAGCTTGCCGGCCATCGGCAGGAACAGCATGTTCGCCGCGAACGCGCCGTAGAACGTGCCGACGAGCGCGCCGGCCATGCCCGCGCCGATCTTGGACGGGTCGGACAGGTTCGAGAGCATCTGCACGAGGCCGATGAGCGTCTCCACCATGCCGAACGCGGGCGCGAACGCGCCCAGCTGCTCCAGCATGCGCTTGCCGATCCCGTGGCGCTGCTTCTCGACGTCCATCTCGATCTCGAGGATGTCGCGCACGCTCTCCGGCGGCATGCCGTCGATGACGAGCTGCAGACCCTTCTTGAAGAAGGGGTCCTGGATCTCCGCGACCTTCGACTCGAGGCCGAGGATGCCTTCCTTCCGCGCGAGGATGGCGTACTCCATGATCTTCTCGATCTGGTCGCTCTGCGGCGGGTCCTTGTGGAAGAAGACCTTCAAGATGACCTTGAAGAGCGCCTTCACGTCCGACATCGGGAAGTGGACGAGGACAGCGGCCAGGCTGCCGCCGAAGACGACCGCCGCGGCGGGACCGTGGACGAACAACGCCAATCCGGCGATGCCGTTGTGGGCCATCGACCACAGGATCAGGAAGAATCCGAGGCCGTAACCGAGGAAGGTTGCGCGGTCCATGCTGGGGATTGGCGGGGGAGCCGGGGAGATATCGGCCTCCGCCCCCAGCGATCTGAAACCGCGCCCGGATCAGCCGGAATGGAGCGAGGTGATCCGGATGCCGTACTTCTCGCCGACCACGACGACCTCGCCGCGGGCGTACAGGCGGCCGCCGACGTAGAGGTCGACGGGTTCGTGCGCGGCGCGATCGAGCAGGACCAGGGAACCCGGCGCGAGGGCCAGCACTTCGGCGAGGGGCAGACGCACGCGGCCGAGCTCGATCGAGACCGAGACGGGCACGTCGCGCAGTCCGTCGATGCCGATCGGCTCGCCGGCGGGCTTGCCGGCCTCGAGCGCCTCGAGCCGGCTCGTCTGCACGACGACCGAGCGCGTGGCGTCCTCGATCGCGCGCTCGAGGTTGCTCGTCTCAGGCACTTGTTGCGTCTCTTGGCTCATCGGGGTGGAGGATTCCGCAGGATCTCTTGGATGCGCACGGCCAATCGGGACTCGCGCACGCCGAAGCGCGCGCGCGCGCGCGGTTGACCTTCGATCTCGATCGCGATCGTCTGACCGGGGGCGGCGTCGAGCGTGATGACGTCGCCCGGCTCGAGCGCGAGCAGTTCGGTGAGCAGGATGTCCGTGCGCGCCAGCACCGCGCACAGGTCGACGTTCGTCGGCGCGATCTCGGCCGGCAGCGCGGCCTTCTTCGCGTCCTTCGCCGCGGGCGTCGCGGGCGCGGTCTTCGGCGCGGGCACCTTGACGCCGGCGAGCAGGAGGTGGAGCACCGTGCGCGTCGGTCCGATCGCGAGCGGGATCCGCAGCGCCACGCGGCGCCGATCGCCGTCGGGACCGACCTCGCGCACGAGGTGCGCGCGGCTCCCGACGGCGCGCACGTCCTTCGCGGCGATCTGGAGGCTCTGCAGCGCGCGCTCGAGCACGCGGACGAGCAGCCTGTCCATCACGTTCTTCTCGAGCGGCGTCATCGCGCGCGCTTCGGGGGTCGCGCTCTCGTCGGCGCCCAGCGCGACCTCGGCGATCGCGATGGCCGACAGCGCGTCGAGCACCAGCACCGACGCGCCCGTCGCACCGTCGCAGATCGCGCCGACGACCTGCGTGCCGTCGTCGCGCAGCACGGCGTCGAGGCTGGCCTCGCCGATCTCGGGTGCCTCCATCGCGATCTCGACGGGAACGACGAGCCTCAGCGCTTCCAGCACGGCGGCAGCGGCATTCTCGAGCGGACGGCGCAGCGCCTCGATGTCGCCCGACGACAGCCGCCGGGGTTCCCGGAAGTCGCGCGCGACCACGGAGGGGCGCGGCTCCTCGCTGCGGGCGAGGAGCGCGTCGATCTCGGGCTCGGAGACGTTGCGTGCCAAGGGGGGTGCAGGAACTTCCAGGGTCCTCATCGTCGCGATCGCGCGGCGGCTTGAACCGGAAGGGAATGCGGGCGCGGATCAGTCCTTGGCCAGCCGCCAGGCGTCCAGGAACGGCTTGTACTGCGCCTTGGGGAGGGCGTTCAGCAGCGCCGCGGCGCGCTCGGGCTCGAGTCCCTTCAGGACCTGGGCCGCCTCCTCGGGCGTGAAGCTCGCGAGCTTGGCCGCGAGGTCGTCGACGTCGCCCTCCGCGAAGAGCGGCGACATCGCGCGCCACGAGGCCTGGTCCTTCTCGGCGTCCGGAACCGCGCCGGCCGTCTTGTCGGGCGCGGCGGCCGACGGACCCTTCTCGATGCGCAGGCGCACCTCGTCCAGCTCGCGCGTGCGCTCCTCGAGCGTCTTCTGCCAGTCGTCGAGCTCGGCCGCGCGTCGCGCCAGCTCCTTCTCGGTGGCCGCGACCTTCTCGAGCCTGTCGGTCAGCTTCTTCTGGAGGTCCTGCAGCTCGCGCGAGTCGAACGGCGACGGCAGCACGAACGCGCCCAGCACGCCGGCGGTCATCGGCGGAACGACGGGCGACTCGACGCGCGGCGCCGGCGCCGACGCGACGGGGGCCGGCGCGTGCATCGCCGGGTCGGGGTGCGGCATGTCGTGGCCGAACCACGAGAGCGGCGGGATCTGGTGCAGGTCGGCGCCCTTCGCCGTGGCGACCCCGAAGTAGACGAGCGCGCCCAGGACGGTGCTGACGCCGCCGACCGCGATGATGCTTCCGATCTTGCTCATGACGGGTTCCTCCTCAGTGCTTCGATGCGGCGCCGCTCCTCGGCGCGACGGGCGGCGACTTCTTCGATCGCGCGCTCCTCGCGCGCGTCACGATCGGCGCGGAATCGAGCGCGCTCGCGGTCCTCGAGCCGTTCGAGGCCCAGCACGCCGGCGCGCGCGTGGCGCCAGACGCCACGCTCGGATTCGGCGGCGGCGCGGGCGACGACGGCGCGACCGCGCGCCGCGCGCTCGAGGCCCTCGAGGCGCGCCGACGCGTCGAGCGCGACGAGGATGCGCCCCGCGTCCAGCTCGTCGGCCGACTGGTCGGACCGCAGCGAGTCCTCGGCCGCGCGCACGGATTCGGCGCGCGACTCCGCCTCGACCTCGCGGTCGCGCGCGCCGGCTTCGGCCTCGGCCAGCTTGGCGCGCTGGATCTCCTCGGTCGCACGGCGCACGCGCAGCACGCGGCCGAGCTTGAAGCGGAACGCGCTCATGCGGCGCCTCCGCGGACGACCATCTGCAGCAGCTCGCGCGTCTCGGCCAGCGACGTCACCTCGCGCGGCGTCTGGCGCAGGAACGCTTCGATGGCCGGCAGGCGCGACAGGGCCTCGTCGAGCCGCGGGTTCGTGCCCGGCTTGTACGCGCCGATCTCGACCAGGTCGCGGCCTTCGCGGTAGGCCGCGAGCCACGAGCGCAGGCGCGTCGCGTCCTGCAGGTGCTCCGCGTCGACGAGCTCCGGCATCAGGCGCGACAAGCCTTGCAGCACGTCGACCGCCGGCCAGTGTCCGCGTCCGGCGAGGTCGCGCGACAGGACCAGGTGTCCGTCGAGCAGGCCGCGCAGCGTGTCGGACACCGGATCGTTCGGGTCGTCGCCGTCGAGCAGCACGGTCAGGAGCGCCGTGATGCTGCCGACCTTCGCGGTGCCCATGCGCTCGAGCAGCTTGGGCACGGTCGCGAAGAAGCTCGGCGGATAGCCGCGCACCGTCGGCGGTTCGCCGGCCGCGAGGCCGATCTCGCGCGAGGCCGCCGCGAAACGCGTGATCGAGTCGACGAGCAGCAGCACGTCGTGACCCTGGTCGCGGAAGCTCTCGGCGATCGCGGTGGCGGTGAACGGCGCGAGGAAGCGCTCGATCGGCGGACGGTCCGAGGTGGCGGCGACGAGCACGCAGCGGTCGAGGCCGCGCGGCTCGAGCACGTCGCGCACGTAGCTGCCGACCTCGCGCCCGCGCTCGCCCACGAGCGCCGCGACTAGGACCGTCGCGTTCGTGCCGCGCGCGACCTGGCCCAGCAGCGTGGACTTGCCCACGCCCGAACCGGCGAAGATGCCGACGCGCTGGCCGCGTCCGATCGTGTTCAGGCCGTCGACGACGCGCACGCCGGTCTGCAGCGGCTCGTGGATCGGGCGACGCGTCAGCGGATCGGGACCGGGCCCGCGCGCGGGACGCTTCTCCGTCGCGAAGAGCGGACCCTTGCCGTCGATCGGGTGGCCGAAGCCGTCGACCGCGCGGCCGAGCAGCGCGTCGCCGACCGGCACGGCGAACGGTCGGCCGAGCGCGACGACCTCTTGCGACGGACCCACGCCGGCGAGCTCGGCGTGCGGCATCAGGAGCGTGCGCGCGCCGTCGAAGCCCACGACCTCCGCGTCGACCGACTGGCCGTTCGTGCGGCGGATGCGGCACGTCTCGCCGACCGCCGCCGGGACGCCGTGCGCCTCGACGAGCACGCCGGACACGCGCTCGACGCGGCCGCGGTAGGACGGAGCGCAGGCGGAGCGCACGTGACGCTGGGCAGACTCGAAGTCGATGCGCTTCACGAGAGCTCCTCATGGAATCGTTCGGCCAGCGTGGCGAGCGCGGCGTCGACGTCGCGCACGAGCGTCCCGCGCTGCGTGGAGACGTGGACGTCGCCCGGGGCGACCTCGGGATCGCTCTCGAGGCGCGTGGCGACGCGGAAGGCGACGCCCGAGAGACGCTCGACGTCGGCGGGGTTCAGGTGCACGACGCACGCGCCGCGGCCGGCGCCCGAGGCGGCCAGCGCCTCGCGCACGATGCGCTCGAGGTCGTAACGGCCGGCATCGATCTCGGTGCGCACGATCTCGCGCGCGATGGCCAGCGCGAGGCGCGTCGAGTCCTCGATCACCGCGCGGTCGGAGGCCTCGCGCGCCAGGCGCAGCTCCTCGACCGCCTCGTCGATGCGACGCATCGCGCCGGCGAGCGCGCGCGCCTCGCCCTCGGCCAGGCCGCGGGAGTGCGCGCGTGCCTCGGCTTCCGCGCGGGCGCGGAACTCGGCCGCGTCGACGATGCGGAGAGCGGAGGGCGCCACCGGCACGCGCACTTCGAGGCGGGATTCGGAGCGGGATTCCACTCAGCTCACCAGCCCTTCGACGCTGGCCTGCGCCGACAGCTCGCCCGACTCGACGAGCGAGCGGATGCCCTTCATCAGGTCGGCGCGCGCCGCGTCGACCTCGGCACGCGGGTGCGGTCCGAGCAGCTCGCGCTCCTCGGCGACCATGTCGCGCACGCGCTGCGACAGGTTCACGAGCACGTTCTCCTCGACCTCGACCGGGCCGCCCTTCAGCGCCAGGGCGAGCTTGCCCGTCTCGACCGTCGAGAGGACCTTCTGCATCGCGCGGCGGTCGAGCTTCGCCAGGTCCGTCCAGGTGAACATCATCTCGCGGATGCCCTCGGCCACCGGCTTGTCGGACTCCTCGAGCCCGGCCAGGACGCTCCGACCCAGCTCCTTGTCGCCGCGGTTCAGGATGTCGGCGATCGAGCGCATCCGGTCCTGCGGCTGCGGCTTCAGCGGCTCCGCGGCGATGCGCTCGACCTCGGCGGCCAGGTTCTTGGCGACGAGGTCGATCGTCTCGCGGCGCGGCACGCCCTGCTTGGCCAGGCGCTGGACGACGCGCAGCGACTCGTCCTGGTCGAGCAGCGCCATCACGCCGGCGGACAGCTTCGGAGGCAGGTTGCCCAGGACGAGCGCGCGCACCGCGGTCGACTCGGCCGCGAGCGCCTTGGCGATGTGCGCGGGCGTGGCGTTCTCGATCGCGACGAACGGGCGCTCGAGTCGGCGGCGCTCGCGCATCTCGGTCAGCACCGCGTTGGCGCGATCGCGTCCGACGCCCGACTCGAGGAAGCGCGCGAGCTCTTCCTCGTCGCGTGCGCGCGGATGCTGCACGTGTCCGTTCTCGAGCTCGCGCACGAGATCGCGCCAGATCTGGCTGCGCACCTCGGAATCCGGGCCCTCGGCCTCGATCGCGGTCATCGCGTCGGCGACGCGCGGCAGGACCTCGGGCGCGAGCGTCTTGAGCAGCGCCGCGGCCGACGCCTGGTCGAGGGACAGGAGCAGCGCGGCGACGCGGCGCGCGCCGGTCGCGGGGGGTGCGGTCTTCGTGCTCATCGAGCGGCTCCCTGGAGCGCCCGCTTCTCGCGCGGCGTCTCTTCCTCGGCGGCCCAGCGCGAGAGGATCGCGCCCAGCTTCTCGGGATCCGTCTTGGCCAGATCCTCGACGCGCGAGCGCGCGAGCATCTCGATCCAGCGGTCCTCGTCCACGTTCTCGGGACGCTGCTCGATCTCGGCCGTCGTGCGCTTGCCGCCGCGCAGCGCCTTGAACAGGAGGAAGAGCAGCGCGCCCGCGACGGCGATCTCCACGCCGCGGCGCAGGAGCATCTCGGTCAGCCGGCTCGGCGCCTCGACCGCGGTCTCCACCGGCGGCACGAGCTTGCCCTCGGCGTCGCGCGTGACGCTCGCGAACGGCGCGGTCATCGCCGCGAACGAGTCTCCGCGCGCCGCGTCGAAGCCGACCGCGCTCTTCACGGCCGCCTCGACGTCGGCCAGCTTCGGCTTCAGGCTGTCGTCGAGGAACAGCGAGAGCGACAGGCGCTCGAGGCGCGGCGCGTGGCTGCGGCGCAGCTCCGAACCGCGGCCGACGACCGTGCTCTTCGTCGACTCGCTGGTCGTCGAGTTGGCGACGGCGGCGTCCTGACCGCCCGATCCGGCGCCCTCGAGCAGGCTCGAAGCCGTGCCCGCGAGGCCCGACGAGCCACCCGCGATCGAGGTCGGAGAGCTCGACTTGGAGCTCGTCTCGGACACCACGACCTTGTTCTTCGGGTCGACCGTCTCCTTGACGCTCTCGACCTCCTCTTGCGTCCAGCTCGACGTGACCACGACGTGCGCCAGGTCCGGGCCGAAAACGCGCCGCAGCGCGTCGTTCGCCTTGCGCGCCAGCTCGGCGTCGGCGCGCCGGCCCTGGTCGAACACCTCCTGCGCCAGGGCGGCCTCTCCGCTGGCCGCGCCCTCCTCGACGAGCGAACGACCGTCCTGGTCGGTGACGAGCACGTTCTCCGAGGGGACGTTGAAGCGGAAGCGCGCGAGGCGCGCGACCGAGGTCGCTTGCGCCTGCGTGAGCTCGGCCTTGCCGCGCAGGGTCAGCGTGACCGCCACCGTCAGCGGTTCGGGCTTGCGGAGCGGGCTCTTGTCGGGGATCGACGTGCTGACGCGCGCGCGCTCGACGAACTGCAACTCCTCGAGCTGCTTCTCGAGCTCCTGCCACTCGCGCTTCAGCGCCGACTGCGCGCGCTCCTGCGCGGACATGAACACCTGCGACGCGCCGCCGGCCGCGCCGCCGATGCCCTCGGGAGCACGATCGAGGGCCCCGGCCAGGGCCACGGCGTTCTGGGCCGCGTAGTACTGCTCGCCGTCGACGTGCACGACGAACGGACCCGGCGGCTGGCTGACGCGGAAGCGCACGTTGGCCGTGGCCAGCGCGGTCTGCACGGCGCCGGCTTCGCGCGCGTCGAGGCCCGAGTAGAGGATCTCGAAGCTCGGCTGCGACGTCCAGCGCGCGGCGACGGCGACCAGGGCGATCGCCGCGACCACGGTGGCCGCGAGTCCGACGCGAGCGCCCGCACTGAGGGCGGTCCAGGTCGAGCGGAGGGATGCGAGGAAGTTCTTCATCGGTGCGGCCTCAGACGCTCATCCGCATGACTTCGCGGTAGGCGTCGACGAACTTGTTGCGGACTTCCATCGAGTAGCGGAACGACAGCTCCGACTCCTTCAGGCGCAGCGCGACTTCGTGGAAGTCGGTCACGCGGCCGGCGATCACGTCCTCGACCAGCGAGTCGGACTGCTTGGCGCTCGCGTCCATCTGCTCGAGCCCCTGCGTCAGCGCCGACTTGAAGTCGGAGCCCTTGACGGCCGGAGCGTCGGAGATCGCGGCCTCGCGGACGCGCGATGCGGCCTCGGCATGACGGCGCAGCGCGGCCTCGATGGCCGAGCGCGCAGCGGAGGACGAGTCGCCGATCTTCTGGGTCATGGCTCAGGCTCCTTCGCGGTTCACTGGGCGATGCGCAGGGCGCGTTCCGCCATGCGGACGAAGCTCTCGGCCGCGTTCGCGTTCGATTCGTAAGCGCGCACGGCGGTGATCAGGTCCGCCATCTCGGACGTGGCCTGGATGTTCGGGTACGTGACGATGCCCTCGGCATCGGCATGGGGGTGACCGGGCTCGTGCACGCGCACGAGCGGCGTGACCATGTCGGGCTCGACGCCCTCGACGCGCACGCCCAGCGGTTCCTGGCGATGACCGACGGCGCGGTTCATCACCGTGCTGAAGCGCACGAGCTGGCGGCGGTAGGGGCCCGAACCGTCGGGCATGCGCGTGACCTGCGCGTTGGACAGGTTCTTCGCGACGACGTCGATGCGCGCGCGCTCGGCGGCCATGCCGGACGCGGACGCGCGCAGACCCTGGAAGAGGCTCGATTGGACGTCGCTCATGGTCAGCGGCTCTCGGAGATGGCGGCCTGCTGCAGGCCGAGGCGGGACTGGAGCATCGTGGCGTACAGCTCGTAGGCGATGCGGTTCTCGCGCATCGCGTTGGTCTCGAGCTCGAGGCTGACGTTGTTGCCGTCGGGACCGGCCGGGCTGAGCTTGTCGACCGACACCTGCGGCGCCAGGTCCTCGTGAGCCCGTCCCGCCACGATGCGTTCGCGCAGCGCGTCCTCGAAGCTGACGACGCGGCGCTGGTAGCCCGGGACGTTCTGGTTCGCGATGTTCTCGGCCAGGATGCGGTCGCGCACCGTCGCGGCCGACATGAGCCGCGACAGGAGACGATTGCCAGTGGAGACGTCGCTCATGATGTCCTCCGTTCAGCTCACGAGACCCGTGGCGTGCCACAACTTCATCTTGTTGGACAGCGTGCGCGCCGTGACGCCGAGACGGCGCGCAGCTTCGGTCTTGTTCCCGCGCGCGGCCTCGATGGTCGCGAGGATCGAGATGCGTTCGACCTCCTCGAGGGTGCGGTTCGCGAGCGTGGCTCCGAGCCCGGCCGCGGGCGTCGCCGCCTCGGCCGTGGGCTGTTCGGCGCGGGCGCTCGTCCCGGTGAACGAGACGTCGGCCGCGTCGATGCGCGAGTGACGCAGCATCACGACCGCGCGCTGGATCACGTTCTCGAGCTCGCGCACGTTGCCCGGCCAGCGCCAGCCGCGCAGGCGGTCGAGCGCCGCGTCGGTGAACGTCGGCGTCTCCAGCCCGTGGTCGCGGGCGAACAGCGCCGCGAAGTGGCGCGCCAGGGGCACGATGTCCTCCGTGCGCTCGCGCAGCGGCGGGACCTGCAGCGGCAGGACGTGCAGGCGGTAGTAGAGGTCCTCGCGGAACTTCCCGGCGCGCACCTCGGCCGAGAGGTCGCGGTTCGTCGTGGCGACGATGCGCACGTCCACCTTCAGCGTGTGCGTGCCGCCGACGCGCTCGAACTCCTCCTCCTCGAGCACGCGCAGGAGCTTCGCCTGCAACGACAGCGGGATCTCGCCGATCTCGTCCAGGAGCAAAGTGCCGCGGTCGGCCAGCTCGAAGCGGCCTTCCTTGGACTTGTGCGCGCCCGTGAACGCGCCGCGCTCGTGGCCGAAGAGCTCGGACTCGAGCAGCGAATCGGGCAGCGCCGCGCAGTTCACGCGGATGAACGGGCCCGTCTTGCGCGGGCTCGACTGGTGGATCAGGTGCGCGATGCGCTCCTTGCCCGTGCCGCTCTCGCCCGTGACGAGCACGGTGCCCTTGCTGCGCGCCAGGCGCTGGGCGGCCGTGATCGTCTCGAGCATCAGCGTGCTCGTCGCCACGATCTCGGGGCTCGCCGGCGCGACCTCGGAGCGCAGGTACTCGTTCTCGCGCACGAGCCGGCGCGTGCGGTCGATGCGGTCGATGACGACCTCGAGCGCCTCGGGCGTGCAGGGCTTGACCAGGAAGTCCGACGCGCCGTCCTTGATCGCCTGCACGGCCGTCTCGATCGTGCCTTGAGCGGTGATCAGGACCGACGGCAGACCGGGCAGGAGCGTGCCGAGCTTCTGCACGAGCTCGAGCCCGCTCATGCCCGGCATGCGCAGATCGGTGAGCAGCAGGTCGGGGCTCTCCGACATGGCGCGCGCGAGAGCTTCCTGGCCGTCCTTGGCCTCGATCGGCTGGTAGCCCAGGGCGGCCACGGCCTCGACGAGGAACTCGCGGCTCAGCGCGTCGTCGTCGACGACCAGGATGCGTTGGATGGACATGCGGGGACGTTCTTTCAGGACTTCTTGGGGATGCGCAGGCGTGCGTCGGCGCCGCCGAGGGGACCCGGTGCGCCGAGGATCTCGAAGCGACCGCCATGGACGGCGGCGATCGCGTGGACGAGGGCGAGGCCGAGGCCGGTGCCTTCGGCGCGCGTGGTGAGGAACGGTTCGCCCGCGCGGCCGCGCAGGGCGGGGGCGAGGCCCGGTCCGGCGTCGTGCACGCGCAGCTCGACGGCGTCGCCGGAGTCGCGGGCCTCGACGACGACGCGGCCGCCGGTCGGTTGGGACTGGATCGCGTTGGCGACGAGGTTGCGCAGCGCCTGGCGCAGCTTGATGCGGTCTGCGCGCAGGACGGGGACCTCGACGCGCGTCTCGACCGTCCAACGCTGTGCTTCGCCGGACCGTTCCTGCAGCGCGAGCGCGACGGACTCGCCGACGAGCTCGGCCACGTCGACGTCCTCGCGCACGAGCCGCTCGGGCTTCGCGAAGCCCAGCAGGCTCGCGACGATGGCGTCGACCTCGTCCACGCCCTGCTGGATGCGCGTGGCGAAGCGGTGGGCGCGGCTCGTGCCGTCGAGCTCGCGGCACAGGAGCGACGCGAAACCGCGCACGGCGTTGAGCGGGTTGCGGACCTCGTGCGCGATGCCGCCGGCCATCGTGCCCAAGGCGACCATCTTGGACGTCGAGGCCAGCTCGTCGGTCAGCCGGCGCTCCTCGGTGCGGTCGTCGATCGTGACGACGCTGCCGCCGCCGCAGGGCATCGGGGAACGGCGCACGGCCAGCACGCGCCGCGCACCGTCCTGACGTTCGTGTTCGCGCAGCGCCTCGTCGTGCGTGGCGGCCGCGAACAGCGCGGCGCCGGCGCGCAGCAGGCCGGATTCCTCGCAGCCCAGGAGCTCGAGCGCGCGCGGGTTCGCGGACGCGACCGAGCCGTCGGCGCGGAACACGACGACGCCGCACGGCAGCGCGCGGCGGACGGCGTCGAGGTGGAGGCGCAGGGCGTCGACTTCGGCCACGCGGCGCGCCAGCTCGGCGTTGGCGACGACCAGCTCGCCCTCGACGCGCTCGGCGTGACGCGCCAGCCGTCCGTAGCTCGCGAGCAGGTTCTCGGAGATCGCCGACAGCTCGGTCGCGACCTGCGCCAGGTCGGCGTGCTCGAGGGCGGGGAGCGCGACGGTCGTCACGGGCGGCCTCCGCGCGGGCCGAGAACGCGCTCGCGCCATTCGAGGTGCGCCACGTCGCTGGCGGCGCGCAGGCGCAGCGTCGGCGACACGGCCGATGCGGCCGCGCGGCGGTAGGTGTCGAGCGCTTCGGCGCGGCGGCCGAGCTTCTCGAGCGCGCGCGCCTCGAGGTAGAGCGCGACGTCCGCGTCGGACGTGCTCGCGTCGGCGGGCGGCAGCGCGCGCAGTGCGCGCTCGGGCTCGCCGGCGCGCAGCCAGGCCATCGATTCGCGCAGTGCGTCCACGCGCCCGGGCGTCGCGGCCTCGGACTCCGCGCCGCCGCGCGCGACCGGCTTCGGATTCGCCAGCTGGAACAGGGGACGGCCGAAGCGACGCGCGTTGAGCTGCTCGATCTCGGCGCGCAGCTGCGCGATGCGCGCGTTCGAGTCGGAGAGTTCGATGCTCGACGGCCTGGTTCGCGCCAGCAGCTCGTCGATCGCCGCGCGGTCGCCTTCGCGCAGCCGCTGCGAGAGGTCGCCCAACCCGTCGCCGGCCCGTGCGAGGACCGGGCTCGTGACCACGAAGGCCGCCAGCAACGCGCGCATCAGGCTCCGCTTGGCGGAGGCGTGGACGGATCGGCGCGGGGTCGGAGTGCTGTTCATCACGGTGCCGATCCTCCCCAGGTGCGAGCGGCCTCGGCCCACGCGCCTTCCTTCTCGTACGCGACGGCCAGCGCGGCGCGGATCGCGCGCGCCTCGGCATCCGGCACTTCGGCGAGGGCGGTGCGCGCGACGAGGGCGGCCTCGTCCGCACCGCGCTCGCGCGCGACGGCCGCGACGAGCTCGGCGGCCAGCGCGGCCAGGTCCCGCGGAGCGAGCCGGGCGCGTGCGTCCCAACGCCGTTGGAGCTGGTCGAGGTCGCGCACGTCGGCGCCGATGCCGAGCCGCGTGCGGGCCGCGTCGGCGAGACGCGCGACGTCGGTCGCGCGCGCTCCGCCGCGGGCCAGGCGCTCGACGAAGAGCACGGCGATGTCGTCGCCGCCGGCGGCCGAGAGTCGCGCGGCCGCGAGCAGCGCCTCGTCGCGGTCGGTGGGGCCGGCCACGCTGGAGCAGGCGAGCCAGGCGCGCGCGGCTTCCAGCGGCGCCTGCAGTTCCTCGAGAGCGCGAGCGCGCAGGGCCAGGTCCTCGGGCGTGGCGCTCAGGCGCGGATCCGACGCCGCGCGGCGGTCGAGCTCGCGCAGCGCGTCGGCGGCCGAACCCGACGCCAGGTGCGCACGCGCGCGCGCCAGGCGACGCGCGGCGACGGCCTTCTCGTCGCGCGGCGGGTAGGAGAGGTCGATCACGTCGACGAGCGCGAGCGCTTCCGCGCCGCGGCCCTGCTCGGCCAGCGCGCGCGAGATCGCGACGCGCGCCTCGACCTGCGTCTCCTCGTCCTGCGAGGTCTGCGCCAGGCGCGAGAAGCGGCGCATCGCCTCGTTCCATTCGCCGCGGCGCATGAGCAGCTCGCCCGCGGCGCGCAGCGCGCGTTGCGCGGCGGGGGAGTCCTGGCCGTCGCGCACGGCGGCGTCGTAGTGCATGAGCGCCGCGTCCTCGTGACCGGTGCGCTCCTGCAGCCCGCCGAGCTCCACACGCGCGGTGCGCGCCGCCTCGTGGGCGGGAAACTCGCGGATGAGCGAGACCCAGGCGGCCTCGGCGTCCTGCTGGCATTCCGCGACCTCCGCGAGCGTGCGCTCCGGCGCGACGGTGATCGTGCGCCGGCCCAGGGCGATGCGCGTCCGCGTGGCGAACCCGACGAGGTCGAGCACGCTCTCGAGCGAACGTCCCGACAGGTTCACGTCGAGGCGCGGGCGGCCGACCAACGCGTCGGTGCCCTGGAGTTCGCGCCCCGCCTCCCGCGCGAGGCGGCCCAGGAACTCGAGCGGATCCACCGCAGCGACCACGGCGTCGACCTGCAGCTCGCCTTCGACCTCGTGGATCACGATCTCCGGCGGCGGGATCTGGGGGACGAACTGGAACAGCAGGATCGCGAGGTTCATCGCTTCGCCCTCGCGGCCTCGTCGGCGTCGGACTGGAGGGTCTGCGCGAGCAGCAGCGCGATCTCGGCGCGCAGGTCGTCGCGCTGTCGCGGCGGGACCGCGTCGATCGAGAGGCCGATGCGGCCGAGGCGCGCGCGCGCCGCGCCGCGACGGCCGGCGGCCACGTCCTCGCGCGCTTCCTCGAGCGACTTGCGCGCCAGGTCGAGAGCGTTCGCGTCGTACAGCGGCGGGATCTCGCGCGCGGGCTTCTCGTGTTCGGATTCCGGCTGCGGACGAGCCTCGGTCGCCGGCGCGGTCCCGTGTCCGGCGGCGGGGATGGGGTCGTGCGCGATCTCCGGCGCGGGCTCGTGTGCCGGCGTCTGCGCGCCGTCCGCCGCGTGCTCGGGCTCCGCGGGCGGCAGCGCGCTCGCGGCCGACGCGGTCCGCGCGCCGTCGGCGTGATCGGTCTTCGTCGCGCCGTGATCGCGCAGCACCACGAAGCCGAGGACGAGGCCGTTGACGATCCCGAACGCGCCCACGGCGATCCAACGGGCGTCCGGTCGCGGGAAGCGCGGCTTGCGCACGGCGGCGACGGGCGCCGGCTCGGCGGGCTTCGTCTCGACCGGGCGCTTCTTGACCTGTTCGGCGATCGCCGCCGGAGTCGAGTCGACGTTCGAGAGCGGGGGACCCATCGGCATCGGCCGCTTGGGCAGCGCGGAAGCGGGCAGGTCGAGATCCGCACCCGCGGCCGACGACGGCGTGGGGCGGACGTCCTTCGCGCTCGGCGCGTCGCTCGGCAGGTCGAAGAGATCGTCTCCCGACGGCGATCCCGGTTCGTGCGCGCCGCTCATGCGCAGCCTCCGGCGCGCGCCGTTTTCCGGGCGCGCGACCAAACGTTCGCGGTGCGGGGCTCTGATCGGGGAGTCGTTTCCATCGCGGGGGTCCGAACGAAAGGACTTTCGACGTGGACCGCGGATCGCTTGAGCCCGAAGAGGCCGCGAGGCGCCTTTTTTTCGCGGGGGGCGGGAAATCGGCGACCGCGGGCGGAACGAAACGCGCGGGAGGGCGCGTCAGCCGGCCTGCAGGCTCATCCCGTGCGCGCGCAGCTTCCCGTACAGGGTCGCGCGGTGGACGCCGAGGGTCCGCGCGGCGAGCGAGCGGTTGCCGCCCGACTCGGCCAGGACCCGCGCGATCAGCGAGCGCTCGACCGCGTCGATCGAGAGCTCCTCGATCTCGAGGACCAGGCGACCCGCCGCCGGCCTGGCCGGAGTCGCGGGGGTCGCGTCCTCGACGTGCTCGAGCTCGATGGGCCCGCCGCCCGCGCGGATCGCGGCGCGTTCGAGCGCGTGCGCCAGCTCGCGCACGTTGCCGGCCCAGGCGCGGCGACCGAGTTCGGCCAGCGCCTCGTCGGAGATCGCGATCGCGCTCGATCCGTGGTCGTCCGCGATCCGTTCCAGGAGGTGACGGCACAGATCGGGCACGTCGGCCGCGCGCTCGCGCAGGGCCGGCAGGTGGATCGACGCGACGTTGAGCCGGTACCAGAGGTCCTCGCGGAATCGGCCCGCGGCCACGAGCTCCTGCAGGTCGCGGTGCGTCGCGGCCACGATGCGCACGTCCATCGGGACGTCGCGCGTGCCGCCGACGGGGCGGTAGACGCGCTCCTGCAAGACGCGCAGGAGCTGCGCCTGGACGGCCGGGTCGAGCTCGCCGATCTCGTCGAGCAGGAGCGTCCCGCCCTCGGCGGCGGCCAGGAGACCCTTGCGGCCCTTGGGCAGCGCGCCGGTGAACGCGCCGGCCTCGTGGCCGAACAGCTCGGACGCGAACAGCTCGGCCGAGAGCGCGGCGCAGTTCACCGCGACGAACGGGCCCGCGGCTCGGCTGGATCGCGCGTGGATCGCGCGCGCGACGAGCTCCTTGCCCGTGCCCGACTCGCCCGTCACGAGCACGGTGGTGCGCGGCGCCCGCGCGACCTTCTCGACCGCGTCGCGCACGCGCAGCAGCGCGGCCGAGCGGCCGACCAGGCCCATGTCGGTCCGGACCGGGTCCGCTTCGCGCCGCTCTTTCGGGGGGAGATCCATCGGAAGAGTTTTCCGATCGGCAGGAACGGCCCCGAACTCGACCCGAACCGGAAGAAAGTGCGTGAAGGTTTCCCGAAAGCGGGAGCCAGATCCCGCTCAAGCGGTCCCGAGGTCCTCCGAGAACCCATAGCGAGCCCCGAGAGCCATCTTCCAAGGGAGGGAGAGGAGCGGGGCCGAAGAACAACCTCAGGACTCAACCCATGTCGATGATCGTCAACACGAACCTGGCCTCGATGAACGCGCAGAAGAACCTGTCTTCTGTGACGATGCGCCTCCAGGGCAACTACTCCCGCCTGTCCTCGGGCCTGCGCATCACGGGCGCGTCGGAAGACGCCGCCGGCCTCGAGATCAGCGAGCGCCTGCGCTCGAAGGTCCGCGCCTGGGGCACCGCCGGCCGCAACACGCAAGACGGCATCTCCCTCGCCCAGACGTCGGAAGGCGCGCTGAACGAAGTCGGCAACATGCTGTCGCGCATGCGCGAGCTGGCCACGCAGTCGGCCAACGGCACCCTGAGCTCGACCGAGCGCACGACGCTCGACAACGAACTGGGCGAGCTGGTCAGCGAAGTCGACCGCATCGCCAGCTCGACGGAATTCAACGGCATCCAGCTGCTCGACGGCACGACGACGACGGCGGACTTCCAGGTCGGCATCGACGCCGGCGACACGATCACGCTCACGATGCAGGACGCGACGACCACGACGCTGGGCGTCAACGCGCTCGACATCTCGACGCAAGCCGGCGCGAGCAGCGCGATCTCGGCCATCGAGTCCGCGATCGACCTCGTCAACAGCTCGCGCGGCGAGCTGGGCGCGGTCTCGAACCGCCTCCAGAGCGCGTTCGTGAACACGCAGACGCAGCGCGAGAACCTGTCGGCCGCCGAAAGCCGCATCCGCGACGTCGACGTGGCCTCGGAAACGGCGGACCTGACGCGCAACGGCATCCTGCAGCAAGCGGCCGTCGCGGTCCTCTCGCAGGCCAACGCCCAGCCGCAGCTCGCCCTGCGTCTCCTCGGCTGATCCGGGCCGGGCCGCACGCCCGGTTCGATCTACGGAGCGGGGTCTCGCCGAGAAGCGAGGCCCCGCTCCCTGCATTCGGGGCTCATCCGGACGGCGAGACCCTCCGATAACCCACTGCGGAGGATCCCAGCATGTTCGGCAGCGGCATCACGTTCTCGGGGCTCGGCAGCGGCATCGACACGGCGTCGCTGGTGGAGCGCCTGGTGCAGCTCGAGGGCCTGCGGAAGGCGCAGCTCGAGTCGAAGAAGGACATCGCGAGCGGCAAGCAGAAGGCGATCTCGAAGCTCGAGACGCTGGTCAAGGCGCTCAAGACGAAGGCCGAGGGGATGTCCGAGACGGGCCAGTTCCTCAAGTTGAAGGGCTCGGCCAGCCGCGAGGGCGTCCTCTCGTTCGACGTGACCTCCGACGCCGTCCAGGGCAGCCACACGATCGAGGTCCAGCAGCTCGCCGCGTTCGATCGCTGGGCGTTCGACGCCGTGACGGACCCCGACGCCGACATGGCCGGCGGCCCGGGCGAACAGGTCACGTTCACCGCCGGAGGGACGAACTACACGGTCGCGATCGATCCAACGGCCTCGAGCCTGAAGGAGATCGCCAGCGCGATCAACAGCGCCGCCGAGGAGCACGTCTCCGCGTCCGTCGTCAACGTCGGCACGACCTCGGCTCCGAGCTGGAAGCTGGTCGTGGCCTCGAAGGACAGCGGCGAGGCCGGGCGCATCACGAACCTCGACAGCACGATCGCCGGCCTCACGATCGACGGCACGTCGCCCGCACCGGGGTCGGGGACGGCGGCCAGCACGAACAACCTGACGGTCGGCCTGAACGCCAAGGCGCTCGTCGACGGGCTGCTCGTCGAGCGCGACACGAACGAGTTCGAGGGCGTCCTCGAAGGCGTCAGCTTCACCGCGCAATCGGCCGAGATCGGCAACCCGGTCGACATCTCGATCGAGCCCGACAACGCCGCGATCAAGACCGGCCTGAAGGACTTCGTCGCCGCCTACAACGAGGTCATGAAGTACGTCAACGAGCAGAACACGTACTCGAAGGACGAAGGCGCGGGCGGCGCGCTGTTCGGCGACTCGGCCATCTCCATCGTGCGCACGAAGATCCGCGACGCGATCTTCGACGTCCCGCTCTCCGTCGTGCAGGCGGACACGGAGGGCTACTCGACCCTCGGCCTCGTCGGCCTGGAAGTGCAGAAGGACGGCACGATCAAGATCGACGAGTCGAAGCTGGACGAGAAGATCACGGCGAACGTGGACGCGCTGTCGGGCCTGTTCACGGACGACGACGGGGACCTGGCTGGCGACAGCGGCATCGCGGCGAAGCTCACCGACGCGATCGCGTCGCTCGTCGACCGCGGGGTCGGCCCGAACGGCGAGGGCTTGAAGAGCCTGTTCGGCGCCAAGAACGACTCGCTCACGCAGCAGATCTCCGAGCTCGACAAGCGCATCGCCGAGGAGGAGACGCGGCTGGACAAGTTCGAGGAGACCATGCGTCTCCGGTTCGCGAACCTCGAGAACGTCATGGCACAGCTGAACTCCCAGTCCTCCGCGCTCGGATCCCTCCAATGATGAACACCGAAGCCAAGGACGCCGCGCGGCTGTACCGCGAACGCGCGATCGAAGGCGCCAGCCCGGCGCGCATCCTGCGCATGCTGCTCGAGGGCGCTCTGCGGCGCATCGACAAGGCGGCCGCGACCGATGCGCGCGATCCGCGCTCGTCGTTCGTGGCCGACCTCGGACGCGCCGAGGAGATCGTCACCGAACTCGGCCTCGCGATCGACGTCGAGAAGGCGCCCGAGCTGTCGGGCAACACGCTGGCCCTGTACGACTTCGCCGGGGCGCGCATCCGCACGGCCGTCGCCCTGCGCGACCCGCAGCCGGCGCTGGAGGCGCGCGAGGTCCTCGCCCGCCTGCACGACGCGTGGCGGCGCATCGACGAAGGCCAGGCGTCGTGAACCGCTCGAGCGCCGGAGGCGAAGCGGAACGGCGGCTGGCCGAGCTGCAGGCGGTGCTGGACGCGCGAGAACCCGACCCGCGAGCGCTGGAGGTGGCGGGGGAGCGCGTCGCCGCGGCCATCGGACAGTTGACGCGTGCGACGCCGCCCGCGGAGCTCGCCCGGATCGTGGACCTGCACGCCTGCGTCCGCGACGCCGCCGCGCGCCGCCGCTCGGAGGCCGCTCTCGCCCTCGACAGGACGCAGTCCGATCGCGCGCGCCTGGCGCACCTGACGCGTCCGGGCGACGACTCCGGGTCGCTCGACGTGAGCGCCTGAGCGACCTGTCGCGAAACGCGACAGGTGTCGAGCCGCGCGACGGTGCTCGCGGGTGACGAGCCGCGCCGGAGGCGTGTGGAGGGGATTCGGCCGGTGGCACGGGCGTTGCCTTCACGGGGGACCACGCCATGGTCACGCCCCTCGCACTGCTCGAAGACATCGCGGCCGCTCCCGGTCGAGCCGGTCCGGATCTGACGCGCTACGTGCTCGTCTGCGCGATCCTCCTGCTCGCGCTGGGCGGACTCGCCTGGTTGATGCGCCGCATGGTCGGCGGTGCCGTGCGGACGAAGGCCGGCCGCCGTTCGCTGCAGGTCCTCGACGTGCTGCCGCTGGGCGGCAAGCAGCGCGTGTGCGTCGTGCGCTGCTACGACCGCACCTTCGTGCTCGGCGTCGGCGAGAAGGAGATCGGCCTGATCTCCGAGATCGACGCGGCCGTCTCCATCCCCGCCGCGCCCACGTCGCCGAACAAGGGTTCCTTCCAGGACATCCTGGCCCGACTGCGCGGCGGATCCCGCGCCGAACGCTCGGAGGTCCTCACGTGATGCTGATCAACCCGACCATGATGGACATGACCGGGGCGACGTCGGCCGACGACCTCGCGTCGGGCATCGACGGCGTCGTGCGCGCGGCCTCCGAGGGCCGCATGTCGACGGCGGTCGAGATCGCGGTGCTGCTCACCGTCCTCTCGCTGCTGCCGGCCGTGCTGGTCACCGTCACGAGCTTCACGCGCATCGTGATCGTGCTCTCGTTCGTGCGCCGCGCCATCGGCGTCAACGAGCTGCCGCCGAACCCGGTCATCCTGGGCCTGTCGCTGTTCCTCACCGCGTTCGTGATGGCGCCGGTGGCCGAGCGCATCCACGAGAAGGCCTGGGCTCCCTACAAGGCCGGCGAGATGAAACCCGACGTGGCCGCGGAAGCCGCGTGGACGGAGATGCGCGGTTTCCTGCTGGCGAACACGCGCCAGTCCGAGCTGCAGCTCTTCGCCGACCTGGCGAAGCTCCCCGCGCCCGCCGACGGCGAGGTCCAGGAGCTGCCCGCGCGCGTCGTCGTGCCGGCGTTCGTGCTGAGCGAGCTGAAGACGGCGTTCCAGATGGGCTTCCTCATCTTCCTGCCGTTCCTCGTCATCGACCTGGTCGTGTCCAGCATCCTGCTCTCGATGGGCATGTTCATGCTGCCGCCCGTGATGATCTCCACGCCGCTGAAGATCCTGCTGTTCGTCCTGGTCGACGGCTGGCGTCTCGTGTGCGAGTCCCTCGTGACGAGCTTCGTCACCACCTGAGGCGCGCGATGGAACTCGACCTCACGATCACCGACCTCGTCCGCGACCTGATGTGGACGACGCTCCTGCTGGCCGGGCCCGCGCTCGTCGTGGCGCTCGTGATCGGGCTGCTCGTCAGCATCTTCCAGGCGCTGACCTCCGTCCAGGAGCAGACGATGGCCCTCGTCCCGAAGGTCCTGGCCGTCATGCTGGTCGTCCTGCTGCTGCTCGCGCCGGCGCTGACGATCCTGAAGGACTACGCGCAACGCGTGCTCGGGCAGCTCGTGGAGTTCGGCCTCTCGTGAACCCGCTGGACCTTCCCCCCGGCACGGTCGAGGCCGTCGGTCTGTACGCCGCGCGCTGCGGCGCCATGATCGTCGGCGCTCCGCTGTTCGGCGCGACCATGGGCTACGTCACGTGGCGCGCGGCGTTCATCGTGATGCTCGCGGCGACGTTGTACGCCGCGCAGGGCCAGCCGCTCGCGTTCCAGCCCGAGCCCGTCGAGTACGCACTGCTCGTCGTGCGCGAGATCGGCATCGGTCTGGTTCTGGCCTTCTGCCTGCACGGCGCGCTGCTCGCCGTGCGCGCGGCCGGCGAGGTCGCGTCGCAAGAGATCGGTCTCGGCTACGCCGGACTGCTCGACCCGTCGACGGGCCACTCGACGTCGTCGGTCTCGCTGTTCTACGAGATCTTCTTCTACCTGGGGCTCTTCCTCACGGACGGGCACCACGCGCTGTTCCGCGCGCTGGCCGTCTCGTTCGAGAGCGTGCCTGTGGGCGAGGTGCACTTCGCGATCGGCGCGGCGGAATCCGCCGTGGCGCTGATCGGTCCGATGATCGCCGCGGGCGTCGCGTTCGCCGCGCCGGTGCTGGGACTGCTCTTCGCGACGTCCCTCCTGATCGCGCTGCTCGGACGCGCGATCCCGCAGCTCAACGTGAACGAGCTGGGCTTCACGATGCGGACGGTCATCGGGCTGTTCGCCCTGTTCCTCTTTGCTCCCACCATGGGCCCGGCGCTCAACGGTCTGTACGAGACCCTCGAGAGCGGGCTGATGGAGACCGTGCGGAACCTCGCGAGCTGAGCCATGTCCGACGGATCCAACGACGCCGAACGCACGGAAGAAGCGACGCCAAAGAAGCGCGACGAAGCGCGCGAGAAGGGCCAGGTCGCGCTCTCCCAGGACGTCGTCGCGGCGCTGTCCCTGAGCGCCGCCGGCGGCGTGCTCGTGCTGGGCGGCTCGGCGCTGGCGCACGACGCCGGAGCGCTCATCCGCGCGTCGGCGGCGAATCTGGCGAGCCTCGGGCCGGCCGAAGTCACGACCGAGGGCTGGTCCGGGCTCGTCCTGGGCTCGATGACGTCGATGGCCCTGCCCGTGGGACTCGTCGTCGCGCCGATGCTCGCCGTCGGGCTGTTCGCGGGCTACGCGCAGGTCGGTTTCCAGTTCTCGCCCAAGGCGCTCGAGTGGGACCTCTCGCGCCTCTCGCCGGCCAGCGGCTGGAAGAAGATCGCGGGGCTCAAGGGCGCGGTCCGCACGCTGCAGTCGTCGATCAAGATCCTGCTGGTGGGCGGCGCGGCCGTGTGGGCTGCGTGGTCGTCGATCGACGCCCTGCCGATGCTCGCGGGCGCGCCGATCGGCGCCGTCCTCTCGGGCCTGGGCGGGATCCTGGCGCGCGTGGCCGGATCGGCGATCGGCACATTCGCGTTCCTCGCCGTCGTCGACGTGCTCTACCAGCGTTGGCAGCACGACCAGGACCTGCGCATGACGCGCGAAGAGGTCCGTCAGGAGCACAAGAACGCCGAAGGCGATCCGCACGTGAAGGCCAAGATCCGCGAGGTGCAACGCCGCATGGCGCGCCAGCGGATGATGTCCGACGTCCCGAAGGCCAGCGTCGTCATCACGAACCCGACGCACGTCGCGGTCGCGCTGCGCTGGGACGGCGATCCTGCCGACGAGGGTAGCGGGGCTCGCGCGCCGGTCGTCGTCGCGAAGGGCGTCGACCTGGTCGCCCAGCGCATCAAGGAGATCGCGCGCGAGGCCCACGTGCCGATCCGCGAGGACGTGCCGCTGGCGCGCGCGCTGCACGCGCAGTGCGAGATCGGCGAGGAGATCCCCGCCGGCCTCTACCAGGCCGTGGCCGCCGTCCTCGCGCAGGTCTGGAACCTCGCGCCCGAACCCGGGAAGGGTGCCTGATCCATGGCCGCAGAACGCAACCCCGCACCGAACCCCGTCCAGAAGGTCGGCACGTTCCTCCAGCGCTGGGCCGACTGGTTCCTGGGCGTCGGCGTGCTCGGGCTCGTCGTCGTCCTGATCGTCCCGGTCGCGCCGGTCGTGCTGGACGTCCTCCTGGCGATCAACCTGGCGGCGTCGCTGCTGCTGTTGCTCCTGACGCTGAACGCGAAGAGCTCGGTCGAGCTGTCGACGTTCCCGGCGATCCTCCTGTTCGCGACGTTGTTCCGTCTGGGCCTGAACGTCGCCAGCACGCGCCTGATCATGACGCACGGCGAGGGCGGCGAGATCATCCACGCCTTCGGCGAGTACGTCGGCGGCGCGAACCTCGCGATCGGCATCGTCGTGTTCCTCATCCTGATCGTGATCCAGTTCGTGGTCATCACGAAGGGCTCCGGACGGATCAGCGAGGTGGCGGCGCGCTTCGTGCTCGACGCCATGCCCGGCAAGCAGATGGCGATCGACGCCGACCTGAACGCCGGCCTGATCGACGCCGACGAGGCCCGCGCGCGTCGCGCGGCCGTCGCGCGCGAAGCCGAGTTCCACGGGTCGATGGACGGCGCCACGAAGTACGTCCGCGGCGACGCGATCGCCAGCCTGATCATCACGGTCATCAACCTGCTGGGCGGCATCGCCTTCGCCACCTGGAACGGCATGGAGATCGGCGACGCGGTCGACCGCTACTCGAAGCTCACGATCGGCGACGGCCTCGTGTCGCAGATCCCGGCGCTGCTCGTGTCGACGGCGGCGGCCGTGCTCGTCACGAAGGACAACAGCGAGGACTCGCTGGGCACGAGCCTCCTGGGCCAGATGTCCGGCAGCCCGCGCGCCGCCACGATCGCGGCCGGCATGCTGGGCGTCATCGGCCTGCTGCCCGGACTGCCGCTGGTCCCGTTCGCGCTGCTCGCCGGCGCACTGTTCTGGATCGGTCGCGCGAAGAAGTCGGTCGAGAAGGCGCCCGCCGCCGCGAACGAAGCCGCTAAGCCCGCCGGCTCCGCGAACGCCGCGAACGGTCCCGAGGACCTGGCCGACCTGCTGCAGGTCGACCGCATCGCGCTCGAGATCGGGTACCGCCTCGTGCCGCTCGTGCAGGAGTCGGGCGGCGGACTGCTCGAGCACATCGCGCGCCTGCGCCGCAAGATCGCGCAGGAGCAGGGTCTCCAGCTTCCGCCCGTGCGCGTGCGCGACAACGTGCGCCTCGGCCCCAACGCCTACCGGATCCTGGTCGGCGGCAGCGAGGTCGCGCGCGGCGAGGTCGAGCCGGGCATGTGGCTCGCGATGGATCAGGGCTCGACCGCCGGCAAGCTCGAGGGCAAGGCCTCGAAGGACCCCGCGTTCGGCCTGCCCGCGACGTGGATCACGAGCGCCAAGCGCGACGACGCCGAGACGCGCGGCTTCGTCGTGGTCGACGCGGCCAGCGTGCTCGCGACGCACCTGTCCGAGACGCTGCACGCGCAGCTCGGCGACCTGATCACGCGCGACGACGTCAAGGCGCTGCTCGACGGCGTCAAGAAGACCGCGCCGGCGGTGGTGGACGAGATCGTGCCCTCGAAGATGTCGTACGGCGACGTGCAGCGCGTGCTGCGCGGCCTCCTGCGCGAGGGCGTGCCGATCAAGAACCTGCCCGCGATCCTCGAGGCGCTGGCCGACGCTTCGGCGCGCACCAAGGAGACCGAGGTGCTGGTCGAGAACGTGCGGCAGCGGCTCGCGCGCGTGCTGGTCGAGCGCCATGCCGACCGCGACGGCACGTTGCACGCGGTGACGCTCGATCCGCAGGTCGAGGGCCGGCTCGCGGCCGCGCTCAGCGGCGGACGCGACGCGGAGTCGGCCGCGGCGAACCCGGCCTGGCTGCACGCGCTGATGGAGCGGACCGCCGCGAACGTCGCGCAGTCCGCGAAGGGCGGCAAGGACGTCGTCCTCGTCGTGCGCTCGAACGTGCGGCGTTTCGTGCACGAGCTCGTCCACGCGTCGATGCCGAAGGTGTCCGTCCTCTCCTACAACGAGATCCAACCCGCCCGGTCCGTGCGCACCGCCGCGACCGTGCGCTTCGAGGAGGTCCGCTGATGTCCGTGCAACCGCTGATCGACGAGGCGCCGGTGCTGAACGGCGCGTCCACGCCCCCGGCCGTGCGCGAGCTCGCGCGGCGCCTGCTCGAGAACGGGACCTCGCCCGGCCTCGCGCGGCGCGTGCTGGCCCGCGTCGAGTCGCGCAAGCTGCGCGCGGAGTTCACGCACCCGCTCGACATCGCCGCGGCCGAGATCGGGAACGCGTTCCCGCGCGTCGTGCTGCGCGCGCGCCGCGACGAGGCGATCGCGCTGGCGCTCCTCGGCGCGCCCGGCGCCGGCCGCAGCGCGGTGGCGCGCAAGCTGGCGCTCCGACTGCGCGGCCAGGAGCGCCCCGTCGCCGTCCTCGCGGCGGAACAGCCGGGTTCGACGAAGCCCGAGTGGCTGGCGACCTGGCTCGAGGAGATCGGCGTGCGCGCGCGCGTCGTCGCCACGGGGTCCGAGCTGCCGGCGCGCACGCTGCGCGGTTCGCAGGTCGTGATCTTCGACGGCAGCGGGGACCTGGAGCGCGACGCACGCGTGCTCGGCGAGCTGTCCCGCGGCGCCGGATCGGCCTTCGCCTGGCGACGCGTCGGCGTGCTGGCCGCGGACGCCGACTCCGAGCGCATGCGCGACGAGGCGCGGGCCTTGCGCGACGTCGGCGCGGACTGCGCGGTGATCACCCGCTTCGACCTGTGCGCCGCGCCCGCGACCGCGCTGGAGATCGCCGCCGAATCGGGCCTGGCCGTCGCCTTCGTGTGCAACGGTTCGCGCGACGAGCACCACCTCCACCGCCTCGGGCCCGAGCTCGCGGCGGACCTGTTCCTGACGGGGAAGATCGCATGAGCACCCTCCTCCGACCGCGCGGCGCGGCGACTGCCGCGCGACAGGCCGACCGCGCGCCGATCCTGTACGTCACGGGCGGCAAGGGCGGCGTCGGCAAGACCGTGCTGTGCGTGAACCTGTGCGCCGCGCTCGCGCGCCGCGGGGTGCGCGTGCTGCTGGTCGACCTCGACCTCGGGGCGGCCGATGCGGACGTGCTGCTCCGCCACGTGGACGCGCGCGGGCTGATCGACGTGCTGTCCGAGGGCGCTCGCATCGCCGACTGCGTCAGCACGACCGCGCACGGCTTCGACTTCGTTCCCGGCGTATCCGGTGCGCGCGACTGGGCCGCGCTCGGCGACGCGGTGCGCGACCGCCTCGTGCGCGCGCTGCGGGAAGCGGCGCACGGCTACGACCTCGTCGTCCTCGACGGGTCGCCGGGCATCGGGGAGGACGTGCTCGCGCTCGCCGCGGAAGCGGACAGCGTGCTGCTCGTCACGACGCCCGAGCCCACGGCGCTCACGGACGCGTACGGGCTGCTCAAGGCGCTGCACGAGCGCAGCGAAGCGCTCGACCCCGAGATCCCGACGCCCGAGGTCGTGGTCAACCGCGCGCGCGACCTGTCCGAGGCCGAGCACACGGCGGCGCGCTTGCGCGACGTGGCCCAGCGGTTCCTGGCGCGCTCGCCGCGCTGGGCCGGATGGCTGCCCGAGTCGGCCACGGTGATCGAATCCTGCCGGGATCAGCGCCCGTTCGGCGCAGACGCGCGCGCGACGAGCGCGCACGCCTGCCTCGACGCGCTGGCCGCGCGCTTCGCGCGTCCCCGCCGCGTCGCCTGCGGAGGTGCGCGATGAACGCGCTGGATCCGCGTGGCCGTCAGGCGCCTGCCGCGATCGACTTCACGTCGCTCGCGCGTCGCGCCGTCGTCGCGATCGCGGCCGCCGCGGGGCTCTTCGGGCTCCTGTCCGACCAGAACGTCCTGACCGTCGCGTGGCGCACCGGCGCCGTCGCCGGCCTGGGGCTGTGCGCGATCCTCGCGTTCGAACGGTTCGCGCCGCGCTCCCGCGGCTCCTCGACGCGCAACGCGCGGGGCGGTGCGCGATGAGCGCTCTCTCGAGCGATGCGCGCGAGCAGCTCGTGCTCGACCACGTGCCGCTCCTGCGCCACGTCGTCGGCCGCATGACCGTGCCGTCGGGGTTCGACCGCGACGACATGCTCGGCTGGGGCATGGTCGGACTGCTCTCCGCGGCCGACAGCTGGGACGAGAGCCGCGGGCTGAAGTTCTCGACGTACGCGTTCCCGCGCATTCGCGGCGCGATCCTCGACGAGATGAGACGCGCCGACCTCCTGCCGCGCGGCCGCCGCGAGTCGCTGCGCGACATCGAGCGCTCGACGGCGGAGCTCGAGCAGGAGCTCGGCACCCCGCCGACGATCGAGCAGATCGCCGAGCGCGCCGCCGTGTCCGTCGATGACGTCGAGTCGGCGCTGGCCGACGCGCGCGCCGTGATCGAGTCCTCGCTCGACCAGGACTCCGCCAGCGGTCCGCTCGGCGCGCTGCTGTCCGACCCGCGCACCGAGGATCCGGTCGGGACCGTCGCGTGGGAGGAGATGAAGGGTCTCCTCGCCGCCACGATCCAGGAACTGCCCGAGCCCGAGCGCACCGTCATCCTCCTCTACTACGGCGAGGAGATGCTCCTGAAGGACATCGGCGACGTCCTGGGCGTCACCGAATCGCGCGTCAGCCAGATCCACTCCAAAGCCATCTACCGCCTCAACCGCGAGCTCGCGCTCGCCCACGGGGAGAACGCCCGATGATCGAGATGCAACGAAACCCGCCCACACGGATCCTGAAGCAGCGCGACGTGCTGGCCGGCGAAGCCGTGCGCAGCGCGATCGCGCCGCTCGACGCGAAGCCCGCGCGCCCGATCGCGGCCGCCCCGGCTCCGGTGCCCGCGCCGCGCTGCACCGCGAAGGAAGCGCGCCTCGTGCAGGGCGAGGGGGGCGCGACCGCCGTCGAGGTGCGCTGCTCGTGCGGCGAATGGACGCGCGTCGAGCTCCAGGTCGGCGACGCCGCCGGAGGCGCGCGATGAGGACGTGCATCGCGGCCCTGCTCGTGATCGGCGCCAGTGCGTGCCACCTGCCCAACCCGTCTCCACGGTTGAAGGAGGACGAGGAATTCCCGTCCTCGACCGCGGTCGAGTCCACGGAGCTCGAAGTGACCCCCGTCGCGCCCGACGACACGCTCGCGCCGGCGCCCGAACCGGGCACCGTGCGGATCGTCGAGGAACCGATCCGGCAGGTCGACGGCGTCTCGAACGGCAAGGTGTGGCTGCTCGAGCTGTACCAGAAGACGCTGGCCGACAAGGAGGATCTGACGCGCCGTCTCGCGGACAGCGAACACGCGCGATCCGACAGCCAGGCGGCCCAGGCCGCGCTGACCGCCGAACGCGACGAGCTCGCGCTGCGCGCGAAGGACCTCGACCGCCGCGTGCGCGAGCTCGAAGCGCAGTCGCTCGAGCTGGCGCGCCGCCTGGCCGATTCCGAGATCGCGCGGCTCGAAGCGCAGAAGTCCGAGCTGGAACACGCGGCCCAGATGGACCGCAAGGAGCGTCCGTGATGAAGCTGCAGATCCTGCTCGTCCTGGTCCTCGCCAGCTTCGCCGCTTGCGCCGGACCCGCGACGCGGTCCGTCGTCCCGATCGGCACCGCGCGCGCGTCGGCCGACTTCGCGGCCTACGACCTGCGCCGCGTCGGCGTGTTGCCGCCGCGCGGCGAGTGGCTCGAGCCCGAGCTGGCCGACGCCTTGCGCGACGCGCTGGCCGCGGCGTTCGCGGTCGAGACCTCGTACGAGATCGTTCCGCTCGGGCCGATCGAGCTGGAGTCGATCCAGCGCCTCGATCCGGTGCGCACGGGACGCATCCCGCCGGCGGCGATCCTCGAGGTCGCGCGACGCGCGGGGCTCGACGCCGTGCTCGCGCCGCGCGTCGTCGACCTGCGGCCGTACGAGCCGGTGCGCCTCGGCCTCGAGGTCGACCTGATCGCCGTCGAGACGGGGCTCGTCACGTGGTCGGCGCAGGTGCGCGTCGACACGGGCGACAGCCGCACGCTCGACGCGATCGAAGCCTGGCAGATGGCCACGCGCGCCGGCGGCGAGTCGGAGCGCGCGGTCGACATCCTCTCTCCGCGCCGGCTGGCCGAGTTCGCGGCGGCGCAGGTGGCGATGCTCCTGTGAGGCGGAATCCGCGCACGCAGCGATCGTCTAGAGCGTGATCACCTTCTCCGACCGGCCGAGCTCCGCGACGATCGAGTCCATGTCCGACACGCGTCCGACGGCGGGCGTGATCCCGAAGTGCTGGAGGCACGTGCCGCAGGGCACGAGGTCGACGCCGCGTCCTTCGAGCTCGCGCAGCTCCGCGAGGACGGGCGAATCGGGCGCCGTCAGCCTCACGCCCGAGTTGTAGAGCACGATCGTCTCGAACTGCGGGAGCGCGATCGCCTTGCGCAGGAACGTGGCCAGGATCCTCTGGCCGAGGGCGCGGTCGCCGTGGCCCATCTGGTCTTGGTTCAGGACGACGACGGTGCGCATGGCGACAGGATGACCGCGGCACGCCGCGAATCCCACCGATCCCGGGCGGATGGCGGGGTCGCCGACGCGCGAGCCCGCCCTAGACTGGCGCGGATGAGCACCGAGCCGCGCTCCCCGACGCTCGCCATCCTCCTGGACGAGGCGCAGGACTCGAACCGACGCGCGGAGCTGTTGCTGCCGCTCGTGTACGACCAGCTCCGCGCCGCCGCGCAAGAGAGCCTGCGCCGCGAGCGGCCGGGCCACACGCTGTCGGCCACGGCGCTGGTCCACGAGGCCTTCCTCAGGCTGGTCGGCCCGCGCGACGTGCCTTGGCAGAACCGGGCGCACTTCTATTCCGCGGCCGCCGAGGCGATGCGCCGCATCCTCGTCGACCACGCCCGAGCGCGGGCCGCGCAGAGTCGCGGCGGGCCCGAGGCTCGCCGCGCGGCCCTGGACCTCTCCGCGCTGCCCGATCCGTCGTCCGAGCGGGAATCCGCCGGATTCCTGATCCTCGACGAGGCCGTCACGCGCTTGGAGGGCGTCGACCCGGAGGCCGCGTCCGTCGTCCGCTTGCGGTACTTCGCGGGGCTCGACGTCGAACAGACCGCGGCGGCGCTGGGCGTGTCGACCGCGACCGTCAAGCGCGTCTGGGCGTTCGCCCGGGGCTGGCTGAAGGAAGCGATCGAGAGCGGACGGATCTGACCGGAAGCGAAGAGTCGAGACGATGCCCGAACCGAAACACGAGATCCTAAGGAGCCTGTTCGCGCGAGCGCTCGAGCTGCCTGCATCGGCGCGCTCCGAATTCCTCGGTACGCACTGCGGCACGGACCCCGAGCTGAAGCGGAGGCTGGAAGCGATGCTCGCGGCGGCGGAGGACGACCACTTCCTGTCGTCGCCGTCCGGACCGGCACCCGCGGACGCCGAGCCGGCAGCCGAGGCCACGCTGCGCGAAGGACCGGGCACGCGCATCGGGCCGTACAAGCTCCTCGAGCAGATCGGCGAGGGCGGCTTCGGCGTGGTGTTCATGGCCGAGCAGGAGAAGCCGGTCGCGCGCAAGGTCGCGCTCAAGATCATCAAGCTCGGCATGGACACGCGCCAGGTCGTCGCGCGCTTCGAGCAGGAGCGGCAAGCGCTGGCGCTGATGGAGCACCCGAACATCGCGCGCGTCATCGACGCCGGCGCGACGGAGACGGGGCGTCCCTACTTCGTGATGGAGCTCGTCAAGGGCGAGCCGATCGCGGCCTACTGCGACCGCAACCACCTGTCGATCGACGAGCGACTCGGGGTCTTCGCGCAGGTCTGCGGCGCCATCCAGCACGCGCACCAGAAGGGCATCATCCACCGCGACCTGAAGCCCTCGAACATCCTGGTCGGGACGCAGGACGGCCGTCCGGTGGTCAAGGTGATCGACTTCGGCATCGCCAAGGCGACGTCGCAGAAGCTGACGGACAAGACGCTGTTCACCGAGCACAAGCAGGTGATCGGGACGTTCCAGTACATGAGCCCGGAGCAGGCGGAGGGATCGCTCGATCTCGACACGCGCACGGACGTGTACTCGCTGGGCGTGGTGCTGTACGAGCTGCTCACGGGCACGCCGCCGTTCGACGCGGCCACGCTGCGCGATGCGATGTACAGCGAGATCCAGCGCATGATCCGCGAGGTCGATCCGCCGCGGCCTTCGACGCGCAACATCGCGTCCAAACAATACCTGGGGGGGATCGCGGCACGCCGTCGCGTCGAACCCGCGCGCCTGGGCAAGCTCGTGCGCGGCGAGCTCGACTGGATCGTGATGAAGGCGCTCGAGAAGGACCGCGCGCGCCGCTACGACAGCCCGAGCAGCCTGGCGCAAGACATCCTGCGTCACCTCTCGGGCCAGGCGGTCGTCGCCGCGCCGCCCAGCAGGGCCTATCTGGCGCGGAAGTTCGTCGCGCGGCATCGCGGACAGGTCCTCGCGGCGAGCCTGATCCTCGTGACGCTCGTCGGCGGCATCGTGGGCACGAGTATCGGGATGGTGCGGGCCAGCCGGGCTGCCGAGGACGAGGCGCGCGCGAAGCTCGTCGCCGAGACGAACCTGGCCTACGCGCGGAAGGGGAACGAGATCCTCGGCTCGGTCTTCTCCCGCCTCGATCCCAAGGCGAACTACGGCACGGTCGCGGAGTTGCGGAATGCCCTGCGAGACAATCTCGGCGCGTCGGTGAAGGCCCTCGAAGGCGCATCCATCGGCGACCAGCTCGTCGTCGCGAACATGCAGAGCAAGCTGGGCCAGGCCCTGAACGCGCTGGGCGAGGCGCAGGCGGCGGCCGAGATCTACGCCAAGGCGAGTGCGACGTACGCGGAGCGGCTGGGTCCCGATCACGCGGACACCCTCTCGAGCCAGAACAACCTCGCGATGAGCGAGCTGGCCGCGGGGAAGATGGAGCAGGGTCTCGCGCGCTTGGAGGACACGCTCGCGCGGCGCAAACGGACGCTCGGCCCCGAGAACGAGGAGACCCTCGGCAGCATGGCCAACCTCGCGGGCGCGTACGTGGAAGCGGGGAAGCTCGATCAGGCCCTGCCGTTGCTCCAGGAGTCTCTGGCTCTGCACGAGAAGGTGCTCGGCCCGGATCACGTCGAGGTCCTGCGCTGCAAGAACGACCTGGCGTCGGGCTACACGGCGGTCGGGAAGAACGATCTGGCACTGCCTCTCCTGGAGGAGGCCCTGACCCTCTCCGAGGCGAAGCTCGGCAAGGAGCATCCCCGGACGCTGAGCGTGATGGGCAACCTGGCGAGCCTGTACGGGGAGAAGGGGGACCGCGCGAAGGCCGTCGATCTCCTGGAGAAGACGCTGGCCCTGAGGCGAGCCAAGATGGGCCCCGACCATCCGGAGACCCTGAGCACCCTGAACAACCTGGCCTCGGCGTACCAGGCGAGCGGCAAGCTCGAACAGGCCCTGCCGCTGCTCGAGGAGGCGCGCAGGATCCTGAAGACGAAGTACGGGCCCGAGCACCCCAACACGCTGACCGCCACGGCGAACCTCGCGACGTGCTACCGCGAAGCGAAGCAGCTCGACAAGGCGGTGGTGCTGCTCGACGAGACGCTCCAGTACCAGAAGGCGACCCTCGGAACGGATCACCCGGCCACGCTGACCAGCATGGGCAACCTGGCGGCGACGTACTGGTCCTTGAAGCGCCTCGATCGCTCGATCCCGCTCTTCGAGGAAGTGCTCGCGGCGCAGGAGAAGAAGCTCGGACGCAAACACCCTTCGACGCAGGCGACGGTCCAGAACCTCGGCGTCAACTACAAGTCCGCGGGCCGGTACGTCGAGGCGCTCGCGCTGCTCGAGGAGGCCTATCCGACCGTGGCCGCGTGGGGGGACCGGGTGCAGTCCGGTTTCGAGCTGCTCGATGCCTATCTCCACTGCGGCAAGGGCGAGCAGGCCGCAGCGCTGCAAGGCGAGCTGACGGCCGAGATCCGCTCGTCGAACCAACCCGAGAGCACGAAGCTCGCGTCGCGGTTGTCGAGCCTGGGCCGCGTGCTGCTCGAAGCGGGATCGTGCGCCGAGGCCGAGCCGCTGCTGCGCGAGAGCCTCGCGATCCGCGAGAAGCAGAGCCCCGATTCCTGGTCCACCTTCGCCAACCAGTCCATGTTGGGCGGCGCGCTGCTCGGTCGGAAGGAGTACGCCGAGGCCGAGCCGCTGCTGCTCGCCGGCTACGAGGGTTTGCGCCGGGTGGAGGCCAAGATCCCGGAGTCGAGCCGCGCGCGCTTGACCGACGCGATCGAGCGTCTCGTCCGACTCCACGCCGAGACGGACCGTCCCGACGAGGCGGCGAAGTGGCGGCTCGTTCTGGCGGAGCAGGAGAAGGCGGGGCGATCCGCGGCCAGGTGAGATCGAGCCCGATGCGCCGGCGGCGCGCTGCGCGAGTGCGGCGCGCGCGGTCGTCGCGGCGCGGATTCCCGTCCCTGCTCCCGGCTCGGAAGTTGTGCGCCGGCGGCCGTGCCGATAGACCTTCGGCGCCATGCGATTGGCCGCCACCATCCGCAACGTCGTCCATCGCTTCGACTCGCTGCGCGAGGTCATGGCGAAAGCCAACTCGCCGAAGTCCGGCGACGACCTGGCCGGCATCGCGGCGCGCAGCGCGGTCGAGCGCGTGGCGGCGCGCGCGGTGCTCGCGAACGTGACCCTGGAGGAGCTGCGCCGGAATCCGGTGGTGCCGTACGAGCTCGACGAGCTGACGCGCCTGTTCGAGCAGACGATCGACGAGGCCGCGTACGCTGCGGTCGCGCACCTCTCGGTCGGGCAGTTCCGCGAGTGGCTGCTCGAGACCGGAACGGACGGCCTGATGATCCGCTCGATCTCGGCCGGCTTGACGCCCGAGATGGCGGCTGCGGTCGCGAAGCTGATGTCGAACCTCGACCTGATGACGGTCGCGGCGAAGTGCCAGGTCGTCGTGCGCGCCAACACGACGCTCGGGCTGCCCGGTCGGCTGTCGTCGCGCCTGCAGCCGAACCACCCGACGGACGACGTCGCGGGCATCGTCTACAGCCTGCGCGAAGGGCTCTCGTACGGCTGCGGCGACGCCGTCATCGGCGTGAACCCGGCGACGGACACGGCCGAGAGCACGGCCGCGATCCTGACCGCGATCGACGCGGTGCTCGAGAAGAACGGGATCCCCACGCAGCACTGCGTGCTGTCGCACGTGACGGTGCAGATGCGCGCGCTCGAGCTGGGCTGTCCGATGGACCTGATGTTCCAGTCGCTGTCGGGGACGGAGCTCGGCAACAAGGCGTTCGGCATCTCGGTCGCGCTGATGGACGAGGCCTGGGCGCTGATGAAGGCCAAGGGTACGACGCGCGGGCCCAACCGCATGTACTTCGAGACGGGGCAGGGATCGGCGCAGAGCTCCGCCGCGCACCACGGCGTCGACCAGGTGACGCTCGAAGCGCGCTGCTACGGTTTCGCGCGGAGATATCAGCCCTTTCTCGTCAACACGGTCGTGGGCTTCATCGGTCCCGAGTACCTGGAGGACGGACCGCAGATCACGCGCGCCGGTCTCGAGGACCACTTCATGGGGAAGCTCCTCGGCCTGCCGATGGGTTGCGACGCGTGCTTCACGTACCACGCGCGGATGGGACAGGACGAGCTCGAGAGCCTGAAGGTCCTGCTCGCCGCGGCCGGGTGCACGTACTTGATGTCGCTGCCCGTCGGCGACGACATCATGCTCAACTACCAGAGCACGTCGTACCACGACATCCCGTCGCTGCGAAGCCTGCTGAAGAAGCGACCGACGCCCGAGTTCGACGCGTGGATGGCCGAGCGCGACATCTGGGACTACGAACGCGATCGACCAGGGCGCGCGTTCGGCAAGCCGGAGGCGATCCTGCCGTGAGCCGCACGCGACAGCTCGTCGACCGGCTGCGCGAGGACCTCCGCGCCTCGGCCGCGATGCCGCCCACGATCGCGATGCCGCGGATCCCGCCGCCGCCGCCGCGCGTGTTCCCGCGCCGCCAGGAAGCCTCGCGGTACGCGCGCGAAGCCGCGGCGCACACGACGGCGCTGCTCGGCATCGGTCACGTCGGCACGCGTTACGCGACGGACGTCGTGCTGCAGTTCCAGGCCGAGCTCGCGGTCGCGCACGAGGCCGTCGCGGCCGAACTGCCCGCCGACTGGGCGTCGCGGAACGGTCTGGTCGGACTTCAGAGCCGCGTGCGCGACCACCACGAGTACCTGTTGCGCCCCGACCTGGGCCGACGGCTCGACGACGAGTCGCTCGCGCGCTGGAAACAGGCGGGAAAACAGGGCGTGGACGTGCAGCCGATCCTGGCCGACGGCCTCTCGGCCGTCGCCTGCATGCAGAGCGGCGTCGCGCTGCTCGAGTCGTTCACGAAGGCCTGCGTCGCGCGCGGCCTGACCGTCGGCGTGCCCGTCGTCGCGCGCTACGCGCGCGTGTGGCTCGAGGACGAGATCGGCGCCGCCGTGGGCGCGAAGGTCGCGGCCATCCTGCTCGGCGAGAGGCCCGGCCTGGGCACGGGCGACGGACTCTCCGCGTACCTCGTGCACGATCCGAAGATCGGCAACACGGACGGCCAGCGGAACATGATGTCGAACATCCACGCGCGCGGAACGCGGCCCGAAGTCGCCGGCGAGCGGCTCGCGGTGCTGGCGCGCGCGATGGTGGACCAGAGGAAGAGCGGCGTCGAGCTCGACCTCGGCCGGCTGACCGCCGAGCTCGGCGAGGCGGCGTCGCGCGCGCACCGCGCGCCGCAGGTGCGCGTGCGGCTCGTGGAGGTCGGACCGTGATCCTGCAGCCGATCCCGCCGCGCATCCTGTCGCTGCGGCGCATCCCGAACGCCGACCCGGCGCTGCTCGTCGCGTACGGCGCCGACCCCGAGCGTCACCGTTCTCTCGGCCTCGTGACCGTCGACCAGGACGATCCGACCTACGTCGCGCTCGACGAGGCGACGAAGCACGCCGACGTCGACGTGGTCTTCGCCAAGAGCTTCTACGCCGGCGCGAGCCACGGCTCGGGTCCGCTGTCGGGCGAGATCCTGGGCGTGCTGGCCGCGGCCTCGCCCACCGACGTCGACGCCGGGTTGAACGCGCTCGTGCGCTGCCTCGAAGCGGACGCCTGCTTCTACGCCGCGGACGAGTCCAAGAAGACGGCGGTGTTCCCGCACGTGATCGCGTCGCTCGGGCGCTACCTCAGCGCGCTGGCCGGCCTCGCGCCCGGCGATTCGATGGCCTACCTCGTCGCGCCGCCGATGGAGGCGACGATCGCGCTCGACATGGCGCTCAAGGCCGCGAACGTGCGCGCGGCGAAAATCTTCCCGCCGCCGACGGAGACGAACTTCGCGGCGGCGTGGCTGACCGGCCCGCTCGAGGAGTGCGAGGCCGCTGCGGTCGCGTACGCCGAATCCGTGGTGCGCGTCGCGCGGAATCCGAAGGGCGAGGTCTGGGGATCGTAGCCGCTTCCACGACCTCTTCAGGTGCACGATGCGATCGCGCGCGCGTGCATGCCGGAGTTCGTGCGATCGAGACGACGGACACGCGACGTGCGTCCACTCCGGAGCTTCAGCCAGCCTTCCAGTCGGCGCCCGGAACGATGCGCCGCATGAACTCGTCGAAGAGCGGAACCGTGAACGCGGTGTCCCCGTGGTTGGGGCTCCAGATCATGCCCTTGTCGATCAGCGCGCTGCGCGTCGGGGCCAGGCTCGTCACTGTTCGCCCGAGTTGCTCCGCGATGTCGCCGGATCGGTGTGGCCCCGGGCCGAGCTCGGCCATCGCGCGCATGTAGCGCTTTTCCATCGGGGTCAGCCGATCGAATCGGACGCGAAAGAAGCTCTCGTCCAGCGCTGCGATCGCGGACCGGGATGCTGCTGCGACGTCCTCGCGCGTGATCGGTGAGCGTGCCGCCGCGTCCCACGAGTGCTTGCCCCACTCCTGTAGGAAGTACGGATAGCCATGCGTCTCGGTCACGATTCGCTGCAGGGCGCCGGCCTGGACCTCGACAGCCTCGTCCGCGGCCGGCTTGCTGATCGCCAGCTTCGCCGCCTCGGATGAGAGCGGTCCGATCTCCGGGAAGTCGAACAGACGCTCGGCATAGGACTTCGCGCGGCCCGCGCGGCCGCGGAGCTGCGGCAGACCGGCTCCGACGAGCACGACGGGAAGGTTGCGCTGCGCCGTGCGGTGAAGTGCGGTGATGAGCGCGGCGAGCTCGTCCTCCTTCACGTACTGCAGTTCGTCCACGAAGATCGCCAGCGCCGTGCCGGCAGCTTTCGCGGCAGCTCCCGCGGCTTCGAGCAGCGCTTGGAGGTCGTGCTCCAGGTCGCCGTTGTCCGCGAGCCCGGGTTCCGGTTCGAAATCCAGACCGACCTCGATGTCGTTGTAGGTCGCTTTCAGGACCTTGGCGAAGCCCGCCAACGCGCGAAGCCCCTTCGTCGCGAGGTGCTTCGCCTTCTCGATCCGCGACAGCCGGATCAGCGCCAGGCGCAACTGCGGCGCGATCAGCGCCGGCAACGAGCGGCTCTCGGGCGCTTCGATGCGCAGCGTGTGAATCCCGCTCGCCTCCGCGGCTTCGCGCATGCGATCGAGCAGCACCGTCTTGCCGACGCCGCGCAATCCGACCATCAGCACGCTCTTGGTCGGTCGGCCGAGCCGAACCCGTTCGAGCGCGACGCGAACGCTCTCGATCAACTCGTCGCGTCCCGTCAGGGCCGGTGGCGGTGTGCCTGCCCCGGGAGCGAACGGATTGCGGACCGGATCCATGGTGGAAGGATAGCCATCTTATCCATCTTATGGCGACACAATAAGATCCCAAAGATCCCTTGGAACCCGCGCCCCGCGGCGTCTACGCGGCCGCCCCGGGCTGCGCCTTCGTTCCCGCGGGCCCTCGACGACCCACCACACCGTCCGCGCCACCGGCCCGCGCGACCCGCGGTGCCTCTCGATCGCCGCGTTCGCGAGCGGCGCCTCGACGCGGCGGCGAATCGTGGCGGCGCGCGGGTCGACCCAGTCCTCGAGAAGGCGCATGTCGTGCTGTGCCTGCTCGGCGAGGTCGTGCTCGAGCGCAGGCTCGACCTCCGCGGACTCGGACTCGACGACGGGTGTGTCCAGCCCGTCAGTTCGCCTGCCGCTCGGCCGCGCGACGCACTCGGGTCACGCCGCGCGCTTCACGGCGCCCAGGTCAGGATCAGCCCGCTCGACGCGTTGAAGCCCGCCGGCGTGCAGAACGGCGCGACGTTGCGGTAGAAGGACTGCAGATAGCGCACCGATCCGGCTGCGAGCGGATCGCCGGCTGCCGCGGATCGAGCGGACACGCTCGGCCCGAGGATCGGCGGCACGTTCGCGACGCCGGCCGACGCCTGCGCCGAGTAGAGGCGGACCAACCAACCGCCGAGCGCGCAGCGCACGCCGTCGCCGAACACAGCGGCGCCCGCGGATCGCGAGTGGAAGACGATGCACGTGGTGCTCGCCGGCAGTCCCGACACCGTCAGCGAGAGCGAGTCGTTCGCCAGGCTCGCGATGCCGGAATCCGCGAGCCGTGCTCCGACGCCGGTCGAGTTCGCGCAGCCGGCCTGCGCTCCCGGCGCGCTCGCGTTGCCGCACGGGCACGCCGACGTGCTCGCGGAATCGCCGAAGCAGAACGCCGAGGACTGCGGCCGCAGCGAGAGCACGTGCACGCTGTCGGGGAGCGGTTCCGAGAACTGCGTCGAGTACCCGTGTTCGCGCCGGCCCGCGACGACGAGCGAGCCAAGCGGCGTCCGCGCGATCGCGGCAGGTCGCTCGTTCTCGCCGGCGGTCGGCGGATCGACGTGCTCCCACGCGAGCGTCCCGTCGCGGCGCCACGCGGTGACGGCCAGCCGGAATTGGTGCTGCGGGTACGGATAGACGTCGGTGAGCGCGGTCGTTCCCACCGCGACGTACTCCCCGGTGGGAAGCGCGAGCACGCGCGAGAAGGCGTCCTGCCACTGGTTCACGCCGGCCCACGTGCGGTGCCACTCGAATGCGCCGGACGCGCTGAACTTCGCGATCGAGGCCTCGGCGCCGACGCGCCCGACCGCGACGATGCTGCCCCAGGGATCGAAGGCGACGTGGCCCCAGCCCTGCGCGAGCACGCCGACCCACGGTTCCGCGTGCTCGCCGATCGTGGCGCCGGCCGCGTCGTAGAGGCGGAATCGCAGGTGCGAATGCGAATCGGTGCCGACCGCCGCGAGCTCGCCCGCGGGGCCGAACGCGAGCGCGGAGACGGTCATGTCGACCGCGCTGTTCGACCACTCGACCGAGCCGTCCGCGGCGTGCACCGCGATCATGCCGTTCACCGACCACGCGGTGGCGGCCACCGCGAGGCGGCCGGTCGCGGAGTCCGTGGCGCCAGCGAACGCGGGCGCGGCGGTCAGGCCCGTCGTCCACACGGAGCTCTGCAGGATCACGCCGTCCGCCGAACAGACGACGTATCCGTAGCCGCTGCCGCGGGCCAGCGCGACGATCTCGCGGCCGTCCGCGAGCACCGCCAGCGATCCCGGGATGACGCTGCCCGATCCGGCCGGCGCGGGCGTGCTCCACACGATCGAACCGTCGGTCGCGCCGCGGCGCTGCAGCACGACGCCGCCCGCGCGCGTGGCGAAGGCGATGCGCGCGTCGTTCGCGGGGTCGGCGGCGATCTCCATCGCGAGTGCGTTGTCGAGCGGCGGCGCGGGCTGCGTGTTCCACAGCTGCGACCACACGACCAGTCCCTGGGCGTCGATTCGCGCGAGGAAGTGGCCGCCCGGTTCCCAGTGGGGGAAGTACTCCTGGTTCACGAAGGCGTGCTCGCGACCGCCGACGTACCAGTGCCCCGACGTTCCGATCGCGGCGAGGTTCTCGCCGCCGCATTGCCATCCACCGGTCACGGGCGGTGTGGTCTCCCACTCGGGGATCACCTGCGACGGTGCAGTGGTGGCGAGGAGGGAAGTCGCGAGGACGAGGAGCGTTGCGCGCATGTGCGGGCCTCGAGGACCGGGAGGGACGAATCCATCCTAGCGGGCTCCCTCCGATCCGTGTTTTCGCGCGTCGGGGGCTCTTGCTGCGCGGCCGAACGCGGCGTGGGCGCGCGCGAGCGGCCCGCATGCCTCAGCCGCCGACGGAGGAGATGGTCCCGTCGAACCGCGCGGTCAGCTGGATGCCGTCGGGGCTCACGGCCTCGAAGTGCGCGCTGCCCGTCGCTCCCGCGAACCTCCCCGTGCCGCCGACGACCGTGTAGGTCCCCACCGCGGTCGTGGGCGAGATGAACCCGCCGGCGAGGTCCACGCGGAGTTCGTCGTGGTTCGCGGCGGTGAAGACGATCGAGCCGGTGAGGCCGCCCGTTCCCGGATCGAGCAGGAGCTCCTCGACGCGCGTGAAGTGTCCGAGCTGCGTGGCCTGGCCCGAAGCGAGCGCCGTGAGGTGGATCCCGGCCGGCGTGGGCTCGACGGCCACGACCGAGCCGGACGCGGAGCCGCGCAGCGGCACCTGATGCCCGGCGACGGCGGAGGCGACGCCGGCGCCGAGCGCGGCGAAGAGGACGGCGAGAGCACCGAGGTGCGTGAAGCGCGAAGAGATGTTCCTCATGGCAATGGACTCGATGGGATGCGTGGGGATCGTGAAGGCCGCGATCCGGACGAGGTCCGGAGGCCGCGGGTGGACGTGCGCGGAGGGCACGCTTCCACGGCTTCGACTGGCCAGCGGCGGCGCGCTTCTTTCCCGGGGGAGCAGGAATTCCCGGACAGAATCGGCCGGGACACCTCGTGCGACGCTGGTTCCGCCGCGACCCGGAGAACTCCGGCCGCGTCAGCGGGGCAGGAAGGGGACGTCGCGGCCGTCGACCAGTTCCAGCCCTGGATGCGAGCCGGCGAGCTCCGCGATCGCCGCGGGAGTCACGGCCGTGTCGCGCAACTCGACGCGCTGCACCGACGGATTGTGCTCCAGGAAGCGGCGCAGACCCTCGTCCGTGACCGCGGTGCGATCGAGCTCGAGGTGTCGCAGCGCGGGCAGGAAGTCGAGGTCGGCCAGCGCCGCGTCCGTCATCGCCAGGCCGTTGAGCTTGAAGACCTGGAGCTTCGGCATCGCGGGCAACCAGCGCAGGTCGCGCGCGTTCACGGCCGAGTCGGTGAGGTGGAGGGCGGTCAGCCTCTCGGCCGGGAGCGCGAGCACGCCCTGTTCCGTCGTCTTCGTGCTGCGCAGGTCGACCGCGGTGAGGTTCGCGACGGAGCGCAGGTCCGCGAGCCCGGCATCGGTGACGTCGGACCCGCGCAGCGAAACGGTGTCGAGCGCGGGCAGCGCCGCGAGCTGCGCGAGGTCGCCGTCGCGCAGGTGAGCGCCGCCGAGATCGAGCGAGGTCAGCGTGCGCGCTTCCTCGGCCGTGAGGTTCCCCAAACGGTCCGGCAGGAGCTTGCGCAGGAATGCGACGGCGCGTTCGAGTCGCGCGGGGCCGTCGTCGCGCGCGATCGGCTGCGAGCGCTCGTCGACGCGCCGCGCGTCGTGCGACGCGGCCGCCGGCGCCGGGACATCGGGCGCGCTCAGCGCGATCGGCGACGCGGTCGGCGCATCGACGGTCGCGCCGCCGGAGAGGCCGGGGAGCGGAGTTCGATCGTCCGTGCTTCCCAAGCGGAGTGCGAGGACGGCGAGCAGCGCCACCACGGCTGCTGCTGTTCCGAGCAGGATCGCGGGCCGGTTCATGGATTGCCTCCTGGAAGCCGATCTCCAGGCTAACGTGGGACGTGCCGAGCGTCGTGCGCGCCGCGAATCAGGGCCAGCGCACGTCGGCGCGGCCGTCGGCGCCCGCGCGGCCGTCGGAGTCGAGCTCGAGGGCGAGCGCGATCTCGCGGCCCCACATGCCGATGACCTCGTGTCCGTCGAGGCTGATCAACTTCGCGCGCGGCAGCGGACCGTGCCACGCGCCGGTCGTCGCGAGCGCCACGAAGCCGCGCGGCATCTCGACGGAATCGCGCGGACCGGGGGCGACGGCGACGAAGCTGAACTGCGAGCCGGTGCTCGCGCAGCTGATGCAGTAGAGCGCCGGACCCTCGGGTACTTCCATCACGACGGTCGTGTCCTTCTCGTCGCCCATCGTCCAACAGCGCGCCGCGAGCGCGACCGGATCGCGACCGATCGCCGCGACGGAGAAGAGTCCGTCGAGCGCCGCGCCGTCGCGCACGAAGCGCAACGTGCGCGGCGTGCCGAGCGAGAGGTCGAGCCGGCGCGTTTCGCCCGCCGCGACGTCGACGGACGTCATGCAGCGCCCGCTCACCCAGACGCGCAGGCGGCCCGCGGGCAGTCCGTCGAGGCGGAAGCGGCCCTGGACGTCCGTGCTGGCGTTGTAGGTGTCGTTCGAGCCCGACGGCTGCAGCTCCACGGACGTCGACGGGACGGGCACCGAGCCCGACGTGAGCGTGCCTTCGATCACCGCGAAGCCGCCCAGCTCGAAGACCTGCTCGTTCGCTTCGCCCGGCAGGACGGCGATGTTCTCGCGCACGAGCCGGCCGAGATCGCCGTGCCCGACCTTCACGTGATACGAGCCCGGCTCGAGGTCGTCGAAGCGCGCGCGCCCGTCGTCGCCGGTCGAAGCCTGGACGTCGGAGTCCTGTCCACGGAGCGTCACCGCCGCGTGGGCCACGGGCTTGCCCGCCAGATCGACGACGCGCGCGACGAAGGAAGCTCGTCGCGCGGACAGCGTGCCGCCGTCCGCGATCTTGGATGCGACGACGTCGACTTCCTGCGACAGCATCGGACCGAGCCCGTCGACCGAGAGCAGGACGCGGTAGCGGCCCGGGATCACGGGACCGATGCGCACACGGCCGCTCGCCTGGCGGAGGGCGCTGCCGCTGGAGACGAAGTCCAGTGCGCCGTCGGGGCCGCCCTCGAACAGCATCCACCCTGCGTCCGCATCGGCGCGGGGCGGAGGCTCCTCGAGCGTGAACTCGATCGCTCCGCGACCCGCGTCGAGGGAGATCTCGACGTTCGTCGCTGGTTCGAGCAGCGTCATCCGTGCCAGGATCTCGCGCGCATCGACGTAGTCCTCGTCCCAGTTCCCTCCGCGCGTCACGAGCAGCTCGAGCTCGCCGGCCGTCGCCGCGCCGTGGAACGAGCCGTCCGTGGCGCGCATCTCGACGAGCTGACGCCCGCCGCGGAAGGCACGCACGACGAACGAGCCGTCGAGTGCACCCAGGCTCGAGACGAGCCGTCCGCCGAGTTCGAACACGTCGGGCACTTCGAGATCGCCGACGTCGAGCGTCTCGCCGGCCGCGAGCGTGACGACGCGCGCCTTCGTGCCCGGCGGGCCGAAGCGCACCTCCGCCTTGCCGGGGCGCAGATTCTCGAGCACGAAGCGCCCGTCGTCGCCGGCCCTCGTCTGGACCGGATCGCGATAGCCGAGCGGGAACGGCTGCCAGGTCACGTTGCCGCCCGCCGCGGGCCTCCCGCCGGCGCGCACGACGCGACCGCGGACCTTGGGCTTCGAGAGCAGCTTCGCTTCGTAGGGGAGGACGCGCTGGTGCACGTCGATCGTCGCGACGCCGAGCCAGTCGTCGTCGGTCGTACGCGCGCCGCGGAGGTCGATCGGCATCCCGCACGGCAGGCCCGCGATCGTCAGCCGTCCGTCCGGGCCCGTGCTCCCTGCGGTGATGCTGTGCCGGTACGCCCAGCGATGATCCTGCGAGCCCCGACCGACGTCGATCATGTAGACGACGCGCGCATCGGCGACCGGTGCGCCGTTCTCGTCGGTCAGCGCGAGCTCGATGCGGCCGAGCGGCGCGAGCACGACTTCGATCGGGCGGCCGAGATCGCGCGTCAGGTCGGCGGGCGAGAGCTTGAGCGGGAACCACCCGTCGCGCTCGAACCAGAGACCGACGTCGTCGGCGCTCGGCGCTTCCAGCTCGAAGCGGCCCGTCGCGTCGGTCTCGGCGGCGAGCTTCGTGCGATCCCCCGTCGCGAACTGTTTCGAGTCGATCTCCGACCCGGTTCGGTAGCACACGCGCACCGCGGCGAGCGGGACGCGGCCGTCCTCGTCGAGCACGACGCCGTGCAGGCGCGCGCTCGTCGAGGCCGCGGTCGCCGGCGTCGTTGAGTTCTCGACGAGCGACCGTCCGCGTTCGTCGAGGGCGACGAGCCTGTCGGCGGGAGCCGCGAGCTCGGCCAACTGAGCATCGATCGGGGCCGCGGGCGCCGCCGGTCCGCCCGCCTCGCCGCGCTCGCTCGGCCACGCCCACCACAGCGCCGCGGCGAGCAACGCGACCGCCGCCGCAGTCCCGACCAGCTTCATGCCCATCGCGACCGCTCCTGTTCCGCCGATCCAGGCCCCGCCATCGGTCGGCGCGAGCGTGGGCGAAGCCCCGAGCGGCAGCAACGCCGCGAGCCAGCGCTCGGGCTCCTCGCCGCCGCGCCGCGTCAATTCGTCGCGCAACTTCTCGCGCGCGCGCGCCACGCGGCTGCGCACGGTGGCGACGTCGATGCCGGCGCGGCGCGCGATCTCGTCGGCGTCGAGTTCCTCGAAGTAGCGCCACAGGATCGTCGTGCGGTACGGCTCGTCGAGCGCGAGCACGGCCTGCACGAGCCGCGCGTGCAGCTCGGCGCGCTCGACCGTTTCCGAGCTCGACGGCAGGCGATCGGGCCGCGCGACACGTCGCTCGCGCTGTTCGCGCGCGCCCTCCGTGCGCCGCCGCTGCAGCGCGAAGTTCCGCACGACGCGCGCGAGCCACGGCCGCAGCTCCGGCCCGCTCGGCCCGCTGCGCAACGCCGCGATCCAGGTCTCCTGCTCGACGTCCTCGGCCAGCTCGCGGTCGGCGAGCAGCCGCTGCGCGAGTCGGCGGACCCAGGCTGCGTTGCCGAGCAGCTCGTCGATGCGTGCGGCTCCGTCGTTGCGTGCGCCTTCGTCCATGGGTCGAACCAGAGGATGCAGACGAGCGCCATTCCGTGCCCGAAATCCTCGTGTGGGAGGCCGCTGCCTCCCGGAATCCCGCGCGGGTCGTCGCCGGCTACAGCCGCGGACTGCCCGTGCGTGCGACCCGATCCATCGCCGCGACCAGCTGCTTCGCGATGCCGGGTTCGTGCGAGCTGTGGCCCGCGTCGTCGACGACCACGTAGCTCGCCTCGGGCCACGCGCGGTGCAGGTCGTCCGCGCCGAGCAGCGGGCAGACGAGGTCGTAGCGCCCGTGCACCAGGAACGCCGGCAGATGGCGCACGCGCGTGAGATCCCGCAGCAGTCGATCGTCGGGCGTGAACCGCTGGTTCCTGATGTAGTGCGCTTCGAGGCGCGCGAGAGCCCAGCTCGTCGCGTCGTTCGTCAGGAGCGCGAGGAACTCGGGGTTGGGCAGCAGCGTGCAGGCGGCACCCTCGTACGTCGCCCAGGCCTTGGCCGCGGCGCGCGCGACCCGCTCGTCCGGGCTGTGGAACAGCTCCCAGTAGGCTTCGAGCAGGTCGTTCCTTCGGTTCTCCGGCACGTGCTCCGCGAACTCGCGCCAGGTTCCCGGCGCCATCGCGCGCAGACCGTAGAGCCACCAGTCGACCTCGAGCTGGCGCAGGAGCCAGATGCCGCGCAGGCACAGGGAGAGCACGCGCTCGGGGTGCCGCTCGGCGTAGTAGAGGCCGAGCGTGCTGCCCCACGAGCCGCCGAGGACGTGCCACTTCTCGATGCCGAGCCGCGCGCGCACGAGCTCGAAGTCGGCGACGAGGTCGTCGATCGTGTTCTCCGCGATCTCGCCCAGCGGAGTGCTGCGGCCCGAGCCGCGCTGGTCGACGAGCACGACGCGGAACGCCTGCGGATCGAAGAAGCGTCGGTCCATCGCCGAGCATCCCGCGCCCGGTCCGCCGTGCACGAAGAGCACGGGCGCGCCTCGCGCGTTGCCGCACTGCTCGAAGTAGAGGGTGTGACGGGCGGACACGGCGAGCCGATCGGTGTGGAAAGGCTCGATCGCGGGGTAGAGACCGGGCGGTGCCATGCCCGGAACACTAGCAGGCGCCGGAGCGAGCGCTGGAGCTCGAAGGCGCGGCGTTCGGCCGGGGACCGAGCGTGCGTGCCCGAGTACGCTCTGCCGCATGATCACGATCCTAGGCACCGGTCTCCTGGGTTCGGGCTTCGCACGCGCGCTCCGCAAGCGGGGCGAGGCCGTGCGCGTGTGGAATCGTTCGCCCGACAAGGCGCGCGCCCTCGCGGAGATCGGCGCGACGCCGGTCGCGAGCCCCGCGGAGGCCGTGCGCGGCGCCGACCGCACGCACGTCGTGGTCTCCGACGATGCCGCGGTCGACTCCGTGCTCGCCGCCGCAGCGCCCGGGCTCGCGGCCGGCGCGCTCGTCTTCGACCACTCGACGACGTCGACGGCCGGTGCGCGCGAGCGCACGGCGCGCTGGCGCGAGCGCGGCGTCACCTACCTGCACGCTCCGGTGTTCATGGGGCCGCAGAACGCCGTGGAATCCTCGGGTTTCATGCTGCTTTCCGGCGATCGCGCGGTCGTCGCGCGCGTCTCGCCGCTCTTGGCTCCGATGACGGGCAAGCTGATCGACCTGGGTCCGCGCGTCGACGCGGCCGCGGCGTACAAGCTGCTCGGCAACCTGTTCCTCCTGTCGCTGACGGCGGGCTTCACGGACGTGCTCGCGCTGGCGAAGTCGATGGGCGTCTCGCCGTCCGAGGTCGCGGGGCTGTTCGACCACTTCAACCCGGGCACGAGCGTGCCCGCGCGCTTCAAGCGCATCGTCGAGGCGGACTTCGACCATCCGTCGTGGGAGCTCGTCATGGCCCGCAAGGACGCGCGCCTGATGCAGGCGGAGGCCGACGCGGCCGGCATCGCGCTGTCGATGCTGCCGGCCTTCGCGGCGCGGATGGATCGGTCGATCGCCGCCGGACACGGGCACGCCGACTGGACGGTCGTCGCGCAGGAGTTCGTCGGCGGATCGAACGTAGCCGTTCGGCCATGGCCATCTGGTCGTCTTCGCGACGCACGCCACGCTGGCCGAGATGGGCCGACGAGACGAAGTGCAGCACTGGTTGGCATTGCGTGAGCGCGAGCACCTGACCTACCGCGAGCTCTCGCAG